>JAJZAI010000005.1 GCA_021799495.1 Deltaproteobacteria bacterium
CGGCGCCGGACGCTGAGCGGATTGCGGCGGCGTTGGTTTGAGCGGCGGCGCCGGCGGCGGCGACATCACGCCGCTGCGCGCGCCGGCTGGCGCATGCCGGGTGACGCTGACACGGGCTGGCCGGGCGCCGAGTCCGAGCACGCCGGAGCGCGGCGCGCTCAGCACTTCGATCGCCACGTCGTCCTGTTCGGCGCCGAGCTGCGCCAGAGCCTGGCTAATCGCCTCGTCGATCGTCGAGGCGGTAATTTCGATAGAGTCGCTGGAGCTCATGTGGTCGGCGGCAATTGTTGAAATTCGCGATTGAGCACGAACTGCTGGGCGATGCCGAGCAGGTTCGAGGCAAGATAATAGAGCGTTAGTCCAGCCGGCAAGTTGACGAAAATCAGGCTGAACACGATTGGCATATACATCATCATCTTCTGCTGGCCGGGGTCGGGCTGCTTCGGCGCCATCCATTGTTGCAGAAAGCCGGTGACCACCAGCAATCCGACCAGCACCGGTATTCCATGACAATCCAGATACGGCAACCGCGGCATCCACGAAACCGGCATGCAATCCGGGGCCGAAAGATCTTTGATCCAGCCGAAGAACGGAGCGTGCCGCAGTTGAATCGCGTTGAGCAGCGCCTCGTACAACGCGATAAAAACCGGCAACTGCACTCCCATCGGCAGGCATCCGCCGAGCGGATTGACGTGGTTGCGCTTGTAAAGATCGACCATCTCGCGGTTCAGCCGCTCCTGGTCGTCCTTGAATTTTTCGCGAATCCGCTCGACCTGCGGCTGTAGTCGCTGCATCTTCATCATCGAGCGCTGGCCCTTGATCGACATCGGCAAGGTCGCCAGCCGCACGATGACGGTCAAGAGGATGATAGCAACGCCGTAGTTGGGCGCAAAATGATGAAATAGCTCCAACAATTGCAGAAACGGCAGCGCGATAATCCCCATCCATCCGAAGTCGATCGCCTTGCGCAGAGCCGGATTCGCCGCTTCGAGGATTTGCAGGTCCTTTGGTCCGAAATAGACGCGCGTGGAGACGTTCGCAGCGCCAGGGAAAACGATATTCGCCTTGCCTTCGTCGCCCGCATAATCCATCGTGAGCGACCCCTCGACCGGCTTTACCGGCATCACGACGGACAAAAAGTAACGATCGCCGAAACCGGCGTAAGTGATCGCTCCGCTAATCGGCGCGACGCCTTTTTGCAGCGCCTTTTGCATCTCGGTGATCGATTTGTTCGCGATATCGGCTTGAATCTCGGGAATATCGCGATAGCCGGCGCCAGCGGCCAATGGACGGCTCATCGAGACGCCAATGCCTGCGGGTTGCGCTCCGGTCGCGGCGGCGGCGCTGGCGTCGAGATCGAAAACATAGCTGCCGTTGCGGAAGACGAAGGTTTTGCGCAGCGTCAGGCCGTTGGGAGTGGTTCCGACGAGAGTTAGTTTGATTTCGCCGCCCGCCGTGGCGGAAAGATGGCCGGGAGCGTCGCTCGTATAGATCACGCCGGCGTCGTCAACCGAAGCGCCGGAACGTTCGACGATCAGTCCGAGCGGATAGCGTTCGGCCTGCGGCATCATCTGATAGGGCGGGCTGTCGGCGGCGCTGGTCGTAAGGTATTTCTTGAGCAGGAAACTGTCGATGCGGCCGCCGCGCGTGGTGATTTCCGCGCGATAAAGGTCGGTGTCGATAACGATATATCGTGATGGCGCGGCCGAAATCGCCGTTGCAGGCGCGGATTCTGGCGCCGCCGAAGGCGCCGACGCTGCCGAGGCGCCGCCGCTGGCCGCACCTTCGGGCGTGGCGAGGGAACTCGGCGGCGGCAGCGCCGTGGTCTTCGGATGAGGGTGGGCAAGTTCCGGATGCCGCCATTCAAGTAGTTGATTATAAAGGAAAATGATCCCCAGCGAGAGGAACAAGGCGAGTAACAGACGGTAGTTGTCCAAGAGCTTCCTTGAGTTATGCGCCAGCCGGACGCCGCGGCGCCGGATCGTGGCCAAAGCCGCCCGCCGGACGGCAGCGGCCGAGCCGCCGCACGGCCATCCATCCGCCGGCGAACACGCCATGTTCGCGAATCGCGTCGCGCGCGTATTCGGAACAGGTGGGCGTGAAACGGCAGGATGGGCCGCACCAAGCCGTCAGCAGCGGTGAAATCAAAACACGATAAAGATTAATCAGGAATATCACAGCATATCGAGGAGCATTTTGCGCGATGCCGCCGATTCGCGTTTTCGGTCGAACGTTCATTGCACGCCAGTCCCCGTCCGCGCCGCGAGCGATCGCACCGCCGCGAGCAACTCGACGCGGAGCGACGAATAGGGGATGGCGCCCGCGCCCGGCCGCGCAATCACGACCAGCGAGGTCTCTTCCGGCAGCATCGGTCTGAGTTCCAGCCGGTAACATTCGCGAATCCGCCGCTTCACTCGATTCCGTACGACCGCGTTGCCGATTCGGCGTGAAATGGTGGCGCCCATCCGTTTGCGATCGCCGGGCGCGAGCCGACCCGCATAGACGATGAAATGGGCGGTTTGATAACGCGCGCCGATTCGCTGCAGGCGGAGAAATTCGCTGCGCCGATGCAATCGGTCGGCGGCGCCATACGACTGTCCAGTCCGGCCCTGCGCGTGCGCGCCTAGCCGGGCTGCTTCGGCGGAATGGTTATGGTCAGGCGTGCGCGTCCCTTCGTGCGGCGCCGCTTGAGGACGCGGCGTCCCCCCGGCGTCGCCATCCGGGCGAGGAAGCCGTGCGTGCGCTTGCGTCGGCGATTGTGCGGTTGATAAGTCCTTTTCATCGGTCGCGGCCAACTTTTCTGAGCTTGCGGCAGTCACCGCGCTCATCACCTGTTCGGATACTCGAAAAAGGCGCGCCGGTCTGGCCGCCCATGAACCACTAATCGAACCATACCGCGCCGTGCGTCGCAAGTCCGCCGGCGGTTATTCGACTATCCACGGGAGCCAATCGCGCGCGGAGATTTAGCGGAAATTCGGGTGCGGGACGATCATGCGATTCCGCCCGCACGATTACGAAGTCAGCATCGTCACCGTCTGATTGTCGAGGCTATAGACGCCGGCGGCGATCGCCAGCGCGCCCTGTTTGACAAGGCTGCGGAACGGCTGCCTGGAGCCGAGGCGCACCGCGGTCAGCAGGGCATGTTGGTTGATTGCGACCGGCAGCACCAAATCCGGATTGTTGGGATCTCCGCCGCTTTGCCGAACTATGATTCGCGCCTTTCTGACCGCCGGATAGATGATGCGGACGAAATCCGCCGCCGGGCGGGGGTAGCTCTTTACCGCCTCATTGACCGCGCCGCACTTCTGATGTCCAAGCACCAGCAGTGCCAGGGCGCCCAGATGGTCCACGCCGTAGGCGAGGCTCTGCACGCCGACCAGAGTGTCGCTGTTTCCCGCGACCCGCACGACAAACAGGTCGCCGAGTCCCTGGTCAAAAATCAATTCCGGCGGCACGCGGGAGTCGGAGCAGGACAGAATAGCAGCGAACGGCGTTTGCCCGTATTGGTCCACGCAACTGCGGCGGGTCGAATCTTCGCCCGGATGCTCCTGCTGGCCGGTCGCCCACAGGTCGTTTCCGGCGGCGAGCGCGGCCAGCGCGTCGGCGGGCGTGGTCGGGCGATTCGGATTGCAATAGACCGTCGGCGCGGCGGCCGCCAGATGAGCCGGCGTCACCATCCAGCATAATCCAGCCATACCGGCGAGTCCGCCGAGCCGAAGAAACGCGCGGCGATCGATGGATTGGATTCGCGCGAAGGTTGCGGGCCGAATGAGATCGTCGTTTGCGCTGAGTTCGTTTTTCATCGGGCCAATCGCCGAAGCTCGAATGCCGACAAGATATGGATGCAGAGTTAGGCCGGTAGTCCAGTAATTGCAATAAGTTCCAAATTTCCCGATAGATAAAATAAAGAAATCATCGAATAACCAAAAATTGCAAAAAATTGATCGGGGATTTGCAAAGTTTCCGGCTGGCCGAATAAAGAAAGCCCAAAGCCGCGCGCGTCGCCGCACGGGCGACGGCAAGGAGGGAGCGATCGATGGGCAAACGATTACGACCAGTGCCGCGCGCCGAGGCGCCGGCGGAAGTGCGGGAAATTTACAAGGAATTTTTCGGCGACCGCGATCCGGTGGCGAATCCCGGCACCGCGACCGGCACGCCCGGCGATTACTGGACCACCTACGCGCTGGTGCCGGATATCCTCAAAATGTCGCGCGCGTCGCTGTTGGCGATGTTGCAGCCGGGCCGGGGCCTTGAGCCGCGCTTTCGCGAACTGGCGATTTTGCGCGCCGCGATCGTTGGCGATTCGCGCTTCGAGTATTCGCAACACCTGAAAGTCGCGCGCATGGTCGGAATTTCCGAGGACAAGCTCGCGGCGCTCAAAGGCTGGGTCACGAGCGGCGAGTTCGACCCGGCGGAACGGGCGGTGATGGCGGCAGCGGACGAAATGGTCGGGCGAAATTTAATCGAAGACGCCACTTTCGCCAACCTGAAACGCCATTTCAGCGACGCGCAGATAATGGAGATTATCTATGTCGTCGCGCTCTGGCGGATGCACGGCATGATCGTCCGCGTGCTCCATCTGGAGTACGACGACGACACGACGGCGCGGATGCAGGAAATTCCCGCTCCTCCCGCCAAATCCTGAAATTTGGGCCTTCTCCGGCTATGACCGCCGGTGGCGGTCAGTCGCCATCATTATCTTCCTTTAATTGCTGAAATATGTATCTATTTCTATCTTTTGAGCGTAGATTATGGCAAATTTTTGCTTACGCTTAATCATTATGGAAAGTTATTCCTAAAACAACGTAAAATTCATAAAATATGAGCGATCGTGCGCCGAATTTGCGTCTGATTCATGAATCGTACATGTTGTGATTCGCTAAAACGCAATTCAGGAGCCTATTAGAGATAATTTGTATGGAAGGCTCGGGAGGAGTGCGCGTCGATGATTAAAGAGACTGGGTGGAGAGAGAGCCTGGGAGTCGTCACCATGGCGGCTATGCTGATGGCGTTGGTTGGCGTCAGCGGATGCGGGCCGGATTCAGGCGGAGGGACGACCCCTCCACCGCCGCCTCCGGTGACTGCGAACGCCTGTCAGCCGGGCAATGCGATGCAGGTCGCGGTGGATAAGACGCACAAGACCGTCACGGCCTACATTCCAAACAGCGATTGGGGTGGAAGCAATAGCACCGGCATCTAGGTGGTTCCGGTCGAAGGTTCGAGCCATACCTGCCAGGAAATCCCCACCACGGATGACATCAACTCGTGCGCTTACGACAACACGACGCAGCAGGTCGTATGCACGTCGAACGACACGAATATTTACGTGATTTCAGGAACCACGATCACGCAGACGCTGAACAGCGGCGGCGTGTTCGCGTATCCATTTACAGGCGGCGGCTGCGCAACCTGCAATATCGCGATGGGCAGCGGTTATGCGGCGATCGGAATCGGGATGGGACTCGACATCAACGAACTGCCGATCACAGGCTAAGAGTTGCTCGATCTGACGAATGACACTTTCAGCACGCCACTGCAGGCGTCGGCCGAAATTTCCGAAGCGCCGTCGTTTGATCCCAAGCGCGAGTTGCTGCTTAGTCCAAATTACGATAACGAGTCGGACGGCGGCTCCGGCGGATATCAGATCGCCAAGATCAATCCTTCGAGAGGGGCGATTTCGCTCTACAATTACTCAGACAATACGACCAATCTTGCCAGC
The DNA here is from genome assembly GCA_021799495.1 of Deltaproteobacteria bacterium. Taxonomy (GTDB): domain Bacteria; phylum Desulfobacterota; class Binatia; order Binatales; family Binataceae; genus JADMIL01. Next base: position 5,720 of record JAJZAI010000005.1, read on the forward strand.
TACGCCCCCGATTCCGCAGGCGAAGATTGCTCGACGGGCGTCGCCCTGAGCACGCTCGAATTCAGCAACCAGATGTTCCTGGCGAATTTGAACAAGGCGACGTATGCCACCAGCGGCTCGCCGCTGACATGGGACGCGCCCAGCCAGATTCAGACGCTGGCCGGATTCGAAACTTTCACTGCGGGAACGACCGGCATCGCGGTGGCGCCGGGCTCGCATGTGGCGCTGCTGGAGGACGAATACGGCACGACGGCCTTCGGCGCGATCAAACTGCCTTCGACTGCCAGCAACGGCGCGCCCTCGGTAGTGGATTGGGTGGTCGCGAACATGCCGAACGATCCGAGCGGAAACGGATGGCTGATGCCGCGGGATCCGCACGGCCTGACGGCCTATGTGAGCCCGAATTCCAAAAAACCGATCGGGTTGATCACCAATCTGTCGCGGACGTATCTTGCGGTGGTCGATATCAACGCGCTGCTCGCGGCCAAGCGGGCCGGCGCAACGGATCCGCAGGACCACGAGGTCGATTCGAGCGTCAATCTGTTGAGCACCGGCATCGTGAAGTTCATCGGGATGTGCGCGACGCCGCCACCGGCGTAACGACGGCCGCTTTCGACAGATCTGTCATGCGGCGCGGGCCATCATGGCTCGCGCCGTTTTTGGCGGCAGCCGCCCGCCTCAGTACCAGACGCGCGTGCCGAAGACGAAACGGGGATCGACCACAAGACCGCCTTCGTTACGGGTGAAGTCTGCGGTTTCGCCGAATGCGCCGGTGTACGCGAAGCCGAGGTAGGGCGCGAACTTGCGGCTGATTTCGTAACGGATACGCAGGCCGGCGTCGAGTTCGGAAAAGCCGGTTCCGACCGCGCGCGCGGGATCGGCCTTGGTATAGAAATTCATCTCGGCCTCGGGCTGCGCGATCAGGCGATTGGTGATCAGGATGTCGTAGCTGCCGACCACGCGCGCGGCGAAGTGGCCGGCGTTGCGTGCGTAAAGCGTCGCCTCGAAATCGAAGAACTCCGGCGCAAGTCCCTCTATTCCCAGCGCGCCCCAATAGCGCGGCGGGCCGGAATCGCCGTCGTAACGCAAGCCCGCCTGCCAGTCGAAATAGCGCAGGAACGGAATCGGCCGATCGTAGAGCATCTCATGGATGCCGTCGGTCATGCGGCCGCGCTCGAAAAATCCTTCGGACTTGAACCAGAGCTTGTTCCAATCCGTGCCGATCCATCCCTGCCCGTCCCATCGCAGCTCCGTATCCGGGCCGTTGGTGCGTCCTTCAAGCTGGTCGAAGAGGATGTGCGCGATAATCGGATCGTCCATCACCGGCGGATTCCACGAGCTAGCCGGCTCCGTGGCGCTTTGGGGATTCGGCGGCGTGGTTTGCGCGCGCGCGGCGCCGCCCGCGAACGCGATCGCGGCGAGCAGGATCGCGGAGCATGCGAATGCGGATACACGGAGCCGAGCCTGCGCGCGCCCGCTGGCGCGGCGCCTCACGCTACGATCACCTCGCGGAACATCCCGGCCTCCATGTGATACAGCAGATGGCAGTGATAGGCCCATCGGCCGGGAGTGTCGGCGCTGACGAGGTAACTCAGCCGTTCGCCGGGCTTGACGTTGATCGTGTGTTTGTAGGGCCTGCGATCGCCGTGGCCGTTTTCGAGTTCGCTCCAGAGTCCGTGGAGATGAATCGGATGCGCCATCATGGTGTCGTTGACGAGGATAATCCGCACGCGTTCGCCCAACCTGAGTCTGAGCGGTTCGGCCTCGCTGAATTTATGGCCGTCGAAGCCCCAGACGAAGCGTTGCATGTTGCCGGTCAGATGGAGTTCGATTTCGCGTTCGGGCGGACGCGGGTCGGCGCCGCGATAGCGGGCGCGCAAGTCGGCATAGGTGAGCACGCGGCGGCCGTTGTCGTTCAGCCCGACCCCCGGATCGCCGAGGCGTTCGGAAGGCGATTGCGCCACGTTGTCGACTTCCGGTCCGACCCGCAGCGCGATCGGTTCCAGCGGCGGCAGCGTCGGCGTCGTGATTGCGAGCGCGGTCGCCAATGGAGTGTGCGGGTTGGGTTGGGGAAACGGCGGCGCGCCGAAATCGCGGCCGGCGCTGGTTTGAGATTCGCTTCGCGGCGCCGCGGGAGTTCGCATCGAGCCGGCTTCGCTTCCCGGCGATTCGTCCATGTCCATCCCCGGCATGTCGGTCATACCGGGCATATGCATCGGTGGCGCGGCGGCGGGCGCGGACGCGGTATGACCCTCCATCTTCATGCCGGGCGTTGAATTCATCGCGCCCATTCCCATATCGACCATGGTCAATTGCGGCCGCGGATCCATCGGCGGGAGCGGCGCGGTCATGCCCGGCGCGGGCGCCAGCGTGCCGCGCGCATAACCGGTGCGGTCTTCGGACTGGACGAAAATGGCGTAGGCGCGGCCGGCTTGCGGCGTGACGACCACGTCGTAGGTTTCGGCGACCGAGATGCGGAATTCGTCGATCGTCACCGGTTCAAGGTCGTTGCCGTCAGCTTGCACCACCGTCATCGGCAGTCCGGGAATCCGCACGTCGAAGATCGACATCGAGGAGCCGTTGATGAAACGCAGCCGCACGCGCTCGCCCGGGTTGAAAAGTCCGGTCCAGTTGGCCGCGGGCGTCGCGCCATTCATCAGATAGGTGTAGGTGGCGCCGCTCACGTCGAGAATGTCGGTGGGGCTCATGTTCATCGCGCCCCATCTGAGCCGTTCGGCGAGAGTTGAGCGAAGTCCGGTTTTCCTGACGTCGGAAATAAAGGTTCCCACCGTCCGCTGATGAAAATTGTAGTAGTCGCTTTGCTGCTTGAGGTTGGCGAAGATCGTTTCAGGATTTTCGTCGGTCCAATCCGAAAGCAGGACGACGTAATCGCGATCGTACTGAACCGGGTCGGCGCCGGATGGCTCGATGATCAACGGTCCGTAATGGCCGGTCTGTTCCTGAAAGCGGCTGTGGCTGTGATACCAGTACGTGCCGCGCAGGAGAACGGGAAAGCGATAGACGAAGGTTTCGCCCGGCGCGATGCCGGGGAAGCTGAGGCCGGGCACGCCGTCCATCGCGGCGGGCACGCGCACGCCGTGCCAATGGATCGAGGTGGGCGCGCGCAAATGGTTGGTGACGGCGATCGTGACCGTGTCGCCTTCGCGCCAATGGAGCCGCGGACCGGGCACGGAGCCGTTCACGGCGGTCGCGATGCGCGCGCGGCCAGTATAATTTACGATGACTTCCTCAAGCGCAAGCGCAAAATGATTTCCGCGCAGGACTTCCTGCCGGCGCAGGGAAGCGTGCGCCAAAGCCGGCCATGAACGAAGATCGAAACCTGCGACGACGCCCGCCGCGACCAGTCCCTGCACGAAGCGGCGGCGCGTGATGCCGTCTCGCTTGAACGATAGCGCGTCGTCTTTATAACGCATCGATTGTTGATTCGCGCGAATGAGGCTTGGACAAGATTGGCTCGATGGGTCGCAGGCGGAGACGTTGCTCAGGAATGAATTATTGGCCTGCCGGCGCCGCATGACGCAAGCCGACGCGCCGCCCGATCGCGGCGATTGCCAACGAACCGGGCGTCCAATAAGGTGTTAGCTCATGTAATGTTTGGCATCATTACAATCTGTTTAATTGCACTTTGCCGCTGCGCGGGGACGTTGCGAAGCGATTCCGGCCGGAGCCGGCGCGAACGACCTGGGGCAAGAAACGAAAGCGATCCGCCATGATTTCGCGTGAGGCCGAGCTCGTCGTAAACCTGGTTTCAGCGTACGTGCGCGGCGCGGACGGCGAGAGCGTCGCGGCGATGGTAAAGCCGGAAATCGATTGGAACGAGGTCGAACGGATCGCGACGTGGCATGCGGTCGTGCCGATTCTGTATCAGGTTCTGGCCGCGCGCCCCGATTGCGCGCCGGCCGAGCAGCTCGCGCGGTGGCATGGGACTGTCCGTGCGAACCGCGTGCGCAACGCCTACCTGGAGAACGCCGTCGTCCGAATCGCGAAGGCGCTGGCCGACCGGGGGGTGACGGCGCTCGCGTTCAAGGGGCCCGTGCTCGCGGCGGCGGCGTACGGCGACCCCGGGCTGCGCGAGTTCATCGATCTCGACATCCTCGTGCGGCCCTCCGACCTTGGGCCGTGCCGCGCGACGCTCGCGGCGCTGGGTTACCGATCGGAATATTCCGGCCTGAGCGATGAAGGCAAAGCTTTTTTCCAGTCATATCAGGAGACCTTCAACAGCGACGATTGGCTCGTGCCGCTGGATGTTCACTCGCGCCTGAATCCGCGCTATTTCGCGTATGCGCCGGAAGGCGAAGCGCTGTTCCGGAGGGCGGTCGAATTCGAGCTTCGGAGCGGCGGTGTGAAGACGCTTTCAAACACCGACCTGGTGATTCATCTGTGCGCGCACGGCGCCAAGCATGGATGGGACTCGCTGGGATGGATACTGGATATAGCGGCGTTCGTGCGGCGGAATCCGGAGATCGACTGGCGGTCGATGCTGAACGACGCGGCCGCGGCCGGCGGCCGGCGTTTGCTGTTGCTGGGAATTTATTTGATCCGCGATTTGTTGAAGGCGCCGATTCCGGAGGAAGTGATGGCGCTCGCGTTGGGCGACAGAGTAGTCACGCGCATCGCCGCCGGCGTCAAGCGGGGCCTGTTCAGCAATATCGGGCGGCGCGGCGGCGTTATCGGCGAATGGTCGGCGCCCGCCCGCGCGATCGAATCGACGCGCGGCCGGATTCGGTATGTCGCCGCGCGGGCGTTGGGACCGACGATTGAGGATTGGAAGTCGCTGCCGTTGCCGCGCCCGCTCTATCCGCTCTATTACGCCGTTCATCCTTTGCGCATGGCGTTCACGCAGGCGCCGCGGATATTCAGATCGCTGGTCGGGATTTCCACGCACGCCGCCAAACCGCGCGATCCGCGCCTCGCCGAGGCCTGACGGAACGCCACCGCTTCGCGAGCATCGCCGCGATGGAGAAACTATCCGCAGTCGAGCATCGCGTTATGGAGAGCCTCGATCAGGCGGGACCGCTTGAGTCCGCGCAACTCCGCGGCGGGCGGACCGGCGACGGCTTCGCGGAGCCGCGCGGCGGTTCGCTGGCGGCGCTGGCCGATCTGGTTCGCACGATCGCGCGGATCGCGCCGTGGCGGTTCGCGTGGACGATCGCGTTGATCACGCTGTTTTCGCTTACCGAAGGCGCCGGCGTGGCGATGCTTTTCCCGACGCTCCAGTTGGCCGGATACAACCTGGAAAGCCAGGGCAAGGTTGGCCATTACGCGCGGATGGTGGGGAACGCGTTCACGGCCGCCGGACTGCATCCGACCCTGCCGCTGATGCTCAGTTTGTATATTTTGGTGATTGCGATGCGATCGCTGATCGATCGCTTCCGCAATGTATCCGACGCGCAGGTGCATCGGCGCCTCGAGGACGTGATGCGCCGCCGTCTGTATAAAGCGATCAGCGACGCGAATTGGCAATTCATCAGCCGCAGCCGGTTGTCCGATTTCAATCACGCGCTGACCGCGGAAATGGAGCGAATCACGACCGCGGCCGCTTTTCTTACGGCGCTTGCCGCCAACCTCGTGATGGGCGCGCTTTACGTGAGCGTCGCGCTGGCGCTGTCCGCGCCGATGACGCTGACGGTGATCCTGCTGGGCGGGCTGATGACCGTGGCGCTGTCGCGCGGAACGCGCAGAATCGAGGAACTGGGCGCGACCTTGTCCAGACAGACGGGCCGCATGTATGCGGCGGCCGGCGATCATTTGCAGGGACTGAAGACCGCGAAAACCTACGACGCCGTGACGCGCGATTTCGAGCTTTTTTCCGAGGTAAGCCGGCAAATCGCGGATACATATATAAACGTGGAGCGGGAACAGGCGACGATGAGCGCGTGGTTCGAGTTAGGATCGGCCATGGCGCTCGGGGCCGTTCTTTTCGCCGCGCTGGAGCTGTTCGCGGCGCCGCCCGCGATGATTCTGATCCTGATTCTGCTCTTCGCGCGGCTGATGCCCCGTTTCCAGTCGAGCCATCAGTATTACCGCACGATCGTTCATGCGCTGCCCTCTTTCACCAACGTATGCGCGATGGAGCGGCGTTGCCGCGCGGCCGCGGAAGCGCCCGGGCCGCCGGGCCATAAGCTGCCGCTCGCGAATCAAATCCGATTGAATCGAGTGTCGTTCATATACGGAGCCGGCCTGAAACCGGCGCTTTCGGCGGTTGACATGACTATTCCGGCCAGCCGGATCACGGCGATAGTCGGTCCTTCAGGCGCTGGCAAAAGCACGATCGCGGATCTCGTGATGGGATTGCTGGAACCAACACAGGGCGAAATCACGGTGGACGGCGTGCGGCTCGATGCAGCCGCGCGGCGCGGATGGCGGTCGCAACTTGGATATGTCGGTCCAGAAACCGCGCTATTTAATTTAAGCATTCGCGACAACCTGCTCTGGGCGCGGCCTGGCGCAAGCGAGTCCGAGTTAAAGGGAGCGCTCAGGGCTTCACGCGCCGATGAATTTGTGCTGGCGCTGCCGGATGGGTTGGATACGATCATAGGCGACCGCGGAGCGCTGCTGTCGCAAGGCGAGCGCCAGCGTCTCGCGATTGCGCGCGCATTATTGCGAAATCCGGCGCTGCTGGTTCTCGACGAAGCCACCAACAATCTCGATTTTCAAAACGAGGAACAAGTGCTCGGCGGAATTGCCGGCTTCGCCTCCGGAATGACCGTTTTGATTATCGCTCACCGGTTATCGACAATTCGATGGGCCGATCTGATTTATGTAATCGAAGATGGCAAAGTCGCTGAATCGGGACGCTGGGCGGATTTGGCGTCGAATGGCGGCGGAAGGTTTCACGCGCTTTGCGTCGCTCAACGGCAGGTCGCATGACGCGCGTCAAGGCGGGAAATCGCGGCCGGAACGCCGGCGCGTGAGTAAATCGCGAAATCCATGAGAAAGAACTTCGCACGCAATGAACTGCTCGCATCGCTTCATCTTGACCGCGAGGAATTCAGCGTTCGCGCTACGCAGGCGATGGACCCGGAATACTGGCGATCCCTGTCTCCCGGAATTCCAGTCGATTCATTGAACTATGACTTTCACGAACCCGCGTTCAGCCATGATTTGGTCGAGGAGTCTCTGCGCAGTCTGAGAGACCGTGGCTATTTCCACGCCGGCCCGCTTATTTCGGAACCGATCGTGAAGCGGATGCGAGGGTGCGTGGAAGCGGTGAAAAACGCGGGTTGGCCGCCTGTTTTCGCCTTCGCGTACGATCCGTTCTGGGCCGCGGCGCGCGCGTCATTCATATGCGAATTTCTCTCGGCCCTGCTGGGGCCCGGCTTCGACATAATAATGTCGCGGGTTTGGTGTTATTATATCCGCCCTGTCCGCGGCGCCGGCGGATGGGCGCCGCATGCGGACGCATATCGCGATCATCGGAATCGCATTACTCTCTGGATACCGCTCACCGGCGCGACGCTTGACAATGGCTGCATGTATGTAATCCCGAGAGACTTCATTGACGGCGATCGGACGCCGGCGGAAGACCGCTTGCGCGCGTCGTCGCTGCCGAGCGAGTATTGCCTGCGGCTGCTGCATAGCTGCCGCGCGTTGCCGGCGGCCGCGGGATCGATTCTCGGATGGGATCCCCGGACCATTCACTGGGGTTCGAAATGCCATGCGCCGGGCGAGCCGCGCATCAGCATAGGATGCGAGTTCGTGAGCAGGGGCGTAACGCCGAAGCCCCACCAAATCGGCGAACTTGCGCCGGGCGATCGCGGCGCGCCGCTGCCCGGCTTCATGCGGAGGATTCGCAACGTCGCCCTGTCGATTCGAATCCATCACGCCCGCGACCTTAAATCGGCGCGGTTTGCGGATTTAGCTGAGGAATTGATAAAGCAAACCGCCGATATCGCCTGACCAGGCCGACTCATTCGATCGCATAAGGCGGTGTTCCCGTGTGCGGAGTCAGCCGAGAATCGCGTTGTGCCAAATCTCCATCGCGATCGAGAGCCAGGTCGGCACGCCATAGCCGATCGTCCCGCGTTTGTATTCGTTGATTAATTTGTCTGTGGCGCTCCTGAGCCTGCCGGCATTAACCCATCCGCGGCGCGCGATCGCGAGCGCGCGCCAGTCAACCTGATTCCGATTGAATTCAACCGAATCGAGAAATGGCTCGGCGAAATGTCCTTTGGTGGCGCGGTTGCGAATACGCTCCGGCAATATTCCGCGCATCGCATTGCGCACGATAATCCGATTCAGGCCCAGCCGCGTCCGCTGGTCTTCCGGTATAGCCCAGGCGAATTCGACGATACGCCGATCGGAAAGCGGATGGCGGCCTTCGAGTCCTGACCCGGATAGATAACGCTCGAACCAATCCATCGTGACATGCCACTCGCCGCCGTGAAAAAAATTGTAATAGTCGCGGTGGGCGAGCGTGGTTCGCGGAGCGGGCGGAGGCTGCGGATGGAGCCGATCTTCCAACGAGATCCGCCGCGCGAAATCTGGCTCGATCCAGTGGGGATATGAACGCGCCCGGCCGGTCAATTCGCGCCTCAGTTTATTGACCCAGCCCGGCAGCAGGGGCAAGAGGGCGTCGGCGATGAAGACTCTTGCCAGTCCGATATTGACATCAGGATCGGCCGGACCTCTCAATTCCCGCAGCAGCGCCGCCAGCCGTCCGCGTCTGAGCAGGTCCGCGAGACGATACGCGGATGCGCTGAGCCATTCGTCGCCGCCCTCGCCGGTGAGAATCACCCGGCATCCATTCGTGGCGGCCACGCGGCGAAGTTCCATGCCGCATGACGTGCTTGGATATTCGGGGAAATCGCGATGTTTCCTCACCGATTCCGCCAGGTCGATTCGATCCGGCGCCAACGGCTCGAACAGATTTGTTTTGATTCCGTAGTATTCCGCCACATTCCGAATATAACTGGATTCGTCCCATGGTTTGCCGGGAAAGACTATCGAATAGGTTCCGAAATCAAGATGCGGCAACTCGCCGCCGCGCGCCATCGCCAGCGTCGCACAGACGATCGAGGAGGAATCGATCCCGCCGCTCAATTCCGCGGCGACCGGTCCGACGGCGCGCAACCGGCATCTCAATGATTCCTTGAACAGCGCCAGGAAATTTTCGGCGTACTCGTCGTCGCTCCGAAACCGGATTTCCTTGTTGAAATTGAGATCGAAGAAGCGGCGGGAAACGGTTGTCTCGCGGCCGACCCGCAGAATGTGAGCGGGCCACAGACGCATGATCGAGGCGTACAGGGTTTCGTCGCAACTCGGGATGCGATTTGACAGGATTTCGCCGATCATTCCTTCATTCAACCGGCCGTCGAACCCCGTGTACGCCAATACTCCGGCGATCTCGGAGGCGCAGACGAATACTCTGCCATCGTCGAAGTAATACAACGGCTTGATCCCAATCGCGTCGCGTGCGCACAGCATGGTTTGCGCGCGCGCGTCCCAGAGCGCCAGCGAAAAATCCCCGAGCAGTTTCTCGACGCACGCTTCGCCCCAGCGCTGGTAGCTTCGCAGCACCGTCTCGGCGTCCGTGGCGTCGCGCGGGCGCAGGCTTTGTTGGTCGAGCAGCGATCGCAGTTCCGCGCCGTTGTCGATCCGCCCATCTAAAATCAGTACGAGATCGCCTGTCTCGTCGCGATGCGGCTGAATTTCCCGCAGCGATTCGGGCGTGGTGCGAAACATGCGAAGGCCGAGCGCCACGTCGCCATCTTGCCAGATATGGAATCCGTCGGGTCCGCGATGGGCCATCGCGTCGAGCATCCTGGCGAACGATTCGGTCGCGACCGGACGCCCGTCGCGATGGAAGACCGCGGCTAATCCGCTCATTGCAAAAACTTGAGCGCCAAAGCCGCGCGCCTCAGCCGGATTCGCCGGATGTGACGATGAGCATTCCTTTTGCGGCCAGGTCGCTCACCAGCTTGTCGAAGTCATTGCGCAGAACGGCAGGATCGGCGTCATCGTACAACGCCGTCAATTCTTCGAGCACTCTGTCTGACGCGCCATGTTCCGCGATCAAGCGCCAGATATCGCTTCCCGCGCCCGAGAATCCAAAATAATGATTGGTCGCAAGATCGAGGACTACGATCTCGCCGCCGAGCTCGCGCCAAATTACGTCTTCAGAAATTGCTATCTTCATAGGCGTACGGAACCATCACTTCGGCGACGAAAGCCGCCGCCGCGGCGGACGATGGAAAAAGCTCCGCGTGTTGGCGGAGCACCTCGTTTTCAATCTCGCGCAGATTCCGGCGGCCATCGCATAGCGCGAACACCGTGCGGCGCGCCGCGCCCCAATCGTTCAGCGTGGGCACGAAATCCGGCGCCGCCTTGCGCAGATCTTCGGGGCACAGCAGCATGCCGCGAAAAGTCGAATGGCTGAAGCGCGCGCGCGGAATCGCGTCATCGCCGATGATTTCGACGGTCCACGAAATCAACGATTCACGCGGAACGATCGTAAGCGCAACCTCGAAGCGCTCATTGGCGCGCACCGCCGTCCGCGGATCGAGCGGAAGAAAGAAGGCGGGCCGCCGAATCGCTTTTTCCGCAAACGGCGAATTCGTCATTCTCGCCGACGGCGACAATTCCGCGTCGAACCATCCCGCTAATCCGTGCAGCGTAGCGTCGCGGGCGAAGGCGGCGCTCGCTTTGCCGGAGATGCGCGACTCGGAATCGCGCGCGAGATCCATCGATAAGATGATTTGTGGCGCCGCGATCGCCTGATTCGATCCGAATTTTCTCGCGTAGCCGGTGTTCACCGCCGCCGCGTAGGCCGGCGTCAAATCGAAACCGGCGCACTGCCGCTTCCAAAACTCGCAGTCCGCCCATATTTCCGGCGCTTCCACGGGCGCGACGCATAAATCGAAGCGCGCGGGAATAATTTTGCCGCCCGGTTTGAGCAGCCGGCGGCGCGCGTCGCTCAGGAATTCGACGATACCCGCATTGAAGCCAAAGTAGCCAAGCTGGTCGCATACGACCACGTCGGCTGGTTCGGGCAATGAGACCCGCGTGGAAAAACCCTTGATGCACACGACCCGGTCGGCGAAGCCGTTGGCGGCGAAAATTTCCCGCTCCAACTGGGTGAGGCCGGAATTGTCGATGGCATAGACGCGTCTTGCGCCCGCGCGGCAGGCGAGCAATCCAAGAATTCCCGAACCGGAGCCAAGATCGACGACCACGTCGCCCGGCTTCACGATCTCCGCGATCGCCCGGCTGAACGCCTCAATCCGAGTCGGATCGCTGAGGTATTCGCGATGTTCGTCGAGTATTTGAAACAAAATATTTTTCTGCCCGCGCCGCCGCAGGAGCGCTTACGAACGCCCGCGTTTGCTATATTCTATGCATGGATCGCGGGACGTTGAAGTGCGATTTCGATCGCGAGGCCGCCTTTTCAAGAGGCGGCAAGAATGAATAAAACGGCTGATCCATGGAACGTGATAGCGCAACGCCGCCGGCCCAAGCCGCACGCAAGTTGCTCGCGCGGCTGGATTTAAGCCGCGCCGAAATTGACGCTCGCCTCGCCTTGGCGCTGGACCCCGGTTACTGGAAGTCGCTTTATCCCGCGTTTTCAGTCGGTGACGAATCCAGCGCGCCGCCGCACGCGGACGCCCTCACCGCATCGCAGTACGAACGGCTGGCGGACAATCTCGCCAGTCGCGGCTATTTTCACGCCGACTCAGTGCTCGAATCCCTGACGATCGACGCCATGCGCGGCTGCATCGAAACCATCCGAAGCGCCGGATGGCCGCCGGTCTTCGCCTATGTTTACGATCAGTTTTGGACGATTTGGCGCCTGGCGCCGATCAAGCAGATGGTGAAGGCCGGGCTAGGCGGAGGGTATCGGCTGATTTCGCATCCGTGGTGCCATTATGTTAGTCCGGTCGTCGGCGCCAGCGGATGGCCGCCGCACGTGGACGGTAATCTTCCGAATCGAATCTCGATTTGGATTCCGCTCACCGACGCCACTCTTGACAACGGATGCATCTACGTGGTGCCCGGCGATCAGAATTTCGCCCGCATCGGCGAACTCCGCGAACTGAAATCCGCGACCAATCTTCAATTGAGGGAATTAATGCAGCGTGGCCGCGCGTTGCCGGCGTCCGCGGGCGCGATCATGGGCTGGTATTTCCGGATTCTGCATTGGGGTTCCGTCGCCAGCGGCGCGGGCCATCCCCGCATCAGCACCGTGATGGAGTTCATCAAAGCGGAAGAGGCGGCTTTGCCGAGCGAATTGCCGCTTTTTGATCCGGATCGCGAATTGCCGCCGCTGCTCCAGCGATTGTTCGCGATTGGAAGGTCGATTGATTATTATAAGCGTTTTGAGCTCAGGATGCGGCGTTACGCGGGACTGGGGCGGACCTTGATGCGCGCCGGCGATGCGGCCAATCGGAAATCGGCCACAACCGCGACCTAATCGCGCAATTCGTCTTCAATCATCTCGCGGACGGCGTCCAGCGCGCGCAGATCGTTGGGCAGCCAAAGCCGCTTTATTGGAATATGGTTCGCGGCATATTGAGCAAAATCGAACTCGCGCGCCAATAATCCTGGATCCGTGCTGTCCAGCCGGATTCCGTAATTGACCAATTCCATACACGCATCGCGCGGCGACAGAGCTTCCATTCGCGGCTTCGCACTCGAAGCCGCGCCGGATGTTTCAATCCGCGACAAGAAGAAAATCCGGCTCAACGGATGCGATTGGATGGCCGATCCCCATTTCGGCAGGTCCAGGCGCAAGCGCCGTTTCGTGGTGTAATCCGCCACTGGCGCGGCGTTTGTCGCGCCAGGTAAAAGCGCCCCTAACGAATCTTCGCGCAACTTGACGTGCGGATGCGACGGCGACGCGATTACGGTCTCGCGGCGCTCAAGGATCAGGAAGTCGTCGGTCAGAACGGCAAATCCGGCCAACGACAGGCTTGTGGCAAGCGTCGATTTGCCGATTCCGGAATCGCCCGCGAACGCGCACGCTCCCCGTTCAGTCGCGACCGCCGACGCATGAAGCACGCATTTGCCGCGCAACGTCAGAATCAGGGGCAGGACGTGGTCAACCAGCAAGGCGCGAAGCGTCAGATCGGACACGTCGTCCGACCGGCTCTGGCAGACGAGCTCCCGGCCGGCGCGATCCACTTCGAAATCGGCCAGACCGTGGTAGCGAAGCAGATACCCGTTGGCCGTTTTCCCGCGCGCCGCCCACGGCGTTCCGTCAGCCAAGTCCAGGTTGATGAACCAACTCGGCGGCGATGTTTCACGCTTCGCCGCGGCATCCCGCAGGCGGATCACCAGCGGCTCGCCTCCATCGGGCAACGCTGTAGCGCAAGGCGTGAGCTCCGGAAGCGAGGTGTCGCTTAAAATACTGAGATCGCCGAGCCGATACGCGTAGCGTGCGCTGCCTGCGAAAACTCCTTTGTGCGGAGAAACCACAAATCAAAACTATACGGCGTGGCTGGCTTTAGCGCTTTCCAGCCCGCACCGTGTTACAGCTATACCGGCGCGCCGAATGAATTTCTTCCGCGCCCGCTCGAAAATACAAGGCAATCAGGAAAAGCCGAATCAGCCGCTTCCCTTCATTGACCCATGGTCAGGTAGACTGACCCCTTTTGGAGTGGCTGTAATCTTTGTCACGCTCCCGTAATCGACCAGAGCAGGCGATACGTACGCCTTTTTCTTCTTGGCAGGCTTCGTCTCGGGTTCTGTGGACGGTTGTTTTCGCATTGGCCAACTCCTGATTGCTGACTGTTTAGCCCGCTTTAGTCTAATTTGATACTGTTTATTGCCACTTACGCGAGTTTAACAGCTTGCCAACAACGCCGGGTAGCGCTTCGCCGTTTGGCAGCGTGAACTATTACATCGTTTATTAACCCGGTCAAGCCGGAAAAGAGCCTCAACAAGCCAAAGCATTTCCGGCGCTAAATGGCTTATGGAAAGAAACCTTGGCAATCGCCAGCAGAAAATTGGTGCCGAGGGCGGGACTTGAACCCGCATGTGGTTGCCCACGGTGGATTTTGAGTCCACTGCGTCTGCCGTTTCGCCACCTCGGCATTCGTTACTTGTGCGGCGTCTATCCGGAGGTTCGGATTCTCTTAGCCAATAGTGCCAGAGGAAACCTCACCTTCCAAGCGTTCCAGAAAGACGGGAGTGATCAAGGAAATCGAATTCAGACTCGCGAGTCCGGCTGTCCGCAACCCCTCGACCGCTCCCACTTACGACAACCCAGCGATTCGCGCGAAGCCGCTGAACTGGCCGCCTGGAGCAATCGATCGCTTCAGTCAGGACATTATTTCTTATCCGGCTCCCACAGGCGCTGCCACGCGCGCAGTCCGTCCTGAAGAGTTTTCTGCACGGCTTCGGCTTGTTTCCGCGCCTCGTCGCCCCATCCGCCGACGTTGCCGAACGCTTCCGTGGCGCGTCGCCAATTTTCGGCCCAAACATCGGCGGGGTTCGATGGTCGTTCGCCCGCAGCGCTTCGAGTCATCGCCGCGGTCCGGCGAATTTCGCGCTCCCATAGCTCGAAGCCCTGCTCGAGCGCGGTAATCACGCCATCTTTGCTCATCCGGGCGACGCGAAGCCAATTTTCGACCAAACGATCGCGATCGACGCCGGCGGCCGAACCGGCGACATCCTGCAATGCCTTGCCGACCGCGGAGAGCGCGTCGGCGTATGCCGCCGCGGCTTTGCGGATCGCTTCGCCAATTCCTGCGAGGGTGTCATTCGCCATGAGATTGCCTCCTGTCGGGAGCGCCACAAAACGCGCGAGATTTTTAGCCTAACCGGCGCGTTCCGAATCCGATCGAATACGTTATCGCCTTACATGTCGAGCGGCAGCTCCAGGTGCTCATGATAAATGAAATCGCGATGGGCGAGCAGATGCGGCGACATCGCGGCCCGCACCGTCGGGTCGGTGCAGACGTACATCTTTCGGAACCCCGGCGAGATTGGGCACAGCTCCTGCGGCAGGGGTTCGAATAACGCCGCGAACGCCGCCCAATAGATATCCAGCGCGCTCAATCGATCGCCAATCATGTAACGCGAGCCACGTTCCCGCTGAGCCGCGAGCTGGCGATCGAGCGCCGCGACGATTTCGGCGACGCGGCGTGGCGCCGCCTCCGCCAGCGCCGGTTCGTAACCGTACTTCGCGCCCATGAAGCGCGCGCCGCCCTTCGCGTCTTCTTTGGCTGACGGATTCGAAAGCGTGCCATGCAGCATCATCAGCCGCCGCGCCCATCCAAAGCCGGTTTCGCCGCAAATCTCGTTGGCGAAGCCGAACATCTGGACGCGATCCTCGATGGCCGACGGTATGAGCGACGGTTCAGGCTGGAGGCGTTCGGCAAGGAAAAGCTGATCGTTCCACAGAGAGCGCGGCCGTTCATCGTTATAGATAAAGACCGGCGCCGTCGTCTGGCGGGTCCATTCGAGAAGCGGGAGATTCGCGCCGCCGAGTTCCTGACGCACCCTGGTATAGGGAATGCGCTTTACGTGCAGGATTCCGCGGGCGGCTTCGGTCCACGGTCCGGGGACGGAAGGCGTTAGAACCACTCTCAGCCCGCTCATGGATTTCGCGTCTTCGACTTCAACGTACTCGGCCATCGCTGATGTTCCTCCGGATTTGCAGGCTCCCGCTCGAATCGAAATTCGCCGCACTCGTAAATGCTCTTTACTGGATTAGTTGTCGTTGGCGCCAGCGTCGCGAGAAACTTCGGAGAATGACCGCCCGGAGAGCCGAATCCGAGTTTTGATGTCATGGAAATCCGATGCGAGAGGGGGGACTTGAACCCCCACGCCTTGCGGCACCGGATCCTAAGTCCGGCGCGTCTGCCATTCCGCCACTCTCGCGCATCAAGACGAGTTGCCGGGCGGGAGATAACGGCTAAATACCGTCCGGCGTTCGGGCGTTTCGCCGGCCCGTTTGGAGATGGCGGAGAGGGGGGGATTCGAACCCCCGGAGCCACAAGGGCTCACGTGATTTCGAGTCACGCCGGTTAAACCTGACTCCCGAACCTCTCCGCAACCCTGTCAGCATTTACGTTTGGCCAGATGCAGTCAAGCAAGGCTTCCCGGCTCCGATTCAGTCATCGCTGCCACGCGATATGGGCCGCTTCGAGCGGGATCGAGGCGTCGGGAGCGCTGGGCACGATACGCGCGGTGAAATGCCCGGCGGGGCGATCGGCGGCGACCTCGGCCAGGTAATTCCAGCCGCGGGCGGCGCCGACCAATTCATCGCCGCGCGTCATCGCGACGCGCACGGCGGGACGACCGTCGGAAGCTTCGGCGAATAGTTCAACCGCGACGGCGTCGGGCGGGAGTTCGTCGAGATAGGCGTGAACGCGAAACAGATGATGGCCGTCGCGGGTTTCCACCTTGACGTTGCCGAAGTGAAGCTCGTTCCAATGGCGATCGAGTTCGGTGCGCCATGCGAGCAGGCGCTCGGCGGGCGCGCCGCCGTCGGTCGCGCGGTCGCGATAGCGGGCGGCCATCGGCAAATAATACTTCTCGACGTATTCGCGCACGGACCGGTTCGCGGAGAATTGCGGGGTCAGCCGGGCCATGCTTTCGCGAACCATCGCGATCCATCGCCGCGGCAGGCCCGCGCTGTCGCGCTCGTAAAACTGCGGCGCGATCTCCTGTTCCAACAGGTTGTAGAGTTGAGCCGCTTCGATGGCGTCCCAGGCCGGGTCGGCGTCGTGTTCCCGGCCGTCGCCGAGCGCCCATCCAACCTCGGGCGTGAAGGCCTCCGCCCACCATCCGTCGAGCTCAGACAGATTCAGCCCGCCGTTGACCAGAACCTTCATTCCGCTCGTGCCGCAGGCTTCCCATGGGCGGCGGGGCGTATTGATCCAGACGTCGACGCCGCGGACCAGCGTTTCCGCCAGGGCCAAATCGTAATCGCTGAGGAAAACCGCGTGACTGCGAACGTCCGTCCGCCGCACGAAGCCGAGCCATTCACGGATCATCGCCTGCCCGGCGAGATCCGCCGGATGAGCTTTCCCGGCGACGACGATCTGCACCGGACGGTCCGCGCGCGCCAGCAGCCGCGCGAGGCGATCTTGATCATGAAGCAGCAGATTCGGCCGCTTGTAGGCGGCGAAACGCCGTGCGAAACCGAGCGTCAGCGCGTTGGGATCGAACACGCCGGCATGAATTGTCGCCGCCTCTCCGCGCGTGGCGAGTTCGAGCGCGAGGCGCGCGCGCACGAAGTGGACGAGGTCGATTCGGTTCTTCGCACGCATGCTCCAGATCGCTTCGTCCGACATGCATCGCAGTTGCGCCGGCGTCTCTTCCATGGTTCCGCGCCAGCGGTGGCGGCCGCACGCGCCCGTCCAAAATTCATCGGCGGCCGCGGAATCCCAGCTTGGCGTGTGGACGCCGTTCGTGACGTGACCGATGGGTATTTCGTCGCCGGGCCATCGCGGAAACAGCGGCTGGAAAATCGTGCGGCTGACCTGAGCGTGGAGGCGGCTCACGGCATTGATCGCGCCGCTGCCACGAACCGCCAGCCATGCCATGTTGAATGGTTCGCTCGAATCGGACGGATTTACGCGGCCAAGCGCCAGCAGTTCGTCGATTCCGATATGCAGGCGGCGATCCGCATAGAGTTGGAGATACTGGGCGATTAACTCTGGAGAAAAGCGATCGAAACCCGCCGGGACCGGCGTATGCGTGGTAAAAAGATTGCCGGCGCGCGTAGCCGTTAGCGCTACGGCGAATGATTTGCCGGTGGTTTCCATGAAATCGGCCGCCCGTTCCAGAACCGCCATCGCGGCGTGGCCTTCGTTGAGATGGCATACCGAGACGCGCGCGCCGAGTGCGCGCAGCAGGCGCCATCCGCCGAGTCCGAGCGCCAGTTCCTGTTGCAGCCGCAGTTCCGGGCCGCCGCCGTAAAGCTCACTCGCGATACCGCGATAGAGGGGAGGATTGGCGGGATCGTTCGAGTCGAGCAGATAGAGCGGCACTCGGCCGACCCGCGCCTGCCATACGCGAATCCACAGTTTCTGACCCGGCAACTGAACCGGCAAGCGGAACCATTCGCCCTCCCGGTCGCGCACCGGAGAAATCGGCAACTGGCCGGGATCGTTGTACGGATAGAGCGCGGTTTGATTGCCGGCGCGGTCAAGAAACTGGCGGAAGTAGCCTTGCTGATAGAGCAGGCCGACGCCGACGACCGGCACTCCAAGGTCGCTCGCAGCCTTGAGTTGGTCGCCGGCCACGTTGCCCAATCCGCCGGAATAGATCGGGAGCGCCTCGCTCAGGCCGAATTCCATGCTGAAATAGGCGACCGCGCCGAGGTTGGCGTCTGGATGCGCGCGCTCGAACCAGTTGACCGATTCGTCGCGCTGGCGCTCGTTTGTCAGGGCCTGTTCCAGACGAGCGCGAAAATTCGCGTCACTCGTGGCCTGTTCGAGACGCTTGCGCGAAACGGTTTGCAGCACAACCCAAGGATTGTGGGTAAGCCGCCACAAGTCGTGATCGAGATAATCCCAGATGTAATCGGCGCCGTGATCCCAGCAGTTGCGCAAGTCCAGCGCGAGATCGGCCAATTGATCGACGCCTTCGATATCCCGCGGCAGAAAACCGTAATCGACATTGTACATCGGATGCTCCGGTTGATGCGGCGTGCGCGGCTGTGCCGCGCCTTTACAGGAGCCGTCGCCGGCGCTTCAGGACGTCGCGAGGCCGCTCCGCGCGAGGACGCGCGCAACCAGCTCCTGTGCTTCTTCCTGTATGCGCTTGAGATGGTCGGGGCCGAGAAAACTCTCCGCGTAAATTTTGTAAACTTCTTCGGTGCCCGACGGGCGCGCCGCAAACCATCCGTTGTCGGTTACAACCTTCAGTCCGCCGAGCGCGGCCTTGTTTCCGGGCGCGGTCGTGAACGTCGCGCGAATCGCTTCGCCCGCCAGTTCGCCCGCTTCGATTTGATCGGGCGAGAGCCGCGCGAGCGCTTCTTTCTGGGCGCGATTCGCGGGCGCGTCGATTCGCGCGTAAACCGGAGCGCCAAGCTCGCGCGTCAATTCTTTATAGAGTTCCCCCGGGTCGCGGCCGGAACAGGCGGTTATTTCGGCGGCCAGCAGACCCATCACGATGCCGTCTTTGTCGGTCGTCCAGACCGAACCGTCGCGCCGCAGGAACGAGGCTCCCGCGCTTTCCTCTCCGGCGAAACCCAGCGACCCGCCGCTCAATCCTTCGACGAACCATTTGAATCCGACCGGAACCTCGATCAGCCGCCTCCCGATCTTCGCCGCAAGGCGATCGATGATCGCGCTGCTGACGGCGGTCTTGCCGATCGCCGCGCCCGCCGGCCATTCCTTGCGCCGGCCGAAAAGCCAAGAGATTGCCGCAGCCAGAAAATGATTCGGATTCATCAGGCCGGCCGAGCGCGTCACGATGCCGTGGCGATCGTTATCGGTGTCATTCGCGAAAGCGACGTCGAAACGATCGCGCATCGCTACCAGCCCCGCCATCGCGTAGGGCGACGAGCAGTCCATCCGGATTTTCCCGTCCCAATCGACCGGGACGAAGCGGAAGGTTGGATCGACGGCGTCGTTGACGACGGTCGCATTGATGCCGTAGCGCTCGATGATCCGCGGCCAGTAATGAACCCCGGCGCCGCCGAGCGGATCGACGCCGAGTTTCACGCGGGCGTCGCGGATCGCGGCCATATCGACGACGTTCACGAGGTCGGCGGTGTACGCGGCGATAAAATCGTGCCGATGCGTCGTCGGCGCGGCGAGCGCTCTGGCGAACGGAATCCGCGCAATCTCGCCGCGCCCCGCCACGAGAATCGCATTGGCGCGATCTTCGATCCACCGCGTGGCGTTGGCGTCGGCGGGACCGCCGTGAGGAGGATTGTATTTGAAGCCGCCGTCGGCTGGAGGATTATGCGACGGCGTCACCACGACGCCGTCGGCGAACCCGCTCTTGCGCCCGCGATTGTAAGTCAGGATTGCGTGGGATACGGCCGGCGTGGGCGTGTAGCCGCGTCCTTCGTCGATCATCGTTTCGACGCGATTCGCCGCCAACACTTCGAGCGCGCTGGCGAACGCCGGCTCGGAAAGCGCGTGGGTGTCGATGCCGAGAAACAGCGGGCCGCGCACGCCCTGTTGGGCGCGGTACTCGCAAATCGCCTGAGCGATGGCGAGGATGTGCCACTCGTTGAAAGAGCCGTCGAGCGCCGATCCGCGATGGCCCGAAGTGCCGAACGCAACGCGCTGCGCCGGATTCTTCAGGTCGGGCCGCTCCGCATAATAGGCAGTCACGAGCCGTGGAATGTTGGTGAGCATCGATGCGGGCGCGGTTTTTCCCGCGAGCGGACTGATTGACATAGGCTTCCTCAGGCGGCGTTCAGAACGGCCATTTCCACTCGGTGATTTCCGGTTTGTCGATACCCTGATCGGCGGCGTAGGCGAGATGCTCGCAGATCTGATCTTTCAGCCAGTCTTTGACGTGCGCGCCGATCGTTTTCAGGCGTGGTACGCGATCGATCACGTCGATCGCGAGGTTGAAGCGATCGGTCTGATTGTTTATCGCCAACTGCATCGGCGTGTTGATGTTGCCGCGTTCCTTGTAGCCGCGCACATGCATATTTTCGTGGTTCGTGCGGCGGTATGCGAGTTTGTGGATCAGCCACGGATAGCCGTGAAAGTTGAAGATAATCGGCTTATCGCGCGTGAACAGGCTGTCGAAGTCCGCGTCGGACAGGCCGTGCGGATGTTCGCTTGAGGGCTGCAGCCGAAACAAATCGACCACGTTGACGAAGCGGATTTTCAAATCGGGGAATTTCTCGCGCAGAATCGCCGTCGCCGCCAAGGCTTCGATGGTCGCGACATCGCCCGCGCTCGCCATCACCACGTCCGGTTCCGCGCCCTGATCGTTCGACGCCCATTCCCACAGCCCTGCGCCTTTCGTGCAGTGACTGATCGCCGCGTCAATCGTGAGGAATTGCGGGTGCGGTTGTTTGTCGGCGACGATCACGTTGACGTAATCGAGGCTGCGCAGGCAATGATCGACCACGCTCAGCAGGCAATTCGCATCGGGAGGCAGATAAATGCGAGTGACGCTGGGGCTTTTGTTGGTGACGACGTCGATGAAGCCGGGATCCTGATGCGTAAAGCCGTTGTGGTCTTGGCGCCATACGGTCGAGCTGATCAGGATGTTCAGCGAAGAGATCGGCGCCCGCCATGCGACCTCATTGCGGCATTTTTCCAGCCATTTGGCGTGCTGGTTGAACATCGAATCGATGATGTGGGCGAAGGCCTCGTAGGTCGAGAAGAGGCCGTGCCGGCCGGTCAGAAGATAGCCTTCGAGCCATCCTTCAAGCGTGTGTTCGCTCAGCATCTCCATCACGCGGCCGTTGCGCGCAAGCTCGCCGCCATCCCGGTCCTCGGGCAGATATTCGCCGAGCCAGGTTTTCTTCGACGCTTCATAGATCGCCTGGAGACGGTTGGACGCGGTTTCGTCGGGGCCGAATACGCGGAAGCTGTTCATGTTCGCGCGCATCACGTCGCGCAGAAACTCGCCCGCGATATAGGTGTTCGATTTCTGATCGGATGCGGGCCGCGCGACTTCGACCGCGTACGCGCGGAAATCCGGCATCCGCAGCGGAACGCGGAGCAAGCCGCCGTTGGCGTGGGGATTCGCGCTGATGCGGCGATTGCCCGTCGGGGCGAGCGCCTTCAGATCGGCGGCGAGCGCGCCGGTTTCGCCGAAAAGCTCTTCGGGCCGGTAGCTCCGGAGCCATTTTTCGAGGATTTTCATATGTTCGGCGTTTGCGGGAACGTCGGCGATCGGCACCTGATGCGCGCGCCAGAAGCCCTCGATTCGCTCGCCGTCGATCTCCTTGGGCGCGGTCCATCCTTTGGGCGTGCGCAGGATGATCATCGGCCAGCGCGGCCGCTCGGCGTTCGCTTCGCCGGCGCGGCGTGCGGATTCCTGGATCGAGCGGATTTCGCTGACGCAGCGCTCCAGCGTCGCGGCCATCAGTTGATGCATCTTCGGCGGATCGTCGCCGGCGACGACGTAAGGCTCGTAGCCGTAGCCGCGGAACAGCTGCTCCAATTCTTCGCCGGTGATTCGCGCCAGAATCGTGGGATTCGCGATTTTGTAACCGTTCAGATGAAGAATCGGCAGCACCGCGCCGTCGCGCGCGGGATTGAGAAATTTGTTGGAATGCCACGACGTCGCGAGCGGTCCCGTTTCCGACTCGCCGTCGCCCACGACGGCCGCCGCAATCAATCCCGGATTATCGAAGACCGCTCCATAAGCGTGCGAGATGCTGTAGCCGAGTTCGCCGCCTTCGTGGATCGAGCCGGGCGTTTCAGGCGTGCAATGGCTGCCGATTCCGCCGGGAAACGAAAACATCTTGAAGAAATGGCGCATCCCTTCGAGGTCTTCACTGCGGTCGGGATAAACCTCGGAATAGACGCCTTCGAGATAGCTGTTCGCCAACGTCGCGGGTGCGCCGTGGCCGGGGCCGGAGATATAGAGCAAATCCAGATCGTATTTTTTTATCAGCCGGTTCAGATGCACCCACACGAAGGTCTGGCCCGGATCCGAACCCCAATGGCCGAGCAGCCGGCGCTTGACGTGTTCCGGACGCAACGGTTCGCGCAAGAGCGGATTGTCCCGCAGATAGAGCATCCCGAGGCACAGGTAATTGCAGGCGCGCCAGTAGGCGTCGGTCTTGCGCAGTTCATCGGAATTGAGCGGCTTCGCGGTGAGCAGGTCGTTTCTATCGAAGGTTGACATTTGATCCTTTCCCGAATCGCAAGCTCTCGGGCCGCCCGGCGTTGCGCGAGTGCGGAACCAAAGCTGGCGCGCTTCCGATCGATGCCGGCCGGCTCGAACGGTCCTCGGTGCGCCGATTGACGCCGGGCGCAAAATCGATCGAGCGCGGAATTGTATCGTCGATAAAATGCTGACCGCGTGGAATGCGGGATGCAACAAGGACGCCGCGCGCCAATAATTGCGCCGCGGTTAAATTTCGATTTCGCGCGCTAAATGAGAACTTGCGACGCCATGCGCCGCTATTTTTCTCTCCATACCTCGCGCGCGACCTCGACCACGAGCCTGAGCTTCGCTTCCTGTTGCGCGGGCGTGATTCGATTTCCCGGCGCGGTGCTGGCGAATCCGCATTGGGGACTAATCGCCATACGATCGGGATCGATATGCTTCGCCGCTTCGTCGATACGCCGCTTCAGCGCGTCCTTCGTTTCCATTTCGGGAAATTTGCTCGACACCAATCCCAGCACCACCGATTTATTGCGCGGAACGAGTCGCAGCGGCTCGAACGATCCGGCGCGCGGCGTGTCGTATTCGAGAAAATATGAATCAACGTCGATTTGATTGAAAAGGGTGTCGGCGATCAAATCGTAGCCGCCTTCGGCGCTCCAGTGGCTTTGATTGTTGCCGCGGCATAGATGCATCGCCAGATGGATCGAGCGCGGCCGCCCGGCGAACGCGCGATTCATGATTTGCGGATAGGTTTCGAACAAAAGCTTGCGGCCGTCGTCGCCCCGCTTGCGCATCGGCTCCCAACTGCACTGGTCGCTGAGCGACGCCAGCGTCGTCTCGTCAATCTGGACGTAGCGGCATCCGGCGGCCGCCAACGCGGCGAACTCTTTGTGGAATGCGTCGACAATGTCCTCCCAGAAGAGGTCGAGATCGGGATACGCATCCTTGCTGATATTGGCGCGGCCGGCGCGGAAATGAATGATCGTCGGCGACGGCATGGTCAATTTCGGCGTATGCTTGGCGAGGCCGCTCAGGAACGTGAAATCGCTGACATGGATCGGCTGCCGCCAGCGCATCCGTTCCCGCACCCGCGGAACGATGATCGGCAGTTTGTGCCCCTCGCGGTCAATAAAGTATTGCTCGTCCACCGCCGCGGGATCGTACGCGATCGTAACGCCGCCGAGTCCGCGGCAATAGAAATCCGCATAAAACACGTCGCGCCGATATTCGCCATCCGTGATCGACCGCAATCCGACGCTTTCCTGAAAGGCGACGGTGTGACGGATCGATTCGTCCTCGATGCGTTTCAGATCGGCTGGCGCGATCGTTCCGGCGGCGGCATCGTTGCGCGCCTTCAGCAATTCCGGCGGACGCAGCAGGCTGCCGACGTGTTCGGCGCGGAATGGCGGATCATGCGGCGCGATTGCGGCCATGGCGGCGTGACCTCCACTGGAGTTGCCGCCGCGATACTAGCGCAACTCGCGATGCGCCGGTTAGCCGCCCGCCGCGGCTATTGCTGCGACTGGCACGCGCCTGGGCCGCCCGAAGATTCTGGCTCGGAGCGCTCGACGCTCAATTTGATGGTCATCTTTGATGATTTGCCCGCGCTGCGGAACACGCCGCGAAGCGGCGGCACGTCCGCATAATCCCGCCCGACCGCGACGCCGATCTGGCGGCCGTCGATCGCGCATCGATGCGTCGGGTCGAAGCCGCGCCATCCCTGGCCGGGCAGCCACGCCTCCAGCCATGCATGGCTTGCCTGGGCGGTTACGTCCGTTGGGTCGCTGCCAGCGGGCGGCGGCGCAAGATACCCGGAGACGTAGCGCGTCGGCACTCCCGCCAGCCGCAGGATGCCGATCGTGAGATGCGCGAAATCCTGGCAGACGCCGCCGCCGCTCGCCAGGATGTCGTTCAGGCTCGAATGCACGTGCGTCGTTCCGGATTCGTATTCGAATTGATCCCGCACGTAGCGCGCCATGCGGACCACGTAATCCGCCACGTCTTCGTTTTCCTCCGGATGCGCCATCCAGAAAAACCGGCGCAACCGTTCGCTGAACGGGACATAACGGCTCTCGGCGAGAAATTCGAAATAGGCGCGGCCGCGAAATGAGTCGTCCTTGAGAAACTCGCCGAACGTGACGCCGCACGGACCAGGTTCGACCGGCGGATCGAGTTCGACGATCGAGCGCGCCACGATTTCCAGCTCGCGATGCGATTCGGATACGGAAAGCGAATGCGCCTGATTGCCGAAAAAGTCCTCGAACGGCTGAATCGACGCCGGCGCGCTCGCGCTTAATGAAAATTCCACGCACCGCTGGCCGTCGCGATCCCACGGCCGCAGGCGCAATTCGTTTTGCGAGTCGTAGGCGGGCGCGTCATACGCGAACCGCGTGGAGTGGATTATCCGGTATTTCATCGCCTGCTTAATCGACCGTCATGTACTCGGCGTACGCCGCGTCGGAAAGCGCGGCGCATTCACGCTCCACCGCCAGCAGATATTCGTGCAATCCCGTGACGATAACGTCGCCGGCGCCGCTGGTCCGCAGCATCGACAGCAACCGATCGCTCGCGAGCGCTGGCGCCGATACGCCGCCACCCGCCGCCACGCGGTCGAGCGCCGCGCTCAATCGTTCCACGCTGAAGCGCGCCGAGCGTGGAAAATTCGGATCGAACAGCAATATCTCCACGACCCGATCCAGCCGAATCGAATTGCCATACAGCTTGCGGAACGCCTCGAGTGCCGACGCGCTGCGCAACACCGCCGCCCATTGGCGATTGTCCGCCGGCCCGCCGATATCTCCCGGCCGCGGCATCAGATAGTGGTATTTGACGTCGAGCAGCCGCGCGACGTTGTCGGCGCGCTCGAGCATCGTGCCAATCTCCAGAAAGTCGTACGACATGTCGCGCGGCATCGTGCTCCGCACGATTCCGGTAATCGCGTAGAAATGATTCCGCAGTTGCGTGAAGAAGGCGGAGAAGCCCATGCGCGCAAGCGTGTCCGGCGTCCATTCGCGCGATTCCAGGTACAATTCGTTCATCTCCAGCCACATTTCGGAGGAGATCATGTGCCGGAGCGAGCTCAGGTTGGTGCGCGCCGCCTCGATACACGAGCCAATCGAAGACGGGTTGTCGCGATCGAACGTGAAAAAATTCGCGACCGACGCTTCGTCCGCGCGCGCGTAACGCTGCGCGAACGGCTCCCTTTCTCCGGTGATTCCGAGCAGCGGCTCCCACGGATCGGCGGCGCGCGGTGGAACCTCCAGAATCAGATGGTAGTTCACGTCGACCAGGCGCGCCCGCCATTGCGCGCGTTCCAGATAGCGCGCCGCCCAGTACAGATGCCCCGCGACTCTTCGCAGCACTAGTTTTCCAGCACCCAGGTGTCTTTGCTGCCGCCGCCTTGAGACGAATTGACGATCAGCGAACCTTCGCGCAGCGCCACCCGCGTCAGGCCGCCCGGCAGCACGCGCGGCTTCGCCCCGAGCAGCACGAACGGCCGCAAATCGACGTGCCGCGGCGCCAGCGTCGCGCCGCCCGCTCCCGCCAGCGTCGGATGCACCGAGAGCTGCACGACCGGCTGCGCGATGAATCCGGCCGGATCGCGCTCGATCCGCCGCCGCGTTTCTTCCAGTTCGGCCTCGTCCGCGCGCGGCCCGATCACCACGCCGTAGCCGCCCGACGCGCCGGTCGGCTTGACCACGTAGCGATCGAGGTCTTTCAGCACCATCGCGCAGACTTCCGGATCGCGCAGCAGATGGGTCTCGACGATCGGGATTATCGGCTCTTCGCCAAGATAGTATTTGATCATCTTCGGCGTGTACGCGAAGACCGCCTTGTCGTCCGCGATGCCGGTGCCGATCGCGTTCGCCACCACGGCGTTGCCGGCCCGCAACACCGCCGTCAGGCCGGGCGATCCCAGCAGCGAATCCGGACGGAACGCGACCGGATCCATAAAATCGTCGTCAACCCTCCGGTACAGCACATGGATTCGCTTGAGGCCGTGGACGGTCTTCATGAACAGCTTGTGATCCACGCAGGCCAGGTCCTGGCCCTCGACCAGTTCGACGCCCATCTGTTGCGACAGGAAAACGTGCTCGAAGAACGCGGAGTTGAACGGCCCCGGCGTGAGAATCGCGACTGTGGGATCGGAGCCGCCGCCGGGCGCGAGCTCGCGCAGGCTCGCCAGCAAGTCCGCCGGATAATGCTCCACCGACCGCACTTTCAGCGCGCGCATCAATTCCGGCATGATCCGCGTCATGATCACGCGGTTTTCAATCAGGTACGACACTCCCGACGGGGTCCGCACATTATCTTCGAGAATCTGAAAGCGCCCGTCGGCGGCCCGCACCAGATCGATGCCCGCGACCGTCACGAACGAATCGTGCGGCGGCCGGATTCCGACCACGGCGTGCCGGAATTGCGGCGAGCCCACGATCAGATCGCGGGGAATCACGTCGTCCTTCAGAATTTCGCCGGGGCCATAAACGTCTGCCAGAAACGCATTGAGCGCGCGCACGCGCTGGATCAGGCCCGCTTCGAGGTTCGCCCAGACGTCGCCCGAAATAATCCGGGGCACGGGATCGAACGGAAATATTCGTTCCGCTCCCGATTCGTTGCCGTAAACGTTGAACGTGACCCCCATCCGCAGGAACATCCGATGCGCCTGTTCGCTCAGTTCGGCGAGCCGTCCTGCCTCCATCGCGAGCAGATAATTCGCCACCCGCGCGCACTCCGGCCGCGCCCGTCCCTCGTCGTCGAACATCTCGTTCATCGGCCGCTCAAGCGCCGTCAATGCCTGCGTAACCGGCATGCCGCTGCCCACGTGCTGTGCATCCATCGATAATCCATCCCGAGAGCGGACCGGCATTTCGCGCCGATGCCGTATCGGCCCGCTTTCAGCGTGACGGATCAGCAAGTCGTGTGCCCTCGCTGCGGATGCGGCATCGCCCAGGCGGAACGGGCCGGCCCAACGGGCGCGGCAGCGCGCCCTGGCTTCGCGGCGGAGAGTTATTCGCGGGAATCTGCGCGGCTGAAGCGCCGCAAGGAACTACAATTCGACCCAGAAGGTATCCTTGAGGCCCGCCGCATATGAGATGCGCCGCGGCGTGATACGCATCATTCTGAGCGTGTCCGATCCGAAGAAAGGCGCTTCGAAGGAATTCTTCTTCAGGAAGATCGCCTTGTAGCGCTCCCAGTCGGCGCTGTCGCGCGGCACCTCGGCCGCTTCGCCCTGAATCGAGGCGCGCGTGATCTCGAAGGTCGGAACGTTCCCGACGTCTCGCGTATCCACCAGCACCGTGGCCTTCGGATGGTTTACCAGGTTCTGATATTTCTCGACGCCATGACGCATGATGAACAGCAGGTCGAGTTCCTCGGTTTCAGCGAACGCCTGCACTGTTCCGGTCGGCCACTGATCGCCCTGCGTGATCAGCACGGCGACGTGCTCCTGTCCGAGCAACTCCAGCATCTTGCGCTTCTGTTCAGCGTTCATCGTCCGCAATCCTTTACGGTTTCGCCTGATTTCCGGGAGCCTGATTATTTCGCCGCCGCGCGCGAATCCAGTCGCGGTTTATTTTTCGATCGCCACGCGCCAGCCTCCGGCGCACGCTTCGACCACGACCACCGCGTGGCCTTCGGCTTCGGCGGCGCGCGGTATATCGCGCACGCCGCGCGGATCGTCGATCAGCAACTCCAGGATTTCGCGGCGCGCCATCGTCTCCAGCCGCACCTTGGCATGCGCCCAATTCAGCGGGCATTTGACGCCGCGCAAATCCAGCCGCTGCGCCATCTCCGGCTATTTCGGCGCGCCGAACCGTTCGCTGGCGCGCTTGAGCAGCATCCGCATCACCTCTTCGCTTTGCGCCCCGACCATCGGGAACTCGCCCGCGAAAAACGTCGGCACGCCGCTTACGCCCCGCTGATGCGCCGCGATCGTGGTTTCTTTCAGCGCCGCCTGATAGCGCTCCGACTCGAGCGCTTCGCTCATCGCCGCCGCGTCGATTCCGGCGTCCGCCGCCAATTCCCTAAGCACGCCGATCCGGCCGATATTCAGCCCCTCGCTGAAATAGGCGCGATAAATCCGCTCCTCGAAAGCTTCGGCCCGCCCGGTCGATTTCGCGAACTCGGCCGCTTCCAGCGCGAGCCGGGAATTCGTGTACGTCTCCGGCGGCTTCATCGCGATTCCCGCGGCTTCGCCCATGCCCACGATTCGCGTCCAGATCGCCTTGCGCGTCTCCGGATCCATCCCGCTGCGCCATTGCGTCGCCGGCATGCCTTCGGCCGGCCACTCCGGATGAATCTGAAAGCCCTTCCATTCGAGTTCGAAATCAAATTCCGGTTTGAGCTTGCGCACGACTTCAAAGCCGATGTAACAGAAGGGGCAAATGAAGTCCGAAAACATTTCGAGCTTTAACGGCATGGCCACCGATGACCTCAATTGAACGATATAACGGCCCTGGCGGCGGCGTCAAAAGTCTTCTCGCCGCTGCGGCCGGAATTGCCCGGCGTTCCGCATTCTTCGCCAACTGGCTAAGTTTGAATCTGATGCGGGCCGAAAGGTTCGCCCGCCGCGCGGAGGTCCCATGATACTCGACCGCTTCAAACTCGACGGCAAGGTCGCCATCATCACCGGCGGCGGCCGCGGCCTCGGCCGCGCGATGGCCGTGCGCTTCGCCAATTGCGGCGCCGACATCGTCGCCGCGGCGCGCACGCTCGATCAGCTCAACGAAACCAGGGCGCTGGTCGAAGCGGCCGGACGCAGATGCCTGGTCGTGCCGACCGACGTCGGCCGCTCCGATGACGTGAACGCGATGGTCGCGGCGGCGGTAAAGGAGTTCGGCCGGGTTGACGTGATGGTCAACAATGCCGGCATCGGCGAGGACTCCTTCGGCAAGCCGATCGATCAAATCACCGACAACGAATGGCGCCGCGGCATCGACGTGAATCTCTCCAGCCAGTTTTTCTGCGCGCGCGCCGTAATCCCCCATATGCTCAGGGCGGGCCGCGGCAAAATCATCAACGTCGCTTCCGGATACGGCCTGCGCGGCGGCAAGCACAATTACATGTACGCCTGCTCCAAGGGCGCCGTCCTGCAGCTCACGCGTTCGCTGGCGCTGACCTATGCGGACAATCATATCCAGACGAACTGCATCGTCCCCGGCATCTTTCCGCACAACGAAGCGATGATGAAATTCTTCAAGGGCGGCAAATTCATCCCCATAGGCCGTCCCGGCAACGACGAGGACGTCGGGCCGCTTGCGGTGTTTCTCGCTTCCGACGCGTCCGACCATATCAACGGCGAGTTGATCATCATCGACGGCGGCGGCTTGGCCGGCGGCGTCGTGCCGACCGGCGTGGCGCCCGGCAATCCCGCCTGACCCGCCCGCCGCGCATCATCGAGGTCGCCCATGGCTGATCAAAAAAACCTTCCATCCGGTTTGCGGGATTATTCGCTCGCGGGCAAAGCGGCGCTGATCGTCGGCGCGGAGCATCCGGTCGGCCGCGTCGCCGCGCTCACCCTGGCCGAGGCGGGCGCGAACGTGATGCTTGCGTCGCAGGACGTCGGCGCCGACGAGTCTCTGAAGCAGGCCGCCAGGGCCGCGCAGGCGCTCGGCGTCAAGGCGGCGGCGCGCACCCAGCGCGCCTCGATCCGCGCCGATTTGGCAGCGACCGCCGACGGCGCCGTCACCGCGCTCGGCGGTCTCGACATCCTTGTCACCGCGCTCGATGCGCCCCTCTACGCGCCGGTCGAAACGATCGACGATTCCGCCTACGACCGCGTGATGGATGAAAACTTCAAAGCGGTCTGGATGGCGCTTCAGGAAATTGGCCGCGTGATGCTTCAGCGCGGCGGCGGATCGATCGTTGCGATTACCAACGTAATGGCGGAGCGGGGCGTTCCCAACGCTTCGCTTTATTGCGCCGCCAAGGGCGCCGTTCGCAATCTGGTGCGCGCGCTCGCGCTCGAATGGGCGCGGCGGAAGGTGCGAATCAATCTGCTCGAATGCGGCTGGACCGAGGAGCCCGGCAGTCCGGCGCTGGAAGCGGGTGAATTCAGCGAGCGGCTGATTAAATATCTGCCCTATCGCCGCCTGCTCAAACCCGAAGAGATTTCGGGCGCGCTGCTCTATCTGGTTTCGCCCGCCTCCAGTTTCGTGACCGGCGAGGCGATCGCGGTTGACGGCGGCCTGCTCTGCCGCGTCTAGTTCGCCCGGTCTATCCGAGCGCGGCCGTCAACAGCAGCGCGCTTTCCTCGAGCGCCTCGACCGCGTGCGGAATCTCGCGATCGATTACCGCGACGTCGCCGGCCGCGTAATCCACGCCGTTGAGCCGGATCGCGCCGGCCAGAACCGTCACCGCGACCGTGCCGCGTGCGTGATGCTCCTTTAGCGCGGCGCCGCGCTTCAGCGCCATCAGCGTCACGCTCAATTCGCCGTTTTTCGCCAGACTCTCGGCGGCGCGATCGCCGTTGGCCCATTGCGCGCTTTGCTTCAGCCGCGCGATTTCGCCGCCGGTCTTGAGATGAGCGACGCCGTTGACGGGCGCGCCCGCCGTCCATGCAGGTCGATTTTCGTTCGCCATGCGAAAACTCCATCCCGACGCGTCGCCGGCCGCCGCAATCCGGATTTTGGTCAGCGCGCCAGCGGCGACGCCAGCGTCAGCCCGCCGTCAACCATCAGCGTCTGCGCCGTCAGATAGCGCGCCTCGGGCGTGCACAGCAGCGCGGCCACCGCGGCGATTTCATCCAGTTCGGGCAGCCGGCCCAGCGCGGTGCGGGCCGCGGTCACGTCGAGCGCGCGCTGGAAATCGTCGCCGAAATAGATTCGCGACGAATCGCTGTCGATCATCCCGAAGTTCACGCCGTTGACGGTGATCGCGCGGCGGCCCAGCTCGAACGCGAAGTCGCGCACCATCGCTTCCATCGCGGCTTTGGCCGCGCCAAGCACGCCGTGTCCCGGCAGATGGCGAATCGAATCGATTCCGGAAATCATTATGATTCGTCCGCCTTCGCCCATGAATTTGCCGGCTTCCTGCACCGCGGCGACGAAACCTCCCACGCTCAGATTGAAGGTGCGCGTCAGGTTGTGCGGTTTCACTTCGAGCAGCGGCTTGAACGCGGTCGCCGCCGCGTTGACGACCAGAAAGTCGAGCCTGCCGAATTCCTGCGCCGCCGCCGCGACCATCGCGCGCACTTCCGCGTCGTGCTCCATGTCGGCGCGGATCAGAATCGATCGCGGCGCATGGGCGCGCACTTCGGCGAGCGTGCGCTTGGCGCTTTCCTCGTCGCGCCGGTAATTGAGCGCGATCGTCGCGCCGCCCCTGGCCAGTTGCATCGCGATCGCGCGACCGAGTCCGCGCGTTCCGCCGGTGATCAGCGCGACTTTGCCTTTGAAATCGAACATTCAGCTCTTCCGTAAATTAATTTGATGCGCACCCGCGCGTTGCCCAAGGATTGAAAATAATTCGCTTCCGCCCGCGAATTCAATTCGCCCCGGCGGCGCGACCGCAATCGTCGGCAGATCGAATCCTACGGCGACATCGGCAGGGCGACGATCGACATGATCCTGATCCAACCGCCCGGTTTGACCTCGATCGGTTTGCTTCCGCCCGGACCGCGCACGACATAACGGCCGGGCTTCAGCCGGACGCGGAATTTTCCCGGCGCGCTCTCGATACAGTCGCCTTTGGCGACCTGATTGTGGTTGTCGGCGTCGTATATCCAGATACATTCGCCGATAACCCCCTGCGGATCGCCGTCCGGAACTCTTGCTCCAGAAAAGCCATAAACGCCTGAATCTCCGGACGCGCTCCCGGGCGGCGCCGGCGCGGCCATCGAGGAACTGGTATTCCCCGGCGCATTCGCCGGCCTGCGCGTACATCCAACGCCGCCGATCGCCGCCGCGCCGATCAGCATCGCGATCAATCCCGTCAACCAGCCGCGATTCATTCGGAAAACCTCTAAAATCGCCATTAAAGAGCGGTATCACGCAGCATAACACAGGTCCGCATCCGCGGTATCGTGAATTATTCCGCAGGCGGCCGATTTCGATTGCCCCGCTTAGCCATTCCCGGCATCATTTCGGTTCAGTCGCGAAAAGGGGGACCGACTCGGATGGCTGTGCTCGACGAAACCGCTTTCAATTCACGCATCGGCAAGGGCGCCAAGGTTTCCGGCAAACTGATCTTCAAGGCGCCGGCCAAAATCGAAGGCGAAGTCGAAGGCGAGATCAGCGCCGACGACCTCGTTATCGCGCAGGGCGCGATCGTGACCGCGCGCATCGCGGCCAACCGGATCACCATCGCCGGAACCTTGAGCGGCGAGATTATCGCGCGCGAGCGCGTCGAAGCGTTGCCCACGGCGCGTTTGCGATGCACCATCAGCACGCCGCGATTGGTGCTCAACGAGGGCGCGATCTTCGACGGCGATTGCAAGATGCCGGTGGAAAAAGCCGCCGCCTGAGCCTCAGCGCGGCGCGGCGGGCGCGAATTTCGCCAGACGGGCCTCGCCTCCCCACTCATCGCGAATCCGCGCGATCCGGCCGTCGGCGTCGAGTTCGATCGTTTCGCTTTCGCCCATCCGCGCCTCTCGACGCCATCGCAGGCCCGCGTCATCCACCTGACTGTAGGTTTGCTTGTAGGATGCGGCCACGAGCGTATTCGGATCAATGACCGCCACTCTTCCCGTCAAACGACGCTGGCCGCGCGCGCGCGTCCGCGCGATGATCAGCGCCCGGCATATCACCAGGTCCGCATCGAGCTCGCGGAAACGCCCCAGCTTGACAATGACTTCGTTGCGCCCGGCCACCGCGCTCACACTGCCCCGCAAGGTTTCGTCCACAGCCTCGTAAACGGCGTCGCGTTTGAACATCCCGCGTTGATAGCGCAGCGCAATCCGCATGATCGCACCGTCCGCCGCCAGCGTCGCCTCGACCGCGTGCAGATTGGCGCCCTCGGCCGTGCGCCGCTCGCCGCGCAGATACCCCGGCGCGATCAAAGCTTCTTCGACGGCGGCCAGCGCGCCAGCGCGCCAGATTTCGTAGCGATAGGTTCCGTACGGTATCGGCATCGCGAGTTTCGGCCATTCTCGCGGCAACCCGTATCACGCCGCAAGCGAGGTCGGACCGCTATCAGCAATCTTTATCGCGCAATTCACGCCGAAAAGATTTTTGTAACCGAACCGGAGAATGCGCGTCTTATAAGGCGTAAGCATTTCGATTAGGCCATTGAATCGAACCCAAGCTTTCCGGGCAAGTTCAGGAGAGCGAAATCTGTACCAGTAAAGCATCAATTGACGCTATAAAATGGATGATACATCCTGAAAAATCGCCAAATGATAGCTTGACCGTGACCTGCGGATATTTTAATCCAATTGTGTATAACCGCGTCGATAAAATGCCGAAAACGGGATTCAGAAGACGGTACGGTTTTTAGTTCGGGCTGTCAGCGTCGCGCGGCGGTCGCGACGCATGGGACTGATCGAAGCGGACGGTTTGACAATGCGAAATTCGAGGCAAAACAGCGTCCCGCGCCCAAATCCCCCCCTCCAGCGGAATGACGAGGTGGATGGTGCGCGGCAAGAGCGCCAAAAAAGGAAGAAATCTGCGATGTTAGCCGATGCAAAAGTTCTGACTGTCAGTGAGCTCTCCGACTACCTGCGCGTTCATCGCTCGACGATCTACCGGTTGCTGAAGAAAGGGCAGTTGCCCGGCTTCAAAATCGGCAGCGACTGGCGCTTCAACGTCGAAGCGATCGACGAGTGGCGGATGCATCAAGGCGCCGCGCAACTCGAAGAACTGCGCAATCTCGGATGAGCTGGCTCCTCCGCGACGCCGTAAAGCGCGCTCGCGGACGGCCGCTCAAGCGATCTTCGTAACCGGAAACCTGGGGCGGATCGGGATTTGCCTCCGCCCTGCGTCGCGGTCCGGCGTTTTACTAACCCGCCACGCCGTTATTTTGGATTTTGACGCGTTTGTTTTGTCGCAAGTGCGCCAAGTCGGGCGATTCCAGGATTGCTCGCGCCGACTAATCGCCGATCATCCGCCGCCGCACAAACACGTCGCCCAGCATCAGCAGGATCGCCAGCGGCAGCAAAATCGGCGCGAGCGAGCGGTAACCGGCCACGGTCGCGCCCGAACGGCGCACTAGGCTGGAAATTGACGGCGCGAACACCCCTCCCGATTCGCTTGCGATCGCGCGCAGCAGCCGCCGGTTTGCCGGCTTGATCCGCATCTCCGCCGCGTCCGACGGTTCCGAACCCGCCACCGCGATCGGCCTTTCGAGCAGCGCCTTCTCGGTGTCGCCCACTTTCAACATCAGCGTGACGGCGTACTTGCCGCGCGGCAGCGGCGCCGACTCGCCGCGATAGCGGGCGGGTCCGACTTCCGTCATCGCGATATCCGTGGCGTGGCCGCCGCCGGCGATCCGCGCATAGAGGTTCGGCGCCGGCGACGCGTCCGCGGTATCCGCTTCGATCGTCAGGGCGCCGTTGGCGGCGGGCCGCACCCGCACCGTGAACAATCCCGAATCGCCCGGCCGCGCCACCCAATCCACCAGTTGCGACCAGAACTCGGCGTAACGATCCCAGCGCAGCCACGCCAGCGAACCGATCGAATCCGGATCCGCCGCGAACACGGCGCTGCGGCCAAGCTGGTATTGCCAGGTCACCAGCAGCGGCGTGCTCCGGTTCGGACTGTGGATCAGCAGGGGAACTTCGGCGCCTTCCTTGGGCTCCATGGCGGCGAAGAACTCCATCGTCGGCACTTCGCGCGGCGCGATTCCGTTCAGAATCGCGCTGGCCGAGGCCATCTCGACCGTGGTGCGCTCGTGATGCTTGAAGTTCTGCGCTTCGTGCGTCAGATGCACCAGCAGTTGCGGGAGCTTCGTAATATCCTCGACGCGGTAGAAAATTCCGCCGGTCGCGTGCGCGAAATCCTGCAGCAGGCGCAGATTCTCCAGGTCCGGGCCAATCCGGATGGTCGAGACCGGGATGCCCTCCTTGGCGTAATCGGCCATCAACTGGTCGTGGTCGTGATACTGGCGGTTGGTGTCGCCGTCGGTCAGCAGAATCACTTCGCGCACCGGCAATCCGGTCGCCAGGATTTCGCGCTGGGCGATCTCCAGCGCCTCCTTGAAGTCGGTGCCGCCGCCGGGTTCCAGCCGGTCGACCCGGCCGATCAATTCCGAACGGTCTTCTCCAAGGGGCTTCATATGGCCCAGCACGTAGGGTTCCGAATCGAAGGCGATAACGCCCGCGTAATCGGTGTCGTCGAGCTGGTTGAGCAGGGCGATCGCCGCTTCTTTCGCATAGCGGATCCGCTCGCCGTCGCGCACCGCCGGAAAACGGGAGTTGTAGCTCATCGAATTCGATCGATCGATCAGCAGATAGACCGCGATCGGCTCACGGGTGGGCGGCGGCGGTTGCGGCTCGAATTTAATCGGCAGCACCTTTTCCAGCGGCGTGCCGTGAAAGCGCGCATCGCGCAGCGTATCGCCCGTAACGATCAACCCGCCGCCGTAATCGGCGACGTAGCGGCTCAGCGCCGTCTCGGCCTCCGGTGAAATCGCGTCGGCGGCCACATTCGCGATAATCACCGCCTGGTAGGCCAGATAGGCGCGCGGATCGGCGGGCAAGCCGCGCGGCGCCGCGTTCGCGACGTCGTAATGGCGCAGGCTGAGTGCGCGGAGCACGCTTTCCGGCGGCGTGGTCGCAATCATCAGGACGCGCGGCGGCGCGATTACCGAGACTGCCGCCGTGGCTGTTGGATTCACGCTGATCTCGGGAGCATCCACCGCGACCGACGCCGTCATCAGATAAGCGCCCGGCCGATCGATCTGGTAGGGAAGTTTGAAGCGGTTGATGCCGGGCTTGAGCGCCACATTTTGATCGCCAAGCCGTTCGCCGTCCGCCGCCAGCGCGACCCGCGCGGCGACCGGATGCGGCGCTTCGCTGTCGAGTTCCAGATCGAGCGCGAAGCTTTCGCCCGCGTGAACCGCGGCCGGCGCGGCGAATTTGACCAGCGCGACCCGCGCGTTGGCCGAGGGCGGCGGCGCCGCCGTGAAGATCCGGATGCCGGTTTCCGCCAGACTGGCGGCGGCCGAGCGCGCGCCGCCGACCGTCTGATTGCCGTCGGTCAACAGGTACACGCGTTTTTCCGCATTCGGCGCGAACAGGCCGGCGGCCATCGTCAGCGCGCCGCCGATATCGGTCGCGCCCGGGTCGGCGCTGGCGTGCGCTAGCGCCAGCAGCCGCGGGTCCCGCAGCGGCGCGAGCAGGCGGGCGTCGCGTCCGAAGCCGACCACGCCGAGCCGATCGTGCGGATCCATCGCCGCGCGCAGGCTCGCGATTTGACGCGCCATCCACGCCGCCTGATCGGGAGCGATCGACGCCGACTGGTCGAGCGCCGCCACTACCGCCATGTGGCGCGTTCGGGTCGTGACCGGCCGCTGCGCGCCCGCCAGCATCATGACCAGCGCGGCAAGCGCGCCCAGCCGCATCGCGAGCGAAAGCGCTCCGGCCAGCCGCGCGCCCGCCCGATACGCCAGCACCGCGGGCGCGGCGATCAGCGGCGCGCCCGCCAGCAGCCAAAGATATTCGGGCCGCTCAAACATGACGCGCGCTCCAGCGCGCCGCGCGCCGCGTCAGCACGATCGATTCGAGCAGGAAGAGCATCAGCGCGGCCGCGGCCAGCAGGGTCCCGATCGTGCGCGCATGGTAATGGCGCGCGCCGGCCGCCGGCGCCGGGGCCGCGCGCGGCGGACTGGATGATACGGCCGCTGGCGGCGCCGCGCCGCTCAAATCGGATTCGCCGGCGTCGTAATAATTGGCGTAGATGGAAATCGTTTGGCCGCCGCCGGCAAGAGTGTAGCGCCCCGCCAGCAGCGGCTGGAAGCGCACGCGGCCCCAGCGATCCGGCGTCAGCATGCGCCGGCCGCCGTCGGGCGCGAGCAGCGCGGCGCGCGCGAAAACCGGCGCCGTCACGATTGCGCCGGTCGGCTCGATCATCACGTCCGGCGGAGCGATCAGGCGCCGAATCGTGCCGATCGCCGCGAGCAGCGCGTCGAGCCGGTCGGGATCGAGCAGCAGATGATTGCGCACGTCGAACGCGATCATTCCGACCGCGCCGTCGCGCGCGCGTCCCGCCGCGGTCAGCGCGAATTCGTCGCGCTCGCCGGCGCCGCCGCCCTCCGACGTCGCCTCCATCCATCCCGGCAGCTTCACGATGCGCGCCGGACCGAGCAGCACCGGCGTCGCCAATTCGCCCACGCCCGCGCGCCGTCGCATCTCCGCCGCCGCGACCGAGCCGGTCACCGGCAGGATCGGCGGCTGTTTGGTGCCGATCAGCAGCGGTTCGGGAAAAATGTACAGCCGCGCGTCCGCGGCGACGCCGGCGTCGCCGCAATCGTGCAGCATCGCGAGCGCGAAGCGCTGCCGGCGGTCGAAGGCGTTGGTGAGGTTCGGATCCGCCGCCGTGACCAGGAAGTTCGGATTGATCGCCAGCAGGATCCGCGCGAGGTCGTCGCGAACTCCCGGATCGGGCGACAACACCAGCGCGCGCATCTGCGCGATCGAGGGCGCGAGCGCGTAACGGACGTTGTCGGCCGCCAGTCCGTCGCGGGTCAGGATTTGCGCCTCGACCAGCCCGCCGTCATGCACCGGTCCGAACGGCACGACCAGCTCCGCGCGCGGCTCGATGATAAAGCCCGAATGAAACACGGTGCGCCCGCCGGCGGTGATTTCAAGCTCGCAGGTCTGGGGATGGTACGAGAAATTGCGAATCAGCGCGCGGCCGAGGCTCGATCGCGGCACGCCCGGATCGAGCGAGACGATCGCCAGATTCGCGGCGTTCGCGCCGACGCGATGGAACCGCGGCGGCGCGGTCAGGCCCGCGTCTTCGACGATCACCGGCGGTGCCGGCCGGTTTGCGAACAGGTCGATCGTGTCGGCCGCGCGGGCGTCAACCAGCGCCGCCCGCAGCGCCGCCGGATTCGCGGCGACGTCCGTCGGTTTGAGGCCGTCAAGGACGCGGTTCAGTTCGGCGCGGCCGGCGGTGGGCGCACCGGCGGCGCCGGCCGCGAGCGCGTACGTGACGATCGCGAAGGAATCGCCCTCGGGCGCGTTCGCGATCACGCGCCGGGCCGCCGCGCGGGCGGCGTCGAACGCCGTGCCGTCGTCGCCCCGCGCGTTCATCGCGGCGCCCAGATCGAAAACCAGGGCGTGCGTGCGATGGCCGCCGGCGGCGCCGTAAACCCGGAAATAGAAGCCGGCGAGCGCCAGCGAGAGCGCGCCCAGCGCCAGCGCCTCGAGCCAGAACGGCAAATCAAGCCGCAGCACGCGGCTGTTGGCGACGGGCGCGGGCGCCTCTTCGAAGATAATCAGGCTCGAGACTTCGATCGTCGGCCGCGAACGCGCGCGCAGGTAGATGGCGATCAGCGCGGCGACGCTGAGCGCGTAAAGCAGATTGGCGGGATTGAGCAGGCCCATCGTCAGGCCATCACTCCCAGCCGCGGAAATTCATTGACCACGACCTCGTCGAGCTTCGACGCGCCGAAGGCCCGCGCATACATCACGCCGCGCCGCTTGCAGAAGTCCGCGAGCGCCTCGGCGTGCGCCGCGATCCGCCGCCGGCACTCCTCCATTTCGCGCGGCCCGAAACTCACGTCGCGCACCACGCCGGTTTCGCAATCGCGCACCCGATAATTGCCCGGCGGGTAGTCCACCGCGCTCTCGCGATCGCCCATCACGTGCACGGCCTTGGCCTCGAAGCCCGCCGCGAGCAGGTCGTTGAAGGCGGTTTCGTAGTCGCCCGGACCGACCAGGAAATCGGAAACGATCATCGCGACTCCGGGCGCGCGCCGCTGGCCCAGAAGCAGGCCCGCGGCCTCGCTCAACCGGGTTTCGCCGCCGCCCCGCACCGCGCCGAAGAACGGACGGAATTCGGCGTAGCTTTCGCGGCGGCGGAAAAAGGGCGTCGCCGCGAAGCGGGCGGCCGGCCCGTGACCCGAAAAAACCGCGATCCGCACGGGATCGTTCTCGCTCATTCCGATATACGCGAGTCCCGCCGCGAGCGTCAGCGCGAAGCCGAGCTTGTCGTCGTCCGCCGGCAGGCCCATCGAGGCGCTCGCGTCCACCATGATCGTCACTTCGATTTGCCGTTCGGGGCGAAAGGTGCGGATTTTCAGGTCGTCAAGACGGGCGAGCGCGTTCCAGTCGAGGAAGCGCAAATCGTCGCCCGGCGCGTACTCGCGGAAATCCTCCAGTTCGATTCCGGCGCCCTGGCTGCGGCCGAGGACGCGC
This sequence comes from Deltaproteobacteria bacterium, assembly GCA_021799495.1. Lineage (GTDB taxonomy): Bacteria > Desulfobacterota > Binatia > Binatales > Binataceae > JADMIL01. The sequence goes on from JAJZAI010000005.1 coordinate 45,747, forward strand.
CGGCCGGCGCGCGGCGCGCGGATGCGCCGCGCCTGCATCATCAGGCCGTCGAGGCGGCGGAGAAAATCGGGCTCGAACGCGCGCGCGGCGAGCATGGTTGCACGACCTGATTACGCGCGTGCGGCGCGTATGGCCTTGACCACCTGATCGACGATCTGGGCGGCGTCGACATTGTCCGAATGGGCGGCGTAGTTGAGCATGATGCGATGTTCCAGGGCGGCGTGGGCGAGCCGATCGATATCGTCGTAGGCGACGTTGGCGCGCCCGTCGAGCATCGCGCGCACTTTCGCGCCCATGATCAGCGCGAGCGCGCCGCGCGGACTCGAGCCGAACGACACGTAGCGATCGACCGCGTCGATTCTGACGCGGTTGTGCAGATCGCCGAGCGCGCGGGAATTGTGCGGCTGCGTCGCGCGGACCATCCGCGCCGCGTACTGCTCGATTTGCGGCGCCACCAGCACCTCGCGCACGAGCCGCTTGAGGCCCTCGATTTTCGCCGCCGCCTCGCCGGCCGCGAACACCGGCTCGACGCCGGCCGCCTCCGGCCCGGTGGTCGCGGTGATGATGCGGACCAGCTCTTCCTCGCCCGGATAGGCGAGCCGCACCTTGAACAGGAAGCGATCAAGCTGCGCCTCGGGCAGCGGATAGGTGCCCTCCATCTCGATCGGATTCAGCGTCGCCATCACGAAGTACGGCGGCGCGAGCGGGTAGGTGGTCGAGCCGACCGTCACCTGCAATTCCGCCATCGCTTCGAGCAATGCGGATTGGGTCTTGGGCGTGGCGCGGTTGATTTCGTCGCCGAGCAGGATATGGCAGAAGATCGGGCCCGGCTGAAAACTGAACTCGCGATGGCCGTCGCCGGCGGAAAGAATCACGCGGGTGCCGGTGATATCCGCCGGCATCAGATCGACGGTGAACTGGATCCGCCCGAAGCTCAGGTTGAGCGCGAGCCCCAGCGTTTTGACCAGCGTGGTCTTGCCGGTGCCGGGCACGCCTTCGATCAAAACGTGGCCGCCCGCGAACAGCGCGCCGAGCAGTTCCTCGACGGCCTCCTCATGGCCGATAATCGCCTTGTGAATTTCCGCCTGAACCCGGCGGAAGGTGCGGGCGAAGTCCGAAATCGTGGGCTGGGCAATCGCCGCCTGGGCTTCGCTCATCGGTCGAACACTCGCTTGATAATCGTTTGCTCGGTGGCCGGCACCGCGGCGCGCGCGATCGGCTCGTCGGGCAACTGGTTCGGGTTGAGCGGCACGCGCACCTTGGGCGGCAGATAGGCCGGACTGCCGGGCGCGCTGGCTTCGTCCGAGGGTTCGGCGTCGATCGCAATCTTGAAGCTGTCGCTGCCGAACGGCTGCGGCGCGGGCGGGCCGAACAGATGTCCGGGGTCGGCGCCGATGCCGTGATTGGCGCCGCCGCCGAAATCGTTCGCGGCGTCCTGCTCGGGCGGATTCGCGTTGTTATTGGCGCCGGCCTGACTGGAGTTCGAATTCTGATCCGGTTGCGAAGTCGCGCCAGCGCTGTTTTTCGCCATTTGATCGGCCTGCGAGCCCGGAATCGCAGCCGGCGGAGACGCGCCTGGCCGACTCGCGCGACGGCCGTTGGAGGCCGCCCCGGCGGCGCCGCGATGGGCGTTCGCGTTGGCGGAGTTTTGGGCCATTTGCCGCGATTGGCCGCCGCCGTTGGGTCCGCCGGACGCGCGGCCCGGATTGCGATCGGTCAGGCGGAGATTGAGCGGCGCGCCGGCTTCCGGATTGCGTCCGGTCAATTGATGTTGAAAGGCGTCGGCGAAATGCCGCGCTTTATCCATCAGCCCGCCGAGGCCCTTGCGCTGATGCGGCGAACCTTCGGCCTCGAGCTTCTGTTGCAGGCGGCGGAGGGTTTCGGGATCGGCATAGATTTGAGCGTTGGGCTGTAGCGCGGGGTCGGCGGGCTGGATCTGGAGCTGGCTCAAATCGGCCGTGACCTGGCCGCCCGCGGCGCCGCCGGACGCGATTTGGCGGGCCGCGGCGCCGCCGCGATTCAGGTTGGGCAGCGCCATCACGGCGAGCAAAAGAGCCGCCATGAGCGCGCCTAGCGAGCGCGAAACCAGGCGTGGCTCGATACGCCGGGGCTCGAAATCATCGCGCATCGCGTAGGTGTCTTCGACCAGAAACGGCCACAATTGAGCTTGTTTAGCCGACTCGGAAAGGGCGAGAACGGTCGTCAGGCGGCCCTTGAGATCGGCGCGCCGATCGGCCAATCCGGCCGCGCTGGCGGCGTCAACCCGCGCCGCCCATCCGCGCCGCGCGGCGGCGAAGATGCCGCTCGCGGCGATGAGCAGTACGGCGGCGGATACGCCCAAAAAGCCAAACGGGCCTAATTTAGCAGCGGCGATCAGAATCAACGCCGCGCCGCCAATCATCAGCGCGAGCGTCGTAAACAGCCACTGCTGGGTGGCAAGCAGATTCAGGCGCGACCGTACGCTTCTGATCTGGAAAAGGATCAGCCAGAGTTTCTGCTCGTCGCGGCGGGATTCTGGCACGTGAATTGACTAAAGGCGCGATCGCCGATGGGAATCTTGCCTCAACAGTAATTTAGCCTAATTCGTTTCGCAATCAAATTGTTTCCGGCTGAAGATTGCGCGGCGGCGCTTGCTGTTGGATATACGGACTATCCGACGATTCGGATTCGGGCGCGACGCGAATCCTTCTGACGCGGCCGGGTCTCCACACGCGGAGTTCCCCGGACGATTCGACGATTTTCGATTCGATTCATTCGATTCCCGCGTCGTCGAGCACGCCGAGCGCCAGGGCGGACCAGTCCATCCCGGCCCGGCCATGCGCGAGCGCCGCGATCAGCCGGTCGCGGACGAGCGACGCAATGGGCATCGGCACGTTCGCCTCCCGGCCGGTCTGGAGCACCAGCTCAACGTCTTTCAGGCCCAGCGGCAGCGCGAAGCCGGCGGGGAGATGTTGCTTTTTCGCGACCGCTTCGCCGTAGCGCTGATAGACCGGGCACGCGAAGAGCGTTTTGCCCAGCATCTCGGCGACTTTGGTTCGCTCGACGCCGTTGCGTTCGGCCATCGTGAACGCTTCGCCCATCGCTTCGAGCGCCGCCGCGATCAGGAAATTGCCGGTCAGTTTGGCGACGTTGGCGGCGCCGGCGTCCTCTCCGTAATCGAAGACGGCGCAGCCGACCGCGTCGAGCAATGGCCGTACTCGCTGTTTGGCCGCCGCCGGCCCGGAGACGCATACGACAAGCTGGCGGGCGGCGGCGTTGTCGGGACGGCCGAATACCGGCGCCGCCAGGTAAAAACCGCCATGCGCCTGATGAATCCGCGCGAGGCGGCGCGCCGTGGCCGGAGCGATCGTGCTCATCGACACGTGCACGCCCCCGGCGCCGAGCCGCGCGGCGATTCCGCCGGGCCCGCCGACCACGCTTTCCACCGCGCCGTCGTCGGCCAGCATCGTCATCACGATGCCGCCCGGCTGCGCGGCGTCGCCGGCGGCCGGCGCGATGATCGCGCCTTGCGCGCGCAGCGGTTCGGCCCTGGCGGCGGTGCGGTTGTGGACCGTCAGCTTGACGCCGGCGGCGAGCAGATTCGCCGCCATCGGCGCGCCCATCGCTCCCAATCCGATAAATCCTGCTTCGATCGCCATGACTGGACTCCTGAATGTCTATTTTCCGAAAATTGCCGCCGCCTGGTTTCAGCGCGATCGGGTCACGCCGATACGCGGACAGATTTGCGCAACCGGACACTGCGTGCATCGCGGCGACGTCGGATGGCAAATCGTCTGTCCCAGCGCCACCAGCAGCGGATTGATCTCGAGCCAATGGCGGCGCGGCAGGACCGCGCGCAATGCCTGCTCGGTATGGTCGGGAGTTTTCGTGCGCGCCAAGCCCCAGCGGTTCGAGATGCGATGGACATGGGTATCGACGCAGATGCCGGGTTTGCGGAACGATTCGGTGATCACGAGATTCGCCGTCTTGCGGCCGACGCCCTTGAGCGTGATCAGCGCGTCGAGGTCGTCGGGCACGCGTCCGCCGAAACGCTCGAGCAGGTCGCGGCAGATGCCGAGAATCACCCGCGCCTTGGTGCGGTAAAAGCCGACCGGAAAGATCAGCCGCTCGATCTCTTCGGCCGTCAGCTCCAGCATCGCGTGCGGCGTGCGCGCGCGCTCGAACAGTCGCGGCGCGGCGACCGCCGTCGTTTCGTCCTTGGTGCGGAGACTGAGTATGCAGCCGATCAGCGTCAGGAAAGGATCGTGCTTCTCCGCCGCCATCAGGGTAAGCACGGGAGCGTTCCAGTTGCGCGATTCGCGGCGCAGGATCCGGAGCGCGCGGCCGGCCGCCGCGGCGTCGAGCGGAGGGGGTCGCCGCGGCGCGCGGGCGTGCGAACGCGCCCGAACTTCATCGGATACGGTCGTTTCCGGAGCCATCGCCGATGTTCTAGCGCGGCGCGCCGCGCGATCAAACCACGGCCGAAGCCGGTTTGACCGGGGCCGCCGGATCGGCGCAAAGTAGCCGCGAAGTTCCGCCGCCAGCGAGGTGACGATCGATGGATCTCGGCAAAGACAAGATGCTCGAGATGTACCGCATGATGACGCGGATACGGCTGTTCGAGACGCAGGTGCGGGATTTGGCGACGGCCAGCGAAATACCCGGCTTCGTGCACGTTTCGATCGGCGAGGAGGCGAGCGCGACCGGCGTCTGCGCGGCCTTGCGCCCGGCCGACCGCATCACTTCGACCCATCGCGGCCACGGCCATCTGATCGCCAAGGGCGGCCGGCTCGACCGCATGATGGCCGAGATTTTCGGCAAGCGCACGGGCTACTGCAAAGGCAAGGGCGGCTCGATGCACATCGTTGATTTCTCGCTCGGGATTCTCGGCGCCAACGGCATCGTCGGCGGCGGCATCCCGATCGCGACCGGCTCGGCGCTGGCCGCAGTAGTCACGCAGCGCGACGAGGTGACGGCCTGCTTTTTCGGCGACGGCGCGTCGAACGAGGGCACCTTTCACGAATCGCTCAATCTTGCCGCGGTGTGGAAGCTGCCGGTCATCTATGTGTGCGAGAACAACGGCTTCGGCGAATTCACGCCGATGCAGACGGTGACTTCGGTCACCGATATCGCGGTGCGCGCGCAGGCCTACGGAATTCCAGGAATCGTGATCGACGGCAACGACGTGCTGGAGGTCTATCGCTGCGCCAGCGAGGCGATCGCGCGGGCGCGCGCCGGCGAGGGACCGACGCTGATCGAGTGCAAGACGTATCGATGGGAAGGGCACGTGGTCGGCGAGCAGGCGTTTCTCGGCAAGGCTTCGTATCGCAGCGAAGAGGAAGTCGCGGAATGGAAGGCGCGATGTCCGCTGATTCGCTTCGAGAAGTTCGCCGCGGAATCCGGCATGATAAGCGCCGCGGAACTCAAGAAAATCCGCGCGGAGACCGAGGTGGAACTGGAAGCCGCGGTCAAATTCGCGCGCGAAAGTCCGCTGCCCGATCCGGCGGAAGTGACCGACGACGTTTTTTCCGGCTGAATTCGCAACTTCACGAATCAGGCGCGGCGGAGGCGATTGGCGATGCCGACAACATTCATTCAGGCGATCAACCAGGCGCTCAGCGAAGAGATGGAGCGCGATCCGCTGACCTTCGTGATGGGCGAGGACGTGGTGCTGAGCGCCTTCGGTGCGACCAAGGGTTTGATTGATAAATTCGGTCCGCGCCGTGTGCGCAATACGCCGATCGCGGAGGCCGGATTCGTCGGCGCGGCGGTGGGCGCTGCGATGGCCGGCGCGCGGCCCATCTGCGAAGTCGAATTCGCCAGTTTCTTCTATTGCGCGATGGATCAGGTCTGCAATCAGGCCGCCAAGCTGCGCTACATGTCGGGCGGGCAGGCGCGGATGCCGATCACGTTCCGTTGCGTTTACGGCGCGATGGGCGGCGCGGCCGCGCAGCATTCGGAGACCGTTTACGCGCAGTTCCTGAGCGTGCCGGGAATCAAGCTGGTCGTGCCGTCGAATCCTTCCGACATGAAGGGGCTGCTCAAAAGCGCGATTCGCGACGACAATCCGGTGATCGTTTTCGAGCATGGCGCCCTCGGTGGCCAGCGCGAGGAAATTCCCGCCGGCGACCATCTGGTGCCGCTCGGGCAGGCCGCTATCAAGCGCACGGGCGAGCACGCGACGGTCGTCGCGATCGGCGCGATGGTTCCGCGCACGCTCCGCGTCGCCGAGAAACTCGCCAGGGAGGACATCAGCGTCGAGGTGATCGATCCGCGCACGCTGGTCCCGCTCGACGAAGCGGCGATCCTCGCGTCGGTGGAGAAGACCAATCGCGCGGTGGTGGTTGACGAAGGCCACTGGCGCGGTGGCGCCGCGGCCGATATCGCCGCGATTATCGGCGAGAAAGCGTTCGATTTCCTCGACGGTCCCGTCCGCCGCGTCACCACGCTCGACGTGCCGATTCCGTTCAGCCCGCCGCTGGAAAAAGCCGCGCTGGCCAACGAGGCGAAAATCGAAGCGGCGATCCGCGCTGCGGTCGGCCGCTAAAGGTACGAGTCGCGCCGCGCGCCGCTTGCACCGGATACACCTGTCATGGCGGTCGAAGTCACGATGCCCAAGTTCGGCCTCACGATGCATGAGGGGACGATCCAGCGTTTCTTCAAGCATCCGGGAGAGCCGGTCGCGGCGGGCGAGCCGCTATACGAGGTCGAGACCGAAAAGGTGCTCTACGTCGTCGAAGCGCCCGCGGCCGGTACGCTTGCGGCGTGGCTCTATCCGGAGGGCGCGGTGGTGGCGTGCGGCCTTGCGGTCGCGCTGCTCGCCGCTCCGGGCGAGGACGTATCGGCGATCGCCGCGCGCGTGGGCAACGGCGCGCCAGCGGCGCGGTCCGCGCAAGAATCAGCGGCGAACGGCGGCGCCGAACGATCGGCCGCGGCGGCTGCCGAGCAGTCGGCGGCGACCGGGGCGCGCCGCGCGATCACTCCGATCGCCCGCAAGCGCGCCGCCGAATTGGGCGTGAACCTCGATTTGGTCGCCGGCAGCGGCCCCGGCGGACGGGTCACGCGCGAAGACGTGGAACGCGCGGCGACGGCAAAGGGCGCCGAACCGCCGGCCGCTCCGGCGCCGATGAGATCGCCGGCGACGCCAGCCGCGCCATCCGCCGCCGGAAAGCCGACGGTTCGCACGCTGCCGCTCACCGCGATGCGCCGCACGATCGCGCAGCGGATGCATGCGAGCTTGAGCGCTTCGGCGCAGCTTACGATTACGACCGAGGCCGACGTGAGCGCGGCGGTGGAACTGCGCGAACGGCTGAAGACGCAGTTTGATTTCACCTACAGCGATTTGATGATTCACGCGGTCGCGCGCGCCCTGACGCGCCATCCGCGGATGAACGCGCGCTTCGGCGACGGCGCGATCCTGCTCAACGACGAGGTGAACGTCGGGCTGGCGGTGGCGCTCGATGACGGTTTGATCGTGCCTGTGATCGCGGGCGCGAATCGGATGGCGCTCAAGGAGATCGCGGCGCGCACCCGGGAGCTGGGCGAACGCGCGCGCGCCGGCAAACTCACGCTTGAAGAGGTCGGCGGCGGCACTTTCACGATCACCAACCTGGGCAACTACGGAATCGACGCTTTCACGCCGATTCTCAACGCCGGCGAGACCGGGATTCTCGGCGTCGGCCGGATCGTCGAGAAGCCGGCGGTGTGGCGCGGCGAAATCACGCGGCGCTCGATGATGACGCTCAGCCTGACCTTCGACCATCGCGCGATCGACGGCGCGCCGTCCGCGGCGTTTCTGCGCACGGTGGTCGAGATCTTCAATTACGGCGAGCGTTAACCCCGTGCGAAGCCGCCTTGTCATCCGCCGCGCGGGCCGCATGGCCAGGTTTACGCCGGCTCGAATCGCGCGCGCATTCGCGCTAATCGTGCTCGCCGCCGGCGTCGTCTGGCCGGCGCGGCCGGCCGCCGCCGCGCATAATAGTGATCATCGGCTGGTCGAACCGGCGCCGCCGCCGCGGCCGATCGATTACGCGCAGCTTACGCGCGAAGCGACCGCGCTGCTGCAGAACTACATCAGGATCGACACCACGAATCCGCCCGGCGACGAGCTGGGCGCGGCGCGGATGCTGAAAGAGAAGTTTCTTTCCGATGGCGTGCCGGCCACGGTATGGGAACCGGCGCCGGGGCGCGGCGTGATCGCGGCGCGCCTGCACGGAATCGGCCGTCATGCGAAGTCGATCGTTCTGCTGAGCCATATGGACGTCGTGCCGGCGAACCCGAAAGAATGGGAAGTTCCGCCTTTTTCAGGCGAGATCAAGAACGGCGAGATCTGGGGGCGCGGCTCGCTCGACGACAAAGGTCCGGGCGTGATCGAGCTGATGGCGATGCTGGCGATCAAGCGCGCCGGAATTTTGCTCGACCGCGACGTGATTTTCATCGCCACCGGCGACGAGGAAGAGGGCGGCAAGATGGGCGCGGGATGGACCGTCGCGCACGAGAGCGACCTTTTCGCCGACGCCGGCTACCTGCTGAACGAAGGCGGCGCGATCGAGAAGCGGCCCAACGGAAAAGAATATTTCGCCGTTTCGATCGCCGAAAAGACTCCGCTCTGGATTCGCGTCACCGCGGCCGGACCGGCCGACCATGCCGCGATGCCGCCCGACGAAACGGCGGTGACGCGGCTCGCTCGCGCGCTCGATCGGCTCGACAACTGGCGCGCGCCGATCCGCTTGATCGATCCGGTGCGCGACTACTTCCGCGAGATAGCCGCGCTCGACGGCGGGCCGCCGCAATATCGCAGCTTGGCGCGCGCGCTGCGCGACCCCGCGTTCGCGCGCAAATTCACCGCCGACCCGCATCACGACGCCCTCGTCCGCGACACCTTCACGCCCACCGTGCTGCGCGCCGGCGACAAGACCAACGTCATTCCGTCGCTCGCCGAGGCCGAAATTGACGGGCGCCTGCTGCCGGGCGAGAATCCGATCACGGCGATGGCGGACGTGAGCAAGGCGATGGGCGACGCCAATCTGAAGACCGAGGTGCTGCTGAATTTTCCGTCGGTCTCGTCGCCGCGCGACTCCCGGATGATGACGGCGATTCAGGAGCTGGCGGCGCGCGAGCATGCCGCCGTCGTGCCGACGATGATCGCCGGCTTCACCGACAGCCATTATTTCCGCGAGAAAAATATCGACTGCTACGGCTTCATTCCGATCGAACTGACGCCGGGCGAAATGAAGGGCGTGCATGGCGTCAATGAGCGGATGTCCGTGAAGAAACTCGGCGCGGGAATTCGCCGGATGGTCGAGCTGCTGGAGCTGGCTGGCGGGCGCGCGCGCGCCACGCGGGAGCGGCGTCGATGATCCGCGCGGGCGTGGGATATTCGACCGCCGCGAATCCGCGCGCGGCGGCGCTCGAGGCGACCGGCGCCGCGCTCGCGCAGGCCGGTCTCAGGGCCGCCGAGGGCGCGCTCTGCTTTGCCGCGAGCGCCTACGGTGGAGCCTTTCCGATGATTACGCGGGCGGTCGCGGAGGCCGCCGGCACGCGCGAGGTGGCGGGATGCGGCGCGCTGGGCGCGATCGCCAACGGACGCGAATTCGAGTCGAGCAGATCGCTCGCGGTGATGGTCTTTGGCGGCGACAGCCTGAAGGCGGCGCGGATGTTCACGGCGCCGGCGCGCGGACGCGCCGCCGAGGCCGCGGCCGAGCTGGCCGCCGCCGCGCGGCCCCATCTCGGCCCGAACAATCTCCTCTGCCTGTTTCCCGACAGCTACAACCTCGAAGCCGAGCCGTTTCTGGCGGCGCTGGAGCGCGAACTGCCGGGCGTCGCGATCGTCGGCGGCGGCGCCACCGAAGACGGGGCGGCTGGCGAGACGTTTCAGTTCTGCGGCGACGTCGTGAGCTCCAACTCGGTCGCCGGGATGCTGCTGAGCGGGAATTTCGAGGTCACGATCGGCGCGGCCAGCGCGTGCGCGCCACTCGGCCCGCTCCATCGCGTGACCGCCGTGCGCGACAACGTGATTTTCGAACTCGACGAGCGCCGCGCGTGGGAGGTGTTCGCCGCCGCGGCCGGCCCGCTGGCCGACGATTTGCCGCGCGCGCTCGCCTACGTTTTCGCCGCGATCCCGCTCGACCCCGAGGCGCGGGAGCTGGAGCGCAACCGCTTTTTCATTCGCAACGTCGTCGGCGCGAGTCCCGAGCACGGTGCGATCGCGGTCGCGCACCGTCCGCGCGCGGGCGATTTGATCGGTTTCGCTCTGCGCGACGGCGAGCGCTCGCGCGCGGAGCTCAAGGCCGAACTCGAACGGCTTGGGCAGGCCGTCGCCGGCGCGCCGCCCGCGCTCGGACTTTACTTCGATTGCGTCTCGCGCGGCGCCGGCCTCTACGGAATTCCGGACCACGATTCCGCCTATATCGGCCGGCAATTTCCGAATCTTCCGCTGGCGGGATTTTTCACCGGCTTCGAAATCGGCCCGCTCGCGGACCGCGCCGGACTGCTGCAATACTGCGGCGTGCTCGCGCTGCTTTCGCCGCGCCGCCTGCATTGAGCGGCGCGAAGCGCCGCCCGCTCAGAGCTTGCGGCAGATCACGGCCAGCGTGCGCTGGATGAACGTGAGCTGGCCGTTTTCGATCTTCGGCCGCGCGCCGCTGAGATCGCGCAGCGCGTCTTCGTTGAGCAGGCGCCGCACTTCCTGAGCCTTTTCGGGCGGGGTTTGCGACGCCGCCATCCAGGGCTCGGCCTCGACCCTGCCGCCGAGCGAATAAAGCCGCTCGATTTCCAGTCCCGCGCGCGCCGTCATCGCGATCAACTCCGAGGGCGCCAGGGCCCGCGTATGCGAACTGTCACGCAGGCGCTCGACGTGGTTGTAGCGGCGCGCCCGTTCGGGATGCTCGCTGGCGAAAAGGTCCTCGACCGCGATCGTTCCGCCGGGCGCGCATACCCGGCGCATCTCGCCGAGAATCGCCTCGGGATTTTCGAAATGATGGAACGCGAAGCGGCAGACGACGAGCTGAAATTCACCGTCGGCGAAACGGAGCCGGTCGGCCTCGCCGAGTTCGAAGCTGATGTTGGAAATGCCGCGCTCGCGGCTCAGGCGCCGCGCGATTTCCAGCGGCGCCGGCGTGAGATCGACGCCCACCACTTCGCCGCATCGCGCCGCCAGCGCCATCGCGACATGCCCCGGTCCGGTCGCGACTTCAAGCGCGCGGCCGTCCGGCCGCGGATCGATCGCCTCGACCAGCCGCGCCAGCCGCTGCGCGTCGGTAATCACCGCCGCGGTCGCATAGGCCGGGGCCTGGCGCGTGAATTCGTCGCGCACCGCCGCCTTGTGTTGTTCGGTTTCGCCCGCTGTCACGTCCGCCATCGAGAGGCTCCTTTCCCGTCCGGCGCGTTCCGCGCCGCCGAGTTTTCGCTTGCGACAGCGCGCACGATAATGCTACCCCAAATCGTGAAAAATTAAGCGCTGATCGCGGCCGGACGCCGGTGCGCTCCGGACCCAGAAGGAGATCGCCTTGGACTTCGGGTTTTCAGAAGAGCAGGAGATGCTGCGGGACGCCGCCAAGCGGTTCCTGACCGACAACTGTTCCACCAAGTTCGTGCGTCAGATGATGGCGCATGAAACCGCGCATGACGGGGCGTTTTGGGAAAAGCTGGTCGGACTCGGATGGCCCGGACTGATTATTCCCGAGAACTACGGCGGGCAGGGCGGTTCGTTCCTCGACCTCACCGTAATCGCGGAAGAGGCGGGCAAGGCGATCGTTCCGGGACCGTTCTTCGCCGCGACGATGCTCGGCGGGCCGGCGATCATGGAAGGCGGATCGGAAGCGCAGAAAAAAGACCTGCTGCCGAAGATCGCGGCCGGCAAATTTATCGCGACGGTCGCGATCGCGGAAGCCTCGGGCCGTTTCGACGCCGCCGGAATCGAGCTCAAGGCGGCGAAGAAAGGCTCCGGCTACACGCTTACGGGCGAGAAATTCTTCGTCCCTGACGCGCAGGTCGCCGACGCCATTATCGTCGCCGCGCGCACCGGCGGCGCCGGCGAGAACGGAATCACGCTGCTCTGCGTCCCGGCGAAGGAAAAAGGCGTCACGGTCACGCAGCTAAAAACCGTCGATATGACGCGGCGGATGTGCCACGTGAAGTTCGACAACGTCGCGGCCAGCGAGGTGATCGGCGCGGCGGACGGCGGATGGCCGATTCTGCGGCGCACGCTCGATATCGCGACGGCGGGGCTGTCAGCCGAGATGGTCGGCACGGCGCAGAAGGCGCTCGATATCGCGGTCGATTACGCCAAGACCCGCGTGCAATTCGGCAAGCCGATCGGCTCCTTTCAGGCCGTCAAGCACAAGTGCGTCGATATGATGGTCGCGGTCGAGAACGCCCGCTCGCTTACCTACTACGCCTGCTGGACGGTGGACGAACGCGTCGCCGAGGCGGCTTCGTCCGTGCCGATGGCCAAGGCGTACGCGTCGGACATGGCCAAGAACGTCACGTCCGAGGCGATTCAGGTCCACGGCGGCATCGGCTTCACCTGGGAGCACGACATGCATCTGTACCATCGCCGGGCGCTGGCGGGAGAGGCGAATCTCGGCAATGCGCCGGTTCATCGCGAGACGGTGGCCAAATCCCTGCTCGGCTGACCAACCCAGTATCTAAGGTTTTAACGAACGAAGGCCGCCGATCTGCCGATCGGCGGCCTTTTTCTTATCGAGCTAGCCGATCCGCGCGAAGTTAATTTATCGTCGCCCGAACGCCGAGAACGTTTATTACTCGCCCCAAATTGGCTGAAGAACGCTGAGTAATCGATGCTCGGCCCAAATCAGAAGGTTATTGTCGTCAGGAATCTCGAACCAATTGATACAACAGTGTTCTTCCATCCAATGCCGCGCCTCTCTTCGGGTATGGGCATAATTTCGATCAAGCACGTTTTGAATCAGGTCGCTACGCGCTTTAATGCCACCTCCACCGCGATGTTGGTCGAAGATTCGCTTTCGTAAATTTCCTTCATGTCCATGGCGCATTAAACCGGCCGAGCCAGCTCGAAGACAACGCCCGCGCACCATTTCTTCATGATCTGGAATATCGTCCCTCAAAAAGATTGCGTAGATACCGCGAGACTGGGGAATTTCATGGGCTTGCTGCTTATCAGCGGGAAACTGATGGCATGGTGATGAAATTAGCGTCTTAACGATCTCGTCCAATCTCGCCGCATCTATGATAAGCATGCGATGATCCGTGAGAGAAAGATTGAGGACGCGACCTTCGTCGCGTCCTCAGTTCGACCGCCAATCGAGAATGATGGCTAAGCTATTGCGCCATGAAGCCGCCGTCCACCGGCATCGGCAGGCCGTGCACATATGACGCGCGATCCGAACAGAGCCACGCCACCGCCTCGCCGATCTCCGAGGGTTCGCCGAGCCGCTTGAGCGGTTCCGACCGCGCCATTTTCGATTCCGCTTCGGGACGCGCGTTGAGCAGCCGGCCGAGCATCGGCGTGCGGATCGGCCCCGGACAGACCGCGTTGACGCGGATATTGTGCCGTCCGTATTCGATCGCGGCCGCCTTGGTCAGTCCTGCGACGCCGTGCTTCGCCGCGACGTAGGCCGGCAATCCGGCGACGCCGATCAGGCCGGCGTCCGAAGAGGTGTTGACGATCGCGCCGCCCTTGCCCTGCTTCAGCATCTGCGCGATTTCGGCCTTCATGCAGAGCCATACGCCGGTCAGATTGATCGACATCACGCGGTTCCAGTTCTCTTCGGTGCATTCATGCACGCGGCCGCCCCTGCCGTCGATTCCGGCGTTGTTGAACGCGCAATCGAGCTTGCCGTAGGTCGCGACCGCCTTGGCGACCATCGCTTCGGTTTCCGCCGCTTTGGACACGTCAACCTTGAAGAAGATCGCGTCGCCGCCGGCCGCCTTGACCATTTTGAGCGTTTCGGCGCCGCCCTCTTCCTGCAGGTCGGCGAGCAGCAGCTTCGCGCCCTCGCGCGCGAAAATCAGTGAAGTCGCGCGTCCGATTCCAGACGCGGCGCCGGTGATGATCGCCACTTTGCCGTCGAGTATGCCGGCCATATTCCAAATTCCTCCACGTGATAGATAATTTGCGCGCGTCAGCGAATGGCTTGGCGCGGCTTGTCGATGTCCCGATGCGGTTCCCTACCGGGGTGGCCGCGTTTTGGAACTCGGACCAACCGGTCGCGCACGCGCCGCGCCTCCCTTTCATAGGCGATCAGACTGATTGCCGACAAGCGCGGCCATCGCCGCCCGATTTTTCAATACGCGCGATTGGCTGAAACGACGCCGGCCGGCAGCCGCGACGGACCTGGCAGGGTATTCCGTCCTCGGCGCGCCGGCCGGCGTTTGCTGATTCTTTGGATCAGTTCGCGATGGTTGCGGGGTGCGGGCGCCGTAACTTCCAGAAAGTGGCGCTCAGCTTCGGTGGTCGGGGCGATGCGTCAGAGTCCCCCTCTTGCCCCACCCGCCACTCTGACGGCTTATCCGAGCCCCAAAAATTTGACGACGGAAAGGAAATCGGAGCGGGTCGCAAAAGCCGCGTCCGAGACCTGTCGGAACATTTCTGTCTCATTCGCAATCACTGGACGGCCCTGAGACACATCGAAAAACAAAGGATCGTCAGGCCCGGGATCGCGTCCAAAGCGCTCGCGGAAAATCTGATAGCGTAACCGGGCTATGCGCAAAATTGCGCTGCCGACATCCGTGGTCTGGCGCCGAGGTGAGCGAAATAGCCGACCAGTCGCATGTGCTGGTCCTCGATGTTCGATTTTGGCGCGCCGAATTGCCATTGGTGTTCTCCCCACTGCTGGAAAACCAACATGAGCAATTCAGATGCCAGCCGTTTGATCGCCACAGATATTTTATAAGTGATTGAATTTATTGAGTTGTATTGACCAGCCAGCGCCATGCGCTTGGCGTTATCGGCGCGGGCGTCAAGTTATCTTTCCAGTCGCTGCCGGAAAACTTATCGGAGATGGTAGGTTTTTATCTTTTCCTGCAGCGCGGGGCGCGAAATCCCCAGCGCCTGCGCCGCGCGCGAAACGTTGCCGTGATGGCGCGCGAGGGCCTCGGTGATAAAAGCGGCCTCGAACTCCGCGCGCGCTTCGCGCAGCGACTGGGCGCGGCCGTCGCGATCTCCCACGGCGTCGGCGGGAGCCGCAGTCGTAACCGGCGCGGACGCCGTCGCGGCGCCGGCCTTGATTGGCGTGGAGCGGTTTGCGGCGGCGCGCAAATCCGGGGAGAGCTGCGCAACGCCAATCGTGTCGCCATCGCGCGCCATCGCGACCGCGCGGTCGATTTCGTTGCGCAACTGCCGCACATTTCCCGGCCAATCGTAGTTCGCAAAGATTGCGAGCACGGCGGGATCGAAACCGGACACGCGCTTGTGATGGCGCTCGGCGGAGACGGTCAGGAAACGGCTCGCCAGCGACTCGATATCTTCGCGCCGGGCGCGCAGCCGCGGCAGATCGATCGGGAAGGCCGCGAGCCGATAATATAGGTCCTCGCGAAACGCGTTGGCCGCGACCTCGGCCTTCAAATCGCGATTGGTGGCCGAGATGATTCGCACGTCAACGCGCACCGGAAAGGTTTCGCCGACCGGAATCACCTCCTCCTGCTCGAGCACCCGCAACAGCTTGGCCTGCATCCGAAGCGGCATCTCCGTCACTTCGTCGAGAAAGACCACGCCGCCCGATGCGGCGCGGAAGACCCCCGGGCTGTCGCGGATCGCGCCGGTGAAGGAGCCTTTGCGATGGCCGAACAATTCGCTTTCGAGCAGCGCCTCCGGCATCGCCGCGCAATTGACCGCGACGAACGGCGCTTCGCAGCGCGCGCTCGCGCGATGGATTCCGCGCGCGACCAGTTCTTTGCCGGTTCCGGTGTCGCCCTGAATCATCACCGCGATCGACGACGCGGCCGCCGCTTCCATGAGCTGGAAAACTTCGAGCATCGGCGCGCTCGAGCCGATGATTTCCGTGAAGAGATTGTTTTTGGCCAGATCGCGCCGTAAGGCGCCGACCTGCGTGCGCAGGATCGCTTCGGAATCGCGAAGCTGCGCGTACAGGCTGGCGTTTTCGATCGCGATCGCGATGCTTTCGGAAACCGCTTCGAGAAACGCGACGTCGCTGCCGTCGAACACGCCGTCGCGCCGGTTGAGAACTTCAAGCACGCCGATTGCGCCGTTGCGGCCTTGCAGCGGCGTGGCGACGAGATTGCGCGTCACGGCGCCGGTCTGGCGATCGATCGCGCGGTACAGGCGCGGGTCATTCTGAGCGTCGTTAACAACGATGGTTTGACGGTCGCTCAGCGCCGCGCCGGCGATCCCTTTGTCGGCCGGCAGACGCAGGCTGCGCAGCGCGTTCGCCACGTTTTCGTTCAAGTCGGCGACGTACGGAAAATACAATTCGCGGCGGTCGCGATCGAGCAGCAGCACCGACGCCGCTTCGGCGTTCAGCGTCTCGCGGCATTTTTCGATGACGTACGGAATCAGATCGGCGAGTTCAGTCTTGGCGGAAAAAGCGCAGCCGAGCTCGTAGAGGGTGCGGAAGCGTTCGGCTTCAGGTGAGGAGGTCATCGCGCCGTCAGTTTTGATCAACTACGACCAACCGGCAACTCGTAAGAGTCCCTGGCGCACCTACGCGCCGGCGCAAATCTCCAAGATTGCGTCAAAACGTTCCTGGCGATGCGGAGGATCGCCAAGCCGGCAGGATAAAACTCGATAAGGCGCGACGACGACGCGCCTGGCGGATTATCAGGACAACGCTAAAAGAGCCGGCATTGCAAACTTGCGGATTCTCGTTCGCGCTTCCGTGCTGGTATCGCCGTTTTGACGCGATTCGATCGGGGGATTCTCTCGGCCGCCGTACGATCAGCCAGCTCGCTTGCCGCGTCGCGCCTTAATCTCGATCGACGACTGTTCTTCCTCGGAACGCCAGCGCTCGATCATATCGATGCTGAAACGCCATTCGCTGCCGACCCGAAATCCCGGCAGTTGCCGCGCGCGAAGCAGCCGATAGACGGTTGTCGGATGAACCCTAAGGTACTCCGACAATTCACGAACGGTGAGGACTTTTGGCGGTAAACCGTGAGCCCCATGTTTCTTTGTGCGATTTTCTTCCACGATATCTCCTTTTATTCTCGGCTTTGCCTTAAAAAATATTAACAACGCCTCATTTTAACGTCCATGTTATGAAAATTGCTAGAAACCCTAGCTCATTTCACCTGATTTTATCCACAATCCACGAAACACAGCGAAACTTTAGCAACTTCCATCAATTTTTCCGAATCAACTGTTATTTAGCCTTTATAGACCGATTTTGTAGCAGTTTCAAGCTCTATTAATGTTTTCTGCCGCAAGCTCCATGAAAGCGAAACCAGCATCATCTTGAATCTGGCCTTGAGGCGCTTCGTAGCGTTCATAGAGTATGACGATCTTGGCTCATAATTGTTTCAAGTTGATTCAGATTAAGTTGGACCGGTATCCAAAGTTTAAGCTTGGCCAAAATCGGCGTCGAACCAGCGCAGCCCCTTTGCTTGCTGTTCAGCGGTGAACGGAGGGAAGCGTGCTCGGATCTGGCTGTGGTTCGGATACCGCGCAAAATCCACGGATATAGCCCACCAATCCGGCGATTTCATCGTTGGTCAGGCGGTCGCCGAACGCCGGCATCGACGCGCGGATGCCGATTGCGCCGCCGCCTTGTTGAATCGCGAGAAACAGCGTCGCATTCGACATCAAGCTCATCCAGGAGCAATCGCGCAAACTATGCGATGGCGATGCGCTGTTATCGGTCGAGCCGTCGTCGGCGGCTCCATCCGCGCCATGACATCGCGCGCAGTGCTGTCGGTAAAGGGCCGCAGGGGCGTCCGCGCTTTTCGCGGGAGACGAAAACGCGGCGATTGCGATCAACGATGCGGCCATCGCCAGCCCGCGCGGTAATAATCGCCGCTTCAAACGAACCGCCGGAACCGTCCGCGACACGACGCCCGGCCGCTGCCGCCCGTCACCGGCGTAGCGGCTGAACCTGTCGGCCAGACGTTTCGCTCAAAAACGAATCGGGCCGAAGCATAGACCGTTTTTACTTCCATTTTCGCACGCTGACGGCGATCTTGATTCATAGAGGCGCGATCATTATCGCGGAAGAAGGCGATGTTCCAGAATATTCTGTGTCCTGTCGATTTTGACCCAGTATCGCTTAGCGTGATCGACGCGGCGGCCGATCTCGCTCGCGCCAACCATGGCAAGCTGCATTTGCTTTACGTGGTGCCGATACCGCGCGAATCGTTCGGCGAGCCGGTGCCGCTGGAACAATATAGTCCGCCGGAACACGAAGCGCGCCAGCAGCTCGAGCGCGCCGCGGCGGAACGGATCAAGGAGCGCGCGCCCTACGATGTTGCAGTCGCTTCGGGTGATCCGGCGATGGAAATTCTGAACGCCGCCGCCAGTCCGGGGATCGACGTCGTGGTGATGGCCACGCACGGACGCAAGGGCATCAAACGTCTGGTGCTGGGCAGCGTCGCCGAACGGGTCATTCGCGAATCGCCCCAGCCGGTCCTGACCATCCGCTCGTCCTGAAGCCGTCGATATTCCGGCGTGCGCCGCTGCGGAATATTTTGATGTGCGTCAGAGGAGCGCGCCACGAAACGGTTCGTCGCGCGGCGGCGGATTCCGCAGCAGGTTGATCGCCCATCGCCGCGCCTGCTTGAGCGCGTCTTCGGCGCGCGGGAACAGCCGTTCGCGATGCATCACGCTCCAGACGTAAACGTCAACCGACGGTTCGTCGCTGAGCGTTACATCGATCATCCAATCTTCGAGCTCCGGGCCGCAAATCAGCAGGCGCAAGAGCCGGCCATGATCGAGGATCACGCCGCGCGCCTCGTGCGGGATGCGAAACTCCTCTTTGATCCGTTTGACCATCCGCGGCGGAAAATGTTCTTCGGTCATCGGCGCGTAGGCCCAATCGCCGGCCGGCGGATCGGCGGCGCGCGCGATGCGGAGATTGTTGTCGGTGAGGTCGTCCTTCGCGCGATCCTGATCGTAATCCTTGGCGACGGCGTAAAAGCTCATCGCGATCGGCAACTGCGGAAGTTCGGTTTCGGCGCGCGCCTGGCGGGGCTTTTTGAAGCTGGTTTCGACCCACCAGCGATTTTCCACAGTCGGCTTTTGCGGCATCGCGGATAATCCAGTTCGTACCGCCGCTTAGCGCCCGGCGCGCCGAGCCGCGCGCCGATTGATGCGCGCGCCCGCACGTACTCTGGCGGTGCGAGTCGGCGCAATCCGTTCGCGTCCGGCGCGCCGGGCGCCAGCGGCGAGGATACGGGCCGCGGCGGCGGTCCGACGGCCGCCCGCGATGCGCACGGTTCTTTGCGCGGCCGCAGGCTTGGCCGTGCGCCGCGCCGGACGGCGCAAGCCACGCACCATCCGCCGCGTAAACGCCTCGGCTTTGCGCTCAGCGTCGGTCCAGAAAAGATAGTGAGCCAATTCGTGATAGACGGTCTGCACCCACATCCGCTCGGAATTATAGACGCGGCCCCGTTTCCAATTTTCAGGATGGACCATATGGATGCGGCCGTCTTCGAACGTCCGGCCCGCCGTTTTACCCCAATCTATGTACTCGTACCACTCGATACGAGGACGGCGTAGATGATAAAATGCGCAAAAATCCGCTATCGCACGCCGAAACGCGCTTTTCCGATGACTATGGAAGAACTCCACCAAGCCTTTATCCATCTCGCGGCGACGCACGATCGGCGGTAACAACATTCGCACTGGAAGATGCCTCCGGAACAGACCATCGCGATCATACGGAGGCCGGCGCGAAGCAGTCAATCGCGCTTGGCTGGCGCCGGGCGCGCAGACGCATCAACCCGCCGCGACCATCCGGTTGCGCTTGCGCCGGCGCACGCGATTCGCCGTCATATGCTGCGCGCGGCTGGATTCCTTCAGGCGCAGCCGTCCGCCCATCCGGTCGATTCCGCCATGACCGATCGCCAGCGGTCCAAGCCGGCCGCGCAACACTTCGGAATCGATTCCCAGCGCGTCGCAAACGCTGTCGAACGAAAACGGATAAGTGGTGCCGCGCGCGCCCACCCATTGTCCCGCTTCGGCAAAGGCCCGCCGCTTACGCGCGCTCCCCGTGCGATTCCATCCTTGCAGGATGTTGATCGCGTCCACCAGCACCGCGAGCATCAGGCGTTGTTCGCTGCACAATGCGCCCCCGCCCATCGCGCCATAGAACTGGCTGGGAAGAATGATGTCGGCAAACCCGATCGAATCCGTCGCGTCCATTTCGTGCTTCGCCTGATCCATCGCCATCCGCTCCTTCCTGAACGAGCGATTTGCAGTATCAAAAACCGATCCAACCCCAGACGTTGCGGCTCCGCCCCTTCGGACACGTCTGACCACTTCAAGCACCGCTAAAGCTCTATTAGCACTAACATAACATGCACACAAGCTATAAATCGTCGAATTTTTTGTGATTTATCGCAATTCCATGCCGTATAGATTCAATGGTAAGTTTGCGTCTAATTGGCGGGAATAGACTGAAATATCTCATGATGAGGCATTGCTGCCGAATCTTGAGACGGCTGTCAGCGCGGTCGGAATCGAGCGGCGAGTCGATCCGGATAGCCGTTGCGCCGAGGTCTGCTATATTTATCGGGCTGGCCAAAGCGCCACGGCGATGGCGGTTGGCGAAAGCGTGACGCGACGGCATCCGGACGCCGCAGCGCGTCACGCGGCCGGCCAAGGAGGGTCCGCGATGGCCGAACTGTTCGCGCGCGACACGATCAAGAGCCTGCGCAAACTGCGCCTGCTCAAGCCCGACCTGTTCAAAAGCTTCATGGATTTTGACCAGGCCGTGTTCAAGGACGGCGCGCTGCCGGCGCGGACCAAGGAACTGATGGCGGTGACGGCGGCGCATGTCACCCAGTGCATGTGGTGTATCGAGGACCACACCAAACGCGCGAAGAAGCAGGGCGCGAGCGACGAGGAGATCGCCGAGGCCGCGTTCGTCGCGATGGCGCTGCGCGCGGGCGGGCCCTTCGCGCATGCATGCGTGGCGATGGCCGTGACGGATCAGGTCAATGCGGCGGCCGAGGAGCGCAAGGGCTGAGGCGATGAGCGAAGCGGAACGGACGACGAGGCGGATTCGGATCGGCGGCGTCGAGGTCGGCGGCGGCGCGCCGATCGTGGTGCAGTCGATGTGCGCGACGCGCACGATGGATATCGACGCGACGATCGCGCAGGCGCGGCAATTGGCGGCGGCCGGCGCCGGAATCGTGCGAATCGCGCTCGACAATGAGAAAGAGGTCGCGGCGCTCAGGGAAATCCGCGCGGCGACGCCGGGCGTGACGCTCTCGGTCGATTTGCAGGAGAATTACAAAATCGCCGACAAGGTCGCGCCGCACGTCGACAAGATCCGCTACAACCCCGGCCATCTGCACCATATCGAGAAGTCCAGGACCATTCCGCAAAAGGTCAAGTGGCTGGTCGAGGTGGCGCGCGACCATGACCTTGCGATTCGGATCGGCGTCAACTGCGGCTCGGTCGCGCCCGCGTTCCTCGAAAAATATCCCGGCGATCAGTTGACCGCGATCGTCGAGTCGGCGGCCTGGCATTGCGAGCTGATGGAGGAATACGGGTTCGACCGTTTCGTCGTGTCGCTCAAGGACAGCGATCCGGCCAAGGTGGTCGAGGCCAACCGGCGGTTTCATCAGCGCCGCCCCGACGTGCCGCTTCATCTGGGCGTGACCGAAGCGGGACTGCCGCCCGACGGCATTATCAAGACCCGGGTCGCCTTCGAGCGGCTGCTGGCGCAGGGAATCGGCGACACGATCCGGGTTTCGCTGACGCTGCCGAACGAACGCAAGCACGAGGAAGTGCTGGTCGGCCACAAGATCGTCGAGGACGTGCACGCCGGCCGGTTCATCTCGGCGCCGGATTTCGGCGCGGGCCTGAATATCATCTCATGTCCGTCGTGCTCGCGGGTCGAGAACGAGAAATTCGTCGAGCTGGCGCAGCAGGTGAAGGAGCTGACGGCCTACGCGGCGAAGTACAAAATCACGATCGCGGTGATGGGCTGCAGGGTCAACGGACCGGGCGAGACCGACGACGCCGATTTGGGCCTGTGGTGCGGGCCGACCACGGTCAATCTGAAGCGCAAGGCGCAGAAGCTCGGCAACTTCAGATACGACGACGTGCTCCCGCGCCTGAAGTCCGAGGTTGATCAGCTCATCGCCGCCCGCTCCCCGGCGAACTAATTTCAAAGCCAGTCAGCCGGAGGTTCGCCGGATCAAGAAATCACTTCAACGGGAGAGGTCGTCGAGCAGGCGCCTGATCAGATTTTCGCGGTCTTTGAGCTTGCCGCGGAAGGCGCCGCTTTCGGTGCGCTCGATCTCCATCCGCAGCTCCGCAAAATAGTTCTCCAATACGAAGCGCAGTTCCTCCGCTTCCTCGGCGGTCATTTCCAGGCTTGGCATCGCGGATTCCTTTCGTTGCAAACCCTGCTCGATCGTTGGCGCGGACCAAATCGAACGTCAAGAAATTACAAAGCGAGCCGCCGCGTCCCAGGCATATTTCGGCGAAAAAGCGGAGAAACGGGATTCTTCGCTTCGCATCGAATAAAAAGGCGCTGCGCGATGACCGAACTTTTCGACGTGACGGAACATATGCTTGAGAACTAAGGTCGAAGCGATTACGGGAAATTTTTAAGGCGACTGATGAAACGCCTTAAGCTGGGGCAACCTTGAGCGGCAACGGTAGGCCTCCATCCAGCGGTTCTATCAAGGACGAATTCCGAAAGCCGAGACGAATAAGCTCGGCCAACGACTCTTCCGGCCGCCGGTCCCGGAACTAAATCCTTAATTATATCGTGCCGTCGCGAGTGCTTCGCCAAGTCAACCATGGTTCTTTTGACATTCGGCAAGTCCTCGGGGTTCGAGGAAATTCTGTCGCGATTGACGTGAAGAAATTTGGCTATACGATCGCGATCGCCCAGCAACCACGATTCCACTTCCCGCACTGCGACACGAAATAACATTCCCGTGCTCGGGCGCTCTAACCATTCTTGTCGGAGGCGAGGAGCGCAGTCAGCGTCTTGATCCAAATCCACCAACACAATCCACGGTCGGAATTTGGCCGCATGGTTGAATGCGTTAAGCTGATCGCGCAGATAATTCTTTCCTCTCCGTCCATGCACCGGACCCAATGCGCAACCGGCATCTTCGATTAATCTACGGATCACAGCTTCATCCAGATTCCCCTCAACTGCGGCGGTGATGACGGGTGCGATTTGATCAGGCACAGTCGTTTCAGTCCAGCTTGAAAATTAACTGTTCCGCGCTGTGTGGCCGCGTGTGCGGGAGTACCGCGTCGGCCAAGTTCGCCCCACCTTCCAAAAGCTCTCTAACCTCTTCGAACTCAGCGGCCACCCGCACTTTCGTTCCCTCCGAACTGGGAGTGAGAATCAGAACTTCATCGACGCCAATTCCATCGTCCGCGAGCAAATCGCGGGAATGCGTGCTGAGCATCACTTGCGCGCCTGAGCGGCGTTGCACGCGCGCCAGCATCTGCGGAATATGCCTTACGATTTCCGGATGAAGCGACAACTCCGGCTCTTCGAGCAGCAACGGGCCGGAACTGGTTATTACGGACCACAGAAGGCCCATCAAGCGCAAAGTGCCGTCGGAAAATTGATCCTCGCGTTGCCATGCGCCGTGCGCCCGCCAGTGTTGATATTTGGCCTTTAGGTGCGGCACGCCCATCACGTCGCGATCAAGGTCCAACTCCTCAAGCTGTGGGACAGCGGCCTTCATGGCGTTCAGAATCCGGCCTAACCGCGATCTCCTCGTTTTGTCGCTGGTTCTTGCCACTTGTTCCAGGAAGTCGCCGCCAAATGGATCAGCGCGCTTCCCGATGGACCGGTCTGGATCTCGGATTAACTGAGGCACCAGATGTAAATATCGTACGGATTCGAAGAACTCGGCAATTTCGCGGAAATCCCGGTTAACATTAACCTGTTCGAGAAATGTCTGCTTGAGCCGTTCTTGGTCCGCATGATCATCACTATCAGGGCGCTCCAAAATCTTCTTATTGCGGTTGAAAACAAATTCCCCCTTCAAGTACGGACGCTGGTTGTTGTCCTGGCTAAACTCAAGGCGATACGTCCAGAACCGGGGTTCTGAATCTGTTCCAATTGCCACCTCAACGCTAACATCTGGGTATCTCCGGGCTGCATAACAGCGCAACGATGATACCCCTCTGCGCTTTGTGACGGCTTCCTGAAAACCCCCGCCAACCGATGCAATATCGTGAAGGAAACGAAAGACGTCCAGAAAATTCGACTTTCCAGATGCGTTGGGGCCGACCAGAAACAGGCGTTTTTGCAGATCAGCCGAAGCGGCCGAGAAATTCCGCCAGTTCTTCAGTTCAATGTGAGTAAATCTTAAGTTGCCTTCCAATTCGAACCTTGCAGCTAATCATAACATACGCCGCTTGCGTGGGCCTACAACGCGCGAAATGAGAGGGCTCGCCTTTCAACGGATCGCCTTGATTTTGCGCAGGTGGGCGAGCTCCTCGGGCGTGTAGCCGAGCGCCGCGAGAACGTCCGCCGTATGCTCGCCGACCAGCGGCGGGCGCGACGGACGGCCGGGCGTCTCGCCCAGCTTGACCGCGAGTCCAGCGGTTTTGATTTCGCCGAGCGCCGGATGCGCCATCCGCAGCATCAGCTCGCGCGCTGCAGCCTGCGGATGATTGAACATCTCCTCGATCGTCAGAATCGGGCCGGAGGGAATGCCCGCTTCGTTGAAACGATCGATCCAGTATTGCGCCGGATGGTCCCTGAGCGCGGCGTTGATTTCGGCGGTGAGCGCGTCGCGGTTCCTGATGCGATGGCCGAGCTTGTCGAAGCGCGGGTCGGCGGCGAGTTCGGGCCGGCCGATCGTCTTGACGAACGTGCGCCACATCGTCTCGTTCCCGCATGAGATATTGAAGGGCCGGTCCGCGGCCATGTGGACGCCGTGCGGCGCGGAGAGCGGATGGTGGTTGCCGGCGGGGCCGGGGGTTTTGCCGGTGTCGAAATAGATGCCGGCGGACCAGCTCAGGATGCTGACGATCGCCTCGAGCAGCGAGGTTTCGACCTTCTGGCCGCGGCCGGTGCGATGGCGCGCCTCGAGCGCGAGCAAAATTCCCTGCGCGGCGAAAATGCCGCCCAGCAGATCACAGATCGCGATGCCGACGCGCATCGGCCCGCTTTCCTTCGTGCCCGTCACGCTCATCAGGCCCGAAAAGCCCTGCGCAATCTGGTCGAAGCCGGGATAGTCGCGCATCGGCCCGCTGGCGCCGAAGCCCGAGATCGAGCAGGCGATGATGCGCGGATTGCGCGCGGCGAGCGCTTCGTAGCCGAAGCCGAGCGCGTCCATCACGCCGGGGCGGAAATTGTCGATCACGACATCGGCGTTATCGAGCATCCGCTGCAACACGGCGCGGCCTTCGGGAGTCTTGGTCGAAACCTGCACGCTTTTTTTCGAGCGGTTCGTGCTCAGGAAGAAATAGGTGTCCTTGCCGCTGTAGTCGCCCATCTCGCCGCGCGCGCCCTCGACCGGCTCGATTTTGAAAATATCGGCGCCGTAATCGCCGAGAATCTGCGTGCAGAAGGGTCCGGCGAGGTAGCGGGTGAAATCGACGACCTTGATTCCGGCGAGCGGTGGATTTTCGGGCATGGCCAACTCCTGAATCGCGCGGCGGCGAACTTATCTTCGCGATTTACGCCGATTTCGGCGCCGCCGTCAAAGCCGCCCATGCGCGGGCCGCTATTCGACGGTGACGGATTTGGCGAGATTGCGCGGCTGATCGACGTCGGCGCCGCGATAGACCGCGATATGATAGGCGAGCAGTTGCAAGGGCACGGTAGTCAGCGCCGGCATCAGGAAGCGGTTCGTCGCCGGCACGTCGATAATTTCCCACGCGACTTCTTCGAGTTCGGGCGTGCGCCGATCGGTGACGGCGATAATCCGGCCGTTGCGCGATTCGACCTCTTTCAGGTTCGATAGCGTTTTTTCGAAGACGTTGTCGTTCGGAATAATCACGACGACCGGCATCTCCTCGTCGATCAGCGCGATCGGCCCGTGCTTCATTTCGCCGGCCGAGTAGCCCTCGGCGTGGATGTAGGAAATCTCCTTCAATTTGAGCGCGCCTTCGAGCGCGACGGGATAGTTGACGCCGCGGCCGAGATAGAGAAAATCGCGGGCCTTGCCGTACTTACGCGCGATCTTCTCGATTTGCCGCTCGCGCGAAATCGCTATCTCGATTTGCTGCGGAATCGCGAACGCGGGCCGCAGCAGCTCCTCGGCCGCGCGCGAATCGATGCGGCCGAGCGCCTGCGCCAGATGAATTGCGAAGAGGTAGAAGGCCTCGATTTGCGTGAGGAAACACTTGGTGGTGGTGACGCTGATTTCGGGACCGCAGCGCGTGTAGAGCTGGGCGTCGGCCTTGCGCGCGATCGACGAATCGACCGTGTTGGTGAGCGCGACCAGCCATGCGCCGCGCCGCCGTCCTTCTTCCATCGCGGCCAGGGTGTCGGCGGTCTCGCCGGACTGCGAAACGGCGACGATCAGCGTGCGCTCGTCGATCGCCGGCCGGCGATAGCGGAATTCTGCCGAATAATCGACTTCCACCGGGATGCCGGCCAGCTCCTCGATCATGAATTTGCCGATCAACGAGGAAATCCACGACGCGCCCGCCGAAACCATCACGATGCGTCCGATCGCCTCGGGACCGGCCGGCGGCAGGATTGGCGTTTCAAAGCGCACGTCCGCCGCGCCCGCGCTGGCGCGTCCGCTCAACGTATCGATCCACGCCTGCGGCTGTTCGCCAATCTCCTTGCGGAGATAATGCCGATAACCGCCCTTGGTCGCGGCGACGGCGTCCCATTCGACGAGCCGCGGCGCGCGCGCGATCGGCGCGCCGTCAAAGGCGGTCAGGCGGATTCCGTCAGCGGAGATTTCGGCCAGTTCGCCGTCCTCCATCACGAGCGCGCGCCGGGTATGCTCCAGCAACGCGGGAATATCCGAGGCGACGAAATTTTCGCCGTCGCCGAAGCCGAGCACCAGCGGCGTCGCGGTTTTGGCGGCGACCATGCGGCCCGGATCGCTTTCGGCCAGTGCGACGATCGAAAACGATCCCTTGAGTTCGCGCACCGCCGCGCGCACCGCTTCGGTTAAATCGCCGCCGGCCTTGAGCCGCTCCTCGATCAGATGGGAAATCAGTTCGGTGTCGGTTTCCGATCTGAGTTTGTGGCCGCGCGCGAGCAAGGCCGCGCGCAGCTCCACGTAGTTCTCAATAATGCCGTTATGGATCACGGCGACCGGACCGGCCTTGTGCGGATGCGCGTTTTCCTCGGATGGGCGGCCGTGCGTGGCCCATCGCGTATGGCCGATCCCGATATGGCCGCGCACGGGAGCGCGTTCCAGCGCCGCGCACAGATTGTCAAGCTTGCCGACCGCGCGGCGGATTTCCAGCCGGCCCGCGCCGTCGAGCGCGGCGACGCCGGCGGAATCGTAGCCGCGATATTCGAGCCGCCTGAGGCCGCCGATCAGGATCGGTGCGGCGTCGCGCGAACCGGCGTATCCGATAATTCCGCACATAACGGCCCTATTTTAATCTTCCGTCCGCAATGAATCTGCTCGCGCGGCCGATCATTCGCCCGCGCCGTTCTTCAGCGCTTTCGGATGTCCGGCGTGGCGCGCGCGCCAGCCCGCGGTCCATCCGGGCTTTTCGCGTTGCGGATGATGCGAGACGACCAGCGCGCCGGCGCCGACGTCGCGCAAAATCGTCGTGCCCGACGCGACATAAACGTCGTCGCCCACCGTCACCGGCGCGACCAGTTGCGTGTCGCATCCGACCATGCAGCGATCGCCGATCCGGGTGACGTGCTTGTCGTAGCCGTCGTAATTGACCGTGATCACGCCGCATCCGATATTGGTTTCGCGTCCGATAATCGCGTCGCCGAGATAGCTCAGATGGCTCGCCTTCGAGCCGCTTCCGATGCGCGCCTTTTTGGTCTCGACGAAATTCCCGATCCGGTTGCGGCCTTCGAGTTCCGTGCCTTCGCGCAGGTTGGCGAACGGGCCGATTTCGCAATCCGGGCCGATTTCGCAATGCTCGGCGCGCACGCAAATCTTGAGATGGGACCGGTCGCCGACGGCGACGCCGTCGAGCCACGCCGTGCCTTCGATCACCACGCCCGCGCCGATTCGCGAGCGGCCGAGAATCCGCACGTTGGGGCCGATGATCGTGTCGCGGCCGATTTCCGCTTCCGGCGCGATATACGCCGTCGCCGGATCGATCAGCGTCACTCCCGCGGCCATCAGGCGGCGGTTCACGTCATGGCGAATCGACTCTTCCATGCGGGCCATCTCCTCGCGCGAATTGATTCCTGCGAATTCCGCCGCGTCGGGCGCGCGCCATGCGTTGACGCGGGCGCCGCGGCGGCGCGCGATCGCGACGATATCGGTCAAATAGTACTCGCGTTGCGCGTTGTCGGCGCGCAGTTCAGCGATCGCCGCCCGCAGCAAGCGGGCGTCCGCCAGATAGACGCCGGTATTGATCTCGCTAATCGCCAGAATCGCCGGAGTCGCGTCGCGCGCCTCGACGATCGCGGCGACGACGCCGGACGAATCGCGTGTCACGCGGCCGTACGCCGCCGGATCTTTCATTTCGGCGCTGATGAACGAAAGCTCAGCGCCGCCTGCGCGATGCGCGCGGACGAATTCGCGCAGCGTTTCCGTTTTGATCAATGGAGTGTCGCCGTATCCGATCAGGATCTCGCCCGCGAATTCGGAATCGAGCGCGCCAAGCGCGGCGCGCGCCGCGTCGCCGGTGCCGCGCTGCTCCGCCTGCCGCGCGACGCCGATCGCCGTGTCCGGAACGGCGGCGCGCGCCGCACTTTCGACGGCCTCGGCCTGATGGCCGACGACGACCACGATCGGCCGCGGCTTGAGACCCGCGATCGGTTCAAGCGCGCGCGCAAGTATCGTGCGGCCGGCGAGCTCGTGGAGCACCTTGGCGCGCTCCGAGCGCATCCGCGTTCCCATCCCGGCGGCAAGCACGACGGCGGCTAGCTGGCGTTCCATCGCATCAGGACTTCTTTTTGAAGAGCGCATCGAGCCGCGCGCGCGCGTCATCCGCTTTGGGTACGGCGCGCGCCGACGCTTCGACGCGCGGCCGAAAAAACTCGCAGAAATTGGCGCGGTCCTTGTCCGCCACCAGATCGGCCTGCGTTTCGCGGCACTGGTTGTGATAGGCGGGGTCGTGATGCGCGCAGTTGAGGCATACGTGCTGCGCCCGGTCGCATCTGGGGCATCGAGCGCGAAAGCCCACCCGCTCGTCCACCGCGATCGCGCGTCCGCAATGAAAACAGGTCATCGCCACAGGCGCCCGGGCGGGCGTCGCCTTTTGCCTGCCCGAAGCTGCTGATAGCATAAACCGAATGACGGTCACGGGCGAGGCGGCGGCGCCGATGGAACGCGAGCTCGAACGCTTCGGCGAAGCGCTCGGGATGGCGGCGCGGGCGGCGGCGAACACGGTCAAAAGCTATCTGCGCGACTTGCGGGATTTTCGCCTTTACCTGCTGGAACGCGCGCCGTCCGCATGCGGCGAAAACCGGCGCGACGCGTCGCCTGGGCTGATTTCGGCCGACCATGTCCGCGCCTATCTTGCCGAGACCATGAAGCACGCAAGTCGCGCCACCACCCAACGTCGCCTGTTTGCGATCAAGGCTTATTTCCGCTGGCGCGAGACGAACCTCGGCGCCGATAATCCCGCCCGCTCGATTCGCGCGCCCAAAGTCGGACAACGGCTGCCGCAGGTGATGCCCGCCGCGGAGGTCGCGCGCCTGATCGAGGCGCCGGAGAGCGTCGCCGGCGCCGCGGCGTCGCGCGACCGCGCGATTCTGGAAACCCTTTATTCGGCCGGACTCCGCGTCAGCGAGCTGGTCGGATTGCGCTGGCGCGACCTCGACGAAGAACTCGGGATGGTCACGGTGCGGGCGGGCAAGGGCAACAAGGATCGGATCGCGCCGATCGGCGAGGTCGCGCTCGACGCGATTCGGACGTGGCGCGCCGCCGCGCCGGCCGCCGCGGCTCCCGACGGTCCCGTCTTCACCAATTTGCGCGGCGGCCGATTGTCCGTGCGCTGGGTGCAAAAACTGGTCGGACGCCGCCTGCGCGACGCGGGCCTGGATTCCGCGCTCACGCCGCACGGCCTGCGCCATTGTTTCGCCACTCATCTGCTCGACGCCGGAGCCGACCTGCGCGCGATTCAAGAGATGCTGGGCCACGCCAGCCTCAGCACCACCCAGCGCTACACCCACGTCAGCGTCAAACATCTGCAGGAGGTCTATCGCCGTGCCCATCCGCGCGCATAACGCCGAGGCGCCCGACGTCCGGGTGCGCGCCACCACGATTCTCTGCGTGCGCCACGGTGGCAAGCTGGTGATGGCGGGCGACGGGCAGGTCAGCGTCGGCCAGACGATCATGAAGCGCGGCGCGCGCAAGGTCCGCCGCCTGCACAACAACGCCGTGCTGGCCGGATTCGCCGGCTCGACCGCCGACGCGCTGACCCTGTTCGACAAGTTCGAGAGCAAATTGCAGTCGGTGAACGGCAATCTCAGGCGCGCCGCCGTCGAATTGGCCAAGGATTGGCGGACCGATCGGATTCTGCGCCGGCTGGAGGCGATGCTGATCGTGGCCGACGCGGAAAGCTCGCTGCTGATCACCGGCGCCGGCGACGTGGTCGAGCCCGACGACGGCCTGATCGCGATCGGTTCGGGCGGCAACTACGCGCTGGCCGCGGCGCGCGCCCTGATCCGCCACGGCGGCGCGCTCGACGCGCGCACGATCGCCGAGAGCGCGATGCGCGTCGCGGCGGAGATTTGCGTGTACACGAATGATCAATTTGTTATCGAGGAATTGTAGGCGCGGACGCTTGCGCGCGGCCGCGCCATGGCTGAAGAGATGGGATCACCGAACGTAATGACGCCGCGCGAAATCGTCTCCGAGCTGGACCGCTATATCGTCGGCCAGCATGACGCCAAGCGCGCGGTCGCGATCGCGCTCAGGAATCGATGGCGCCGGCAGAACGTGGCGCCCGACCTGCGCGACGAAATCGCGCCGAAGAACATCCTGATGATCGGACCGACCGGCGTCGGCAAAACCGAAATCGCCCGGCGGCTGGCGAAACTTGCGCAGGCGCCGTTCGTCAAGGTCGAAGCCTCGCGCTATACCGAGGTCGGTTACGTCGGCCGCGACGTCGAGTCGATGATCCGCGACCTGGTCGAAATTTCGATCAAGATGGTGCGCGAGGAAGAACGCGAGCGCGTCGCCGTGAAGGCCCGCGACGGGGCCGAGGAGCGCCTGCTCGATATCCTTTACCCGTCTTCGCCGGGCAAGACCCGCAAGCCCGCGACCGTCGACGCCGAAGGCGCGCTGCGCGTGGCCGAGACCGATTCGCACAACGAAACGCGCGAAAAGCTGCGCCGTCTATTGCGCGACGGCTATCTGAACGAGCGCGAAGTCGAAATCGAAGTCACGCAGCAGGCGACTCCCGCGCTCGAAGTGCTCACTCCGCAGGGCATGGAAGAGATGGGCGCGAGCATGAAGGACCTGCTGAGCCAGATGATGCCGCGCAAGAGCCGCAGGCGCAAAGTCAAAGTGCCGGAAGCGCTCGAGATTCTCGCTCAGGAGGAATCCGCGCGCCTGGTCGATATGGACAACGTCACGCGCGAGGCGGTCGTGCGCGCCGAGCAGTCGGGCATCGTGTTCATCGACGAGATCGACAAAATCGCCGGGCGCGAATCGGCGCACGGCCCCGACGTTTCGCGCGAAGGCGTGCAGCGCGACCTGCTGCCAATCGTCGAGGGCTCGACCGTCAACACCAAGTACGGCGCGGTCCGCACCGATCATGTGCTGTTCGTCGCGTCCGGCGCCTTTCACACCTCCAAGCCGTCGGACCTGATTCCTGAGTTCCAGGGGCGGTTTCCGATCCGCGTCGAGCTCAACGCGCTGACCAGGGAAGACTTCATCCGCATCCTGACCGAGCCCGAAAACGCGCTTACCCGGCAATATACGGCGTTGCTGGCGACGGAAAAGGTGCGGATCGGATTCACCGCCGAGGCGATCGCGGCGCTGGCCGAAATTGCCGCGCAGGTGAACGCGCGCTCGGAGAATATCGGCGCCCGACGCCTTCATACCGTGCTCGAACGGCTGCTCGAAGACCTGTCGTTCGACGCGCCGGAAATGGCCGGCCGCGAAATTTCGATCGATGACGCCTATGTGCATGAACGGCTCGATCCGATCGTGAAGAACGAAGACCTGTCGCGATACATCCTTTAGGGAGACGATCTTCCGGCGGTTCCGGCCAATTCGGACCGGGATGGCCGGCGCCGGACCGGCGACTTCAAAAAACCAGTGCAAAATCTGATCGACAAAGCCAACGTTCTGATCGAGGCGCTGCCCTATATCCAGCGTTTTCGCGGCAAGACTTTCGTCATCAAGTACGGCGGGCACGCGATGCTCACGCCGGAGCTGCGCGCAGGCTTCGCCGAAGACGTAATCCTGCTGCAGGCGGTCGGGATCAACGTCGTCGTCGTTCACGGCGGCGGTCCGCAAATCAGCGAACTGATCGGCAAGCTCGGTCTGAAGTCGAATTTCGTGCGCGGGATGCGCGTGACCGACGCCGCGACCATGGACGCGGCCGAGATGGTGTTGCAGAAGATCAATAAGGAGATCGTCGCGCTGATTTCGCGCAAGGGCGGCCGCGCCGTCGGCATCTCCGGCAAGGACGGCGATCTGCTGATCGCGCGCAAGCTCAAGATGGTCGTGAAGGATGGCGCCGGACGCGCGGTCAACGTCGATGTCGGCCTGGTCGGCGAAATCGCCGAGGTCAATCCCGCCGTGCTGGCGACGCTGCGCGAAGCCGGCTTTATTCCGGTGGTCGCGCCGGTCGGTCACGGCCGCGGCGGCGAAACCTACAATATCAACGCCGATGTCGCGGCCGGCGAAATCGCCGGTGCGCTTGCGGCCGAAAAGTTGCTTCTCCTGACCGACGTCGAAGGCGTGAAGGACGCCAAAGGCGCGCTGATTCCGTCGCTCGACGCGGCGCGCGCCCGCCGGATGATCGCCGATGGCTCGATCGGCGAAGGAATGATTCCGAAGGTCGAATGTTGTCTCAAGGCTCTCGCCGCAGGCGCCGGCCGCGCCCACGTTATCGACGGGCGATTGCGCCACGCCGTTCTGCTGGAGATATTCACGGACGCCGGCGCCGGCACCGAAGTCTTGGCGCGGCCGGTTTCGGCCAAAATGCCACGCGCCCGCCGCTCGGCCGCGGTTCGATGACGAATCGGCGGGTTTGCGAAAGCGCCGGCGGCTTGACGATCGTGCGGCGGCGGCGCAGCTTTGTCGTTCCGGCCGGGGAACATCGGCGGCCGAGTGAAAGGAACTGCGATGAATAACGCGGAAATTGTCGATTTGGCCCATCGCCACCTCGTCAACACCTACGGCTGCACGCCGCTCGCATTCGTGCGCGGCCACGGCGCCTATCTTTACGACGCCGACGGCAACCGCTATCTCGATTTTTTCTGCGGCCTTGCGGTGACCAGCCTTGGCCATGGCCATCCGCGGGTCGTCCGCGCGATCAAGGAGCAGGCCGACAAGCTGACCCACGTCTCCAACGTTTTCCATACCGAGCCGATGGCGCGGCTGGCGGAGAAGCTGGCGACGCTGTTCGGCAACGGGCGGGTGTTTTTCGCCAATTCCGGCGCCGAAGCGAACGAGGCCGCGATCAAAACTGCGCGGCGATGGGGCCACGGCTCGGGCCGCTTCGAAATTATCGCGACGCTGGGTTCCTTTCATGGCCGCACGCTCGGCACCCTCAGCGCGACGGGTCAGGAGAAGTACCATCAGGGGTTCCAGCCGCTCGTGCCCGGTTTCAGGCTCGTGCCCTACAACGATGTCGCGGCGGTCGAGCGGGCGCTTACGCCGCAGACGGCGGCCGTCATGGTCGAGCCGATTCAGGGCGAAGGCGGCGTGGTCACGCCCGCGCCGGACTATCTGGGACGGCTGCGCGACCTCTGCGATCGGGCTGGAATTTTGTTGATTGCCGACGAAGTCCAAGTCGGAATGGGCCGCACGGGCAAGATGTTCGGCTATCAGCAGACCGGAGCCAAACCGGACATCATCACGCTGGCCAAGGCGCTCGGCGGCGGGCTGCCGATCGGCGCGATGGTCGCGCGGGCGGAAATCGCATCGGTGATGACGCCCGGCACGCATGGTTCGACTTTTGGCGGAAATCCGATCGCATGCGCCGCCGCGCTTGCCGTAATCGACGCGCTCGAGCAGGATCGCGTGATCGCCAACGCCGCCGAGGTTGGGAGTTATCTTGCCGATCGCCTGCGCGAAATCGCCAAAAGCTGCCGCAACGTTCGGGAAGTGCGCGGGCAGGGGATGATCATCGGCGTGGTGCTGAGCCATCCGGCGAAAGCCGTGGTGGATAGCTGCCTCGCCGACAAGCTGCTCGTCAACGGCACCGCCGACACCGTGCTGCGCCTGCTGCCGCCGCTCAACCTTACGCGCGAAGAGGCAGACGCCGGACTCGCAATTATCGAGCGCGCGCTGCGCAAGGCGGCGGCCGCGGCGTGACGCGCCGCGGATCGCATACGGTGACGGATGCCTGACGTGGCGCGAGCGACTCAAAACAAGCGCGAAGCTTTGCCGACGCGCGCGGAAAACCCGGCGATAAAACGCGACTTGCTGGACCTGAGCGCGCTCTCGGCGGACGAACTCGATGGCCTGCTCCGCCTCGCGGCGCGCCTGAAGGCGGAGCTGAAAAGCGGCCTCGAACATCCGTATCTGCGCGGACGCACGCTCGCGATGATTTTCCAGAAGCCGTCGTTGCGCACGCGGATTACGTTTGAAACCGGGATGGCGCAGTTGGGCGGCCACGCGATCTATCTGGCGCCGCAGGATATTGGCATTGGCGAGCGCGAATCGGCCAAGGACGTCGCGCGCAATCTTTCGCGTTGGGTCGATCTGATCATGATTCGCACCTTCGCCCACGCCACCTGCGTGGAACTGGCGCGCGAAGCGGCCGTGCCGGTTATCAACGGCCTTACCGATTTGCTGCATCCATGCCAGCTTTTGGCGGATTTATTGACGGTGCGCGAGCGATTCGGCGGTTTGCACAACCTGAAAGTCGCGTTCGTCGGCGACGGTTTCAATCTCGCCAATAGTTGGATCGAGGCCGCCGCGCTCGCCCGATTCGAACTGCGCCTGGCCTGTCCCGCCGGCTACGAGCCGGGAAAAGAGTTCCGTGACCGCCTGCGCGATTTGCGCAACGGCTTGCTGACCCATGATCCGATCGCCGCCGTCTGCGACGCCGACGTGGTATATACGGATACGTGGACCTCGATGGGTCAGGAGCGCGAAGCCGCCCGGCGCCGGCGCGACTTCAAGCAATTTCAGGTTAATCGCGCCCTGATGAAGCATGCGCGGCCGGAGGCGATCGTAATGCATTGCCTGCCCGCCCATCGCGGCGAGGAAATTACAGACGAGGTGATCGACGGACCACAATCGGTGGTTCTCGACCAGGCCGAAAATCGGCTGCATGCGCAGAAGGCCGTGATGGTCTGGCTGTTGCGCCCGGAAATTCTTGGCCACCAGGGGCCGAGCGCGCGCGATAATTTGTAGAAGATTTTTTGATGTCCAAACAAGCAATCCGCAAAGTGGTTCTGGCCTATTCGGGCGGTCTCGACACTTCCGTAATCCTGCGATGGATAAAGGATTTTTACGGGTGCGAAGTCGTCGCCTATTGCGCCGACGTCGGCCAGGGAGATGAAACCGAAGGGCTCGAGGCCAAAGCGCTCGGCACCGGCGCGAGCAAACTTTATATCGAGGATCTGCGCGAGGAGTTCGCCCGCGATTTCGTTTTTCCGATGATGCGGGCGAACGCGGTTTACGAAGGCTATTACCTGCTTGGCACGTCGATCGCGCGGCCGGTAATCGCGCGCAAACAGGTCGAAATCGCGCGCCGCGAAAGCGCGGACGCGGTCGCCCATGGCGCCACGGGCAAGGGCAACGATCAGGTGCGGTTCGAGCTTACATTCGCGCGCCTTGGCCCGGAACTGAAGGTGATCGCGCCGTGGCGCAATCCCGGCTGGCCGTTCAAAGGCCGCGCGGATATGCTCGCTTACGCGAGCGAAAAGCGCATTCCGGTGCCCGTTACCGCCGAAAAGCCGTACTCAATGGATCGCAACCTTGTGCATATCAGCTATGAAGGCGGAATCCTCGAGGATCCCTGGCGGGAGCCGTACGAAGACATGTTTCGCCTGACCGTGGCGCCCGAACAGGCCCCCGCCGAACCTGAATACGTCGAAATCGAATATGCCGCCGGCAATCCGGTCGCGATCGGCGGCGAACGGCTGGGCCCGGCCGCGATTATCGAACGCGCGAACCAGATCGGCGGACGGCACGGTATCGGCCGGGTCGATTTGGTCGAAAACCGCTACGTCGGCATCAAGTCCCGCGGCGTTTATGAGAGTCCCGGCGTGACGATGCTGATGCATGGCCATCGCGCGGTCGAACAACTGGCGCTCGATCGCGAAGTGATGCATCTTCGGGATGGCTTGGCGTCGCGATATGCCGAGATGGTCTATAACGGTCATTGGTTCGCCCCGGAGCGCGAGGCTCTGCAAGCCATGATCGACGAGGGCCAGCACAACGTGAGCGGCGTGGCGCGCCTCAAGTTGTTCAAGGGCGGCGTATGGATTGCCGGCCGCAAGTCGCCGAATTCGCTTTACGATCCCGCGATCGCGAGCTTCGAGGAAGCGGGCGGTTACAATCAGGCCGATGCGGAGGGCTTTATTCGCCTCGGCGCGTTGCGCCTTAAAGCCCTGGCGCGGCTGGAGGCGAATCGCCGCCGCGGCTCTTAGGGGCCGCGCGCAGTCACGGATCGAACCGGCCATGGGTAAGGTAATCCAATTCAAGCCGCCGCGCCCGACGCCCAAGCTCGTTCCGCGCGCGCGGGCGGGAGAATGCCCGAAGTGCGGCCACAAGCTGGACGTTCACGTTACCCATCCCAATGGCGCGACGAGTTGCGCGGCGCGCGGATGCCTGTGCCGGTCGAATCCACCGCGATGAGTCCGCGCGCGTGAATTCGTGCTCGCCCGCTTGTGGGCGCGCCGGGCTTCGGGCAACTTCTTTTCGTCACCGATGAGCCGGCGCCGAACCACCGAAAAATCCCGTACACCAGCGGACTCCGCGAACCTGATTCGCGGCCGGTTCAAGCGTCAGCGCATTCCGGAGGCCGAGGCGTTCACCGCGTCGCTGCCGTTCGATCGGCGCCTGTATGCGCATGATATCCGCGGTTCGATCGCGCATGCCC
This sequence comes from Deltaproteobacteria bacterium, assembly GCA_021799495.1. Lineage (GTDB taxonomy): Bacteria > Desulfobacterota > Binatia > Binatales > Binataceae > JADMIL01. The sequence continues at coordinate 83,164 of JAJZAI010000005.1, forward strand.
GGATGCTGGCGAAAGTCGGATTGCTCAAACCGCCGGAGGCGCGCGCGGTCGTCTCCGGGCTTAATCGGATCCGGGCCGAAATCGAATCCGGCGATTTCCGTTTCGCCGTCGCCGACGAGGATATCCATCTCGCGATCGAGCGGCGGCTGACGGAGCTGATTGGCGCGCCCGGCCGCAAGTTGCATACCGCGCGCTCGCGCAACGACCAGGTGGCGCTCGACCTCCGGCTTTTTCTGCGCGAGGAAATCGACGCGCTCCGCGCGCTGCTGGGCGGCCTGCGCGCGGCCCTGCTGGGCGTCGCCGGCGCACACGTCGAAACGGTGATGCCCGGCTATACCCATCTGCAACGCGCCCAGCCGGTGACGCTGGCGCATCATCTGCTCGCCTACGTCGCGATGTTCGAGCGGGACGACGAGCGTTTCGCGCAGGCGCGCGCCCGCGCCGACGTGATGCCGCTTGGGGCGGGCGCGCTCGCCGGCACCACGCTGCCGATCGATCGCGCGATGGTCGCGCGGGAGCTGGGGTTCGCGCGAATCGCCGAAAACAGCATCGACGCGGTTTCCGATCGCGATTTTGCGGTCGATTTTCTGGCCGCCGGCGCGCTGCTGGCGGTGCATCTGTCGCGGATGGCCGAGGAGATCATCCTCTGGACCAGCGCCGAATTCGGCTTCGCCGAACTGCCCGACGAATTTTCGACCGGTAGCTCGATGATGCCGCAGAAGAAAAATCCCGATCTGCTCGAACTGATTCGCGGCAAGACCGGCCGCGTGATCGGCGATCTGACGGCGCTTCTGATCACGCTGAAAGGATTGCCGCTCGCCTACAATTCCGATTTGCAGGAAGACAAGGAGCGGGTTTTCGACGCGCTCGATACGCTCAAGCCGGCGCTCGATTTGCTGGCGAAATTCTGGCCGCGGCTGGGCGTCAAGGCGCCCGCGATGCGCGCCGCGGCCGGCGGCTTCGCGCTCGCGACGGATCTTGCGGAATACCTGGTCGCGCGCGGCGTGGCTTTTCGCGAGGCGCACGAAACGATTGGCGCGCTGGTGCGCGAGACCGCGGCGGCCGGCAAAGCGCTGGAAGATTTGACGCTCGACGAACTGCGCCAATACTCGGCGAAATTCGGTCCCGACGCGCTTGCGGCGCTCGACGCCGCCGGTTCGGTCGCGGCGCGCGCCCTGCCGGGCGGTCCCGCGCCCGTGACGGTGCGCGCGCGAATCGCGCGGCTCGCCGCCGCTTTGGAAAAGGGCCGCGCAAGGAAGCGATCGCGATGACGGCCGGAGTTTTCCGCAAATCGACGTTGGCGTTCGCGATCGCCGCCGCCCTTGCCGGATGCGGCGTAAAGAGCGAGCCGCTGCCGCCGGAGATGGCGCGTCCGCAGCGTATCCTAAATCTGCGCGCCAGCGCCGCGGCCGGCGGAATCAACCTGGCCTGGGGCCGCCCGACTCGTTACTCCGGCGGACACGTGATGCGCGATCTCAGCGACTTCGTGATTTTGCGCGGCGAAGGCAGCGGGCAGATGAAGGCTCTGGTCGAAATTCCCGTCACCGATCAGCAGCGGTTCCAGTTGCAGCATGAATTCAGTTATCTCGACAACGAAACCAAAATCGGCGAGCGCTATCGTTACGCCGTGATCTCTGAAACTCGCGACGGATATCGCAGCCTGCCCTCGAATGAGGTTGATTTTATCCGCAAACATCCGTTGTCTCCGCCGAATCCCGAGAATTTCAAGCTGCCCAAGCCGCCGCCGGCCAACTAACGGCGCGTGCGCCGCTGATAACCGGCCGGCCCGGCCAATCGTCTGATCTTGTGAGGTGCGGACAGGATTCCGGAAAACGAGCGCGGAAAAATCGCGCCGTCGGAAACCGCGATGTCCGCTATCGCAGGAGGTCTGTATGAAATTCAAGGCATTGTCGGCGGTTGCGGGAGCCGCGCTCGCGCTCGGAGTTTGCGCCACGGCGGCGCTCGCATATCCCGGCCATCACGGCTCCCGGACGCCCGGTATGAAGGTGATCTGGACGGTGCTTCAGCCTGATCAAAAAGCGCAGGTGAAACAGATTTACCAAACCGCGCGACCGACTCTGAAGACTGATTTCCAGAATGTCAGGGCGGCGCGAGAAGCGCTGGCGCAGGCGCTGATTTCAGGCGGCGACGTTACGTCGGCCGAGCAAAATCTGGAGACCGCGCGGAAAACGTTGATGGAAGAGAAAGTCAGCGTGGCGCAGCAGGCGACCGCCCTGCTGAACAGTTCGCAGCGCGCGGCGGCGGTACAGCTTTTGACTGAACTCGAAAATACCCATCAGCAGGTCCATGGCTATTTCCAGCAGGCGCGCGCGCAGGCGGCCGGCTCGAGCTCGTCCAATAGCCAGAAGCCGTCTCAGGTTGCTGAATAGCTTTTAAACTATCCAAATCATGCATCGCTGTCAGGCGCCGCGCGGAGATTGGCCAAATCTCCGCGCGGCGCCTGCTTTTCGATTGCCCGCATGATGATCATATGGACGCTATCGCGCAAGTTCGGCGCGATGCATTCTTGCGGGCAAATAGTAATTCGTCTAAATGTCATATGACGCTGCGAATAAATAATAATTCGCGGTTGATCAGCTTGGCGGTGCGGCGGAAGTAAACATATAGCCGCGCCAATCGGATTGGAGGAGCTGGGGAGCAGGTCTGGATCGCCTGAAGGTTCGCAAAGAACTTCGTTCGATCGCCCGGAAATTTGTGAATGGAATCCGTCGCGCTGGCATTTGACGGTGGCGCGATCCGGCAGTGTGCGTCCGGCGTGATCCCCGCTCGCGTGGAACCAGCGATCGAGCAATCGCTGGCGCCGTTGGGGGGCGAGTATGAATAGTGGAAATCGGTTCGCGAAGGTGGCAAAAAGACTGGCTTTTCCCGCGCTGTTGGCGGCGCTGGCGTTTGCGCTCGGGGCCTGCGGCGCGGATTCGCCCGGTCCCACGCCAGCGGCCGCTTCGTCGCCCTTCAACGTCGCGAAAGGCGAAGGCAAACTCGTCAGTTCTGAACTCGTGACGACTTATCCGACAGCGTCGACAAACAGCGTAACTGGACTGGATACCTTCTACAATAATTTGATTTGCTCCGGCCTGAATCAGACGGATTGCGCGACCAATATCACCGATCTCAATACGCCCGAATTTGGCAACTTCGACCTGGCCTCCGATCCGATCGGCGACAATCCGCTCGGAATCGCGAACGTGGACGCCGTAAAGATCGATTATGGCGCGATCAATGTCGATCATACAGCGGTCACGGTCTCCGGCGGAATCGCCGTTCCCGAGCTTTCGGCGAATAAATTGAAGGGCGTGATTCTCTATTTTCATGGCACGACCGTGCAGCGCACATACGTGCCGTCGAGCTTCACAACGACCACGAACGTCTTAAGTTACACCGACAGTATTTTGCTTGCCGCGGTATGGGCGTCGCAGGGCTATGTCGTCGTGATGCCCGACTATGTCGGGTTGGGCGACGACGTAACGCATGTCCATCCTTACGTCGCTTATCCGCGCGAAAACGCCCAGTGCGGTCTCGCGATGCTCAAAGCGGCGCGCACGTATCTGTCGCGGAATTACAAGATCAAGGGGCGCCTGCCGCTGTTTATCACCGGCTATTCGGAAGGCGGGGCGTATGCGCTCGAAACGGCGCATCTGATGCAGAGGAATCCGGCGTATGGTTCGACGCTTGGATTGTCGTTGCGCGAAGACGCGCCGATGTCAGGCTTCTTCGATCTTTCAGGCACGGGGCTGCCGTACCTGTTCGACAACATCTCCACGACCAACAACAATTGGTATTCCCTCGATCCTACCGTCTCGGCGCTCAGCAAGCCTTATCTGAGCGCATATCTCGTGCTCAGTTTCGCGAATTATTCGGGTATCGCGCCGACCGATATGCTGGCAACGAAGTTCTATACCTGTCCATCGAACTCGCCATGCGGGCCGACGAATAATCTCGACGGGTTGTACTTCACCGCGCCGCAATCTTCAGGCTACAACGGCCAGGTCGCGTTCTTGACCTACGCGCTCGCTCAACAGACCGGATGGAGCACCACCAACAACGCGGTTACGCCGCTGTTGACTGATACCTACGCCCAGCAACTGCAGCAGCAGGACAAGACGAATCCGCTTTACCGCCAACTCCTCGACGCCGACACCTATAAGTTTGTGCCGCGGTTTCCGCTTGACCTCGTGTCGCTAGAGCAGGATTCGGTGGTGACGCGCAAGAATTCCGACGTCGCGTACGCCTACTTTATCAAGCAACGTCCGCATGGACCGTATGCGGAAACGCTGGTGCCGAACGACGACTTTCTGGCCGCTCCCCTTGGCAGTGCGGAGCCGATCGACCATTCGACCGAACTGCCATTTCTTGCGGTGCTGGTGCTGAACGATTTCAACACGGCTCCGTGAGATTTGTGCGGCGGGCGCGCCAGTTGCCCTGCCAGTATCGTGTCCCGCAAATAATGTGAGAAACGCCGCGGACTGGAACGGGATTCTTCGCTTGGTCCTTCGCTGCACTCAGGACGAGCTCAGAATCACGGAATGATGCCTCGCCAGTGTCATTCTGAGCGAGGCTGCCGAGCGAAGAATCTCGCGCCGCTTTTTATTTGTTCGTAAAGTTATCAACGGGACGCCGCACTAAAAGGGCAGATCCCGCCACGATTGCTGGGTTTTGACGAAAGCGTCGGCCGAGATGCTGACGGCGCCGCGAAACGGCCAGTCCAGCGCGATAATCAGCACGATCACCAACGCCAGCGAAATGGAGACCGCTGCTGTCATCACCAGATGCATCCGGAAGTCGTGAAAGCCGAACAAGTAGGTGTAGCCGGTCGTGATGCTGCCGCCGATCAGGATAATCCACCAAATCACGCTCGGAATATGGCCGGTCACGGCGGCCAGGCGGCTGGCGCGAGCCCGATAGAGATCGTTAAGCGTCTTCAACAGTTCGGCCTGAATCACCGCTTCGCCGCGAGTCGCCGGCTGCATCGTGACGATCGCCGTATGCACCTTGCGCAGCGGCTCCCACGCCTGCGCTGGAGTCTTCCCGAGTTGCTGCGTCGGCCATTCCTCATCGATGACGGTGCGTACGTACTCGCGCATGTCGGCGCGGATCGCCTGGCCCATCTCGGGCGGCAGGCCCTGCGTGTCGCGATAGATGCTGCCGACGTAATCAGCCTCGCGATCGACGATCAGTCCCGCGTTGGTGAACGATTCCCAAGTCGCGATCGCGATAAACGCGAGCAAAACGGCGTAAGTGACGCTGATCACCGCGATCGTGAAGCCGGCCAGCTCGTTATGCGTGCGTCGGATCTCGATATGCACCAGCCGGTCGAAAACGAACAGGCCGGCGCACGCCGCGCCGACGAACATCGCGACGACAATCGAGCCCCATAGCCAGGTCGGATTACCGTAAATCCAGTCGAGTAACATCAGGTCGCCCCGCCGTGTGCGTGTTCAGGCAGTATTCGATACGCTTCCATCGCGCCGCGCCTGCCGCTTCGGATACATCTTAAAGACCAAAAGCGTTAGAACACGCCCGGTTGGGAATCATCACTACCGAAATGCTCCGGATGCGGCAATCAAGCTGGGCGCGCGTTTCGGGGAAGGTGCAGCGTATGATAAAAACGTCGTTTACCGCGGTTTGAGGCGGAACCGCCGGCCGCGCCGAACGAAATGAATTATTTTACCTATCGCGACAACCAGCTTTATGCCGAAGACGTTTCGCTGAGCGACCTTGCGGCGCGCCTGGGCACCCCGCTCTATGTCTATAGCGCGCGCACTTTGCGGCGCCATTACCGGGTTCTGGCCGACGCCTTCAAGGGCACGGACAGCCTGATCTGTTTCGCGATGAAGGCGTTGTCGAACCTGAGCGTGCTCAAGCTGTTCCACGAGATGGGCGCGGGCTTCGATATCGTTTCAGTGGGCGAGTTGATGCGGTGCCTGAAGACGGGCGCGGACGCCGGAAAAATCGTCTTTTCGGGCGTCGGCAAGACCGACGAGGAGATCGAGGCGGCGCTCAAGGCGAAAATCCTGATGATCAACGTCGAGTCGCGCCCGGAGCTGCATCGTATCTCCACGATCGCGGCGCGGATGAAGCTCAAGGCGCCGGTCAGCCTGCGTGTGAATCCCGACCTTGATCCGGGAACCCATCCGCACATCTCCACCGGCCATCGTGACAGCAAGTTCGGCGTGCCGCTTTCGCAAGTGCACGAATATTACGCCGAGGCGCGCACACTGCCGAATCTGGAGCTGGCGGGATTGAGCACGCATATCGGTTCGCAGATTACCGAGACCGATCCTTTCGCGGAGGCCGGCCGGAAGACGGCCAAAATCGTCGCCGAGCTGCGCGAAGCCGGAATTTCGCTCAAATATCTCGATTTGGGCGGCGGGCTGGGAATTCCGTATCAGGAGCAGCCGCCGTCGCCCGCGGATTATGCGCGCGCGCTGCTTGGGCCGCTCCGGAATATCGGACTGAAGATCATTATCGAGCCGGGCCGGGTGCTGGTCGGCAACGCCGGCGTCTTTCTGACCAAGGTGCTTTACGTCAAAGAGACCGACGTCAAGCGCTTTATCGTGGTGGACGGCGCGATGAACGATCTGATTCGGCCGGTGTTGTACGAGGCGTATCATGAAATCGCGCCGGTCAAGCCGCGCAAGGGTGGCGCGCGATTGGTCGCCGACGTGGTCGGACCGGTCTGCGAAAGCGGCGATTTTTTCGCCCGTGAGCGTGATCTGCCCGCCGTCGAATCCGGCGATTTGCTGGCGGTGATGAGCGCGGGCGCGTACGGGTTCGTGATGGCGTCGAACTACAACAGCCGTCCGCGCGCGGCCGAGGTCCTGGTTGAGGGCGATTTCGCGCATGTTATCCGCGATCGCGACAGTTTCGACGACATTGTCCGCAACGAACATCTGGTGACGTTCCGGGGCGGTCCCGATGAGTAAGCTGGCGTTCGTCAAGATGCACGGCTGCGGCAACGATTACATCTACGTCGCGGCCGGCGCCGCGCGGCCGGCCGATCCGGGCGCGCTGGCGAAGCGATTGTCGGATCGGCATTTCGGAATCGGCGGCGACGGGCTCATCCTGCTTTGTCCGTCCGCGCACGCCGACGTGCGGATGGAGATGTACAACGCCGACGGCAGCCGCGGCGAGATGTGCGGCAACGCGATCCGCTGCGTCGCCCGCCTGCAATATGAGCTTTCGGGCGGCCGAAAGAATTCGCTGGTGGTCGATACCGATTGCGGCCCCAAAACGATCGCGCTCAGGACGGTTGACGGACGCGCCGTCGCCGCGACCGTCGATATGGGGGAACCGATTCTCGAGGGGCGCGAGATTCCCGTCGCGCGCGAGGGCGACGTAATCGATTTTCCGCTTGAAGTCGCCGGTCGCGAATACCGCATCACCGCGGTCTCGATGGGCAATCCGCACTGCGTGACGTTTGTCGAGGACGAAGGAATCTTCACGCTCGACGACGCGGAATTCGCCCGCCTTGGCTCCAAGTTCGAGCGCCATCCGTTTTTTCCGCGGCGCGTCAACACCGAATTCATCCTGCCGATCGCGCGCGATCGCCTGAAGATGCGCGTATGGGAGCGCGGGTCGGGCGAAACGCTCGCCTGCGGCACGGGCGCGTGCGCGGCGCTGGTCGCGGGTGTCCTGACCGGACGTTCCGCGCGGCGCGCGACGGTCGAACTGCGCGGCGGCCCGCTGGAAATCGAATGGCGCGAAAGCGGCGCCGGCGCGAACCACGTCTTCATGACCGGCGAAGCGGTCGAGGTTTTCCGCGGCGAGATTGAACTCGACGACGCCGAATTGATTCCGGCCGTACCCGGCGAGAGGTAATCGGCATGTTTCACGGCGCATTTTCCGCTCTGGTCACGCCGTTTCGCGACGGCGCCATCGATGAAAAAGCCCTGCGCGAGCTGGTCGAATGGCAAATCCAGTCGGGCATCGACGGACTGGTGCCGTGCGGTTCGACCGGCGAGTCGGCGACGCTCAGCCATGCCGAACATGAGCAGGTGATCAAGGTCGTCATCGACCAGACGCGTCGGCGCGTACCGGTGGTCGCCGGCACCGGTTCGAATTCGACCGCCGAGGCGATTCGGCTGACCACGTACGCGCGCGCGGCCGGCGCCGACGGTGCGCTGCTGATTTCGCCGTATTACAACAAGCCCACCCAGGACGGCATCTATCGCCATTATAAGGCTATCGCGTCGGCGGTCGATCTGCCGCTGATCGTTTACAACATCCCCGGACGCACCGGCTCGAATATCGCGCCCGAGACGTTCGCCCGCATGTGCGACATCCGCAATGTCATTGGCATCAAGGAAGCGTCGGGCTCGATGGAGCAGTGCTCGGACATCCTGAAGCTCTGCGGCGAACGGCTGACGATGCTCTCCGGCGACGATTCGCTGACGCTGCCGCTGATGGCGATGGGCGCCAAGGGCGTGATTGCGGTCATCACCAATATCATGCCGCGCGAGATGCATGAGCTGGCGGCCGCGGGTCTCGAAGGAGATTTCGCCCGCGCCCGCGATCTGCACTTCCGGATGCTGCCGCTGATGCGCGCGTTGTTCGTCGAAACGAATCCGATTCCGATCAAGCAGGCGTGCGCGTTGATGGGCAGGTGCGCGAACGAGGTCAGGATGCCGTTGGTGCCAATGACGCCGCCGGCGGCCGAAAAACTGCGCGCCGCGATGAAAACGGCCGGCCTGATCTGACGGCCGCGTCCCTCCGCGCGCGGTGCGCATCCAAGGCAGAATTCGCCAGCGCAATCTTAACTGGACAAGGCGCGGAGCGCTTAATATCCTGAACGGATAAATTTTCCGGATCCTACGATTCAGCCACGCTTATGACGGAGGAAGCGATGATCGAGGAAACCAATCAGACTGTCGACGTCAACAATCAATGGCGTCTTGAAACCCCCGGCCATCAGGGATGGTCCCGCACGGCGCACGCCGGCGATCCGAACAAATACCTGATGATCTCGACCGACTGCCACTGCAACGAGCCTTCCGGCCTGTGGCACGAGCGGATGGACGAAAAGTACCGCAAGCGCCTGCCGCATATCGAAGTCGATGAGAAGGGCGTCAAGTGGATGGTCTCCGAAGGCTGGCAGCGCTCGCGCGCGCCCGAACACGCGTTCAAGTTCGAGGGCGAAGACGCGCTGCGCAACAAGACCGGCTACACGACCGCCGAGCGCATCAAAGATCATGCGCAGGACGGAATCGACGCCGAGGTCATCTTCCCGAACAAGGGCCTGCTGATGTGGGCGACGCAGGACGCCGAATTCGGCGCCGCGCAGTGCAAGGTCTGGAACGACTGGGCGTGGGAAACCTTCGGGCCGTATAACGAATTCATGTCGCCGATGGCGGCGATCATGACCGCCGACGTGAATCTGGCGATCGCGGAAATCAGGCGCGTGGCGAAGATCGGCTTCCGCGGAATTTCGCTGCCCTGCAAGCCGATTTTCGGCAACTACGACGCGCGCCATCCGAATTACAACTTGCCGATCTACGACCCGATGTGGGCGGCGATTCAGGATTGCGACCTGCCGATCACCTTCCATATTTCGACCGGCCGTGACCCGCGCGCGGCGCGCAAGGACGGCGGCGCGGTGATCAATTACGTTTCGCACTCGCTCTCGCCGACGATCGAGCCGATCGCGAACCTGTGCGCGTCGGGCGTGATCGAGCGTTTCCCGCGGATTCATTTCGCCGCGATCGAATGCGGCATCGGCTGGGTGCCGTGGGCGCTCGACGCGATGGACGAGGCCTACCGCAAGCACCATATGTGGGCCTTCCCGAAACTGCCGAAACTGCCCAGCGAATATTTCCGCAGCAACGGCGCCTGCACGTTCCAGGAAGATCGCGTCGGCCTCGATCTCGCGGTTAAATACAACCTGATCGACAACTTCATGTGGGCCAACGATTATCCGCATCACGAAGGTTCGTGGCCGCATTCGGCCGCAGCGATCGAGCGCCAGATGGGCCATCTGACGGACGATCAGCGCGCGAAGATTTTGGGCCTCAACGCCGCGAAGATCTTCAAGTTCGACGTGAACGCGCTGCTGAGCCGCCGCGCGAGCGCAATCAATTGACGTTCCGGATTTAAGCCGCAACAACCAAAGAGCCGGTCCCGCGCGGGACCGGCTCTTTTCATTATGGATTCGCGGACGCCGTTCAGTCGAACATCAAGACGGTGCGAGCGACCTCGCCCTTCTTCATCGATTCAAAGGCCTCGTTGACGTTCTCCAGCCTGGCCCGCTTGCTGATCATGTCGTCGAGATTCAGCCGGCCCTGCATGTAGAAATCGATATAGCGCGGCATGTCGATGCGGAAACGGTTGCCGCCCATCATCGAGCCCTGCAATTTGCGTTCGGTGAGGAACTTCGGCCCGTCGAGCGCGATTTTCTGGCCGACCGGAATCATGCCGATAATCGTCGCCGTGCCGCCGGGCTTGATGCAGTCGAAGCACTGTTCGGCCAGCTTCTTGAGGCCGACCGCCTCGAACGAGTAGTCGACGCCGCCGTCGGTCATTTTGACGATCGCCTCGACCGCGTCGGCGTGCGACGCGTCGATCGTATGGGTGGCGCCGAATTTCTTCGCCATCGCGAGCTTGTTCTCGAACTGATCGACCGCGATGATCATTCTGGCGCCGGCGATGCGCGCGCCTTGGATCGCCGAAATGCCCACGCCGCCGCATCCGAAGACCGCGACCGTCGATCCCGGTTCGATCTTCGCGGTGTTGAGCGCGGCGCCCACGCCCGTGGTCACGCCACATCCGATCAGCGCCGCGCGGTCGAGCGGAATGTCTTTGGTGATTTTCACCAGCGCGTTTTCGTGCACCAGCATCTTTTCGGCGTAGGTCGATAGGTCCGAGAACTGGCGGACCGGCTTGCCGTTCTGCGAGAGGCGCGGCGCTTCGTCTTTGCGGCGCTGCGTCGCCCGCCGGTTCGAGCATCGATTCGGATGGCCGGACATGCATTCGTCGCAGTAGCCGCAAAAAACCGACGGGCAGGAGATCACGTGGTCGCCGGGCGCAAGGTAGGTCACGGCCTTGCCGACCTTTTCGACCACGCCGGCGCCCTCGTGGCCCAAAATCGCGGGGGCGGGAAACGGATAAAGTCCTTCGACAAAATGCAGATCGCTGTGGCATACGCCGGTCGCGGCGGTGCGCACCAGCACTTCATGGTCGCGCGGCTCGTCGACCTCGACCTGTTCGATTTTGAGCGGCTGATTCGGTCCGTAAAAAACGGCGGCTTTCATTTTCGCTTGCTCCTATGCTTTCGATTTGACGCGGCTCGCCGGCGCCGGCGGTTATTCGAACATCAGGACGGTGCGCGCGACCTCGCCCCGCTTCATCGCGGCGAAGGCGTCGTTGACGTCCTCGAGCTTGCCGCGGCGGCTGATCATGTCGTCGAGATTGAGCCGGCCCTGCAGGTAGTAATCGACGTAGCGCGGCATATCGATCCGGAAGCGGTTCGAGCCCATGTTCGAGCCCTGGATTTTCCGCTCGGTGAGAATTTTCGGACCGTCGATTTCGACCTTCTGGCCGACCGGAATCATGCCGATAATCGTCGCCGTGCCGCCGGCCTTGATGCAGTCGAAGCACTGCTCGGCGAGTTTCTTGACGCCGACCGCCTCGAAGGAATAATCGGCGCCGCCGCCCGTCAGCTCGCGGATCGCCTCGACCGCGTCGCTGTGGGAGGCGTCCACGGTATGCGTCGCGCCGAGATTCTTCGCCATCGCGAGCTTGTTCTCGAACTGATCGATCGCGATGATCATCCTGGCGCCGGCGATGCGCGCGCCCTGCACCGCCGCGAGTCCCACGCCGCCGCATCCGAAAACCGCGACCGTGGAGCCCGGCTCGATGCGGGCCGTGTTGAGCACGGCGCCCACGCCCGTGGTCACGCCGCATCCGATCAGCGCCGCGCGGTCGAGCGGAATATCGTTGGTGATTTTCACCAGCGCGTTTTCATGCACCAGCATCTGTTCGGCGTAGGTCGAGAGATTGGCGAACTGCCGGATTAGCTTGCCGCTCTGCGCGAGCCGCGGCGTTTCGCCTTTGGGGCGCTGCGTCGCCTGCTGGTTCGAGCAGCGGTTCGGATGGCCCGACATGCACTCGTCGCAGTAGCCGCAAAAGACCGAAAGGCAGGCGATTACGTGGTCGCCCGGCTTGACGTAACTGACGTCGCGTCCGACCGCTTCGACCACGCCGGCCGCTTCGTGCCCAAGCACGGCTGGGGCGGGATAGGGATAGAGGCCATCGACGAAGTGCAGGTCGCTGTGGCATACGCCGCTGGCTACGGTGCGCACCAGCACCTCGCGTTCGCGCGGCTTGTCAATCTGCACCTGTTCGATCGTCAAGGGCTGATTCGGCCCGTGAAATACAGCGGCTTTCATCGCGGAACTCCTTCAGATGGCTTTGCGGCGGAGCGTTGCAGCGGCGGCTCGCATCCGCGTCGATCGTCATTGGCGCGGTGGTCGTAGCGACGGCCTTGCAGGGCCGCGCGGCGGCGTCCGCACGATGACCGTGGTAGAACACGCGCATGCCGGAATTGTCAAGGAAACCGCTCCAATACCGGCCGAGTCCGGAGCGGCCGCGCCGCGGGTTTACCTTGACTGTAGGGTCGGGCGAACTTAAGTTGAGTTTGTAATGCCTCGGCAAGGAGAGAAGTCCCGATGGCCAGCGACAAAGTTTATCATGTGACCGACGCCAGCTTCGAGCAGGAAGTGCTGAAGGCGGATCAGCCGGTCCTAATCGATTTTTGGGCGCCGTGGTGCGCGCCCTGCCGCGCGATCGCGCCGATTGTCGACGAACTCGCCAACGAATATGCGGGTCGCCTTAAGGTCGTAAAGATTAACGTGGACGACAACCAAATGACTCCCGCCCGCTTCGGCGTCCGCGGCATCCCGAACCTCGTGATCGTCAAGGGCGGCGAGGTGAAAGAGCAAATCGTCGGCGCGGTGCCGAAGAAAAATCTGGTCGCCGCGGTCGAACACGCGATCGCCTGAGCGCGCGTTTTCGCTGCTACGAAGACCCCGGAGCGGCCGCCGGATGGCGTGGCGCTCCGGGGTTTTCCATCTCCTGAGCCCACTTGCGCAACAGCTCGCCGCGTTTGCGCTCATATTCTTCCTTGACCTGGGGCGGTACGTAGGCGAGCAGCATCTGATTGTAACGCAGGACCTTGGGCGCGAGTTTCGAGCCCGCCAGCACGGGCGAGTTGTCTGGCATCGCCGCGGTCAATCCCAGCACGATCAATCCGGCGATGATTGCGCCGAGCGAGGCGCCGAGGAGCGCGCCGGCGGCGCGGTCGGCCCAACTGAGATGGATCGCGCGCACGATACGCGTCGCGCGGCCGCCGGCGTATTCGATGCCGATAAAAACGATTCCGAAGACGCCGGCGTAGCCGATCGCCTGGCTCAGCGCGGGTCCGGTTTTCAGATAGGTCGCGGCGATTTGAGCCGCCCGCCCATAGTAAACCGAAGCCAGGTAAATCCCCGCGATCAGCGAAACGATCGACGTCGCCATCCGGATCGCCCCGCGCGTAAAGCCGTGTAGCGCGACCACCGCGACGATTGCGATGATCGCGTAATCGAGACCATTCATCCCCGCCAGCATCGTCCACGGATTCTAGCGGTTCCCGGCGTCGCGCTCGATAATCCGGCGCCATCCGCCTAAACTTGCGCGTATGGCGTGGGTCTATATCGAAGATTTAGGTCGCCATCATGGCGAGGAAGTGACCTTGCGCGGATGGCTGTACAATCGCCGGTCGAGCGGCAAAGTGCATTTCCTGCTGGTGCGCGACGGAACCGGAGTTTGCCAGTGCGTCGCCGGCGTCAACGATCTCGGCGCCGAAGCGTTCGCCGCGGCGGATCATCTGGGACAGGAAACGTCGCTCGCGGTGACAGGAATCGTGCGCGAGGACAAACGCGCGCCGGGAGGCCGCGAGCTGACGGTCAAGCGCATCGAGGTGATCGCGCCCGCGACCGACTATCCGATCACGCCGAAGGAGCACGGCGTGGCGTTCCTTCTCGATCAGCGCCATCTCTGGATCCGGTCGTCGCGCCAGCACGCGATTCTGCGCGTTCGCAGCGAAGTCGCGTCGGCCTGCCGCGATTTTTTCGCCGCGCGCGGCTTCGTGCTGTTCGACGCTCCGATCCTCACTCCGACCTCGTGCGAGGGTACGACCAATCTTTTCGAGATCGACTACTTCGGCGAGCGCAAAGCGTATCTGACGCAAAGCGGCCAGCTTTATGCCGAGGCGGGAGCGCTGGCGTTCGGCAAGGTCTATTGTTTCGGACCGACCTTCCGCGCGGAGAAATCCAAAACGCGCCGCCATCTGACGGAATTCTGGATGGTTGAGCCGGAGGTCGCCTACTTCGATCTCGACGACGACATGCGGCTGGCCGAGGATTTCGTCGCCTTTATCGTCGCGCGTGTGCTCGAGCGGCGGCGCGAAGAACTGAAGACGCTCGAGCGCGACCTCGCGCCTTTGGAACGCGCCGCGCAAACACCTTACGCCAGAATCACTTACGACGAAGCGATCGAACGCTTGCGCGCCAAAGGCTTTGAGGTGAAGTGGGGCGACGACCTCGGCGGCGACGAGGAGACCGCGCTGTCCAACGAATTTTCCACGCCGGTGCTGGTGCATCGCTACCCCGCCGCGTGCAAGCCGTTTTACATGAAACGCGATCCGGCGCGGCCTGAATTGGCGCTGTGCGTCGATATGCTTGCGCCCGAAGGCTACGGCGAAATTATCGGCGGCGGGCAGCGCGAAGACGATTACGAGACGCTCCGCGCGCGCATCGTCGAACAGCAATTGCCGCTCGAACCATTCAACTGGTACCTCGATCTGCGCCGCTATGGTTCCGTGCCGCACGCGGGCTTCGGGATGGGTATCGAGCGGGCGGTGAGCTGGCTCTGCGGAATCCATCATGTGCGGGAAGCCGCGCCGTTCCCGCGGATGATGGAGCGGCTCGAACCATAATTCGCGGTGGTCCACCGATTAAGGTTTTTCTAAACGCGCGGCGAACGAAAAATTTTCACGCGACGAGTTCCGCGTGTAACCGAAGCGTAACGAACCAGCGGACGGTCATGATTAATCTTACTGCGCGGCAGTTTCCTCCGCTGACGCTCGATTCATATTCCTGAATCTTCGCTTTTGATACGCCTTTAACCTCCGTGCTTCCTTCAGGCGACTTAAAATTACATCTGGATGCGCCGCGTAGCTTAACCTTCAGCGCCGCCGTGAAGGGTCAAATTCCTATTAGCAGCACTCATAATCATGAAGATTGGAGCCTGCTCGGCAGGACGCGACACTCATTAGAAATGCTTGAAACTGACCGTAGAGTCAGTATTTCCTGGCCCACGGCGCCCGTTGCCGGAGACATGCACGCGGGGTAAACAGGAAAATGCAGGTCGTACAGCGGATGTGGCCTGCCGTCTCGAAGGCCGGGTTTGGCGTTACCCGCGATTCTCGGGCCTTGGCGACTTCGAGATTGCGGATCGGCCGCCGTATGTGGTTGGCGGCGTCGGATGGAAGCTAGGGCGTGGAAACAGAGCGGCGCGATCGCGAAGGACTTTGACGAGCCGCCTGAACACGACTTCTGGCGAGTGCGGCGGCGATCAGGCGGCGAGCGCCGACATCGTTGAGCCACCGTGAGCGGCGGCCCGGCTGGCGATGCGGCAAATGGCGGATACAAGACTTTCGACGACAGATTCGGTGGGGGGTTCGGTTGCTAAATACGAGTTCTCCGTGCGCCAGAAACGGTCGAAATAACGTCGAATCGCAATCCACAGGAGGTTGCCGCGATGCGAAGCGGACCTTTGGTGCGTAGAGGCGCGCAGATTTCACGGGTGTTCCAAAACGCGCCTGCACAAAGCCGGCGGCGCGCCGTGGCCAAACCTCCAATCGAACATACCGTCACCCCCCTTAACCTTGATGTCCCTATTAAAGATCAGATTATCGGCGCCTCCTGTTTGCATGCCCAGTGCAAATTACCGATCAATCTTCGCGAATTTCTGGCCACCCAATTTGGGGAAACGCTGAACAGCAATAACGATACGATTCTTGAGATGGCGGCCAACGCCGACGACGCGACCCTGAGCCGGGTCGCGCGCGCGATCCGCCGCTACTCGACGAACCGGGCGCGCGAAGCGTGGTCCGAATGCGCCGCGCCGCTCGTTAATTTCGAGCGCGAGGGAGCAGCCGCGCGGCCGGCGACCGCGCTTTGCCTGACCTGCGCACGGATCGATTTTGGCGCCGCCGCCGAAGATCGCCATCGGAGCGCCAACTGTCTCACGATTGACTTTTCTCCGGCCTGCGTCGTTCCCGGTTCGCCGGACGACGACATTTCCATACCTGATCGGCTGCAGCGCAAGATCGAGGAATTTCGATCGATGCGATCGGCGTTCGGCCTTCCGCATTACGAATTGGATTGTTATGTGGCGAGCCGGCGCGTCACCTTCTCGTGGCGGCCGGTGGATTTGGGCGCGGCGGAACAGAATTTCTAAGCCGTCGTTCGGATCGACTCGGCGCGTCCACGCCCGGTTTCCGATCCGCAAAATCTGAAGATTGCGTCCGGCGCAATCATTCCCGGAAAGCAAACGGCGACGCTCTCAGATGCGCCGCCGAATCGCAAAATCGAAAATTGAGCCGCCCGGAGGTTACATCGCTGACGCGCGCCGCCGCCGTTGTTCCTTGCGCCGCCGGCGTTGCGCCTCGGAGCGTTTGCGTTTGCGCCGAACACTGGGCTTTTCGTAAAAAGCCCGCTTCTTCATCTCCTTGAATACGCCCTCTTTCGCCAGCTTGCGCTTCAGCACGCGCATCGCCTGATCGAGAGAGCCTTCAACCCTTATTTCCATATGCCTCCGGCGCGCTTCGATTCAGAACGACCACAATAGGTTCGCCCGCAGCGACTGTCAACCGCGCATTGCGATGCGCGCGCCCCGTTTATTTTCGTTCAAATTGCGGTATTTACTCGAAACGGTCGACGGAATCGTCAAGGGAGCTTCCACAAGATGGATCTCGGACTCAAAGGCAAAGTTGCGATGATTACTGGCGCGAGCCGCGGCTTGGGGCGCGCGATGGCCGAGGCGCTCGCCGCCGAAGGCGCGCGCTTGAGCCTGTGCGCGCGCGGCGCTGACGCGCTTGACGCGTTTGCGGCGGGTCTCAGGTCTGTGGGTCACGACGTGCTCGCCCGTCCCGCCGACATGGCCAACGCGGCGCAGGCCGAGGCGTGGGCCGCCGAAACGATCAAGACCTGCGGCGGCGTCGATATCCTCGTCAATAACGCCGGCGCCGCTCATCCGGGAACGCTCGCGCAACTCGACGACGCCGGATGGCGGACCGCCTTCGAGCTTAATTTCCACGCCGCGGTGCGATTGGCGCGGCTCGTGGCGCCCTCGATGGAGGCGCGCGGCGGCGGCTCGATTATCAACATCAGCTCGATCTATGGCCGCGAGGCCGGTGGACCGCTCAGCTACAATTCCTCCAAGGCCGCGATGATTTCTTTCACCAAGGGTCTCGCCCGGGAGTTCGCTTCCAAAGCGATTCGCGTCAATTCGATTGCGCCCGGCTCGATCATCTATCCCGGCGGCAACTGGGAAAAAATGTTCAAGGCGAATCCCGCCTTCGAAAAGGATTTCGTCGGCCATGAGCTGCCCGCGGGACGCCTCGGCCGGCCCGACGAAGTCGCCTACGCGGTCGTGATGCTGGCGTCGCCGCGCGCGTCCTGGATTACCGGCGCGATCATTCCGGTCGACGGCGCCCAGGGCCGCTCGAACATCTGATCGGCGCTCCGCTCCTTATCTAGCTCAACAGCTAACCCATCGGCGTCGGCGAAGCAGGCAGGCGCGGTCCGCGCCGCCGCCTGCCGGCGGCGTGGCGGCGCCTTGAGCGACGGGCGAGGCGTCTCGCGCGAGCGTTGCGTTCGTTATGGATTCGCGCGTTGACATCAATGACAAACAATCGTACGTTCGCGTTCGCTTCGTCGGCACAAAGGGGGTGATCGTCATCGTCACCACTCAAAAATCTTGCGAGCTGTTTCAGAGGGCGCCGCCGCTATTGAACGAATTCGCCATTTGACCTCGGGAGGGTCTGGCGATTCGTTTTCCGGGGAGACACACGCGGCAATTTCGCAATTTCCTTAATGCGCAGGGGGACAGGAGAAAGCCATATGGAACGGAAGTTGTCATGGCTGTTGGCGGTTGTAACCGCTATTTTTATGCTGACGCCATCCTTATCGATGGCGCAGGGGGTGACCGACTTCAGCGAAGTCGCCGACTGGATGAAGATGTCGGCGTCGCAGGGGAAAATTCCCGACGGCGCCGTGATCACAATGCAGAACTGGCAGCAGTATCAGCAGTTCATGCCGCTTGGGATGATCAAGCTTTTTCAGGGTTCATACGGCTGGAAGATGCCGGCTGACGTTCAGATGCCGGTCGGGCCCGGCCACGTCGGCGGAAATCTACCCGCAACCTGGCTGGCGGCGACTGAGAAATACGGTTCGCAAACCGATGTCCAGGTGCTTCCTAATGGACATTACGTAATCAAAAACTATAACGGCGGCACGCCCTTTCCGAATCCAGCCGAACCGCACAAGGGATGGAAGGTGCTGGCCAACGTTTTCTTTTCATATGTACCCGCGATGTACGTAAAAACGCCGTCCAGCTACGGCACGGTCTGGTCGGTCGACAAGTATGGCGATATCGCTCCTTCGAGCCTCGACGTGGTCTATCGCCTGAGCGATTACATCACGGACAAAGGCTATCCGAAGACCGAAAACTATTCGCCCGGCACGTGGTACACCGAATGGCTGATGCAGGAATCGCCGGAGCAGGCGCGCTACACCGCGGCGCTGTCGCTCTTCTATTCCGACCAGGAAAGCCATCCCTTTCCCGACACCTACGTGTTCGTTCCGGCGCTGCGCCGCTCGCTGCGGCTCTCGACCACCTCGCGCTGCTCGCCGGTGTTCGGCTTCGACTGGACCAACGACGACGCCAAGCTCAATGGCTTTAACGGCAGCACGTCGATCTATACCGGCAAATTCCTCGGCGATCGTGAGATCCTGAATCTGACGCTGTTCGACGGCAAACAGGCCGGCACTTTCCCGCAGGATTACGATATGCCGCTCGGATGGCCCAAGCCGTCGTGGGGCAAATGGGAATTGCGGCCGATGGCGATCGACGACGTGACGCGGATTCCGAGCGAAGCCGCTGGCTATTGCTATTCGCATCGGATTCTCTACGCCGATCGCGAATTCTGGTCGGCCAACTGGGTCGATCTGTTCGACTCGAACAACAAGCTGTGGAAATCGATCGCGTATCTCAACCAGATCGCGCCCAAGCCGGGCGGCGGTTATCTCTGGCGGGATATCGCGGCGTCGATGGCGATGGATTTGCAGAACACCCACGAGACCATCTGGTCGTCGTACGGAAATCCGAACAAGGAAGGCGCGCTGCTCGATTTCGCCGCTCCCAAGGAATATTTCGACGGCGTCAAATACGGCAGTCCGTCGGGCCTGATGCAGATTCTGCGTTGATCGGAATCGCGTCCGGCGAATCCCGCCGGCGGCGAAAGACAACGGCCGGGGGTGCTGCGCCTCCGGCCGTTTCGCGTCGTACGGGCGCGGATTTTTCATCACGAATTCATTTCCGCGGCAAAAAATTTTTACGGTTGACAGGGTGGAGACAACAATCGTACGTTCGGCTCGTATTTCATCGTACAGGTGCTCAGATGGCCGGGAACGCGGAGCCTTTATTTTCACAACGCGCTCCGCCGCAATAACGAACGCGGCCGTGATTCCGGAATCGCGCCGCGCCTGCGAAGCATTTGTGGCCGCCTGGGGAGGGCGGCGGCGGGGCGCAGCGAAGCCTGGATGAAGTTGCCGCAATGGTCAGTGTCCGCCGTTCGACGAGTATGAATGAAGCGATCGCGTCATGATTTTTCAGCGTAATCCGGCGCTGCCAGTTTCCGAGTCGTGACGGGACGCCTGGAGGGAAAAGATGAAGAACAGATGGGGCTTGTTGCTGCTGGGTGTGGTGGTGGCGCTTTGCCTGACGCCGTCGTTATCGATGGCCGACGCCAGCACCGACTACAGCGAAATGGCCGATTGGATGAAGATGACCGCGAATCAGGGTTCCATCCCTGAGGGCACGACCATCACCATGTCCAATTGGCAGCAATACAAACAGTTCATGCCGCTCGGCATGATCAAGCTGTTCCAGGGCGTCTATAGCTGGAAGATGCCTCAGGACGTATCGATGACGATCGGGCCGATGACCGAAGGCGGCGTGCCCAGCACCTGGGTGGCGGCCACCGAAAAATATGGCCCGCAGACCAGTTTCAAGGTTCTGCCCAACGGACACTATCTGTTGGAGAACTATAATGGCGGCACGCCCTTCCCGAATCCGCAGGATCCGCAGAAGGGCTGGAAGATCATGGTGAACGCCTACTACGCGTTCGTCCCCGCCCTTTATGTCAACGCGACTGAAAACGACGCGACGGTGTGGGCGATCGACAAATACGGCGACATCGCCCCGACAACCCTGATCCTGACCTACCGCTGGACCGACTACATCACGGATGCGAACTTTCCGGCGAAGTACGACTACTCGCCGGGCACGTGGTATGCGGAATGGGCGATGGAGGAAACTCCGGAGCAGGCGCGCTACACCGCGTCGCTTTCGATGTTCTACACCGATCAGGAGAAGAATCCCTTCCCCGACACCTTCGTCTTCGTGCCGGCCCTGCGCCGCTCGCTGCGCCTGTCGGCGTCCTCGCGCTGCTCGCCGGTGTTCGGTTTCGACTGGACCTATGACGACGCCAAGACCAACGGCTTCAATGGTACAACCTCTATCTACACGGGCGACTATCTGGGCAATCGCAAGATCCTGACGCTCGCGCATTTCAACACCGACGGCTATACGCTGCCGGGCGGCTACGATATGCCTCTGGCATGGCCGAAGCCCTCTTGGGGCAAGTGGGAAGTCCGTCCCATGATTCTAGACGACGTGCATCGTATCGCGAGTGAAGCACCCGGCTACTGCTACTCGCATCGCGTGATGTACATCGACTTGGCTCACTGGAACGGCGACTGGGTCGATCTCTACGATTCGAATGCGAAGTTGTGGAAGTCGATCGCCTACCTGAACGACATCGGCAACGTCCCCGGCCTCGGCAACAACGTGTGGGACGGCGTCGCGTCGATGGCGTGGGACCTCCAGAACACGCACATGACGGTGTGGTCGGGCTTCGGCAATCCGCAGAAGCGCAAGCCCTACCTCGACAACAACGCGCCGAAGGAATGGTTCAATGGCGTCAAGTACGCCACTCCGTCGGGCTTGATGCAGATCATGCGTTAACCCGGTTCGGCGTCCGAACCTGACATCCTGAAAAACCACGGGCGGCGGGAGGTTTCAAATCTCTCGCCGCCCGCGCATATGGACAATTACGACCGATTATTTTGCGGCATGTGTCGGAGGCGGGAGGAGGCAACCAATCGCGAGACCTCAACAATTTTATTGTATTTCTTTTTTACTGCTTGCAATTTTATGCAAATTAATAGAAATTTGCGCAGTTACTGAATCCATGGCTGGTCAAACGGCAATTAGTCAGAAAACGTTAGGGGGAAAATGACATGAGAAAAGGCCTGACGCTTCGCACCGTTATTGCGGTGGCTATGATTTTCTTCGCCGCTGGGTGCGCAACTATCTTCACCAGCAGCACGGAGCATGTAACGGTTAACTCCGATCCGTCAGGCGCCAATTATCAATATGGACCGTTCAACGGCACAACGCCCGCCCAAATCGAAGTACCCAAAAAAGCGCTCGCCAGTTTCGCCACGTTTTCCAAGCCGGGCTACCAGACCACTACTGTTCCAGTTGTGACCGGAATTCAGGGCGCAACCTGGTGGGATATTCTTTTCTGGCCCGGATTTATAATCGATTTCGTTACCGGCAACGCCACCAAGCTTGAGACGCCGGTGATCACGGCAACGCTTACGCCCACCCCGGGAGCCGCCCCGGCCGCGCCGACGGCAGCCACGCCGCCGCCCGCGCCCGCGCCGGCCAGCTAAATTCCCGCTCGCCTGAATTTCAGGCGAGGGCGCAGCTCAGGGAATGCGCCGTGGCCGATTCGACGCGCACGCGGACGGTCGCGCCCGGCGCAATTTCCGGATGGCCCGGAAAGACGGCGGTCTTGAACTGCGGCGTTTTGCCCGCCAGTATCCCGCCGCCGCGCCGCGCCGGTCCTTCCACCAGCACCGGGAATTCGCGTCCGATCAGCGCGCGATTGCGTTCGCGCGAGATGCTTTCCTGCAGGGCGATAATCTCGGAAAGGCGCCGGCCCTTTTCTTCTTCGCCGACCGAATCGCCAAGCCGAAACGCGCGCGTATGCTCGCGCACCGAATACTTGAAGGTGAAGGCGGAATCGTAGCCGACCGTGCGCATCAGTTCGACGGTCGCGCGGAAGTCATCGTCTTGCTCGCCGTGGAAGCCGACAATGATGTCGGTTGAGAGCGCCAACTCCGGAATCGCCGCGCGCAGCCGGGCGACGAGCGCCAAGTATTCGCCCGCCGTGTAGCCGCGTTCCATCGCCGCCAACACCCGATCCGATCCCGATTGCACCGGCAGATGCAGGTAGGGCTGAACCTTCGGCTCGGACGCCATCGTTTCGATCAGTTCAGGCGTCATGTCGGACGGATGGGGCGAGGTGAAGCGAATCCGCTCGATTCCAGCGACGCCCGCAACGTTTCTCAGCAGCGCGGCGAAGCCGGTCTCGCCGGCGCGGTAGGCGTTGACCGTCTGGCCGAGCAATACGATTTCGCGCACGCCTGCCGCGGCGAGTCCGCGGACTTCGCGCAGGATATCGTCCGGCGCCACCGAACGTTCGCGGCCGCGCACGTAAGGAACCACGCAAAAGGCGCAGAACTTGTCGCATCCGCGCATCGCCGTGACGTACGCGCGCACGCCGGCTTCGTATTCGGGAGCGAGATCGCCGTAAGTCTCGCCGCGGTTGAGCCGCACGTCGATCGCCGGGTCGAAGCGCTCCGCGCCAAGCATCTCGGGCAGCCGCCGATAGGAATCGGGACCGGCGATCAGATCGAGCCACGGCGCCTTTTCGATCAGCGCGGCGCGATTATGCTGCGCCATGCATCCGAGCAATCCGAGCCGCATCCCGGGCCGCGCCTGTTTCAGGCGGGCGAGATCGCCGAGCCGCCCGATTATCCGTTCCTCGGCATGCTCGCGGATCGCGCAGGTGTTGAGCAGGATAACGTCGGCGTCCTCGGGCCGCGCCGCGGCCGCATAGCCGGCGCGCCGCAGCACGGCGGTCACCAGTTGCGAGTCGGCGATATTCATCTGGCATCCGTAGGTTTCCAGCCAGACGCTGCGCGGCGGAATATGGTTCTGCGCGGCCATCGATCGGTATCGGCAAATGATAGGCTATCGGACCAAGACCATACAACGCGCCCCGTTTCACGCGGGCGGAGCGGGCAGGGTTGCATTGATACGCCCGCGTGCGGCGGCGGAAGTGGTCACGATGGAATCCGCGGAGACAATCCAAACCGAAATCGAACGGCGCGTCGGGCGCCTTGAATGGTCCGGGATCGAAGCGGCGCTTGACGATCGCGGCTTCGCGCTGATTCCGGCGCTGCTGCGGGCCGGCGAATGCGCGGCGGTCGCGGCGATGTACCATCGGCGCGAGCTGTTCCGATCGCGGGTCGAGATGGCGCGGTTCCGCTTCGGTCTCGGCGAGTACAAATATTTCGCCGCGCCGTTGCCGCCGCTGGTGGCGGCCTTGCGCGCGTCGCTATATCGGCGGCTGGCGCCGATCGCCGCGCGCTGGAGCGAATCGTTGCGGATGGGCGCGGAGTATCCGGCGACGCTGGATCAATTTCTTCGCGTCTGTTGCGCGGCCGGTCAGACGAAGCCCACGCCGCTGGTTCTTCGCTACGCCGCCGGCGGTTACAACTGCATGCATCAGGATTTGTACGGCGAGATTTTCTTTCCGCTGCAGGCGACGGTGATGCTGTCGCGCCCGGAAATCGATTTCGCGGGCGGCGAGTTTCTGCTCGCCGAGCAGCGTCCGCGCGCGCAATCGCGGGTCGAGGCGATACGGCTGGAGCGCGGGATGGCGATCGTTTTCGCGACGCGCTGGCGTCCGGCGCGGGGCGCGCGCAACGTCTATCGCGCCGCGGTTCGGCACGGCGTCAGCACGGTTGCGCGCGGCGGCCGGACCACGCTCGGAGTGATCTTTCACGACGCCCGCTGAACCGCGCCGCTTGCGGCAATTTCGGCGCGATGGCAACCTGACGACAGGTGCAGCGTCCGCGATGGCGACCCGGCGCACTCCCTCTTTCGATCGGCTCGAGGCGAGCCTGCTCGCCTGCCCGCAATGCCGGGTGGCCGTGCCCGTCCGCAAACGGCTGCTGTTAATCCTGCCCGAAGGCGACAAATACGAATATGTCTGCCCGCGCTGCGGCGCCACTTGCGGCGACACGATTCAGAAGCAGGAACCGCCTGCTCCGCGCCGGCCGTTTTGAGCTTCCGCCGGCTCAGCCGTTGCCCGCGGCTGACGTCGGCTCGATCTCGTACATCACCCGCACCTCGCCCGGCTGCGCGAATGGATATTTGTCCTGGCCGAGATATTTCTTGGCGAGCGAATCTATATGCGCCGCCGCACCCTGCTCGGTCTCGGTGAGTACGAGGCCGCGCACCTGCACGTAACGATAGGGATTCTGCGGATCGAGAATCGCAAGCGCGACCCGCGCGCCCGGCTTCAGCGTGCGCGCTTTTACCCGTCCGCGGGCGGTGTTGACGCGGATTTTGCCGGCCGCGTAGTCGAACCAAATCGGCGTCACCTGCGGGGAGCCGTCCTTCATCACGGTGGCGAGATTCGCGAAGGCCGGCTTCGCGCTCAAAAGATCTAGATATTTTTCGGGAATCACTGACATGGCTGAACTCCTCCGCGCGCGGCGCGCTGAAATCGCCGCGCGATTCGATCAGGGTCGCGCCGGAAAGACCGTCCGTCAATAGCGGCGCCATGAGGCGATTGTGCGCGGTTGCGGCGACCATCGCGCGAATACGACAATCATCGCCGCGCCGGTTATCTTCCACGCCTTCGCCTGTCCACAGGATTTTGATGAAATTTGACTCAACAAATGCTATCAGTTAATCACGTTAGGCTGACCTGAAGGACGGCGAAGGGGTGGGACCGTCCGCTTTTCCGTTTGCGAATTTCCGCGAGGAGTTTGGCGATGGCGCTGTTCAACAAGGATTCAGATAAAAGCCCCAAGAATGATCAGAATCTGCGCATGCAGCCGCCCGCGCCGCCTCCGCCGGTAACGCCGACCGTGGTCGCGACGGGCCCGAGCGCCACCGAAAAGCCGGTCACTCCAATCCGCCCGAGCGCGCCCGCGGCGGAATCGCGCGCCTACCTCGACAGCGGGTCGAAAATCTCCGGCAAACTCTCTTTCGACGGACCGACGCGAATCGACGGCCAGGTTGACGGCGAAATTCTCGCCAAGGACAGCCTGACGATCGGCGAGAGCGCGGTCGTGACCGCGCAAATCAAGAGCGGTTCGATGGTGATCGCCGGGCGCGTCAGCGGCGATATCGTCGCCCAGCAGCGAATCGAGATCCGACCGTCGGCGAAGGTTATCGGAAATATCACCGCGCCGGTGCTGGTGGTGCACGAGGGCGCGATGTTCGAGGGGCATTGCTCGATGCAGCCGGAAGCGGCGCAATCAGGAAAAGTCACGGTGTTCCCCAAAGAAGACCGGCCGCCCGCCCAGGAACGGGTCGCCGCCGCCGGCGGGGTTCAGAAGCAAGCCTAATTCCAGAAGCTTTGCTAAATTAATTGATGAGCTCGTATTAGCTTGACATTCGGGCTCAGGGATGATTCTGCTCTTGCGGGAGAGTTGATGTCGTAACATGCACATTCCGCCGGACTGGGATGTCTTTGGCATCCTGATTGTGTCCTTCCTCGCCTTCTGGGTCATATTCGGCTGGCTTTTTTTCGATCCATTCCTTAAGTTACTCGGCGAACGCGAGGGCCGGATAAAAGACCTCAACGAACGCGCCGAGCGGCTGTTGGCCGAGGCCAAAAGCGCGATCGAAGATCGTGAGAATCAACTCGCCGGCGTGCGCCGCAACGCGCTGACGCGCCGCGAGAGCGAACGGCGGGCGGCGGAGGCCGAAGCGGCCAGAACGCTCGAGGAAGCGCGCCGCGAGGCGCGCGCGGCGCTGGAGAACATGCGCGCCGGAATCGATCGGGATATCGAGGCGGCCAAGGGCGATTTGGAGCGGATTGCGCGCGAGCTGGCGGCCGAGCTGGCCGGGCGCGTGCTGGGCCGGCCGGTGCGAGCGGATGGAGCGGCGAATAATTAAATGAAGCGACGGGCGACAATCGCAGGAATGATCGTGGCGGCGCTTTCGCCGTCGCTCGCGTATGCGGCCGAAAGCGGCGGCGCCGAACATGGCACGTGGGGCGCGCTGGTCTTTTACATCATCAACTTCTCGCTCTTCATCGGAATCCTGGTGAAATACCTGCTGCCGGCGGGAAAGCATTTCTTTGTCGAGCGCGCCGTCGGCATCCGCGACACGATGTCCAAAGCGGACCGCGCGTTTCACGAAGCGCAGGAGCTGGCGAATCAGGCGGCGGAGAAGCTCGCCCGGCTCGAAGCGGAGAAGGCCCGGATCGCGTCCGATCTCGCCGACGAGACCGTTTATCAAATCGGACGGATCTACGATCAGGCGCAGGAAGCGGCCGGACGGATCAGGCGCGATAACGAATTGTCGATGGCCGCATTGCGCGAAGACGCCTCGCGCCGGGTGCGCGAAGCCCTGGCGCAGGCGGCGGCGCGGCTGGCGTTCCGGATGGTCGCGGCGGATTTCTCGGCCGCCGACCAGCAACGGCTGGTGGGAGCCTTCGTCGATCGGCTGGGCGCAGAGGCGCGGCGATGAAAACCTCGAAGGTCGCCAAGCGCTACGCGCGCTCTCTGATGGGACTCAGCGCCGATCACGCACAGCTCGAAAAATGGGGCGCCGAGCTCGAACGGCTCGCAAAAATCGTTGACGAGCCCGAGACGGCCGGGATACTCGACATGCCAACCGTCACGCTGCAGGCGCGGGTCGAAGCGGTGGGCAAAATCGCCGAACGGCTCGACCTCAGCTATCCGGTGCGCGCGTTCGCGATCGTCGCCGCGCGGCACGGCCGGATTCGCGAAGTCTCGGCGATGGCCGAACGGTACGGCCGGATGCTTGACGATTTGCTGGGCCGCACGCGCGCGACGATCACTTTCGCGCGCGAGCCGGGCGCCGGCGAACTGCAAAACGTGGTGGCGGCGCTCGAGGCGATCGCCAAAAAGCGCGTGATCGCGACCACCCGAATCGACGGCGCGCTGGTGGGCGGCGCGGTCGCCGAACTCGAAGGAAAAATTTACGACGGCAGTCTCACGACCCGGCTGGCCGAGGCGGAAAGACGCCTGGGCGGCTGATCGCGGCGACGAATCAGGCATATGGCGGAAATCAGACCATCGGAAATCAGCGATATCCTGCGCGACGAAATCAAGGGCTTCGAGGGCGAAGTCTCGGTGCGCGAAACCGGACGGGTGCTGTCCTGCGGCGACGGCATCGCGCGCATCTACGGGCTGCAAAACGCGGCCTCCGGCGAACTCCTTGAATTTCCCCATTCCGTTTTCGGAATGGTGCTGAATCTTGAAGAAGACAACGTCGGCGCCGCGCTCTTCGGCGATCCGCAGGCGATCAAGGAGGGCGACGAGGTCAAACGCACCGGCCGGATCGCCGAGGTGCCCGTCGGCGACGCCCTGCTCGGCCGCGTCGTCAACGCGCTCGGCCAGCCGATCGACGATAAAGGGCCGATCAAAAGCGCCGAAACCCGCCGCATCGAAATCAAGGCCCCCGGCATCATCAAGCGCCAGCCCGTCAAGGAGCCGATGCAGACCGGGATCAAGGCGATCGACTCGATGCTGCAGATCGGCCGCGGCCAGCGCGAATTGATTATCGGCGACCGTCAGACCGGCAAGACCGCGCTCGCGATCGACACGATTATCAATCAGAAGGGCCAGAACGTGGCCTGCGTGTACGTCGCGATCGGGCAGAAGCGCTCGACGGTCGCGCAGGTGGTCGAGAAATTAAGCCGCCACGGCGCGATGGAATATACGATCGTGGTCGCGGCGACCGCGTCGGAAGCCGCGCCGCTCCAGTTTATCGCGCCCTATTCGGGCTGCACGATGGGCGAGTACTTCCGCGACAACGGCCGCCACGCCCTGCTGGTTTACGACGATCTGAGCAAGCACGCCGTCGCGTACCGCCAGCTTTCGCTGCTGTTGCGCCGTCCGCCCGGCCGCGAAGCCTATCCCGGCGATGTCTTTTATCTCCATTCGCGGTTGCTCGAGCGCGCGGCCAAGCTCAGCGACGAAGCCGGCGCCGGCTCGCTGACGGCGCTGCCGATTATCGAAACCCAGGCCGGCGACGTTTCGGCCTACATTCCGACCAACGTCATCTCGATCACCGACGGCCAGATCGTGCTCGACGCCGACCTTTTCTATTCCGGCATTCGGCCCGCGGTTAACGTCGGCCTCTCGGTGTCGCGCGTC
Source organism: Deltaproteobacteria bacterium (assembly GCA_021799495.1). Taxonomy (GTDB): domain Bacteria; phylum Desulfobacterota; class Binatia; order Binatales; family Binataceae; genus JADMIL01. The sequence goes on from JAJZAI010000005.1 coordinate 111,786, forward strand.
GGCTTTTCGGCGGCGATCAAGGCGATGAAGCAGGTCGGCGGCACGCTCAAGCTCGACCTCGCGCAGTATCGCGAGATGGCGGCGTTCGCCCAGTTCGGCTCCGATCTCGATCCGGCCAGCCAGCGGTTGCTCCATCGCGGCCAGCGGCTGACCGAGATGCTCAAGCAGAACCAGTACGAGCCGCTTGCGACCGAAAAAGAGGTTTTGATCATCTTCGCGGCCAACGAAGGGTATCTCGACAAGCTCGAAGTCGGCCAGATTAAGCCGTTTGAACGCGACCTGTACGCCAGCTTCGAAGCGCGGCACAAGGATTTGCTCGCCGAAATCGTGCAAAAGCGCGAGATCAGCGACGATTTGCGCAAGCGGCTGGTCGCGGCGCTCGACGGTTTCGCGAGCTCTCGCGCCGACGGCGCGCACGCCGCCTGAGACGGCGCATAGTTGACGGATGGCGACACTCAAGGCGATTCGCCGGCGCATAGCGTCGGTCAAATCCACGCAGCAAACCACGCGCGCGATGAAGCTGGTCGCGGCCTCGCGCCTGCGCCGCGCGCAGGAGGCGCTGTTCAACGCGCGTCCCTATCACGAAGCGCTCACCCGCGTCTCCGACTCGTTGCTCGCCTCCGCTCCCGAAGCGCTGGGCGCGCCCGAAGGGGCGGAGCGCGCGCGGTTGCTGGTCGTGGTCACGTCCGACCGCGGGCTTTGCGGCGGTTACAACGCGAATCTTATACGCCTTGCCGAAGAAACGATGGCCGCTGCGCGATCTGAAGGCCTCACGCCCAGACTTTTCGTCATCGGCCGCAAAGGCGCCGAGCATTTTAAGCGTGCGAAGACCCCGCTCGAAGGCGAGCGCGTCAACAACGCGCCCCGGCTGGCGACCGTCGGTTTGGCGCGCGATGTCGCGGCGCGGATGCTGCATGAGTTCCGTGCCGGCGCGGTGTGCGAGGCGGGCGTAATCTATTCGTCCTTCCACTCCGCGCTTTCGCAACGGCCGGTTTTCGATAAGCTGCTGCCGGTCAAGCCGCCGGAGGCGGCCGCGGGCGCGGCCGACTATCTGATCGAGCCGAGCGCCGCGGAACTGATTCCCACGGTGCTGCGCAGCTACGTCGAGGCGGCGATTTTTCACGCCCTGCTCGAAGGCGAAGCCAGCGAGCACGGCGCGCGGATGACCGCGATGGACAGCGCGACCAACAACGCGGTCGAAATGATCGCGCGGCTGACGCTCGAGATGAACCGCGCGCGGCAGGCGCAAATCACGAGAGAATTGATGGATATCGTCGGCGGCGCCGAGGCCCTGCGCGGCTAGCCGGCGTTGACGCACGAATTAATCTTTCAGGAAAAGACCTTCGCCATGAACGTACAAGCAATCGGCCGAATCAGCCAGGTTCTCGGCAACGTTATCGACGTCGAGTTTTCCAACGGATCGCTTCCCCCGATCCTGACCGCCCTGCGCGTCACCAACCCGACGATCGACGATCGCGCCGGCAACCTGGTGCTTGAAGTCGCGCAGCATCTCGGCGAGAACACCGTCCGCTGCATCGCGATGGACACGACCGACGGCCTCGTCCGCGGCATGGAGGCGCTCGATACGGGCGCGCCGATTTCGGTGCCGGTCGGCGAAGTCACGCTGGGCCGCCTGATGAACGTGACCGGCGACCCGGTCGACGAATCCGGACCAATCGCCTCGGAGCTGCGGATGCCGATCCATCGCGACGCCCCGGCGTTCGCGGAACAGGCGACCGAGGTCGAAATCCTCGAAACCGGAATCAAGGTTATCGATCTCGTCTGCCCGTATGCGCGCGGCGGCAAAATCGGATTGTTCGGCGGCGCCGGCGTCGGCAAGACCGTCACGATCCTTGAGCTGATCAACAACGTCGCCAAGCAGCACGGCGGCGTTTCGGTGTTCGCGGGCGTCGGTGAGCGTTCGCGCGAGGGTAACGACCTCTATCGCGAACTTGAGGAATCGGGCGTGCTGTCGAAGACCGCGCTGGTGTACGGCCAGATGAACGAGCCGCCCGGCGCGCGCGCCCGCGTCGCGCTGACCGGCGTCACCGTGGCGGAATATTTCCGCGACGAGCAGGGCAAGGACGTGCTGCTCTTTATCGACAACATCTTCCGTTTCGTTCAGGCGAACTCGGAAGTTTCGGCGCTGCTCGGCCGGATGCCCAGCGCGGTCGGTTATCAGCCGACTCTGGGCACCGATATCGGCGAGCTGCAGGAACGCATCACCACCACCAAGAAGGGCGCGATCACCTCGGTGCAGGCGATTTACGTCCCTGCCGACGACTACACCGACCCCGCGCCCGCGACCACGTTTTCGCATCTCGACGCGGTCACGGCGCTGGAACGCAAAATCTTCGAGAAAGCGATCTTCCCCGCGGTCGATCCGCTCGCCTCGACCTCGCGCGTGCTCGATCCGCAGGTCGTCGGCCAGGAGCATTACGAGGTCGCGCGGCAGGTGCAGCAGATTCTCCAGCGCTACAAGGACTTGCAGGACATCATCGCGATTCTCGGCATGGACGAGCTTTCGGCGGAAGACAAGCTGGTGGTCGCGCGGGCGCGCCGGGTCGAACGGTTTCTGTCGCAGGCGATGCATGTCGCGGAGCCGTTCACCAATATTCCGGGCGCCTACGTGCCGCGCGCCGAAACCGTGCGCGGCTTCAAGGAAATCCTCGAAGGCAAGTGCGACGATCTGCCCGAACAGGCCTTCTATCTCGTCGGCACGATCGACGACGCCCGCGCCAAGGCCGAACGCCTCGCCCGCGGCGAGGCCCGCTAGCCGGAGCGCGCCGCGATGGCCGAAACGTTCAATTTCCGGCTGATCACGCCGACCGGCGTGCTGTTCGACGGCGCCGTCGAACAGGTCACGGCGGTCGGGCCGCTCGGCGAGTTCGGCGTGCTGGCGATGCATGCGAATTTCATCACCTCGATCGCGCCCGGCGTGATCACGCTGAAGCTCGGCGAAGGGAACTTCAACGAATTCCTGCTCGCGAGCGGACTCGCCGAGGTGAAAGACGGCGCGATGACCGCGCTGGCGGCCGAGGCCGAGGCGCCCGGCGCGGTTGACAGCGCCGGAGCGGTGGCGCAGGCGACGGCGGCCGAGCAGCGGCTCGCCACGATGAGCATGTTCGATCCGGAATACGAGGAAGCCGCGCACGCGCTGGCCCTGGCCCGCGCGCGGGCGCAGATCGAACAATTGCGCCGCGCGCCACGCTGACCGATCGTAAAGCGCCGGCCCGGACGCCGCGTTCCGCGGCCGAAACTTTCGCCGGAATTCTTCGTCAAACCGATAGCGCGCCGATTACTTCGCGCGTGAATTCCGTATTTACTTGATCGCGCGGAGCCTCGCGGCCGCGCTTCAGCCAAGTTCCATCAAGTTCCATTCGATGATCAGCCTCGCCGCTCGCTTATGCCGTCGCCACCGCTGTACGAATCGACCGTCCGGCGGCGGCGCGATCGTGCGGATCGCAATCCTGACGCTGGCGATCGCGCTTTGCGGCGCGCGCGCCGCGCCGGCGGCGGACGCGCCGCCGCAATGCGCATGGCCGATCGAAATCGACGGCGCCGGCGCCTCCAACGTCGCGCATCCCGATCCCAACGCCACCTATTGGGCCACTCCGTTCGACCCGTCCGCGTGGCGCAAGGCGATCGTGCGCGGGCGGTTTCCCAAAGCCCGCGTGATGGCGTTTGCGACCTACGACACGCGCGGCGTGGAGACGGCGGGATTGCTCGACCTCAACATCGCGCCCGACAAAGGTTCGGCGAGTCCGTTCCGTCCGCAAAGCGCGGCCGAAGCGGCGTCCGCGCGCAACTATACCGTCAGCGTCGGCCGCGAACGCGACGACTCGCATAATCATCTGGGCGTGCCGCGCCAGGGGCTGGCGTGGATCGTCTATCGGGTTTACGTGCCGGACGGCGGCGCCGATCGCAAGGGCGGCGCGCCGCTTCCGGCGATCACGCTGGTCGCGGGTGACGGCCGCGCGAAAACCATTCCGGTTTGCCGGCCGCAGCCTTTTCCCAACGCGATCGCGCAGGCCGAGCGGATGCTGCGCGCGCTCGGCGATTCCGGCGCGTCGGCTGCCGACTATCTGGCGAGCGCGTCCGCGCCCGCGCTCGCGCCCGGCGGCGTGGCGGAAGTCGATAGCGGCGGATGCGCCGCGGCGCCGCCGCCGTTTCACGTCAGGGTGCTGCCGGGGCTGTTCCATCACGACGCGGTCAAAACGCTGGTCAGCGGCGGAATCTGCGCCGCGCCGAATCGAATCGTTGTGATTCGCGGCAGGGCGCCCGGTTTTCCCGATACGCATTCCGGCGCGCCGGTATCGAAACCGGCGCCGGGCGCGGGTCCGATCGCGATGCGCTACTGGTCGATGTGCGACAATCTGGAGGATCCGCCGGCTCCGGTCGCCGCCTGCCAGGCCGACTGGGCCACGCGGCTCGGCCCGAACGGGAACTATACTTACGTCCTTGCGCCGGGATTTTCGCGTCCCGGATGGCTGGCGCCGGACGCGAGCTTTTTGCCGTGGAACGCGGCGCCGCAACCCAACTTGCTGATTCTGCGCAACCTGATACCAGCGAACTCATTTACCCAATCGGTGCAGGCCGTGGCGCGCCGCGGATGCGTCGTGGGCGGTTC
>JAJZAI010000039.1 GCA_021799495.1 Deltaproteobacteria bacterium
AGCGTCACACCGGTCGGCACGATTCCGGCGTCGAAGAAGGTCTCCTGCGGATAGCAGAGGATTGTGCGCGTTGAGGAGGTGTCGAACGCGTTGCCGGCGGCGCCGCGGTTCGCGAGCGCGGTGGCGGGCGGCGTCGCGGGCGGCGAATCGATCAGCGCCATCGCGCGCGTCGTGTCCGCCAGCGTGACCATGGCCGCCGCGATGTCGGATTTCTGCGAGTAGCCCGGCGCAATCAGCAGCTTGGCGAAAAAGCCCATCGTGCCGTACGCCGTGAGCAGCGCCTGCATCCCGGTGTAAACCGAACCCGTGACCGCGCCGATGATGTCCGAGTCGGCGACGCGCGACGGATCGGCGTAGCTGAACGAAGCGATAACGGTCGCGCCCGCGGCGATCGCGCCGCCGGCGAGCGCGGTGACCACGCCGTTTATCTCGTCGCTCGCATAGTCGGTTCCCGCGACGTAGGGAGTTCCTGAATAGTATGTATAGGTAACCAGCACCGCTTCCGTCGCCGTGAGCGCGCCGCCGGCGATCTGGGTTATCAACCCGGTGCGCGCGTCGACCGAATAGTCAGTGCCCTGTACATAGGTTGTGCCGGCGGGGCTGCTCGTCAGCACCACCGACGACGCCTGGATGTTGCCGTGCGCCAGTTGGATTGTCGCAGGGGATCCGGCGAAGGTATGGGCCTCGGCGGTCACGGTCGCCGTCGTCGCCGGCATCACGGCGAGATTCGAAATCCCCATGTGCCCGAGGTTGATCGCGCCGGCCGAGTTGAACGTCATCGACGCCACAACGTCGCTAAAATGCCTGGTCGGATCGAAGACGTTGACTACTATCGCCTGCCCGGCGCCCTGTCCCTGGATGGCGGCGAGCGCGTAGGGAATCGTGTAGCCCTGGACGAGCGGGCCGAACATCGCGGCGTCCTGCACGGACGAAACCAGCGTGGGCGCGTTCGGGCCGGGCGCGACGGCTGGCGGCGCCACGGCCCAAACCGGCGCCGTGCCGATCAGTCCGACGACCGATGATTTGACGACGGTTACTGGCGCCGGTCCGCTATCGAACTCGACGACTTCGACTCCATGCAAAAACGATACAGGCATCGGCTTTACCTCTGCGGATGGATGGAATGCGCGCCGGGCGTTTCAATTCGACGGAGCGGTCGGAACGGATCCGCCGCCGGCCACGGCTAGAACCGCCTCTGCGTATGAATAAGCAATCGAGACTGTGGCGCCAGGCGCGATCGCGCCGGTGGCGGCGCACGTGATCACGCCGGTCGCCGAGTCGAGGACATAGTCGGCGCCGTCCGCGTACACGGTTTCGCCGGACGGGTCGGTGATCGCCGCCTGCGTCACATTGATATTGGGCAGTTGAATCTGGTTGGCGGCGTTGAACGTGTAAAGCGCGGCGCCGCGGTTCACGTTCGTAACGCCGCCGCGGTCGAACGCCGCCGCTTGCGCGAGCAGCGGATAATTGACGGCGGGCGCGGCTTCGACCGCCATGCCGCGCGTGGCGAACAGCATCCGGTAGGTCCACACGCCGCCCTGCCGGTCGCGTCCGGCGAAACTTTCGCGCAGCGGGTAAAGCCGCGTGCATCCCGGAATCGCATACCCGGTCAACGCGATCCGGATCGCTTCGAGCAGCGCGTACGCGCCGGGCGTGGCGCCGTCAGGCGCCACGCCCATGCCCCAGCCGAGGTCGCGGACCATCACCATGACGGCGAATTTGAAGGTCCGCTCCTGGACGATCGCGGCGGCGTCGATCAGCGGTCCATACTCGCCTCCCTCGTACCGCACCAGCGCGGCGCCGGCGCGGCTGGTGAGCCGGTAGGCCTCGGGCCGGTCGGGAAAATGCGCGACTTCGACCGACGAAATCTGCGCCCGCAGGCGCGCGACGATCGACGCTTCCACGGCGGTGATATCGGTCGGCGTCGGCGGCGTGAAGGTGGCGCCGGTCCAGGGTTGGTCGAGTATGATCGCGGCCATCTGCGATTCCTTGAATTCCCGTTGGAATGTTCCGCCCGCCCGCTAAAACCCCTTGAGCGATCCGCGGCTGAAGACGCGCGACGGCAGAACCCCGCTCGGATCGCCGCCCGCATCGACGACGATCGATCCGGGTGCGTCGGGCGCGTCCTGATTGTCCGCCGACAAGCCCAGCGTCACCGTTCCGGCCGCGACCTTGCCGAGCAGCGCGATCGCGTCGTCGTAGCGCCGGCGCGCGTCGGCGATATCGTGCAACGGGCGGAGCGCCTGCAGGCGGTACATCGCGATATCGCACGCGAGCCGGTTCAGCGCCGCGGGCGGATCGGCGAGCGGAAGCGCGAAACGGCCGTCGAGATAGCCGTCGATTTCCGCCGACGCGTCGTCGAGCGCCTGCTGGAGCGTCGCGGCGTTGATCGTGAGGGTCGCCGGATCGTCGTTGGTGAGCTGGACCAGATCGCGATTCGGATAGCGCGCGATCAAGTCGTTCGGAGATGCGTAGGCCACTTGATGCCTCGGCGGACGGCGCTGGCGCCGCGCTTAGGAGAGATATTCGCTGACGATCAGCGTCGCGGTGTTCTTCCAGATATTGCTGGTCGCGACGTTCGCGCTGGCACCCGCGCCGGCCATGAAGTCGGCGTGCAGAATCTGCGCGGCGGCCTCTTCAAGCGCGGGCGGCACGAGCAGATAGACGTCCTTCGGACTCGTGAGGGCGCCGAAGGGCAGGCCCGCGTCGGTCTTGATCGACCGCATCGCGGCGCGCGCGGCGCCGTAATTCGCGGGATTGGTCAGGTCGGTGTTGCTGGCGTATGCGAGCTGCCACAGGCCGACGCCGGTGTTGGCGCGGCCGTCGACGCCGAAGCGAAATTCGCGCCGCGTGAACACCGCCTCGTCGGTGAGCGCGTTCATCCGCGTCATCGCGTACTCGCGCCTGAGCTGGAAGATGAACGGCCGGATCGCGCGCGACGCGTCGATCAGGAACCAGTAAGGCCCGGTTCCGCTCGCGTTGATATTCGACGCGAGCGAGTCGCGCGGATCGTTCGCCGCGCCCATCGGACCGACCGGATGGGTCGCGGAGAAGAACGGCTGGCCGTCGAATCCGACTACGCTCGACGGCGTCGTGACCGAGTTTTTGATCATCGTGAAAAGCAGCGAGTCGGGATGAACCTTGGTGTCCCAGCCGAGCTGCTCGATCACCGGCTCGTAAACTGCGTAGTTGTCGTCTTCGATATCGTTGCGGTTGATCGCGACGGTATCTTCGAAATCCTTGTTGACGATGGTGTAGCTGTGCGCTTCGAGCGCCTGGATCACGCGCTCGCCGAGCCATTCGCGAAACTTGGTCGTGCGGCCGAGCCACGGATAGGTGGTTTGGCGGGTCGTCGAACGCACGACGCTCGCGATCTTTTCATAGTAGGAGGGCGGCTTTTCGAAGCCGCGCTGGAAAATTACGTCGAAGCCGGTGAACAGCGCCGAAAGATTTGCAGCGGTGATTTCCATTTGCTCACGCGATTGGCGGGCCGCTTGTCGAACGATCGCGGCCGGCGGATGGCGCGGACGAAAACGCCCGCGGAGGTTGGCTGGAACGGATGCTTGCGCCGCCCGGATTAGATCGCCGGCGCGGCCTGATGCATGAAGTCGATCCAGATTTGGCCGTTGGGGTCGAGATTCACGATACGGCCGGCGACGCTGCGGGTCGGCGCGCCCCAGTTGTAAGTAACGTACACGGTGGCGCCAGCGGCGATCGCGCCGCCTGTGATCAGGAAGATCACGCCGGCCGGGTAATCGACGACGTAATCCGTCCCCTCGGTGTAAACCGTCCCGCCCGTCGCGGTGCTTTGCACCCGGACGCTCGATACGTTTTCGTGGCCGAGCGCCGCGGCCTGCGCCGAGGTTGTGGCGGGGAATGTGACTGGCTGCGCCGTGACTGCGGTGGCGCCGGAGCCGTCGCTCGCGGAAACCGAGTTGTCGTCCACGGCGTACGCCATCTGGCCGACCTGCGCGGCGCCGATCGAGCCGTCGTTTACCGCGTACATGAAAACGCCGCGCCGGCACACCAGCGAAATCGCGCCGGCGGCTCCAGGATTGTTGACCGCGTTCTCGCCGGGGATGCCGTCGTGCACGCGTTCGGCGCGACCGACGATTTTGAGTCCCGCCGCGCTTGACGCCGGCACGGCGTTGCCGTTGGAGTTGAGGGCGACGATGCCGCCCAGATAGACGGTGGTGTTGGCTTCAACCGGATAAACTTGCATCCGGCCGCCGTCGGCGAGTTCGGGCGTATTGCGGGAATTGGTCAGTGCCGCCATCGATTCATCCTGTGTTTCGCCGGCCGCATGCGGCGCGGCCGGCGTGGTTGGAAATGCGGATTCTCAGTCGCGCCCGAGGGCGAAGGCTTCGCGCGAAGCGGCGTCCTTGCGCCGGGCGTAGTCTTGCGGATCGATTCCGAGGCGCGCGCAGATCGCCGCTTCGGTTCGCGTGAGCGGATGCGCGGCCGCGTGCGGCGGGCGCCGCGAAATCGGTCGCGTGGTCGTAATCGATCGGCAGGCCGGCGTCCATCCGCAGCGCCTGGGACGCCTCGATCACCGCGGCGGCGTCCGTCAGGCGGTACGGACCGCGGCCGTCGCGCCCGGCGAATTCGCCCGCGGGAATCAATTCGATCCACTCCGGCGTTTCGCCGGCCGGCAGGATGGCGGCGCCGACTGCGGCTCTCCGGAGCGCAGCGGGAATTGGAGCGGAAATATTTACGCGATCGGCGTCCATGGCGCGCGATTCTGCCATCGCCGCGCGTCCCGCATAAGGGTGAAACATTTCACTATTCATAGTCGTTCGATTACTCAGTGAGGCGGGTGGTTGGCTGAATATGAGTATCCGGCGCGGCCGATTCGCCGGGTTTAGCCGCGGGCGAGAGCGTGGGTTCGTCCGCTCCGGGCTGCGGCAGCCCGAGCCGATCGAGTATCGCCGTCTGGCCGACGCGCAACCCGCGATCGACCATCGCCGCGACCGTCGCCGCGAAGGACTGCTCGTCCTGCTCGGCCGGGAGCGCGAATTCGACGCTCGGGTATCGCCGCCGCGGCCCGGCGTTCAAATCGACGATCGGTTTCACCAGGTCGCGCCGCAGCGTCGCGGCGAGGCGCCGCGCGTCCGCGCGCAGGATGTCGCGGCGCACGGAATTGTGAACCTCGGCCGCCGCCCGCGAGCCGGTCGTGCGCGGCATGTCGTGCGTCAGGGTCTGGCCGATGACCGCCTTGCTGACCTGCCGATCGAGGTACTCGCAAAGCCGCTCGTACACCTCGATACTTCCGGTCTGGCGCGATTCCGTGAATTCGATCAGCATCGACTCCGGAATAATCGCGGCGGCGTCGGTGCCGATATTGGCGACCGCGGCGAGCAGGGTCTGCTTTTCGGCCTCGGTCGCGCCCGCGCCGTACTTGCCCACTCTGAGCGGCTGGCCGAAGACTTCCGCGAACGTCACCCAATCCTTGAGCACGTAATTCTTGAACAGGTACGCCCAGCCGGCCGCGCGCGCGAGTCCTCCGCGAATCGGAAGGCCGGACTTGGCCTTGGCGAAGTGGACGACGAATTTGAATGGCAGAATCGGGACGGTCATCGGCTGCCAGTCGTTCCATCCGGAGTTGGGCGCGCGCGAAAAGCCGGCGTTCATCCGCCGATCCAGATGCGATCGGCCGGAACCGGCGGCATCGACCGGCTGGCCGCCGTCCTCCATCGTGCGCACCAGCAGCCGTTCGCCGCTGACCCAGTCGAATAAAAACCAGCGCGGATCGCGCCAGCGCAGCTCGCGCGGCCGCCACTCGCGTCCCGAGGTGTCCCAGATAATCTCGGTCGCCGAGAAGCCTTTGCCCAGCGCGTCGAGCACGTCGAAAAGCGTTTCGGGCAGATCGAGCGGACCGTCAAGAAGCGCCTCGCGCACCAGGTCCGCGTCGCGCGCGTCACCGGGATCCGGAGAGGCCGGCCGCACGATCAGCGGCAACTGCGCCAGGGCTTGCTTGCGGGTTTCGAGCACCGCCAGATAGTGGAGATCCTTTTCCTCCATCTCCTCCGCGAGTTCGAGGTAGAGGAACGGATCGCCGAATTCGGCCTGGTTCAAAATTCCCGCGAGCTTTTCCGGCGTCAGCGCGACCGACGGATGCATCACGGAGTAGATGTTGCGGACGCCGGTCATCGTGGCGCCCGCCTGTTCCTCGCGCAGCCGGCTCGCGTCGACCGGGCGCCCGTACGCATCGTATAGCGTCATTATATACTTCGCCTCAGTTGATAATCCGCCGAATAGCAAGTGTGCGGGCGGCGCGCGGCGCGATCACCACGCGTCGAGTCCCGCGCGGATGCGTCCGCGCCGGACCGTCCGGGACGGCGAATCCTGGAAGGACGGCGCGCCGAAAGACGTTTCACTCGCGCCGAAGCGCGCGCGCGGCGCGGGCGTGTACGCGATTTCCGGAACGTCGAGCCGGCTCGCGAAGTAGGCGAGCGCGCCCGCGATCGCCGAATCGCCATGGCGGCGGGCGCCGCCGGGCGCGGCGGCCCGCCGCTCGGGCACATGGACGACGCCGCGCTCCATCACGAGCGCGCGATGGTCGGCGAGGATTTCGGCGTCGCGCGGCAGTTCGATCGCGCCGTCCTCGAACGCCGCCTTGTAGCGCGGCATGTTCTCGCGATACCACTCCGGCGACAGCATCACCTGGCTGATCCGCGCGCCGTAGCGCTGCATCGCCGCTTCCGCCAGATACTGTCCGTTGCCGCGCGCGTCCATCGCGCCCGCGACGAAGCGCGGCAGCCGGTCCGCGACGTAACAGAGAATCTGCTCCTGCTGGCGGAAGGGGATATTGCGCAGTTCGATCACGAACGGCGTGCGGCGGGCCGCGCCGGCGCCGATTTGCAGCGGCCAAATCACCGTCAGGTCGCCCGACCGGCCGAAATCCTCGCCGAAGAAACTGAGCGCGTCCTTTTGCAACGAAGAGAGTAGCGGCGCGATCCGCTCCTCGCAGAAATCCCGCGTCACGCTAACGCGTTCAGCTTCGGGACGGGCGGCGAAGCTCTCCGGCATCTCCCATCGCGCCACGGCGGCGCCGTCGCGCATCCGGCTCTCGATCAGCGCCGAAGAAAGAAAAGCGCCGCCGCTCGAGCGCGGCGCGCAGAGCAGCTCCTCGTCCGCGTTTGCGCCGTATTGATCGAACAATTGCGCGCGCCATTCGGCCTCCGCCGCCGAACTCCATCGCCGGCCGAGCTTCGCGCAGATGCGATGGAACAGGCCGTCGGCGAGCGCGTCGTCGATTGTGATGCGATGGAGCGAGAAGGGCCGCCGTCCCGCGCGAATTTCGTTGACCAGCTCATTGAACGAATTGTCGGCGCCATTGTGGGTCGAGATGACGCGCACGACGCCGCCCCACATCGTGAACGCGAGCGCGGCCTTGAGGAGTTCGGGAAGATCGTCGTGGAACGCGGCCTCATCGATTACGGCGCGCCCCTGTTTGCCGCGCAGGTTCGACGGCCGCGAGGAAAGCGCGACGATCTTCCGGCCGGACGCGAAACGAACCCGGTAGGCGCGGATATCGCGCCGTTCGTCGTCGACCGCTATCTCCTCGATCGCGTGGGCGGCCTTGTTGAACTGGCGCGCCCATTGCGCTGCGGTCTCGACGAATTCGAGCGCCATGTCGCGGTTGTAACCGATATACCAGGTGTCCATTCCCTTCGCCGCCGCGGCCCGGAGCGCGCTGTCGGCGGCTTCGGTCCAGGTGATGCCGACGCGGCGCGATTTTTCAGCGACTTTCACCGGCGCTTCGTCGGCCAGCCATCGCACCTGGTACGGCAGCATGATTTCTTTTGACACGGCGGGGTTTCGCGCGGGTTTCATCGATACTCCTCCTCCTTGCGTCATTGTTCCGCCGGCCGCCAAGCGCAGGCGCGGCGGTTACTCGGCGATTTCGGTCAGCACCTTGCGGATACGATCGACGGCCTGCGGCGAGAGGCCGCCGTCGCGGCCGGCCGCGGCGTCGATTTCGCGCTCCGCTGCGCCAATCTTCGCCGCCATCCGGGCGCGGGTTTCCTCGACCAGCTTGCGCTGAACGATCGACGCCCGCCCCATCTCGGCCACGCTGCGCGCGATCGCCGCGAGATTGGCGCCGCGCGGATCCGCCGGATCCAGCGCCACCAGCACGTTGAACAGATGCTGCTGGACGAGGCGCAGCAGCGCTTCGTTCATCTTCAGATCGTCGTCGCCGGCCGCCGTGGTTGCTGAAATTGCCCTCGAGCAGGCGGCGGTCGAGCTCCGCGCGCAGTTTCGCGGGCAGGCGGCTGAGCCGGGAGCGATTCGGTTTGGCGGCCATCGCGGCGCCTACCAGTACCGCCGCGGACGGGCCACGCCCGGCGGAGCTTCGAGCGTGTATTCGACCACGTCGACGCCGCGCGCGGTGAGTTTCGCGAACCAGGTTTCCGAGAGTTCGTTTTCGACCTCGATCAGGCCGAGGTTGCGCAAGTAGTCGAATTCGCGGCGCACGCCGGTAATCGACAGCGGCAGGCGCACGTCGTGCAGCACCCGCCAGACGATATTTTCCGAGACCGCGATCGGCCGGCCGGCGTCGAGCACGCGCAGGATCCGCCAACGCGCCTCTTCACGCTGTTTCTGTTCGAGATCGATCGAGCTGCCATTCATACGGTCGTCTCTTCCGCCGGGAGCGCCCGGCTTCCCATCTGGTACATTCGCTCGCGCACCTCGCCGATTTCCGCGCGCATCTCCGCCCGCAGCGCGTCGAGCTTGGCCTCGAGCGTGTTGCCGAAACGGATCCAGTCTTCGCGGCGGACGTAATCGACCGGCAGTTGCGCTTTCAGTCGCAGGAGTTCGCGTTCGAGCTCGCGCGAAAATTCGCTGCCGTCGCGCTTCAGATCGCCCACCCGCTTGCCGAGGTCGGTTTCGTAGCGCGTGAGCAGCCATCGAATCGCGCCGAGGTTGAGGCCGACCAGCGTGACGAATGACAACACAAAGGTCGCGATCGCTTCCCAGCTCATCGGCGCGCCCTTGCGCGGCGCGGCGTCGCGACCGAAGCGATGCGGCGGGCAGGCGAGCGCATCGCGGCCGCGCGATTCAGGATCGGCCGCCGCCCGCTCAGTGCGCGCCCGGCGCCGGCTCCGACGATTCCTTGATCTTGACCGCGCCCGACATCGAGAGCAGCACCGTCGCCAGTCCGGCTCCGTACGCCGCCGCGTCCCCGCCGGTGAAATGGCCGAAATTGAAGACCGCGGCGCTCCAGAAAACCACATAGGCCGCCGCGCCGGCGACGCCGACGATGCGGGCCGCGTCGTAAGTGAGATTGTCCTTGCCGGTGAGCGCGTCCTGTATCCATTTCATAATATGAGAGTCAAATTTTCCTGCTGGCTATTTTCGTGAGGCTTCGCCGGGCGCGCCGGATGCGCTCCGGGACGCGGCGGCGATCGCAGCCGGCGCGGAGCATCCCGCGAGCGCCGCGTCGCGTTCGGCGACGGCGCCCTTGAGAATCGCGACCGTCGCGGCGTAAGCGCGCATCGTGTCCGCGGGCGGCGAGGCGGGTTTCAGTCCCGCGATCGGAAGCGCCGGCCGGCCCATGCGGGGAGGGTCGCAGGGCAGCGGACGAAGGATGGGAACCTTCACCGTCACGGGCACGGCCGGCGCAATCGGCGGCGGGGCCGACGCGCAGCCCGCAAGCAGGGCGAGGAGAGGCGGGAGGAGGCGCCTTACCATGTGCCGAGCTCCGGGCCGCGCGCGTTGCCCCATCGAATCGCGCCCGCGCAATCGCCGGGGATCGAAGCGTTGCGCAGTCGGCGCGCGAGTTTGAGGTTCGTCCGCATCAGCGCCGCGCCGCGCTGGTCGGCTTCGGTCTCGCGGGCGCGGGCGGCCGCGTCGGCGGCGCGGGCCTTCGCCGCGAGCGCCGCGACGGCGGCGTTCTGCCGCGCCACCGCCAGGCGCATCGCGGTGACGCTTTCCTGCAGGGCGCCGCACTGTTCGGTCAGCGTCGTGACTTGGGCGCGGGCCGCGTCGCGTTGATCGACCAGCACTTCACGGTAGATCAGCGCCGCCGCAAGCAACGCCGCGAGCGCGCCGATTTTCCAGTATTTGAGGATCCAGAGAAGCGGCATGGCGAACTTGCTCCGGTGCTACGGGCGGGCGGCGCGCCGCTCAGGCGCGGGCGGCGGGCGCTTCGGCGTGATTCGGATTGGCGCGGCGCTCGACCGCCGCGGCCACCGTCGCGGTGCCGTGTTCGTCGATCGCCGCCGCATGCTTGTCCACCGCGGCCGCGAGCTTTTCGACGGCCGCCGCGTGTTTCTCAACCGCGATCGCATGAACGGCGGCCGCATGCTGTCCCATGGCGCCGCCCGCCGCATGTTCGAGCGCGCCGACGCGGGCCTCGAGCGAATGAGCGAGCGCGTCGAAATCGCTGAACAGGCGGCGGCCGAAAAGCGCGCCGAGCGCGAAACCGCCGCCGGCGGCGAGAGCGATGCCAGTCAAAGTTGCGTCGATAATCATGTTGCCTCCGAAATTTCCGCGGGTTGGAGTCCGCGGCGGGTTGATCCGATGAGCGGGCGAACCGTTCGCCGCCTCATTCGTACGCGCGATTCAGCCATCCGCGCAGAAATTCGTCGTCCACGGGATTCGCCGCGGCCAGCGCGCGGTAATAACCCGCGGCCTCCGCGCGGAAAGCCGCGATTAACGCCGATTGATTCGCTTGCGCCGCGGCGGCGCGCGTTGCCGCGCCGATCACGCCGTCGTCGGCGATCTGCCGGCCGCAGGCGCGCAGCGCGCGCTGCAAACAGCGGCCCGCATTGCCGGGCCCCATGTTGACCGCCAGGTTGAAGAGCTTCGCGCCGATCGGCTCGGCAAAATCGCCGTAGCCGAAACGCGACCACCAGTCGCGGAAGTAGATGGCTACCGCCTCGTCGCGGGTGAGCGCGCGGATATCCAGATGGGGATAGTCGCGCTGCGAGATTCCGAAGCGGGTCGCGCCGCCCGGATCGGCGGGATTGAGAACGTAGCCGCCTTCGTCGCGCAGCAGGCGGGAGACGGCGCGATCGAAGGCGGCTGGGTAGGGGGATTGGGGCGGGGTGGGTTGGCGGGTCACGTGGCCGAAAATACGCGCGGCGGCGCAGCCCGGTAAGGGTGAAATTTTTCACGACATCAGCCGCGCTTCTCGATTAGTCAACTAATTGTCAACTTAAAGTGACAGTTTGTTAGCATCCGGCGGCCGGTAATTTGGCCCGTTTTCGCGCGGCGCCGCCGCGACATGACAAAAAAAGGCGCCACGGACGAAGGTCGGAATTCCTCCGCGCGCGGCGCCCGGTCGCAAGGCGGACTAATCCGTCAGCGGCCGCGGTCGATCGCGCGCGCCTCGGCCAGCACCTGGAAGACGCGCCGCCGCGTGCATCCCAGCGCCAGCGCAATCGAATCGACGCTGGCGCCGCGCGCGCATTTGCAGAATCCGCACGCGCCGCGGCGGCGGATTCGGCACGTCGATGCGATCGCCGCCGAAGACGCCCGCGAGCGCCAGCGCGGCCGCGTGGCCGACCGCCCCGCTGAGCGCGTCGCCGGGTTCGGGCGAATGCGGGATATAGAGCCGCGCGCCGCCAAAGGCTTCGATCAGCCGGCTGGCGCCGTCCGCGCCGATGGTTCGCACCAGTTCGTCGAGCATCGCGCCGCGCCGGGGGGCGCGTTGCGCCGCGGGCGCGATGCGATCGCGATCCGGCGCGAACGCCGCGGCCGTTTCGGCGCCGGTCGGGCGGGCGAATCCGGGGGAGGGCGCAGGCTGGCGCGGCCGGCGCATGAAGATGCGGCCGGGTTCGCGCAGCGGCGCGCCGGGCGGCGGCCAGTCGAACGTGAGCGGCGTTGAACCTATCCGTTTTTCCATCAGACAGCCTCTTTTCCTTCGGATTTGGCGCCGGAGGGCGCCGCGAGTTGGCCGATCAGCCGGTCGAGCAGGCGGGCGAAGCCGGCGTCCGCGCAACGCCGGCGGGCGACCGCCGCACAGGCGTGGATTACGCTGCTGTGGTCGCGGCAAAAAGCGCGTGCGATGCGCGGAAAGGACGCGGACGCGCCGCCCGGACGCCGGCGCGGCGGACCGGCCAGTTCCCGGCTCAGATACATCGCGACATGCCGCGCGCAGGCGACGTGCTGGCGGCGGGTGGGCGCGCTCAGTTCGGCGGAATCCACTTTGAATTCGCGCGCCACCAGAGCTTGAACCTCGCCGATCGAAATCGGCCGCGGACGTGGTTCGTCAATCATCGGAGACACTCCCTGAAAGCGGCGCCGGACGGCGTTATCGCGGCGCGGGCGGCGCCGCGCGCGGCGGCTGGCGATTGCCGGGCTTACGATGCGTTCGCTAGACGAGATCGAAATCGATGTAGCGAACGGCCCTGGCACGCGTGCTGAAAGCATCGGTCCACGGCGCGATCGCGCGCCAGAGCCTCGGCGCGATATCGGCGGCGCCAATTTGGCTGGTCGGAGGCTTCAAAAAATTGGCGCTGCGATGGCGCTCCCTGCTGGTTTTGGCCGCAAAGATCCGCCGCCGCCACACACCTCCGCCTCCGCATCCGGACGAAAATCTGCGGCGTAGGTTGAATATGACCAACCGAGGCGAACGCGCCAACGCGTCATCGCCGCGGTCGTAAAACACCTGCGGATTCCGGCACACGCATTGCGTTGCGTGCCGATCATGCGCCGGTCAGGCTGGATTCGAGCTTCCGGCAGAGCCGGAGGATTCGGCGCATAGCCGCACGACGCACTGGAACCGGCGAGTGGAGAACTCGCTGATGACTCGTGATTAACAATC
The DNA here is from genome assembly GCA_021799495.1 of Deltaproteobacteria bacterium. Lineage (GTDB taxonomy): Bacteria > Desulfobacterota > Binatia > Binatales > Binataceae > JADMIL01. Next base: position 12,776 of record JAJZAI010000039.1, read on the forward strand.
GCGAGGTTATTGAACGGATGGAGAATCGAGTCGCCCAAACTAACCATTCGTGGTATGGTCGTACAAAACATTGAACGTTTTCGCCCGCTTACAGGCGTATTCGTCGGTGTCTATATCCCACAGTGGGAGAATAATGTCAACTACTGTAGTAGATGAAGAATTTCGTCGCAGATTGCGCCTGATCATGCAACAGTTCGGTTCCGTCGCCGATCTCGCGCGCGCCGTCGGCGTTTCCGACAATGCGATTTACAAGTGGGTCTCGGGACGCGGCCAGCCCAGCATGATGAGCCTGGTGAATCTTGCGAAGGCGGCGGGCGTTTCGGTCGAATGGCTGGCGACCGGCCGCGGCGCCTCCGGCCGCATCCGCGGCGAGATCGCAGGTAGCTCTGAGAGCTCCGAACCGGCCGGCGCCGTGGGGCGCGCCGTCACGACTCCGCCGCCGAGTCCGCAAATCGTCGAATACGTGCGCTTGCGCGGCGATTGGTTGCAACGCGCGCTCGGCGCCGATGCGCGCGCGATCGCGATGGTCGAGGCGGTTGGCGATTCGATGGCGCCGACGATCGACGAAGGCGACGTGGCGCTCACCGACCTGCGTGAAAACCGCTTCCGTTACGACGGCGTGTACGTGATTCGTTCCGACAACGAGCTCGCGATCAAACGTATCCAGCGCCAGCCCGACGGTTCCCTGCTGGTGCGCGGCGACAATCCGGCCTACGAACCCGCGACCGTGCGGCCCGACCAGCTTAAGCTGCTGGGCCGCGTGGTATGGGTGTTCGGACGGCTCTGACTCAACCGGCGGCGGATCGGCGCCGGACCGCTCGCGCGTGGCGCGGGCAAATCATTCGCCGAAGCGGCCATGACGGCCAGCGCCGCCCGTGAAACGGCGGGCGCCGGCGACGGTTTTGCCCGACCGAATCGTGGCGCTTCCGTGCCGGTACTCATTGGCCAGCGCCTCCGCCAGAGCCATCGGGGCCTGTTCGTGCGCGGAAAGCCGATCGCCGCGCAGGCACTGTTGCGGAAAGGCCGCGATTTGTTCCGCCAACTCGCGCGCCGCGGCAAGCGCGCCGCCGCGCTCGGCAAGGCGATTGACCAGGCCCATCCGCAACGCCTCTTCCGCGCCGACTCCCCGGCCGGTCAGAATCATGTCGAGCGCGTGGCTCATCCCGATTAGCCGCGGCAGGCGCACCGTGCCGCCGTCGACCAGCGGCACGCCAAAGCGCCGGCAATAGACGCCGAAGACGGAGTCGCGCGCGGCGACCCGAAGATCGCACCACAGGGCCAGTTCCAGTCCGCCGGCGACGGCATGCCCTTCGACCGCCGCGATAACCGGCTTGCCAAGCAGCATCCGGGTGCATCCGAGTGGACCGTCGCCGTCCGGCGCGACCCGGTTGCCGCGATCGCCGGCGACCGCCTTGAGGTCGGCGCCGGCGCAGAACGCGCCGCCCGCTCCGGTCAGAATCGCGACGCTGAGCGCGGGATCCGCGTCGAAGCGCCGGAACGCCGCCGCGAGCGCGTCGGCGGTCGGCCGATCCACGGCGTTGCGCGCTTGCGGCCGGTTGATGGCGACGACCGCGACCGCGCCAGAACTCTCGAACGTTACAGTGGACATCCCACGACCTCCGCGGCGGCGATGCGCGCCGCGTGGATTCGGCTTTTTCGATAGCACGCGCGGGCTGCGGAAAAAATCCGCGCCGCGGGCTTGGCGCCGCGCGGCGATCGGCGCGAAAATCGCGCTCGCGGCGAAACCCTTGCCGGCGGCGGGCGGGTCCGCTGGCGCGAACCTGTGGAGGCATCCGAATGGATTACAAGACTCTGTTCTACGAAAAGAACGGTCGGGTCGCGAAAATCACCCTCAACCGTCCGCAATACCGCAACGCCCAATCGACTGCGCTGCTCAAGGAGCTGGACCGCGCCTTCGCCGAAGCGGCCGACGATCGCGAAGTGCGGGTGGTAATCCTGGCCGGCGCTGGCGACCATTTTTCCTCGGGCCACGACCTCGGCACGCCCGACGAGCAGGCCGACTCGTCGAGCTATATCAATGTGCGCGGACTGGCCAACCGGCACTGGAAATCATGGGAAGTTTTTCTCGACAACACGCTGCGCTGGCGCGACCTGCCGAAGGCGACGATCGCGCAGGTGCAGGGCTACTGCATTTTCGGCGGATATATGTTCGCCTCGGCGATGGACCTGATCGTCGCGGCGGACGACGCGATGTTCCTGCCGTCGCTGACGCAGTATTTTTCGGCGCCGTGGGATCTCGGTCCGCGCAAGGCCAAGGAAATACTTTTCCAGAGCCGCTTTATCGACGCGCGCGAAGCCGAGCGATTGGGCCTCGTGAACATGGTTGCGCCGCGCGCCGAGCTGGAGCGCGTCACGGCGGAGCTGGCCGCGCGCATCGCCGAGAGCGACGAATTCCAGCTCCGGATGGTTAAATTCGCGGTCAACCAGGCGCAGGACGCGATGGGGTTCCGGACCGCGGTGCGCAACGCCCATTCGCATCATTTCCTCGGCCGCATGCCGGCCTACAACAAAATCGATCAGGGCGGGGAGGCGCGGCCGAAGCGCCTGCCTGGCGTCGAGCAGGCGATCCGCGGAATGGGCGGCCACAAATAGCAACTTGTGCCGAAATAGTATTCAGGCGAATCTCATTAAAACAGGACTGAAGGGAGACGGCGATGAGCGCGGCGGACAACCGGAAACTGATTACCGACGCCTTCGCGGCATGGGCGCGCGGAGACGGCAATGCGTTTTTCAATCTGCTCGCGGAGGACGTGCGCTGGACCGTGATCGGCGGCACGCCGGTCTCGCGGACCTATCCGGGCCGCGCCGCGTTCGTCGAGGGCGCGGTCAAGCCGCTCACGGCGAAGCTGGCCGGGCCGATCGTGCCAACGGTGCGCGATATTATCGCGGAAGGCGACAAGCTGGTGCTGCAGTGGGACGGCCGATCGTCGGGCAAAAACGGCGCGATTTATCATCAGACCTATTGCTGGGTGATGCGTTTCGAGAATGGCAAGGTTCGCGAGGGCGTGGCCTACCTCGACACGGCGCTGATCGATCAGCTCTGGGCCTGACGCCCGCCGCGCGGCGCAAATAATCGCCGCGGGCGTTCGTTACGAAGTGGGAACAAAAGTCGGATGCGGATGAAATATAGGACGGTCGGGCTCGCGATCGCGCTTGGCCTTGCGATGGCGGCAAGCGCATGTGGACCGGATTCCAGTTCAGTCGGCGCCAGACCGCCGTGCGCCGTTTACCATTCGGCAGGCTCGGGCGGCTTTCCCGCGGGAGTCGGCTTCGATCCTTGCGGCCGCTTCGGAGCGCACTTTGACAGCTCCGGATATTTTTTGCGGTCGAGTATGGCGCCGTCGGCGCGCTAACCGGCCGATCCAGGCGGGAGCGGGCGTCGCGTGCGCCTCGATCGATCTGCTGCTTCGTATCGCGACGACGGCTAAAATCGAATCAGCCGAAACGAGCCGCAATCAATCGCCATAAGCCGTGGCCGGCTTTCAGGCTGAAACAGCCATGCATACACGTCGCGAACCGGATCGGCGCGCCCGGCGCAACTCCATCCATGCCGGCGCGGAACGTCACGCGGCTCCGGATCGCTCCGCGGCGCTGGGTCAGTACCGGGCGCGCGCCGCGGTGTACGATTTCGAGATCGCCTCGGTTGAGCCGATGCGGCGGAGGGCGATCGAGCGGCTCGGCTTGAACGCGGGCGAGGCCGTAATCGACGCCGGATGCGGCACGGGGCTGAGCCTGATCGCGCTGGCGCGCGCGGTCGGCGAGCGCGGCGCGGTAATCGGCGTCGAACAGTCGCCGGAAATGATCGGGCGGGCGCGCGATCGCATCGCGGCGGCGGGACTGCATAACGTGACGCTGGTCAACGCTCCCGGAGAAGAGGCCGAATTTCCGCGCACGGCCGACGCCCTGCTGTTCCATTTTACCCACGACCTGATGCAGATCGAGGCGGCCGTCGAGCGCATGATGGCGGCGGTCAGGCCGGGCGGCCGGGTGGTCGCGACGGGATTGAAGTGGGCGCCGTGGTGGATGCCGGCGACGAACCTGTTCGTCCGCGTGGCGGCGCCGCGCTCGGTCACGACGCTGGCCGGACTGGACCATCCGTGGCGCAACCTCGCGCCTCATCTGACCGGCATGGTGGTCGAGGCGGGCTACGGCGGCGGAACTTATCTCGCCTACGGAACGCGCAAATGAAAGGCGCGCGCCGCGAGCGGGCGGACTCGATCGGCGCCGTGCCGCCCGGCGCAATCCTGCGCATGATCCTCGGTGCGCTTGGCGCGACCGTGGTTTTCGGACTTGCGGCGGAAGCCGTTCAGGCGGCGATCGAGTACGGACGGCTGGGCGCGGATCCGATCTTTTACGGATGGAACGCGCCGCGTGGCGGCGGCCGGCCCGTAATTGCAATTCCGGGCTTTCTCGGCAGCGACGGTTATCTGGGAACGCTGCGCGGCTGGCTCGGGCGAATCGGCTACCGGCCGTTGGAATCGGGACTGCGCCGCAATACCGGATTCAACGCCGCATCGCTGGACGAAATCGAGCGGCGTGCGGTCGAGGCGTCGCGCGCGTCGGAAGAGCCGGTCGCGCTGATCGGCCACAGCCTGGGCGGCGTTTACGCCCGCGCAATCGCGCGCCGGCGGCCGGAACTGGTGGGCGACGTGATCGCGCTGGGTTCGCCCCTGGGGCTTGACGCCGGTCCGATTCCGGCTTCGGTCAGATTCACCGCGATCTATACGCGCGGCGATCGGATCGTGCGCTATCCGTGCGCGCTGGCGCCGGGGCCAGGCGCACGTAACGTCGAGGCCGGCGGATCGCATGTTGGAATGGCTTTCAACGCCGATGTATATCGCGCGATCGCGTCCGCGCTGGCCGCCATCCACCCCTCCTCGTCCGCATAATTTATACGTTCGCGCCGTCGCCGCCGGGACGCGCATGGTTTACAGCGCCGCACAAACGGGGCACGATTTTAGCGCGGCGCGGCCGATAGGCCGCGGCGCACGAACGGATGGAGCAAACGCCGGTAAAGGTGATTGGCGCCGGACTCGCGGGCAGCGAGGCGGCGTGGCAGCTCGCGCGCCGCGGAATTCGCGTGCGGCTTTACGAGATGCGTCCCGTCGCCGCGACCGAGGCGCATCGGACGCCGTTCTTCGCCGAGTTGGTCTGCTCGAATTCGCTGCGCAACGCCTCGCTGGAGACGGCGGTCGGCGTGCTTAAAGAGGAGATGCGGCGGCTCGGCTCGCTGATTATCGCGGCGGCCGATCGCGCGCGCGTTCCGGCCGGCGCGGCGCTCGCGGTGGATCGCGACGCTTTCGCGCGGTCGGTGACCGGTGCCCTGGAATCGCATCCGCTGGTCGAAGTGATCCGCGAAGAGGCGGCCGCGATTCCCGCCGGCCGGGCGATTATCGCCACCGGACCGCTGACGAGTCCGGGCCTGGCGCGGGAATTGAACCGGATAATCGGCGAGAACCGGCTTTATTTCTACGACGCGATCGCGCCGATCGTGACCGCCGAATCGATCGATATGGCGGTCGCGTTCAAGGCGTCGCGATGGGGCGTCGGCGGCGACGACTACATCAATTGTCCGCTCGACGAAGGGTGCTATCACGAATTTGTCCAGGCGGTGATGGCGGCGGATAAAGTCGCGGCCCATCCGTTTGAAAAACCGATCTATTTCGAGGGCTGCATGCCGATCGAGGAGATGGCGCGGCGCGGTCCGATGACGCTCGCGTTCGGCCCGATGAAGCCGGTCGGCCTGATCGATCCGCGCACGGGGCGGCGGCCGTATGCGGTCGTGCAGCTTCGTCAGGACGACAGCGCGGGGCGGCTTTACAATATCGTCGGGTTTCAAACCAAGATGACCTATCCGGAGCAGCGGCGGGTGTTGCGGATGATTCCGGGCCTGGAGCGGGCGGAATTCGTGCGGCTCGGCTCGCTCCATCGCAATACGTTCATCGATTCGCCGCGCCTGCTGCGGCCGACGCTGCAATTGCGCGGACGCGACGATCTGATGCTGGCCGGGCAGATGATCGGCGTCGAAGGGTACGTCGAATCGGCGGCGGCCGGGATGCTTGCGGCGATCAATCTGGCGCGGATCGCGAACGGCGGCGCGCCGGCCGCGCCGCCGCCGGAGAGCGCGCTCGGCTCGCTGATCGCGTACGTGACCGATCCGGCGCGCCGCGATTTCCAGCCGATGAATGCGAATTTCGGCCTGATGCCGCCGATCGCCGGACGCTTGCGCGGACGGGAGAAGAAAATCGCGATGGGCGGGCGGGCGCTCGCGGCGTTCGAACAATGGGTTGCGAGCGAACGAATTGAAGACGGATGCGGCGCCGGCGCGTATCCGGACGAGGCGGTGACGGCGTGAAGCTTGGCGCGCTCGACGTCGGCAGCAATACGGTGCTGATGCTGGTCGCGGAGGCGGCGGCGCCGGCGGCGGTCGCGAAGATCGCCGACCTGAGCCGAATCACCCGGCTCGGACGCGGCGTCGACGCCACTGGCGCGCTCGATCCTGAATCCGCCGCGCGCACGCTCGATACGATCGACGAATTCGCGGCGCGGGCGCGCGAACTCGGCGCCGAACGGATTTTAGCCGTCGCCACCGCCGCCTTGCGCGACGCGCGCGACGGCGCGCGGTTTATCGCGCAAGTGAAACAGCGTACGGGCGTGGCGCTGGAAATAATCAGCGGCGAGGGCGAGGCCAGGCTCTCGTGGCTGGCGGCGACGCGCGGCCTGAAAATCGATCCCGCGGCGCGCCTGCTGGTCGTCGATATTGGCGGCGGTTCGACCGAGCTGATTCGCGCCGAACCGGGCGCCGCGCCCGCTCTGACCAGCCTGCGGCTTGGCTCGGTGCGATTGACCGAGCGTATCGTGCGCCACGATCCGCCGGCCGCGCGCGAGGCCGCCGACCTCAGGCTTGCGTGCGACGAGTTGTTGCAAAAGCTCGGTTGGGAATTCGCGCCGTCGGTGATGGTTGGAATCGCCGGGACCGTGACGACGATCTGCGCCTTGACGCTGGGGTTGAATCATTACGACGCGTCGCGGGTCCATGGTTATCGGCTGACGCGCGCGCAGGTGCTGGAGGCGATCGCGCGCTTCGGCGCCGTGACGCTGGAAGAGCGGCGCAAGATGCCGGGGCTGGAGCCGGGGCGCGCGGACGTGATTTTCGCGGGCGCGGCGATCCTGGAACGGGTGATGGGGCATTTCGGGCTGGATGAAGTAATCGTGAGCGACCAGGGAGTGCGCTGGGGCCTCGTCTGGCAGGCGCTCGATCAGGCGGGCGCCGCGCGCTGAAGCGCGCGGCGGAGCGAATGTCGCCCGGATTGCGATGACCAAGGTTGAATTAATCGAAGCGGTGGCGCGATCGACGCGCCAGCAGAAAAAGGCGGTCGCGCTTACCCTTGAGCTCGCGTTCGAGCAGATTGCGCGCGCGATCCGCCGCGACAAGCGCTTTGTGATGCCCGGCTTCGGAACATTTTCCGTCCGGCGCCATAAAGCGCGCGCGGGATTCAATCCGCGCACCAACGCGCCGATGACGATCCCGGCGACCCGGACGGTCGGGTTTCGGCCCGCGCCCAAATTGAAGAAGGGACTTTAGCGCGCGGGCGATGGAATCATCCCGCCGCAGCGCCGGCCGGCCGCGCTCCGTGATTGCAATCCGCGGACTTCCGCATCGATGAATCGGGGACGTTTCCACTCCCTGTCGATTCTGGCGCTGGCGCTCGTGGCGGGCGGCTTTTTGCGCTTCTACCGGTTGGGCGCTTTCGAGATGTCCGCGGACGAAGGCGCCTCGTGGGCGGCCGCCGCGGCGCCGTCGCTGTCCGCGGTGCTGCGCGCGCAGATTGTGCTGAATCCGGGCAAGGCCGGCTTGCACGACGTGGCGTTGCATCTGTGGATGCGCGCTTTCGGCGACGGGCTGATCGCGATGAGAGCGCTTTCGGCGGCCGCAGGCACGCTCGCCGTGGCGTTGGTGTTCCTGCTCACACGCGAGGCGTTCGCGCCATCCGGCGTCGAGGAATCTGCCGCGCCGCTGCCGCCGGAGGCGCGCAATTTGACGGCCGCGCTCGCGGCGTTGTTGTTCGCGGTGAATCTGGTGATGGTCAAGTACGCGCGCGAGGCGCGGATGTATCCGCTCGAAATCGACGCTGTAATCGGCGCCGCCTGCTGCGTGCTTCGCGGAATGAACCGCGGCGGCTGGGTCTGGCCGGTGGGGGCGGCGATATGCACGGCGTTAGCGATCGCCGCCCATCTGACGGCGCTTGCGGCGTTGGGGGCGATCGGACTCTGGCTGCTTTATATTTTTTTTCAGGCGCGCCGCGAAACCAAATCCGCCGCAAGCCGCGCGCGGCGCGCGCTGGGAAATCTCGCCGCGCTGGCTGCGGGAGCGGCCTTGCTGGCGCCGCTCGCGCCGGCGGTGATCGGTTCGGCGGCGCATGCCGCGGCGATCGGCGCGATCAACTGGATCAAGCGGCCGGCGTGGTGGGCGCCCTTCGCTCTGTTCAACAAGGCCACAGGAACGTTCGCATTTCCGGTTTACGCGGCGCTCGCGGGATGGGGCGCGATCCGGGGCTGGCGGCAGGCCCGCGACCGCGTGCTCTTTGTCCTAATCTGGATGTGGGCGCCGCCGGTGGTCGTGCTGGCGGCGTCATACATGCTTGAGCCGCTGTTTGTGGAGCGTTATCTGGCTGCGGTTTTCGTGCCATTTTTTATGCTCTCGGCGCTGGGGATCGCGGCGATCGAAAGCCGGCCGCTCAGGACGGCGGCGCTGGCGTTGGCGCTGGCGCTCGCCCTCGGCCATCTGTGGGAGTGGTCGCGCAAAGCCCACGATGCGCAATGGCGGGAGGCGGCGATGGCGGCGCTGCATCGATGCGCCGCGGGTGAAGCGATCGTCGTCGCGCCGGGTTACGCCGACAACGTCGTGCGCTACTATTTGCGCGGCCGCAAGAACGGCCCGCGGGTGATTCCCGTGAACAAAGCCGCCGGAAGCGGCGCGCGGATCGCGATTCTCGGCGGCGCCGGCGTCGCGCCGGAGATCGCTGCCAGGGTGCGCGCCGAATATCCGCGAGTCGTGGCGCGCGAGCGCGGGGTCGTGGTACGAGAACGGTAATTTCGGCGGCGGCCGATCAGGGAGACGAATCAGATGGCGGAAAATGCGGTTAGTCCGGAACGTTTGAAGGAAGAACAGCGGCGCGACTGGGACACCGCCGCGGCCGGCTGGAAGAAGTGGTGGCCGTTGTTTGAACAGTGCGCCAGCCATGTGAGCGAACGGCTGGTCGAACTGGCGGGAGTACGGCCGGGCGCGCGCGTGCTGGATATCGCGACCGGCAACGGCGAACCGGCTCTGACCGCGGCGCGGCGGGCCGCTCCCGGCGGTTTCGTGATCGCCACCGATCAATCGCCCGGGATGATCGCGATTGCGCGCGAGCGTGCGGCGGCCGCCGGCGCCGCCAACGTCGAGTTCCGCCAGATTGACGGAGAGAGCCTCGATATTCCGGAGCGCGATTTCGACGCGGTGGTTTGCCGCTGGGGACTGATGTTCATGCCGGACTATGCCGGCGCGGTGCGCGCGATCCACGCGCGCCTCAAACCCGGCGGACGGTTCGCCACGGCCGTGTGGGCGAGCGCCGACCGCGTGCCGATGATCGCGATCGGCGCGGAAGCGGTAAGGCGGATTGCGTCTTTGCCGCCGCCGCCGGCCGACGCGCTCGGACCACTCAGGCTTGCCGACGAGTCGCGAATGCGCGTGGCATTGAGCGCGGCCGGGTTCCGCGATATCACGGTCGAGCGGATGATCGTCGAGTTCGTTTTCGATTCGCCCGACGACTTCACGCAGATGCGCGTCGACGTCTCGGCGCAGTTCCACGCGCTGCTGGATCGGGTCAGCGTCGACGAGCGCGGCCGGATAATCGCGGCGGTTACCGATGGCGCACGCGCATTTGTCGCGGCCGGCGGCAAAGTACGCACGCGCAACGAGACGATCTGCTTCTCGGCCGCGCGTTGAAGCGCTCGGGCGGGGCGGCGCCAATGCTTGATGCCATTGACGCGCCGCGCCGCTACTCTATTGCCGTGATTGCGGGTTTGGCGCAGTGCAAGGGCGCCGAATGCGGCGCGCCGGCGCGAGTGCGCGCGGATTTGGCGGAAGGGGTTTCCATCGATGGCTGACGCGGCGATATCTGCCGTCGGGAACGCGAGCCGCGCGGTCGGGCCGGCGGACGGCGAGCTTGCGCTTTCCGCCGGAGCCGCCCGGGCAAGCGCACGCTACAGTCTGTTTCGATATTCGCCGCTACTATTTTTTCTCATCATTATAGTTGCGGACGCGAGCCAGTGGGCCGACCCGGATCTGTGGATCCACTTGCGGGCAGGTCAATCGATTCTCGCCAACTGGCGCGTGCCCGCTATCGACGCCTACTCATACTCCGTGCCGGGCGCAATCTGGACCGATCATGAGTGGTTATGCCAAGCGCTGATGGCGCTCGCGTACGATCATCTTGGCGTTCTCGGGCTCCAAATATGGAAGCTGCTTTTGGTGGCCGCGACGCTTGGCTTCACGTCGATGAGTCTTGCGGAGACCGGCGCGGCGCCCGCTTTGCAATTCAGAATCATGACGGTCGTCGCGATCGCGTTGATGGAGCAATTGCAATACCGGCCGCAGCTTTTTACATACGCGCTCTTTGCTGGACTTCTGGTTCTCCTGGCGCGCGACTGGCACGGCCGGCGAGCGCCATTATTGCTGGTAATTCCGTTCATGGCGGTTTGGGCGAATCTTCATGGCGGATTCATCATGGGGATCGCCGCGATAGGAATCTACGCCGGATGCGTGATGATTTGCGCGCTATTCGGCCACGTGGCGAGGATGCGGCGCGCATTCGAGCTGGGCGCTCTGACGCTTGCGGCCTCGGCCGCCACGCTTTTGAATCCCTACGGAATCGGCCTGTGGCGTTTGATTTGGCGCGCCGCGACGGATCCTGTAAGCCGTATCGCGAATGACGATTGGCTGCCGCTTTCCCGCGCGGTGGAGGCGCAATGGAGCAATTCCCATAGCGGCGCAATCTTTGTGCTGTGCGGCGCGGGCCTGATGGCGGCGACGGCGCTTGCGGTCGCTCTCGCGCCGCGGGCGGGCGATTTCCCGTTCGTCGCGATCGCCGCGATCATGTGCGCCGCCGCCATATCGTCATCGCGCAATCTGCCCTTTGCGATTATCGCGTGCGCGGCGCCACTGACTCTACGCCTGGCAAAAAAGGGCCGCCAATGCGAACCGGACGTGCAGACGCGATCCGCGGTAAATCCGTGGATTGCCGGCGTGATCGCGATCGTGGCCGTCTGGCGGCTTGGACTCATATCCGGCCGGCTTAAGCCGGCCATCGCGAATCCCGCCGGCGCGGTCCGGTTCATGCGGCTGAATTCGCTGCATGGCGATATACTAAATGATTTCAATTGGGGCGATTACCTGATTTGGCGCCTGGAGCCGCAATCGAAGGTTTTTATCGACGGCCGGTATGATACTCTCTATCCGTATTCGGTGATTCGCCAGTATATCGATTTCCGTTTCGATTTGCCTGGCGCACAAAAGACGCTCGACGGCTGGCCCCATGACTTTGTTCTGGTTTCTCCCGGAACGCCCGCATACAAAATGATGGTCAAACAGTCTGGATGGACACTGATCTATCTCGATAGCGTGTCGGCGCTCTTCGCCCGCAATGGGACCGCGGGCGCGCTCGTCACTCCGCATCTCAAGCCCGCGGAAAAGCCGGCCGCCAGGTATTTTCCGTGATCCTGGGCCGCGCGATCGAAAAGTTGCCGGATGAACCGGCCGGCGATGCGAGCTGGCCGCAACCCGTCTCATTGTGGCGTTACTCGGCAGCGCTCGTCTTCGTTGCGGCGGTGATTGCCAACGCCTGCAGTTATGCCGACATTGATTTGTGGGGACATGTCTATTTTGGCGCGGCGATGATACGGGCCGGGCGGATCATCACGAATGATCCATACAATTATTCGGTTCCGAATCATCTCTGGCTCCATCATGAGTGGCTGACTGAAGTCATGATGGCGGCGATCTATCAGCATTGCGGAATCATCGGCCTCAAGCTCTGGCATTTCAGCGTAACGGCGTTTGCGATTGCGATGTTGTCGATGGCGGAAGGCGAGACGGGCGCGCCGCCGCCGATCCAGTTCGGCGTGCTCGCGGCCGCGGCCCTCACATTATCCGCCGTGATGCAATTCAGGCCGCAGATTTTCACATACGCGCTGTTTGCGATGTTGATTTTTCTGCTGACGCGGGATCTTTACGGCCGCCGATCGCATCTTTGGCTCGTTATCCCGATGCTCGCGTTGTGGTCAAACCTGCACGGCGGGTTTTTCATCGGGTTGGTGACGCTCGGAATTTATACGGCCGCGATCGGCGTTGACGATTTGCTTACGGGGCGCGGCTTGAAGCGGGCGTGGCGGCTGGCGGCGCTGACGCTTGCGGCGACGGCCGCGACCTTCGTCAATCCGATCGGAATCGAATGCTGGCGCACGGTGTTTGTATCGCTGACTGATCCGCTGGCGCACAAGGTGATGGCGGACTGGCGGCCAATCGTTACCGTCATCCGCGATTCCGGCGTTCATGGTTCCGATAATTTACTACTTGAGGTGTGGGCCGCGTATATGGGAGCCGGAGCCATTTCGATCGCTGTTACTCCGCGTCGCGATGATTGGCCGCTAATCGCGATTGCCGCGGTGATGGCGGCGGCGGCGTTTAGCGCGATCCGCAATATTCCGCTGCCGATAATCGCGGGAGCGCCGCTGCTTGCCCGGCATCTCGATTTGACTTTCCGCAAGCTAGCGGCCCGGAAGGGCGATTTGGCCAATTCCGCAGCGCAAGAAACGAGCGGCGTCTTCCAGCGGATGTCGATCGCCGGCCAGAGTCTGATATTCATCGCGTCATTCGCGGTGCTGTTCGGAAGAGAGGGGCTGTGGTCGGCGAAATTGGCGGCGGTTGGTGAATATCCGTCAGGCGCGGTAAGCTTCATGAAGGAGCACAACCTGCATGGCAATATCCTGAATCCATCACAATGGGGGCAATATTTGATTTGGCACCTTGCTCCCGAATCCAAAATTTTTTACGACAGCCGGTTCGACACCGTATATCCCCAAAAAGTTTTGATTCAATATCTGGATTTTTTCTTCGAACCGCCATCAGGCGCCCGGCTACTGAATGAATATCCACATAATTTCGTACTTGTGATTACGAACTCGCCCACTTACAAAATGATGCTCGAGCAGCGGGCATGGAAACCGCTCTACCGGGATTCCGTTTGCGCCTTGTTCGCTCCCGCCGCTTCGCGGGCGGCCGAGATGCCGGGCCTGCCCGTGATTGGCAAAGCGCGGAAGACTTTTTTCCCCTGATTCAGTATTGATTCGCCGCTTTCGCCAGATTTTGCGCGACCGCCGCATAAGTTTGGAGACCGGCGGGAGTTCGCCAATCTTGCGCGGGGCGGCTCCACTGGCGCAAAGCACAATTCGGATGGCATACTCTATTTTTGCGGAGAGGTGGCTGAGCCTGGTTTATGGCGCACGCCTGGAGAGCGTGTAGACCCCGAAAGGGTCTCGGGGGTTCAAATCCCCCCCTCTCCGCCAGACCGGCCGCAAGATTTCGCTTCAATCCAGAGTATGTGCGTGAGCAGAATTCGGGATCGATCCGGCGATGCGGGATGAGACGGGACATGCACGGGACGAGCCGGAACAATAGCCGGCGTGCACCCCGATGCCAGTCAGTCCGGCTGATGCGAGGCGGCGCGATATGGCGCTTTGGTTGAGCCGCTTTTTGGCGAGGCTGCCGGCTTGCGATTACAGTCGGCGCAAGCGAGGACGTCCATAAATCAGACAGCGTTCTATGAACGTTCTTTTCGCGCCCTTCGGTTCTTTGATTGCGCGCCGTCCGCGACAGCGTCAACCGCCGGCGTCCTGGCCAGCAAGCCGTCCGCGATCCATCCTGCAAATATGCAGTTTATCGCTTCGACCGGATTCTCATCGCCCAGTCTTTCGGCCAGTATCTCGCACAGCCTGTCAAACGTCGCGCCGTTTGACATGACCTTCAGCGCCTCATTCTCGGCCGCCTCCAATTCCCGGAAATAGACTTGCCCGGCGCGGCGCCAGATGATGACCGTGGCCGGTTCGCGCGCCGGATCGCTCCACTGCCCGGAATTTTCGATGGCGCGGCGGACGCCCGCGATCCGCCATTCGCATTCCAGTATTACTGACGCTGGAACCATGCGGAGCAAGAGCGCCGGCCAGCTCTCGGGCGCGATATTGCGCAGCTCGGCCGCGTTGAGAGCTGCGCAATCCGGGGCGACAAAGATTTCCGAGATCGCCCACTCCAGGCCGGCCAGATCGGCCAGGAATGGCGGCTGAAAAATTCGCGATTGGCCGGCGAGGAACCGGGCAAAGCGCCGGCCGGCCCAATCTATCGACGGCTCCGTGGGCGGATGTTCGACGAGGTATTCGCGAACCAGCTTGCCAAACTCGATTTCGCCCGCGACCGCCATGGTCGCCGGGAAATCTTCCTTGAGGCATTCGAGCAGCCGCTGAAAATAAGCCGCGGAGTATATTTCGATACGTTCGAGGGCGCCGGGACCGGCTTCGCTCCTGATGACGTTTTCGACTTCGGAGCAAGCGCTATAGTTCTTGCCGCGCCGCGCCCTGGTAGTGCGGGAAGGCGCGGTGACGCGCTTATAGAGAAACGTCTGGAGTTCTTTGAGATGCACGATCGCGTGTGGAGTCTTTCGCGCCATCCGCCGCCTGAGCGCGCCGCCGCGCCTCCTCGGCAGTGGCCGCGAGAGTGGCGAATCCGGGTATGTTGTCGTCCCATTCGACCAGCGTCGAAACCGGTCCAAAGCGGCGCAGCGCGTAATCGTAAAGCGACCAGACTTCTTCCCGCACCGGATGATCGTGAGTGTCGAGCAGAAAGGCGCCGTGTTCGCTGTGGCCCGCCATGTGGAACTGCACGACCCGTTCGATCGGAATCATGTCGATGTACGTCACCGGATCGAAGCGGTGGTTGAAGGCGTTGACGAAGATATTGTTGATGTCCAGCAATATTCCGCAGTCCGCCTCTTGCGCCACCGCCGCCAGAAACTCCCATTCGCTGAGCGTCGAGTCGGTGAATTCCATATAGCTCGACACATTTTCGATCAGAATCGGCCGTTCGAGTATCTCCTGGACCGTGCGAATACGCTTGGCCACATGCCGTAGCGCCTCTTCGGTATAGGGCAAGGGCATCAGGTCGTGCAGATTGCGCCCGCCCACGCCAGTCCAGCATAGATGATCCGATATCCATGCCGGTTCGAAGCGGCGGGCGAGTGACGCGAGCCTGCTCAGATAGCCGCGATTCAGCGGATCGGTCGAGCCGATGGAAAGACTGACCCCGTGCAGGACGATCGGATAGTGCTCACGGACTTTTTCGAGAACCTGAAGCGGGCGGCCGCCGGCCACCATGAAGTTCTCCGAGATCACTTCGAACCAGTCCATCCGGGGATGATGGTCAAGAATGTGATTGTAGTGAGGACGGCGCAGGCCTGCGCCGAAGCCCAGAAAGGGAAAAGCGTTACGCTTGCGGAATTCCACCATCATTTCGATTGCGCCGCCCATGGCGCCGCGCCGCTTCGCCTCGGAGCCGAAGCGGGGATGCCGGCTGAACCGGCATCCCCGCCTGTCAGCGGCGGCGCCTTTACATGCTCATACCCTTGCATGAGCTGTGGCCCTTGCACGAACTATGGCCTTTACACGAGCTATGGCCTTTACACGAGCTGATGCCCTTGCACGAGTTGGCGCCAAAGGCATTGAGCCGCGCCGCCTGTTCGCTTGAGGCAGTCGGACTCGGCGTCGCCATGAACAACGCGGCAGCCGCGTTGGCCAGAGTCGTTCCAGAAACTGCATTCCTTTCCATGCTAACCTCCTGTGGGTGCGGTGTCGGACCCGTGGGCGACCGGAGTTGGTCACCTCCACTGTCTTCCAAATCCGCTTCGCGTTTCAAGGATGAATGGGCGGAAACTCGAACGGCGGCGAATCTCCTATCGGGCCGCTTTCAGCGGATCGGCGAATTCGGTCGCAAATCCGCGCGCCTTGAGCGCCTCGACGCAGCAGGCGATATCTTCATCGATAGTTCCGCCGCTGACGCCGACTGCGCCAAGGAATTCGCCATCTTCCACGATCGGAAAGCCGCCTGCGACCATGCAGATGCGATCGTCGGTGTGCTGGAGCCCATAGGCCATCGCATCGGGCATCATTATCGCTCGCACCATCGCGGTCGGACGTTTGAAGGCGATCGCTGTCCAGGCTTTCTTGATCGCAATATCGACGTTGGCGATCCTGCCGCCTTCGGGCCGCTCCAGTCCTCGCAGATGGCCGCCGAAATCGACGATCGCCGTCGTACTCGACTTGCCGCATCGATGAGCCTCGCGCCCGGACGCCTCAAGCATCTTGCGCACTTCATCAAGTTTCAGTTCACGCATCGGAGACCTTCCTCATGGTTTACAGGCCAAGAATCTGCGGGCTCATGATCCCGTTGGGATCGAGCGTCTTTTTCAACCTGGCCAAAGTGGTGTGATAGCGCCCGAATTGATCCATCATCGGCGCCCAAACCCGGCCGGACTTGTAGGGCACGCATTCGTTCGCCAGCAGGTCGCGGCAGCAGCGCTCGGACGCCATCCGGATCTGCTCCCACTGCTCGCGCTCTTCGTAAAAAACGATGACGGCGCCATGCACGCCGCGGCGGCATAGCACCAACCCGCCTGCCCAGATGAATTCGGGATGAGCCTCTCGATTGTTCTGGATCGCGCGGAAAAAGCGCGGGACGGTCTCGTTCGCCATCGAGCACATCAGCAACGCGCACATCGAGCGGCCGAAATATCCCGCGTAAGAATACCAGAAGGTGTTGTCGCGTCGCAGTTTGGCGAAAAAGATCTCGTCGAAGAGCGCGAACTCGGCGCCGCCGAACCTGCCCGCTTCGGCGACGATACGGGCGCGGTCGCGCGCCACCTCTTCGCTTGTACCGCGGGCGTCCAGGGCCAGACAGAAGCGCGGCAGAGCGGCCCGCTCGAACTGCGGCCGGGCGCCCATCACGCGCGCCTCGATCGCCTTGTCCTCGTAGCCGGCGCCGTACCAGAGATTGTGCGTCAGTTCCTTGAGTTGAAGCGCGGAGATGAAACGCGCGCCCGATTCATAGTCGGGAAAACCCAGAGCGAAGGTCTCCTGATATTCGGGCCGGGGATGGACCCATAAAGCGATTTTGGTGATCACCCCAAGGGAGCCGCTGGCGCCCAGGAACATTCCCGTCAGGTCGGGACCGACGGCATAACGGGCGAAAAAACCCGCATCGGCCAGCACCGCGCTGCCCGTGCGCAAAAGTTCTCCGCTGGGCAGGACGACTTCCAACCCTGCGACCTCGTCGCCCGTGCTTTGATAACGCGGCGAGCCGGTGCCCAGGCCGTGAGAGGCGATTGCGCCGCCCACGGTGCCGGCGGCTCCTGTGAGCGGGACCACGCCCAGGGTTAATCCGCGCCGCCCCAATTCAGCCAGCAACGCGCCGTAGGTAACGCCGGGTTCGACCAGCGCCAGTCCGCGATCTTCGTCGATTTTCAGGATGCGGTTCAGCGCCGAGGTATCCAGCACGATCGCGCCGTCGCAGGGATTGGCGCCGCCGGCATAAGTCGATCCCGCCGCGCGCACATAGAGCGGAACCTTGCGCCGATTGGCCGTGGCGACCGCCGCGGCCACATCCTCGACGCTGCGCGCGATCACCGCCGCTGCCGGATTGCCGCCGGGCGCAATCGAGGTGTCGCGCCGGTACCCGAGCAGGTCGATCTTGTCTTCGAGGACGAGCGCGCCGCCCTGACCGGCGAGTTCCGTTCCGATTTGACTGAGCTTCATTACACGACCCGCCTCAAGCGAAAATAGCTGTCGATGAATTCAAAGACGCCCATCACCGCGGGGAAGCCCGCCGCTTGCGAACGCCGCAAGTGGGCGACGCAAAGCGGGCTGGCGCCAAGCACGACGACAGCGCCGGCCTCGGCAAACGATCTCAGCTTGCCATCAGCCATGCGCGCCGCGGATTGCGGGCTCATCCGCGGCATTCCGCCCGCGGCGCCGCAACACACAGCGTAGCTTCCCTGATCCGCGACGGCGACCGTTTGGCATCCCAGGCGATCGAGCAGCGCACGGATTCGCAGCGGGTGGTTCGCAGCCCCGGCAATGCCGTGACTCTTCTTGCTCAGATGGCAGGAATCGAGAAGTCCAATCGGTCCGGCCGCAGCGTTCACCCTGGGCTCGAAGCCGATCCGGCCTTCCGCGACCGCCCGCTCGATCAGATCGAAAGCGTGAAGCACTTCGACCCCGTCGGCGAGCTGCGTTCCAGCGAGGCTCCCGAGGCATTCGGCGCCTGACGCCACGACGCGGCGGCATCCGCTGCGCGCGATCGCCGCAGCCAATTCCCGCCGTTCAGCGTCGGCTTCGGCTGGGAATCCGATCTCTTCCAATGGGGCGCCGCAGCAGCGCGCCTGCTCGGGCGGCAACAGCTTCAGCGGCACGCCGGCTTGATGCAATACCGACACGGTTGCGCGCGCTTCAGCCGGCGCCTCGTAACTTGCGGCGCATCCGGGAAGATAGAGCGCGCCGGCGCCGGCGGCGATACCGTCGAGTCCCGCGGCCCAGTGGTTGCGCGTCTCGATCGACGCGCCGGCGGGGTTGTGGCGCTCGACGACATTCTCGGCGATCGCCGCAATCGGCGCCGGCGCGAAGCCTTGCGCGACCATCGCTGCGCGAATCTGTTTAACCAGATGCGCCGGCCGCAAGCCTACCGGACAGACTTCCTCGCAATTGCCGCAGGTGGTGCAGTTGAAAAAGCGTTCGATCAGTGAATTTATCGGCAGTTCTTCGCCTTCGAGCACGGCGCGCGCCGTAGTCAAATAACCCTTGCCCGAATACCCCGGAGCGGGGTTGTGATGAAGCAGCGTGGGGCACACGTGCTGAATCCCGCGCTCTTCCCAGTGCATTTCAACGCAATAATTGCAGCGCAGGCAGTGATAGAGGTTCTCCACGAATGGCTCAGCCGCCTGAGCCAGCGACGTCCTTAATTCATCTTGCGCCATTTTACACTCAACCGACCCGCATGGTTCGCAAAATCATGCGAATGCGATTGTTTCTAAGAAGTAGCCAAAAAAAAGTCCATTCATTGTTTCTGGCTTGCCTGACTAATTGTCGGGTGAAACCTCGTCAGCGGAAACTTGTTTCGACCATTGCCGTTTAAAGCGGCTTCCAGGGTGATCGGACGCGAGCTGGCGCTGACCCTTGCCGAAGTAGTGCTCGCGCAGGGTGCTCGCCTCATACTCTTTGCGCAGCAGTCCGCGGCGCTGTAGCTCGGGCACGACGAGATCGACGAAGGTCACGAAGTCGCCCGGCGAGTTGACTGAGAGAAGATCGAAGCCGTCGATACCGCCTTCGAGGACCCAGCGCTCGAGCTCGTCCGCAATACGACGGTAATTGCCAACCGGCACCGGCACCACGCTGCCGATTGACAGAAACTCGCCTACTTCGCGTACCGTCCACTGGCGCGTCGAATCGACCGATGAAAAATACTGCGCCAAAAACTGCATTCCATCGGATTTCACGTTGCCGATACTGTCGTTGGGGCCGTACTTGGAAAGATCAATCCCCGTCCATCCGCCGAATAGCGCAAGCGCGCCTTCGGGACTGGCATATTTCATCATCTCTTCATGCTTGAGCCGCGCCTCGGCGTCGGTCATGCCGACCACCGGTGCAATTCCAATCAGTATCTTCAGGTGCTTAGGATCGCGGCCCTGCTCGGCGGCGAGTTGGCGGATGCGGTCGCAGTACGCGCGGCATACGGTAGTATTGGGAAATACGACGAAGAGCGCCTCGCCGTGCGTCGCCGCAAACTGCATCCCGCGCCCCGACAGTCCAGCTTGATAGATCACCGGGGTGCGCTGTGGCGAGGGTTCACAAAGATGCGGGCCGAGCACGTCGAAGTATTTTCCGTGGTGTTGGATCTCGTGAATCTTGGAGGGGTCGGTGTGGATGTCGCGCGCGGCGTCACGGATAATCGCGTCATCCTCCCAGCTCTGTTCCCACAGCTTGTACATGACCTCCATATACTCGTCGGCGCGATCGTAGCGCTCGTCATGCGGGAGCACCTCGCCCAGTCCGTTTTTCTCCGCGTCGGGCAGGTACGAGGTCACCACGTTCCATCCCACGCGTCCCTTGGTGAGGTGATCGAGTGTGGAGAAAAGCTTCGCGGCTTGATAGGGCGGATGGTAGGTCGTGCTGTAAGTGGTGGCGAAACCAAGATGGCGCGTTATCATCGCAAGCGCCGGGATGAGTACCGTCGGGTCGTTGCACGGAAACTGCACGGCGTGCCGGACCGCCGCGTCGCGCGTGCCACGATAAACATCATAGGTGCCATGTATATCGGCAAAGAAGAGAGCGTCGAAACGCCCGCGCTCCAGCGTGCGCGCGATTTCGGCGTAATATTCAAGGTCACGGTAGCCGGTCGAGGAGCGGTCCAATGGATGTTTCCACTGGCCCTTGGACTGCGGACAAATCGAGCACTGGATGAAAGCGTTGAGATGTATCCTTCTTGCCATGGTGGTGTCTGTCAATTGGTAGAAAAGCAGTGGCATCCGAGATCCGCGAGAGTTGCGCAGTTGAATTATCAAGTTGCTACTAGCAGGGCGTTGATAAACGCCTGAATTTCACTCGCCTATAATTCGT
>JAJZAI010000079.1 GCA_021799495.1 Deltaproteobacteria bacterium
GCGAAGGCAGCCGAACCGCAACTCTGAACCCGCCGCCGCCGCACCGCCGAGAACTATGAAACTGAGTAATCAAACGCTTTCGTCAACAGCCTGCTAGTGTAAAGGTTGAGGAGTTGTGTGGTCGGATCTAGCGGACTCGGCGATTGAACTCCGTCGATGTAAAATGTGACGCAGTCTTGTACGGGGCTGCCGTCGCTTGCGGTTGTTGACGCGATGACACGCACCTGCCCGCCCTCCGATTGAAAGGTCTGGTTCTGTGTGGCGCCGCTCGCCGTTTGAAAACTTGGCAACGTGTTGGAAAAGGCGCCGTAACCGCCGCTCGTGGCGTAGTTCACGGTCACCGCCCAATTTATCGAGTTTCCCGTGACCGTTCCGGCGGAAAATGGCACGGGATCGGTCGACGTGAAATTCTGCTGGTCGAGGTCGAAGATTTCATTGTCGGTTGGCGCCGTTATGCCAAGCAGGCTCGTGGCGCTATGAACCAGATTGAATGGAACCGAGTAGGGCGTCGGATTGCCGTTGTCGTAGAGACCGAGCGTCCATGCGCCGACTGGGCCGCAGGTGACGTTGATTCCCGTTACAAAATCGCCGGCGCCGGCCGGACCGCAGAAAATTTCGCCGTAATTATCGACCCAGCCGGTGCCTTGATAGCACGTGCTCAGCCCACCGCTGTAAGTCAACTGCACATAGGTATGGAGCTTGCCATTCGGATCGGTGGCGTTGACCGCGATCGTCTCGCCGTCGGCCGCATTGAAGACTTGCCACCAGTAGGCGGCTTGAAAATCAGAGGTATAGACGTCCGGAGAAGACGAGGTTATCTGCGAGCAGAGCGGCTGAGAGCAGTTCGCTTGCGGCAGGAAATTATCAAGCGTCGCCGCCGTGGCGAAGCGCATCGGAATGACGATCGAGTATTGCAGTGTGGCCATAGCCGGAGTGGCTGCAAGCAGTAAAATCGGCAGAAATAAAGCGGTTTTTTTAAGACCAATCTAAAACGCCGTTCCATTATTATTGCGTCTCCTTTCGACCGCGCCAGCGTCCCTTGCCATAAATATGTCGCCAAAATTTTATAAAGTCGCCGGTAGTCAGGCCCTATGAGGTGCTTTATTATGCAATTGGATCTGAAAAGCAAGCAAAATTATCTATTCAGAATTAAATTAATTAACAGATTCCGTTGAACTCTAACTTGAGTGGATTCATAAGAATAAGACGCAATATGACCTCAAAAAACGTCGCTAGGCGCGTTCCGTCGCGATCGTTGCTTCAGCTCATGAAGCGGAACTCCGATAGTTGATTCGGGCGGCCTCAAAAAACGGCGGCGCATGCGCTCGAAAACTCGCGGTGCGGCGAACTTGACGGTCGGGGGTTCGAAGTGAAATGGATAGCAGCGCCGAAGGGTAAGCGATGAAGTTCGCGGCGGGCGCGGCGGCCCTGGCGGCTTTGAAACCGGCGTTTGCCGTAGCGGAGATATCATGGCGACATTACGCGGCGAGGAAATAATCGCGCACTGCCTCAAGCGCGAAGGCGTGGACACGATCTTCTTTATGATGGGCGGACCGACCGGCGGCACCGCCGGCGCCTGCCTCAACCTCGGCATGAAGGGCATCTACGTGCGCCACGAGCAGGCCGCCGCGATGATGGCGCACGCATACGCCCGCGTGACCGGCAAGCCCGGCGTCTGTATCGCGCCGATGGGTCCCGGAGTCGCCAATCTGGTGACCGGACTCGCCAACGCCTGGGCCGACGCGACGCCAATAATCGCGATCGGCGGCGCGTCGCCGATGCGCGGCACGACGCTCGACACCTTC
This sequence comes from Deltaproteobacteria bacterium, assembly GCA_021799495.1. Lineage (GTDB taxonomy): Bacteria > Desulfobacterota > Binatia > Binatales > Binataceae > JADMIL01. The sequence continues at coordinate 1,806 of JAJZAI010000079.1, forward strand.
CAGGAAATGGACCAGATGCCGATGATGAAGCCGATCGTCAAGGCGGCGTATCACATCGATCTTGGCTACCGAATTCCGGAATACTTCAGCGTCGCGTTCCGCGAAGCGTTGGACGGCAAACGCGGCCCGGTCTATCTCGATCTTCCAGGCGATATCCTGATGGGCAAGGTGGAGGAGGAAAAAATCCACTGGGTGGAAAATTATCGGACCGAGGCGCGGCCCGCCGGCGATCCCGCGATGGTGCGCAAGGCGATCGACCTGCTGGCCGAGGCGCGCAACCCGCTGATTATCACCGGCAGCGGCGTGATCTGGTCGGGCGCCGAGCAGGCGTTGCGGAAGTTCGTCAACGAGACCGGAATCCCATTCTTCACGACGCCGCAAGGGCGCGGGGTCGTGCCTGAAGACCATCCGCGATCGTTTCCCGCCGCGCGCTCGACGGCTTTCCGCGAGGCGGACGTGGTGCTGGTAATTGGCGCGCGCGCCAATTCGATGCTGTCGTTTTTGCGCGCGCCCCGGTTTTCCCGCGACGCGAAATTCATCAACGTCAATCTCGACGGCCGGGAGATCGGGCATAACCGCGAAATCGCCGTTGGCATTATCGGCGACGCGCGGCTGGTGCTCGAACAGCTCGCGGCGGAGGCGAAAGGACGCTTCAATCCGAAGGAAGAGACGGCGTGGGTCGCGCAGCTCGCCGCAAAGCATCGGACGAACCTCGAGCGCAACGCTCCGCTGATGCACTCGAGCAAAGTTCCGATTCATCCGCTGCGGCTGTGCAACGAGGTCAAGGAGGCGATCTCGCGCGATACGATCCTCGTCGTCGATGGCCATGAAATTCTCAACTTCGCACGCCAGTCGATTCCGATTTACGAAACCGGATGCAGCCTCAACGCGGGTCCGCACGGATGTATGGGGGTGGGGATTCCGTTTGGAATCGGAGCGAAGGTCGCGGCGCCCGACAAGCCGGTCCTGGTCCTGAGCGGCGACGGCGCATTCGGCTGGAACGGGATGGAGATGGACACCGCGATTCGGCACAAGCTGCCGATTGTCGTGGTGGTCTCGAACAACGGCGGATTCACTTCCCGTCAGACGGGCGGCAACGTCGGCCGCGACCTCGGCTTTCAGCGTTACGACAAACTCGTCGAGGCGCTCGGCGGCTACGGGGAATTCGTCGAGCAGCCTGATGAAATCAGGCCGGCGATCGAACGCGCGATCAAGAGCGGCCGGACCGCGCTGGTGAACGTCTGCACCGACCCGGACGCGCAGGCCACAACCGATATGGGATTCGCAGGCTACTGAGACTGCGGCGGGCGCCGCCGGATGGCGCCCGCCATAAAATTGAGCAAAGCTCGCACCGGATTTTCCGAAGCGTTAGCGATCCGGCACGCGGCCAGCATTGGCGCGCGACACCGCCGCGCCACTACCCGTCCATAGGCCGAGCAAAGTCCCTGAACGATCGCCGCGAACTTTCGCGTCGCGTCGGGCTTCAAGGTTAAAAATCATTCCGTTGATTCGGCTTATCAGGAATCGCAACAGGTGACGATGCGCAATATAGCTTAATATAAACTATTATAGATTTGTAATGTTTTAACTCATTAAAAATCAAAAATTAAAAGCTAGACACTTCATGTGCGGTTATTTATTGTTGAAGCCGCGAAAGGGGGATTTGGGATTAGTTTCGGCTTGCTCAGATTGCGATCGGCAATTGAAAGTTCGTTCGCGATAAAATTGGCGATTTGAACTTCACAAAATGATCGTGAGTATTGAACTTTCGCTGACCGCAAATCTTTTCGCGAAGAGCCTGCCGAACGATCCAATGAACCAAAAAGGAGCATCGAAACATGGCACGCATGAAATCCCTCCTGATCACCGGCCTTGTCATCCTTGGTTTAACGGCCGTCAGCAAACCCGCTTTCGCCTTCAAACCGATTAAAGTCACACTGACCTGCACTGCTTCGGGCGGGGATGTAGTTACGGGAAGCTTTGCTTACCTAACTCTCTGCGCCGCGGCCGATTCGTGCAGCGGCACGACCGCCTTTGATTGTCCGACCCTGCCGAGTTGCGACAGCAGCACAACGACTTCGGAAAGCGCCGTTTGTACGGCGCCTTTCAAGGTCGTCGGCTTCATGGCCGCGGCTAGCGCGACAGATTATTTGGTAACAGGGGGTACGCCAGCGACCGGTGGTTTTGGCGGTGGCGGAACGATCTATCTCCTCACGGGTAAAGGATTCACCGACACAATTTATCCCGACGCGGCCAATAATAATAATACCGACTATGTGGTTATTAACGTGAAATAGGTTTAATCAAAGTCTTCATTGACGATTCGCTATGAGAGCTTGGGAACTTGAAAACGCATTGCCTTTCGCGGTCTGCTAAAATGAAAGCCTGTGGAAGGCGAAAGGCTGGCCAAGTTTCTTGCGCGCGCCGGAGTCGCGTCGCGCCGCGACTCCGAGCGCCTGATCGCGGCCGGCCGCGTTACGCTGAACGATGCGGTCGTTGCGCATCCCGCCATATCGGTTCGGGACGATGATCGCGTCGCCGTCGATGGCAAGCCGGTCGCGTCTGCGGCGCCGGCCCGGCTCTGGCTTTATCACAAGCCCGCTGGATTGGTTACGACCGCGCGCGATCCGCAAGGACGCCCAACCGTTTTTGCGAACCTGCCGAGGCATTTGCCGCGCCTGATTTCGGTCGGACGCCTCGATATCAACAGCGAGGGTCTTCTCCTGCTCACCAATGACGGCGAGCTCGCGCGTTTTCTGGAACATCCCGCGCAGGAGTTTGTCCGGACGTATCGCGTTCGCGTCCACGGCAAAATTGACCAAAGCCTGATTGCGAACCTTGCCCGGCCGCGGACGATCGACGGCGTTCGCTATCGGCCGGCCGAAGCGGCGATCGATCATCGCCAAGGCGCCAATTGCTGGATGACGATCGCGCTGCGGGAGGGAAAGAATCGGGAGATCAAACGTCTGCTCGCGCATTACGGCCTGCGCGTCACTCGTCTGATCCGCACCGGATACGGGCCGTTTCGGCTCGACGCCCTGCCGCGCGGCGCGGTCGCGCCCGCGCCCGAGGCGATCGTCGGCGACTTGACGCAACGCCTCGCGAAATCTCCTATGCGACCTTCGGCAGGATGTCCTCCTTCAGCCGCCGCAAATCGACGATCGTCTTCGCGGTCGGAACTCCCTTGAACGGCGGCCAGAGCAGCGGCAACGTCAACCCCGCGTCCTTGTAACGCTTAAGATTGTCGATCAGTTGCTGCGGCGTGCCCGTCATCGAGGGCGTCAGCTTGCCCTTCGGCGTCTGGTCGGTTTTCTCGCGCGTGATGTCGAAGAACAGCATGCTCACGATTTCGAGATCGTCGATCGTGCGCCCGCCGCCGATCGTTTCCAGTTCTTCCTTGATCGCCGCGCGCCATCGTTTGATATCGTCGGGCGTGTCCTGGATGCCGATCCATCCCGCCAATCCGTATTTGGCGACGCGCTTCGCCGCGATTTTCGGCACGCCCAATCCGCCGAAGAAAATCGGCGGATGCGGCTTCTGGACCGGCTTGACGCCGAAGCCGCATTTCGGGAACGACGCGAACTCTCCGTGATACTCGAAGAGCTCGTTGGTCCATACGCCCTGCATGATCTCGATCGTCTCGATCACATGTTTGTTGCGTTTTTCGTAGATGTGCGCGGCGCTCGCCGCTTCGAATTCCTCGGGCATCCAGCCCGTTCCCACGCCGACGTTGATCCGGCCGCCCGCAAGATGGTCCCATGTGCCGATCTCGGCCGCCAGCACTCCGGGCGCGCGATAGGGCGTGTCGATCACGCTGACGCCGATTCTGATCTTTTTCGTGATCGCGGCCAGATACGGGATGAGCGGCAATCCGTGCAAAAACTCGCCCCTCGCCGCGACCGGCAGCGAACGCGGAAACTCCTTCATGAAACCGAAGGGCTTGCGCAACTCTTCGCGGTCGGAAGCTTCCGGAACCACAATCCGGTCGAGGGTCCAGATCGAATCGAACTCCAGCTCTTCGGCGAGGCGGGCGAGATCGACGATTTCGCTCACCGTCACTTTGTCCCTGAAGTTTGGCAGGTACAGCGCGAGTTTCATCGTAAACCGGCCTCCGTCGTAATGTCTCGATTCGCGCAAATCCCGCGGACATGCGCGCGATAGTCCATCGTAGCGAATTAGTCGTCAGGAATTCGACCCGGCGGATGTCGCGCGCGGTTGTGATTTCGCCGCGGAAAGACCGGCCGATCGCCAATCAGTTGTATTGGCCTTCGGATGTTTACCGGCCAATGGAGCTATGCATCGAGGAATTCTGATACGCTCTCGACGTTGACTGAATTCGGCGCCGGACTTCAGCGTACAACGACGATATGTCGCCTGAGTGGATGACGACAGCACTATGGTTCGCATGGCTGGTTTCGTGGATCATCGCCGCGTTCTGGTCGAGCCGCATCGCCAGGCGCGGCGGCTGGACTGGAGAGATATTTCTTCGCGGTCTCATATACCTCGCCGCTGTTCTGATGTTCGCGCTGGTCCCGAACCGCGGCGACTATCCGCAAATACGGCTCTGGAAGCTTGACGATGTTCTGAAATGGCTATTGGCGGCGATGACCACCGCTGGATTGTCGTTCGCCTGGTGGGCGCGCATTCACCTGGGCAGGCTGTGGTCGTCATGGGGGATGGCGAAGAAGGCGAATCACCGCGTCGTTGACACGGGACCGTATTGCATGGTGCGGCATCCGATCTATTCAGGTCTTCTTTTCGCCGCGTTTGCGACTTCGATCGAGAAAGGAACCGCGGCGGCGATGCTCGGGGCGGCGATTTTGACCTTGGCGCTATACCTCAGAGCGCGGCGGGAGGAGCGTTTCCTGCGCGCCGAATTGCCGGAGGGCGCCTACGATACGTACGCGCGCAAAACCCCGATGCTCCTGCCGTCCTTCCGCCACAATCGAATATCGGACGCCTTCGGATTATGAGCGCGGCTACAGTTCGGTGTCGCCCTTCAGCAACCGCTGCACCACCGTGCGATTGAGTATCTCATTCGTGCCGTCGGCGACGTTGACGATCCGCAGCGCATGCCATGCGTGATAAAGTCCAAGCTCGTTGGTGAAGCCGATCGCGCCGTGGGCCTGGATCGCGCGATCGACGGCGCGGAATCCAACCTGAACTGAGTAGGCCTTCGTCATCGAAAGTTCCTTCACCGCAGGCTCTCCCTGATCGAGCAGCGCCGCAACGTTGAGTCCCATCAGATGCGCCGCATGCAATTCCGCCGCCGACTCGGCGAGCGGAAACGTCACGCCCTGATAGTCCGCGATCGGCCGTCCGAACGCCTGCCGCACTTTCGCATATTCGATCGCCTGTTCCAGCGCCCATCTGCCGTATCCCACGGCGCGCGCCGAATTGTAGATGCGCCCGAGCGAAACGCCGTAAAGAGCGGCTTCGAAACCCCGATTGAGTTCTCCGACCAGTTGCCACGGCTCGACGAACACGTCATCGAGCCGCAGTTCGGCCTCGTCTCCGCCGATATGGCCGAACAGTCGAATCACCCGTTGCACTTCGAATCCGGGCGCATTGGTCGGAACGAGAAAGGCCGAAATTCCTCCCTTGCGCGCGGCGGCCGATGGCGCGTCGGTGATCGCGAAGACGATGCAGTAATCGGCGACCGGAGCGTTCGTGGTCCAGATTTTCCGGCCGGAGATTTTCCATCCGTCTCCGTGCGGAACCGCGCGCGTCGCGAGCGCGGCGGCGTCCGAGCCGGCGCCGGGTTCCGACAGGCCGAAGCACATCGAGGCGTCGCCCGCGTTCATCGGCTCCAGAATCCGTTGGCGCGCTTCGTCAGTGACCCGCTCAAGCAGGCGGCTCGGTCCGAACGCCCAGTGGCTGATCGCGTAAAGCATCAGCCAGTTCCGCGGACCGCACAGTCGGAACAGATGCTCCCATCCGGCGTAGTACGCCAGATGGCCGAGGCCGCCGCCGCCCAGCGCCTCCGGCACGCACATCGTGTAGAAGCCCGCGCGTGCGGCCGCGCGGCGCACCTCGCGAATCAGCGCGACGGCGTCGTCGGAAAACCGCCCGTCCTCGCGATACAGTTTCCGCGGGTCCTCGAGCAGCGCGCGATGCTCTTCATGGCGCGGCATAATCTCGGCGCGTGCGAAGGCGGTCAGGCCGTCGCAGGCCGCGCGAATTTCAGATGGTAGCTCGACTGCTATTGCGCTCATATGTTCAACCCACTGCGTCCGTTCCCGCTCCGCCTCCGCCGCTCACATCCGGCGAAACGCGATGATACAGGAAACTCCGGAGGAACCGTTAGAAGCCCGCTAATCCGGCCACCCGCGCATTCCTCCTCACGAACCGTGCTGACCTCAATTCCATTCCGGCGCTCGATTCGCAGTTTTACCAATGATGCGAAGTCAATCCCGGTAGATCCATCGTCGCTCGGCAATGCCGGCGAGTCCATGCTCCGCGAGAACGCAGAGACCATCGCTCCTTTTCGAGTCCGCGCAAAAAGAATTCGTGGTATCAAGAAAGTTTCTTACCATATCCTCCCGCGAATTCTAGCAGGGCGTTGATAAACGCCTGAATTTCACTCGCCTATAATTCGTCTGAGTGGGTAATCGTGGTTGAGGAGGAAGTGGCGGATGCGCGGTGAGGAGCGGCGGCAGCGGCCGATGCTGATGG
>JAJZAI010000006.1 GCA_021799495.1 Deltaproteobacteria bacterium
GTGGTCGATCAGGCGGCGCGGCCGGCCGCGCAGGCGCCGCTCGGCCTGGGATACTGCGGCGCGCGCGCGGGAGCGGCGGCGATTTCCGCGCCGGCGCTGGCTGGCCCGGCGGAGCGGTCGCTCGCGCCCGAGTCCGCCGCGGCGCCGGCCGCAACCTTCGCGCCGGATGCGCCGCGCTCGTCCGCACAAAATCCGGCGATTCCGCGCTATTCGGAACATCGGGTGCTCGGGCAGATTTTCACCGGCTATATCGCGCTCGAAGATGGCGAAGGCCTGCTGCTGGTCGATCAGCACGCCGCGCACGAACGGGTCACTTTCGAGCGGCTGCGCGCGGAAGTTCGCGCCGGCGGCGTGCGCGTGCAGGCGCTGCTGGCGCCCGCGACGCTCGATTTGGAGCGCGGGCGGGCGGCGCTCGCGATGGCGAATCTGGACGAATTGCGCGCCGCGGGCTTCGACCTGGAGCCGTTCGGTCCCGCGACGCTGATGCTCAAGGGAACGCCGGCGGTGTTCGGGCTGGAAGGCGGCGTGAAGCTGCTGGCCGACATGATCGAGACGATGGGCGAAGGCGGCGCGCGCACGCGCGGTGAGGGCGCGTTCGAGGAAGTGTTGAAGCGGCTCGCCTGTCACGGCTCGATCCGGGTGGGCCGAACGCTGCGGCGCGATGAAATCGCGGCGCTCCTGGCCGACCTCGACGCCACCGAATTCAAGACCAACTGCCCCCACGGACGGCCGGTGCATGTGCGCTTCGCGCGCGGACAAATCGAGCGGATGTTCCGGCGCTGAGCGGCGGCGGGCGCGCTTCGATTCGGATAAACTCGAAAAGATGGAAACGGCGGCCGAACGCGGCGTCGGGCCGAGCGCGGCTTTTATCGTGGGTCCGACCGGCGCGGGCAAAACCGCTTTCGCGATCGCGCTGGCCGAGCGGCTGGGCGCGGAGATCGTCAACGGCGATTCGCGCCAGGTCTATCGCGGGATGGATATTGGCGCGGCGAAGCCGTCGCTGGCGGAGCGCGCCCGCGCGCCGCATCACCTGTTCGACCTGCGCGACCCGATTGAACCGCTCGACGCGGCCGAATTCGCGCGGATCGCGCGCCGCACGGTGGCGGAAATCGCCGCGCGCGGCCGGCCCGCCCTGATCGTCGGCGGCAGCGGGCTTTATTTGCGCGCGTTGCGCGGCGGACTTTTCGCGGGACCGCCGGCGGCGCCGGATTTGCGGCGGCGGATGCTCGCGGACGCGGGCGCGGCGGGCGCGCCGGCGATCTATCGCCGGCTCGCCGCGATCGATCCGGAGAGCGCCGCGCGTATCGGCCCGAACGACGCGGTGCGCATCGTGCGCGCGCTGGAAGTTTACGAATTGACGGGCCGCCCGCTCAGCGCATGGCATCGCGAGCATCGCTTCGCCGGCTATGCGGATTGCGGCCCGTGCGTGGGGCTCACGCTGGAGCGTGCGGAATTGTACCGGCGGATCGACCGGCGTTTCGACGATATGATCGCGGCGGGCCTGATCGACGAGGTGCGCGCGCTGATGGCGGCGGGGATGGATCGCGGCGGCGCGTTCGCGGCGACGATCGGTTATCGTGAAATCGGCGCATGGATGCGCGGCGAGCTCGAACGCGCGGAGGCGATCGCTGTGGCCAAGCGCGAGACCCGGCGGCTCGCCAAGCGCCAGATGACGTGGTTCCGGCGCGAGCCGGGCCTTGTGTGGCTTGACCCGGCGCACGGCATCGAACAGGCTCTGAATCTGTTTACGAATTATTTCAACGCGGAGCGCGCGCCACAGGATGGAGCATCAGGAAGAAGCGGCTGAACTGAGTCCGGCCGAGATCGAGCGGCGATTGGAAACGGTCGCGCGTAATCTCGCGGCGGAGAAATCGGCGGGCGCGCGGCGCAAACTCGCGGCCGAGCGCAAGCATCTCGAAGCGGCGCTGCGGGCGCGTCTCAGCCCGATCGATCGGGTGCGCGCGGCGCGCAATCCGGCGCGGCCGCAGACGCTCGATTATATCGAGGCGCTGATCGGCGATTTTATCGAGCTGCACGGCGACCGGCGCTATGGCGACGACGGCGCGATAATCGCGGGGATGGGCTGGTTCCGCGGCGGCCCGGCCGCGATCGTGGGGCATCAGCGCGGCCGTTCGACGGTCGAACGGCTGCGCCGCAATTTCGGCAAGCCGTTTCCCGAAGGTTATCGCAAGGCGGCGCGCATTTTCGATCTCGCCAGCCGGTTCAATCTGCCGGTGATCACGTTTATCGATACGCAGGGCGCGGAGCCGGGAATCGGCGCCGAGCAGCGCGGCCAGTCGGAGGCGATCGCGGCGAGCCTCGAGGCGATGGCGCGGATCGAAGCGCCGGTGATCGCGTGCGTAATCGGAGAGGGCGGCTCGGGCGGCGCGCTGGCGATCGGCGTCGGCAACGTCGTGCTGATGCAGGAGAACGCGTGCTATTCGGTGATCACGCCCGAAGGCTGCGCGGCGATTTTGTGGCGCGAGGCGGGGCCGGAAAAGGTCGCCGACGCGGCGCGCGCGCTCAAGCTGACCGCGGCGGATCTGCTGGCGCTGGGCGTAATCGACGAGGTCGTGCCGGAACCGCCCGGCGGGGCGCATCGCGAACCCGCCGCGGCGATCGCGGCGGTGGGCGCGGCGATCGAGCGCCATTTGCGCCGCCTGCGCAAGCTCGCGCCGGCCGCGTTGCGGCAGGCGCGCGGGCGGAAGTTCGCCGCGATCGGCGCGCCGTTCCTGAGCGGCGGCGTTGAAAAGCGCGCCCGGATCAAGTAGCGCTTTCGCCCGCGATGGCAACGGCAAAAAAGAACCGCGCGGCGGCCGGTCGGCCGCTGCTCGACGACCTGCGGCGGAGAATCGACGAAATCAACCGGGAGCTGGTGGCGCTGCTGTCGGAGCGCGCGAGAATCGCCCAGGCGATCGGCGAGCTCAAGCAGGCCGAAGGCAAGGCGATCTATCAGCCGGCGCGCGAGCGCCAGGTGCTGGATCGGGTGGGCGCGCTGAATCGGGGGCCGCTCACCGGCGAACAGCTCCGCCGGATCTTCACCGAAATCATTTCGGCCTGCACCGCGCTCGAAGAGACGGTGCGAGTCGCCTATCTCGGCCCCGAGCATACCTATTCGCATGAAGCCGCGCGGACGCGGTTTGGCGCGAGCGCGGAGTTCGCGCCGGAAGCGTCGATCGCGGCGGTGTTTCAGGCGCTGGAGAACGGCCGCGCGGGTTACGGCGTCGTGCCGGTCGAGAATTCGACCGAGGGATCAGTCAGCCTGACGCTCGATTTGCTGATCGACACGCCGCTCAAGGTGATCGGCGAAATCCTGCTGCCGATCCGGCATACGCTGATGGCGCGGGCGGACGCGCGCGAGTTCGCGCGGATCGTGTCGCATCAGCAGTCGCTCGGCCAGTGCCGCAATTTCCTCGCGGCGAATTATCCGCACGTGGAGCTCGAGGCGGTGGCGTCGAACGCGCTGGCGGCGCAACGCGCGGCGGCCGATGCGACGGTCGCGGCGATCGCGTCGGCGAACGCGGCGCGCGCGTACGGCCTGAAGACGATCGCCGAAAATATCCAGGATTCGGCGCAGAACGTGACGCGCTTTCTGGTGCTGGGACGCGCGGCGCAGCCGCCCAGCGGCGCCGACAAGACCAGCATCGTCTTCGCGCTGCCGGAACGGGCGGGCGCGCTGCACGGAGCGTTGACGCTGTTCGCCGCGGGCAAAATCAATCTGACGATGATTCAATCGCGCCCGCAGCGCGAAAAACCCTGGGCTTATGTATTCTTCGTCGATTTGGAGGGGCATCGCGACAGCCCGCGCGTGCGGCGCGCGCTCAAGGCGCTGGAGCATCAGGCCCTTTTCCTGAAGGTGCTGGGATCGTATCCTGAAGGAAGGTTCGCCGGCGAATGACGCCGGCGGCGGCCTTCTGTGAAACCCCAAGAACTGGTTCTTCCAACCGTAGCGGCGCTGCGCCCGTACGAGCCCGGCAAACCGATCGAGGAGTTGCAGCGCGAACTCGGAATCGGCGAGGCGGTCAAGCTCGCGTCGAATGAAAATCCGCTGGGGCCGTCGCCGATGGCGCTCGCGGCGATGCGCAAAGCGCTGGATGAGGCGAACCGCTATCCCGACGGATCGTGCTGGACGGTGGGCCGCAAGGTGGCGGAGCGCCACAACGTCGCGCCGGAGCGAATTTTCATGGCGGGCGGTTCGGTGGAAGTGCTGAACCTGCTTGCGTTTCTTTTCCTGCGGCCGGGTTTAAACGCGGTTTTCTCGGAGCATTCGTTCGCGATTTACGCGCTGGCGACGGCGGCGGCCGGCGGCGAAGGGCGCGCCGTGCCGATGAAAGATGGTTATTATCTGGATCTGGACGCGATCGCCGCCGCGATCGACGCGAATACGCGAATCGTTTTTCTCGACAATCCGACGAATCCCGCCGGCACGATTTTCCGGCGCGCCGACTGGGAGCGCCTGCTGGCGCGAACGCCCGAGCACGTGGTGATCGTCGCGGACGAGGCGTATTACGAATTCGTGCGCGATCCGGATTATCCGGATTCGCTCGCATACCATGACGATCGCCGAATGATCGTTACGATGCGCACGTTCTCAAAAATTTTCGGGCTTGCGGGCGTGCGAGTCGGCTACGCGGTGGCGCGGCCGGACCTCGTCAGCCTGTTGCATAATGTGCGGCAGCCGTTCAACGTCACGTCGATCGCGCAGGCCGGCGTAATCGCCGGACTCGACGATCGCGAGCACGTGCGCCGCACGCTCGAAGTCAACCGCGAGGGCATGGCGTATCTCGAAGGCGAGTTTCGGCGGCTCGGACTCGCCTATCCGAAGAGCCATGCGAATTTTATTCTGGTGGAGGTCGGCGACGGCGGGGCGGTTTATCAAAAACTGTTGCGCAGCGGCGTGATCGTGCGGCCGATGGGCGGTTACGGATGGCCGCGTCATCTGCGGGTCAGCGTCGGCCTGCCCGAGGAGAATCGCCGGCTGGTCGCGGCGCTCGAAAAGGCGCTTGGACGCGCCGCATGAGCGTGTTGTTTCGTCAAATCACGATTTGCGGAGTCGGCCTGATCGGCGGCTCGCTCGCGATGGTTGCGCGGCGCGAAGGGCTGGCCGGGCGAATCGTCGGTTTGGGACGCGGACAGGCGAATCTCGACGTCGCGCTCGCGCGCGGGATCGTCGATTTCGCCACGCGCGATTCGGCCGAGGCCGCGCGCGGCGCCGATCTCGTGATGCTGGCGACGCCGGTGATGACGTTTCCGGAGACGCTCAAGGCGATGCTGCCGTACTTGCCGGACGACGCCGTGATCACCGATGTCGGCAGCGTGAAAAGCTGGGTTGTCGATTCGCTCGAGCCGATGCTCGGGCCGCGGATGGCGCTGGTCGCGGCGCATCCGGTGGCCGGCAAGGAAACCACCGGCGCAGCGGCGGCGGAGCCTGGGCTTTTCGGCGGACGGCGCGTGATAATCACGCCCTCGGCAAGGAGCCTGCCCGGCGCGGCGGAGCGGGTCGAGGCGTTATGGCGCGCGACCGGCGCGCGCGTCGAGCGGATGGCTCCGGCGGCGCACGACGCGATTCTCGCGCGCGCAAGTCATCTGCCGCAGATCGCGGCGAGCGCGCTGGCGGCGGCGCTCGGCGACGAACGAATCGACGGCAGGGCCGCGATCGAATACGGCGCCGGCGGACTGCGCGACACCACGCGGATCGCGGCGTCCTCGGCGGAGATGTGGCGCGATATCTGCCTGACGAACCGCGACGCGATTCTGGCGGCGCTCAGGCTCTACCGCGGTTCGCTGGAGCGGTTTGAGCAGGCGGTGGAACGCGGCGACGCGGGCGCGTTGATCGAACTTTTCGAGCGCGGCCGGCGGATGCGCGAGCGGCTGACATGAGCCGGACGCGCCCGGTAATCGCGATCGACGGTCCGGTCGGCGCGGGCAAATCCACGGTGGCGCGCGCGCTGGCGCGGAAGCTGGGATTCGCCTACGTCAACACGGGCGCGATGTACCGCGCGGTAGCGATTGCGGCGCGCGCGGCCGGCATCGATCCGGACAGTCCCGCCCTCGCGGCGGATCTCGAACGGCTGCTCGGACGAATCCGCATCGCGTTCGACGGCGAACGGATCGCGCTCGACGGGCGCGACGTGAGCGGCGAAATCGGCGACCCGGCGATCGGCGATCTGGCCTCGCGGCTCTCGACGATCGGCGTGGTGCGGGAGCGGATGCGCGAGTTGCAGCGCGCGGCCGGCCGCGACGGCGGCGTCGTGATGGAAGGGCGGGATATCGGCACCGCGATTTTCCCCGACGCCGAAGCGAAATTTTTTCTGACCGCCGATGTGAACGTGCGCGCCGCGCGCCGCCATGCGGAACTGGCGGCGAAGGGCGCGCCGGCGGCGTTTGAAGATGTGCGTGAACAATTGCTCGAACGCGATCGGCGCGATCGCGAGCGCGCGCTGGCGCCGTTAAGGCCCGCGCCGGACGCGATCGAAATTGATTCGACCGCAAGCGGCGTTGACGCCGTGGTCGAACGGATGCGCCGGCGGATCGAAGAACTAACGCGCGCCGTATAGGACTTGAAACGGCGCCAACAGCCTTGTAGAGATCGCAATAGCCTCGATGTCCCGCGGAAGGTCCCACTAAATGGAGAAAGAGTTGTCTGACAAAGCGAACGGAGGAACGAATGATTTCGAGTCGCTGATGGAACAAAGCCTGCGTGCGCCGCGCCCGGGCGATGTGCTTACCGGCACGGTGCTCCTGATTACCCGCGACAACGTCATCATCGATATCAACTATAAATGCGAAGGGCAGGTGCCCCTGGCCGAGTTCCTTGATCACGAAGGCAATCTCGCGGTCAAGGAAGGCGACGAGGTCGACGTTTATTTCGAAGGCACCGAAACCGAAAACGGCACGGTGATGCTGTCGCATGCCAAGGCCGAGAAGTTCAAGGTCTGGCGCGAACTCGAACGAGCGTTCCAAAACGAAACCCCGGTCGAAGGCGTGATCCTGGGCAAGGTCAAGGGCGGCCTGCAGGTCGATATCGGCGTGCCCGCCTTCCTGCCCGGATCGCATGTCGATATCCGTCCGGCGCGCAATCTTGATCGTTACGTCGGGCAGCGCGGCCGGTTCCAGATTCTCAAGTTCAACCGCGCGCGCGGCAACGTGGTCGTGTCGCGCCGCAGCGTGATCGAGCGCGAGCGCACCGAACTCAAGGAACAAACGCTCAAGGTGCTCGAAGAGGGCGTGATTCTCGAAGGCACCGTCAAGAACATCACGGACTACGGCGCCTTCGTCGACCTCGGCGGAATCGACGGCCTGCTGCATATCACCGATATGGCTTGGGGCCGCCTGCAGCATCCGTCGGAAGCGCTTAAGGTCGGCGATCAGGTCAAGGTCGTGGTGCTCAAGTACGACCCCTCGCGCGAGCGCGTCTCGCTCGGCATGAAGCAGATTCTGCCCGATCCCTGGACCAAGGCCACCGAGAGCTATCCAATCGGCGCGCGCCTGCGTGGCAAGGTCGTGAGCGTTACCGATTACGGCGCCTTCGTCGAGCTTGAAAAGGGCGTCGAAGGCCTGATCCACGTCTCCGAGATGAGCTGGAGCAAGCGCGCCGTGCATCCGTCGAAGGTCGTCAACGTATGCGACTACGTCGAGGTGCAGGTGCTCGGCGTCGATGAGGGCAATCGGCGGATTTCGCTCGGCCTCAAGCAGACCGAACCGAATCCGTGGCAGGCGCTCGCCGAACGCCATCCGATCGGCAGCCGCATCACGGGCAAGATCAAATCGATCACCGACTTCGGCGTCTTCGTCGAAATCGAACCGGGCATCGACGGCCTCGTCCACATTTCCGATCTGTCGTGGACCAAGAAGGTCCGCCATCCGTCGGAAATCTACAAGAAGGGCGACGAGGTCGAAGCCGTCGTGCTCGGAATCGAAGTCGAGCATGAACGCGTCAGCCTCGGCATCAAGCAGTTGACCGGCGATCCATGGGACAGCGTGGCGCAGCGCTATCCGCTCAACACGCGAATCAAGGGCAAGGTCAGCTCGGTCGCCGACTTTGGCGTCTTCGTCGAAATCGAAGAGGGCATCGAGGGCCTGATTCACATCTCGCAGCTGAGTAACGAGCGGGTCGACAAGCCGTCGGCGCTGTTCAAGGTCGGCGACGAGGTCGAGGCGCTGGTCGTGCAGGTTGACAGCAAGGAGCGCCGCATCGGCCTTTCGATCAAAGCGTTGCGCGCCCATGAGGAACGCGAGGAGATGCAGGCTTATCTCAAGCGCGACCATGAGGCGGCGCGTTTCTCGCTCGAAGACATCCTCAACGAGGAGCTCCGGCTCGATCGCGAGGATCGCGAAGGCCGCGCGCGCAGCGGCCGCGGCCGCAACAGTTAGCCGATCGATCGAGGCACGGTGGCGGCGATGACCCGGCGGGGGATTATCGAGGAGTTGCTCGCGCGCAGCGAGGGCTCTTCGTACCGCGACGCGGAAACGATCGTGAATGCGATTTTCGAGGCGATGGCCGCGATGCTTGAAAGCGGCCAGCGCATCGAGGTCCGCGGCTTCGGCAGCTTCGCGGTCAAATCACGGCGCGCTCGCCAGGGCCGCAATCCCAAAACCGGCGCGTCGGTCGCCGTCGAGGCCAAGCGAGTTCCCTTCTTCCGCGCCGGCAAGGAGCTCCGGGCCGAGGTAAATGGCGCCGCGCAAGCCGCCGAAACGCATCCGGACTGACGGCGCCGCCGGCTACAACCTGCTCTGGGCGCCGTGGCGCTCGGAATATTTGCAGCGGGCGGGCGGCGGCCGTCCGCCGCGATGCATCTTCTGCTTCGGCCGGGAGGGCGCGGAGAGCTTGCGCAAGCGGCTGGTGCTGCACGCCGGCCGAAACGCGCTCGTGATGCTCAACCGCTATCCGTATAACAGCGGCCATCTGATGATCGCGCCGCGCCGGCACGTCGCCTCGCCGGAGCTGCTTGATGCGGAGGAGCTGGCGGCGACCTCGCAACTGGTGGCGGCTGCCGTGGCGCGGTTGCGCGAAGCGTACCGGCCCGCCGGCCTCAACGTCGGCGCCAATCTCGGCCGCGCCGCCGGCGCCGGCTTCGCCGATCACCTGCACTGGCATCTGGTGCCACGCTGGGAGGGCGACACGAACTTCATGCCCGTGTTAGGCTTGACTCGCGTGCTTTCGCAGCGGCTCGACGAAACCTTCGCGCTGCTTGAGCCGCTGTTCAGGAATATCGATTCCAAAACGCTCTGAGACGGAAGTTACTCGCTGCGGCTTATCTCATGGATCACAGCCTTTTACAGCTTCGGACCCTGGGCGAACTAAAGCGCGCGGGCTATCGCACGCGCCCGGTGCGCATCGAGATGCGCGACAATCTGCTCGAGCGGCTGCGCCGCAAGGAGCGCGCGCTGCCCGGAATCGTCGGCTACGACCAGACGGTGCTGCCGGAAATCGAAAACGGCGTCCTCGCCGGCCATCACATGATCCTGCTCGGCGAGCGCGGCCAGGCCAAATCGCGCATTATCCGCGCGCTCGCGACGCTGCTTGACGAATACGTCGCGGCGGTCGAGGGCTGCGAAATCAACGACGACCCGTTCGCGCCGATCTGCGGCCGCTGCGCCCGGCTGATGGTCGAG
Organism: Deltaproteobacteria bacterium; assembly: GCA_021799495.1. Classification (GTDB taxonomy): domain Bacteria; phylum Desulfobacterota; class Binatia; order Binatales; family Binataceae; genus JADMIL01. Next base: position 9,616 of record JAJZAI010000006.1, read on the forward strand.
CGCGGCGACGAAACGCCGATCGCGTGGCTCTCGCGCGACCATCGCTACGCCGAAAAGCTCGCCACGCCCGACGTTTCGGTGGCCGATCTGATCGGCGAGATCGATCCCATCAAAGTCGCCGAAGGCCGTTATCTGGCCGACGTCGAAACGATCCATTACGGCCTGATTCCGCGCGTCAACCGCGGCGTTTTCGCCATCAACGAGCTTCCCGATCTCACCGAAAAAGTGCAGGTCGGATTGTTCAACCTGATGGAGGAGAAGGACGTCCAGATCAAGGGCTACAAGATCCGGCTGCCGGTGGACGTGGTCTTCGTCGCGAGCGCGAATCCAGAGGATTACACGTCGCGCGGCCGGATCATCACGCCGCTCAAGGATCGCTTCGATATCCAGGTGCGCACGCATTATCCGAAAACGTTGGAAGACGAAATCGCGATCATGGAGCAGGAATGCGCCTATCCGCTGCGCGGCGAGATGCCGCTCAGGCTGCCGCAATTCATGAAGGACATCATCGCCCAGGTCACGTTTGAGGCGCGCGCGTCGAACGAAATCAACCAGGCCTCGGGCGTCTCGGTGCGGGTTTCGATCAATAATTTCGAGGCGGTCATCTCCAACGCCGAGAAGCGCTCGATCGTCAACGGCGAGAACGAAATCGTGCCGCGCCTCTCCGATCTCCACGCGCTCTACGCCGCGACCGCCGGCAAAATCGAGTTGGAATACGTCGGCGAGGACAAGAAGGACGACGACCTGATCGAGCGGCTGGTCAATCGCGCGGTGCTGAAAACCTTCGATCGCTTTCTCAAGCTCGAGGACCTGAAACGCGTGGCCGCCTACTTCGAAGAGGGATGGGGCGTCGAGGTCTCCGATTCCGCGCCGTCGTCGGAATATCTGGACGCGCTGCGCGAAGTGCCCGGCCTGCGCGACGCGATCGCGCGGCTCGGCGTTTTTGAAACGCCGGGCCTGATGGCCACCGCGAGCGAATTCATCTTCGAGGGCCTTCATCTCCATCAGAAACTCAACAAGGAGCGCCAGGGCGGCCGGTTCGCCTATCACGCCTGAGCCGGCCGCCGCTCCGCGCCGTTCGCGATCGGCCGGCGCGAAGCCGGGGAGTCCACGATGGTCACCACCCGCTACACGCAATGGGACGGTTCGCAGAAGCTGCGGCTCGACGCGGACAAGGTCTTCGAGAAACTCGCCGAATATCTTTCCTATACCGACGACCTCCGCCAGGCGATGGACTGGATGATGCGGCAGGGGATGGATTTCGACGGCGTCAAGGTGATGGGCCTGGAGGAGTTCCTCGAGCAGTTGCGCCAGGAGATGCGCCAGCGCTACCGCGATTTCAATCTCAAGAATTCGTTGTCCGATCTCGAACGCCGGCTCGACGAAATCCTCGACCGCGAGCGCGAAACGCTCAACTCGATGCGTGGCGGGAAAGATGGCGTCGAGGAAAAAGAACGCCAGCTTCAGCGCGTGCCGCGGCGGCTTTCCGAGGCGCTGCGCAAGCTCGAAAGCTACGAATTCGAAAACGCCGAAGCCAAAAAAGAATTCGACGACCTGCTCGCCGAATACGAGAATGTCCGCGACCTCGAAAATTTCCGCGAGCGCTACAACCACATGTTCCATGGGCCGAAGAGCCTCGACTATCAGGAGGCGCTCGACCTGATGCGCGAGATGGAGCGGATGCGCCAGCTCGAACAGGACCTGATGTCCGGCAACTTCGAGACCATCTCGATGGACGATCTGAAGGAGATGCTCGGCCAGCAGGCGCATCAGGAATTCCAGAACCTGAAGCAGGTGATGATGCTGCTCAGCCAGTCGGGCTACATGGCGCAGAAGGGCGATCACCTGCAGCTTTCGCCCAAAGGCGTCCGCCGGATCGGCCAGTTGGCGCTGCGCGATATTTACCAGGGCCTGCTCAAGGATCGTTCCGGCTCGCACGCCACCGACCATCGCGGCGTGACCGAGATGCGGCCCGAGGAGACGCGGCCCTACGCCTTCGGCGATCCGCTCAATCTGAATCTGGTCGCGACGCTCAAGCACGCGCTCGCGCGCAAGCCGGGCGTGCCGCTCGTGCTGAATCCCGACGATTTCGAGATTTACGAGAACGATTACGGCAGTTCGTCGTCGACCGTGCTTTGCCTCGATATGTCGTGGTCGATGAGCTGGGAAGGACGTTTCGCCGCTGCCAAGAAAGTCGCGATGGCGCTGGAGACGCTGATCCGCTCGAAGTTCCCGCGCGATTATTTTTCGATCGTCGGCTTCTTCACGCGCGCCATCGAGCTGAAGCTCAAGGATTTGCCCGAAGCGTCATGGAATATGGGCGATCCGTTCACGAATTTGCAGGACGGCCTGCGCCTGGCCACAGACCTGCTGGGCCGCCATCCTTCGCGCAACCAGCACATCATCGTGATCACCGACGGCCAGCCGACCGCCTACTTTCTCAACAAGCGGCTCTATTGCGAATGGCCGCTCTCCTTCGGCGGCATCAGCATGCGCGCCGCGCAGGAGACGCTCAAAGAGGTCGAGCGCGTCACCCGCAAAGGCATCACGATCAACACCTTCATGCTCGACGATTCACCGAGCCTGCGCGCCTTCGTCGAGAAAATGACGCAGATTAACCGCGGCCGCGCGCTATACACCCGCCCCGACCATCTCGGCGAATATATGCTGGTCGATTACCTGTCCAAAAAGCGCAAGCACGGCTAATCCGCCCCTGACGGGCGGCTACGGCGCGCCGGCAGAATCTTCCGGGGCGACCGGCTCGTCGGTCGCCGACGTCACCGGCCTTGAATTTTCCGGCCGATCCCATTTGGCCAGCTCCCAGCCCTCGCGGAACGCCGCGACCCGCTCTGTGCTGGTGCCGTGCTTCGGTCCGGCGCCGAATTCGTCGCCCGCGAGGCTCCAGTACGGCGCAAGCCCCGACGCGGGAATGTTCAACTCCTCGAGCGTGTAGCCGGCGAAGCGATCGGCCTCGAGTTCCTTGATCCGGTTGGGCGTCGATGCGCGCGCGGCGGAGAAATCATGATGATACTCGTGGCCGACTTCGTGCGCGAAAATCGCGTAGAGCATCGGTTTGAATTCTTTCGGATCGCGCAGATCGAGCCGGCCGCCGAGCAGGCTCAAAAGCGCCGCTTCGTTGTAGAAGATGCATCCGCCGGCCAGCGCGTGCGGCGGTTCCGGCGCGACGCTCGCGTAGGCCCGAACGTCGGCGCCCCACAACGAATCGATTTGCGCAACGATCGCGGCCACCTGGGGCGACGGATTCCGCGCTTTCTCGCCGCATGCGATAAAAGTCCGGCGAGGCGCGCCGGATTGCGGCGGCGCCGGGGGGGCGATGTACGAATTGGCCGGTTGTTCGGGCGCGCTGTCGCCGCTCCCGCCGGAGGTTGACGGGACCTGTTCCCATTCGTCGGCGGCGGCCCGCGCGCTCCATCCGGCGCCGATCGCGAGCGCCAGCAGAATCGCAAGTATCGCTTTAATTTTCATCGCATGCCGTTTTGGCGCCGCTGCTTCGCTGAAGATCATCAACATGACAGGCCATCGCAGAGACCGGGCATAGTCAAGCCGATCTGGGCGCGGATGACTCAGCCGTGATGGCGGCCGGAAGCCGCGATCCGGTGCGCCACCGCAGGCGGCGCCTCGCCGCGATGGAACGAGCGGGCGCGATCGAGCACCTCCTGGTCGGCGAGCGTGGCCCGTTCGTGCTGGCGGAGATGCTCGATCCAGGTATCGACGACAAAATATTCGATATAGCGGCTAGCGTCGGCGGCGTCCACGAACAGGCCCCAAAAGGTCGCGCCGTCGCGCCGGCGCAGAGTGCGCAATTTATACATCGCGGCCTCGAACTCCGCGGCCTGTTCCCGATCGATCATAAATTCGACCGACACCAGCACCGGTCCGGCCTCGGGATCGACCTCGCCGTCGGCTTGCGGCGCGGGAACCGGCGGCGCGGGGTCCATCGCGATTTCTCCGATCGCGCCGATTCGCCAGCGTATCCCGGCGGCGAGGCTGACGAGCAGCGCCGCCGCCGCCAGCGTCATCGCCCATGCAATCCCGATCGGTTCGGCGATCGCGCCCCATCCGATACTCATCACCGCAAGCCCGCCCTGCAGAACGATTTGGTAACAGGCGAGCGCGCGGCCCTGCACCCATTGCGGCACCGCGAGCTGCGCGGCGACGTTCAGCTCAGACATCGCGATTACCCAGCCCGCGCCGCCGATCGCCATCGCCAGATGCACGAGCGGCAGCGAATGCAGCCAGCCCAGCGCGCCGGTCATCGCCGCCAGCGCGACGGTGGCGCAGCCGACCGCAGCGTCGCGGGACATCGCGCGATCGGCCAGGGGCATCAGCGCGCCGCCGCCGACCGCGCCCGCGCCGAAAGCCGCCAGCAGGCCGCCATAGCCGCTTGCGCCCAAGCCGAGCTGGGTCCGCGCGATCAAGGGCAGTATCGCCCACATCGCGGCTGCGCCGACCATCAGCGCGGCGGTGCGCGCCAGCACCGCCCGCAGCGGCGGCGCATGCCGGACGTAGCGCAGGCCCGCGCGTATCGCGCCCATCACCCGTTCTGCGGGCAGCACGCCCGGGCGATGCGATCGCTTCCACACGTACAGAACAGCGATAACGCCCAAAAAAGAGAGCGCGTTCAGGATAAAGGTCGCGCCCGCGCCGAGGATTGCGACCACCACGCCGCCGAGCGCCGGACCGACCGCCCGCGCCAGGTTGAAATTGATGCCGTTGAGCGCGATCGCCGGCGCCAGTTCGTCGCGCTCGACGATTTCGGGAACTAACGCCTGCCATGCAGGCGCGCCCAGCGCCGCGCCAACTCCGAGCAGGAATGAAAGCGCCAACAGGAGCGCGGGCGTGGTCTGATTGCGAATCGTCAGCACGCCAAGCGCGCCGGCGGCCGCCAGCATCCACGTCTGCGAGAAGATCAACAGGCGGCGGCGATCGAGCACGTCGGCCAGCGCGCCCGCCGGCAGCGCCAGCAGAAAGATCGGCAGGCTGGCCGCGGTTTGAATCGACGCAACCATCAGCGGCGACGGCGCCAGCGACGTCATCAGCCAGGCCGCGCCAACGTTCTGCATCCAGGTGCCGAGATTCGACGCGAGCGCTGCGATCCAGATCGCGACGAAGAGCCGCCGCGCGAAAGGCCGCCAAATCGAGACGCCGGTGCGGCGCGGCGCCGCCGGGGCCGGCTTCGGACGGGCGCCGCCGTAGGCGGGAAAACTCGCCATTGCTAACTAACCAGCCTCATTCACGATTATTGGTAATCAAGGAACGGAACGCTGTGCGGTTACCGCAGGAGTGGTTTGCGGAAGCGTCCACGCCTCGCCAATCTGTCGCAGGACAATCTGATCGTCGTGTGCGCCCGCGGCCGACAGCAGTCGGCGCATCGGTTCGTTCACGGGTTCTTTGGAGAGCCGAAAGGTTCCCCAGTGGATCGGGATCAGGAAGCGCGCTCTGGTGGCCGCGAACATTTTCCACACCTGCTCCGGGTCGGCGTGATTCCAAATCCACGGATCGTAGGCGCCGATCGAAAACGCCGCGACGTCGGGATGATTCCCACGCACGGCGTCCAACGCATTGGTGTAAGCTGTATCGCACGCGAGCAACATGCGGCGGCGATGGCGTGCGATCAGATAGCTGTTGTACCCATAACTGCGGCCAAATGGCGGCCATCGGCGCCCCCAATGGCGTGCGGGCAGCGCGGTAACGGTCAATCCGCGCACGTCGGTCGATTCGCCCCACTTGAGCTCGCGAACGTCCGCGAAACCGAGCGGACGAATCAATGCGGCGCATCCGGAACACGCGACCACCGCCGCCGATTTGGGCAATGCGTCCAACGATGGCAGGTCGAGATGGTCCATGTGGGCGTGGGTGACGAGGATCACGTCGATATGGCCGATTTGGTTCGGGCGAAGCGGCGGCGGCGTGAAGCGGCGCGGGCCGATCGTGAAAAGCGGCCCTATCGCCAGCCCGATTCGATTGAACAGCGTCGGATCGGTGATCACGCGCACGCCCATGAAGTCCATCAGCAGCGTGGCGTGTCCCAACGTGGCGATGGTCAGCGAATCGTCGCGCCACGCGGCAGGGTCAAGCCGCTCGTTCGCCATGATGCCGTTTGCGATCGCATCGTCGCCCCGGCTGGCGGCGCCTTCAGGCGTCATAAAGAAACCGGATGCGGTCGCAAGGGCGGCCAGCGCCGCCACCAGAAACGCCAGCAGGCGCCAATTCGAGCCATTGGGCCTTGCCGCCATGAATTTCAGGATCGCCTAATTCGGCACAGGAAAACAGGGCAGGGAGGGCATTTCGTCGAATTCGTAGGTGCGGCCGTTGAAATCGAACGTGCCGACCGCCGGACCGAAATCCGCGATTAGCGCGACCAGTTCGTCGCGTTCCGCCTGGGTCTGATATGGCGCCGCGGCGTACGCGATATAGGTGACGCCGTCCGCCGTGGCGAGCAGCCGCAATGGCGGATTGAACCGCATCTGCGACAGGTTTGTCGCCGGCTGCCAGCCGTCAGGCCCAGCGTCTTTGGTGCTGTCCGCGGACGTCCGAACTCCCCATCGCGGCGTGTCGGACGATCCGGCGAGCCCCAATTCACGCCATTGAAGTTCGCCGTTCCGCCCGGTGCGGAATTCCGCGATCATCGGCGCCACCAGTATCAGTTCGTTGCACCGGCCTTCGGTCTTGGTGGGTTTGGTCGCGGGATCGTTGAAATCCTCGTCAAAATCGGCCGTGGTTTCGGTTTCATCGGGATTCTTGTTTTTATCGTGCGCCATCATCGTGCCGGCCTGAGCCGTACTGCTGAGCGTACTGCCGACCATCTCCACTCCTTGCATGGCCAGCGACGCGAGCGTTCCGGCGAGGCATCCCGACACGAAAGGGCCGAACGCCGCTGCGAACCCCGCGCATAAGAGCCAGCGGCGGATTCGGCCGGCGTTGTATCTAAACCGATACTTTAGTTTCGTGGATGAAAGGTTCGCTTTCATGAACGGACCGCCGTAACGATCGAGGAGCTGAACGGGGGGCTGGGCAGCGAAATGATCTCGGGCGCGGCAAAGCCGGCTTGCGCGAGCCAACGTTTGATTTCGCTGAAACTGTAATCGCGCCCGCGGGTCGTTAGTAGCAGATAAAGCGAGAAGACCGCGCCGGCCGCCGGCGTCGTCATCGCGTCGTCCATCACATGGTCCTTTATTACGACCAGGCCGCCCGGGTTGAGTGCTCTATAGCACGTATGCATCAAGCGCAGGTTGTCGCGTTCGTTCTCGCTATGGATGATGTTGGAAAGAAAAACGGCATCAACGCGATTTGATGGTGAATCGCTATGGTAATCGAACGGGCGCAGCTCAATCCGATCGATCACGTCGGCGGCGCGCTCATGCAGGATTTGCCGCGCGACTTCAAGAGTGCCGGGGAGATCCCAGATTTCACCGAGCAATTCAGGATGTTTGCGCAGAAATTCGACCAGGTAGGTTCCTGGACCACCGCCCAGATCGACAATTGAGCGCGTTCGGGAAAGGTTTAGGTGAGCCGCCGTCCAGGCGGCGTCGCCGCGCGCACGGACCAGACTGTCCATGGCGCGAATAAAACGCTCCGTCGCGGCGGCGTCGTTCTGGAACATGTCGGGATCGCGCGCCGGGCGGCCGGTGCGGATCGCCGCGTCCAGCCGGCCCCATTCGTCCCAAAGCGCCGCGTCAAAAAGGATCATGCCGCCGAGATATTCCGGCGATGCGGCGACGAGATAGCGCTTCGCGCCGTCGCTCAGCGCGTATTTCGCGGAATTTTTTTCGAGCAATCCCAGTGCGGCGAGCGCGTCGGCCAAAAGCGCGGTGGCGCGCGGCTCGCAACCCATCGCCCGCGCGAGCGCGCCGGCATCGCAAGCCTCCGACGCAAGCGCATCGAACAGTCCGAGACTTATGGCCGTCTGGATAGTCCGCGCTTCGGCGTGCCCAGCCGCCATCGCGGCGATTGTCGAAAAGTCCATTCCCCCCGCTTGCGAATCGTGCGCTGGCGTCAAACGGCTTTATTCATCGCGCCTACGCACGCCCATGCCCCAGTTATGAAGCATCCGCGCTTTTCGATCAGACTGCAACGCCCGCCCTGTCCAGACGCGCCGAAAATGCGCCAACTTAAACTAACGGATGAAATCTTGCGTGACGTACCACGACCCGTCCGGCGCGCGCGCGATGGCGATGGCGGTGGCGTGGAAGCTTGCGTTCAGCAGATTTCCGCGCCGCTCCGGGTTGGCCATCCATGCCGCCAGAACCCGGCTCGGCAACGCCAGGTCCATCGTTCGCCCATCCGCGAAAATATTTTCGGCGACCTCCTGATAATCCAAGCCGAAGCGCCGCACGCGATCGGCCGGCGAGTCGCCGGACGGCCCGTCATGGCCGAAATAGCCGCGCGCCGCCATATCGGCGCTATGGAAGCGCGCCGCCGCCATCAGCGTCCGCGAAAACGCGAGCGCGGGCAGCCCGAACCGCGCACGAACCTCGTTCGTCATGCGCAACAGCGCGGATTCCTGCGGTCCGATTGGCGCCGGCGAGGCGGGATTGGCCGGATACGGCGCGGACCAATAGACCTGCGCCGAGATCGCGCCCGCGCAAATCATCGCGACCAGCGCGCCGCTGATTCCGATCGCGCGGCGCCGCCGCATGCGCCGCGGATTTGGCAGCCTGATTACTTTGGCGGGACGCCGGGGAACTCTTGCGGTCCCGCGACCGGTCGCAGACGAGGCTCTCATGTGCGCAACCACCTGCGGTCCATCCGCAACCGGCCGCGCTCTCGGCCCGCGCGGTCGCGGGGCCGGATGGAGTTGAAGGGGGACGGCGACAGGCCGTCCTCACGCTTCAAGTTTTTGGCGCCGCACGATCGTTGTCAACGAGGCCGCGAAGATCGATCGACAGCGCGGCCGCCGCGCATGTTGATTGCGCCGCGACCGCGCGTTTTGAACCTACGGCGCGAGCACGATTTTGCCGACCGATTCGCGCGATTCGATATGGCGATGGGCGGCCGGAGCCTCGGCCAGCGGAAACTTCCGGCCGATCAGCATCTTGAGCTTGCCTTCCTTCATCAGCCGGAAGCACTGCTCCGTTCCCTTGCGCATCAGGTCGTGATTCGACGACGCGGTGAAGAGCACGAACCCGCTGACCTTCAGCGATTTCTCGAAGAGGCGAAAGACGTCGAGCTTGTCCGGCGGACCGCCGGCGCGGCCGTAGAGAATCGAATGACCGAACGGAGCAAGGCATCCGAGTCCCTTTTCGAAGGTTGGTTTGCCCACGGCGTCGAGGATCAAATCGACGCCGCGGCCGTTGGTCAGGCGCTTGGCCTCTTCGGCGAAATCGTGGGTGACGTAATTGATCACGTCGTCGGCGCCATGCTGTTTGGCGACCGCGACCTTGGCCTCGCTCGAAACCGTGCCGATCACGCGCGCGCCCGCCGCCTTGGCGATCTGCGACGCCACCACGCCGACGCCGCCCGCCGCGGAGTGGACCAGCACGGTCTGGCCCGGCTCGGTGCGATGCGACACATGGAGCATGAACCACGCTGTGAGCGTCTGGATCGGAAACGCCGCGCCTTCGTCGAAGCTGACGAAATCCGGCAGCGGAATCGTCTGATTCGCGTGGAAGATCGCATACTCGCCGTAGGTTTTGAGGCCGACCGCCGCGACGCGCATCCCCGGCTTCAATCCCTCGACGTTCGGACCGACCGCGTCGATTACGCCGGCCGCTTCCATCCCGGGCGTATCGGGCAGCTTGGGGCGAACGAGGTAGGTTCCCTGACGGAAGAAAGTGTCGGCGAAATTGACGCCGGCCGCATGCACTTTCATCCGGATCATGCCGGGGCGCGGCTCGGGCGTCGGAACTTCCGCAATCCGCATCACGTCCGGTCCGCCAACTTCCTTGAATTGAATTGCTTTCACGGTTCGATCTCCTTGAAACGGCGCGCCGCGCCCTTTGGTCGAGCGCGCCGGCGGGCTAAACTTCTCCTACGATGATGCCAACTAGCAAATCGCGCGGTCGTGGTGAAACTCCCGGCCGCGCCATCCACTTGCGCCGCTTCGGTATCAGCCGGAATGCGTCCTGGTTCGCGCCGCGATGATCGAGCTGGTGATTTTCGACGCGGACGGCGTGCTGTTCGATTCGACCGAGTCCAACACCGCATATTACAACGCGATTTTCGCCGCGATCGGCGCGCCGCCGATGAATCCGCAAGAGGAACGCGCGGGAGTGTTCATGGCGGCGCCGCAGGTGTTCGAGCTGCGGGCGCGCGGCGACGCCGAATTGCTTGCCCGGATGCGCGCGGCGGCGCGCGGGATGGATTCGACGCCGTTTTTCAAACTGCTGCGGCCGTCGGTCGAGTTGCGACCTTTCCTGCTCGAATTGAAACAGCGCTATCGGGTCGGATTGGCGACGAATCGCTCGGCGACGATTCCGGCCTTGATCGACTTTCTCGGCCTCGCGGGCGTTTTCGACGCGGTTGCGAGCGCGCGCGATCCGGTGCGGCCCAAGCCCGCGCCGGATATTGTCGAACTCTGTCTTGAGCGCGCGGGGGTTGGCGCACAGCGCGCGGTTTACGTCGGTGACAGCGAGACCGATCGCATCGCGGCCGAAGGCGCCGGAACGCACTTTATCGGCGTGGGCGCGCGCGTCGATCACGCGCATCGGATCGAAACGATCGCCGAGCTGCCGGCCACGCTCGCCCGCGTCTTCCGCGCTTCCGCGGCCCGCGGATGACGATCGGCTGCTTTTAGTCATGGCCGGGCTTGACCCGGCCATCCACGCGATTGCGGCGGGTGGATGGACCCTCGGGTCAAGCCCGAGGGTGACTGAAAAGAGGGATCGAGGGTGACAGAAAAAAAACGCCCGAGGGTAAATAAAAAACGCTCGATTGCGAATAAATCGCCCGAGGATAGCTCCAAAAAACGCCCAAGGGTGACTGAAAAAAAATGATCGAGGGTGAATAAACCACCTGAGGGCGACAGAAAAAGAACATTCGGCCGTGAGCTAAATCAGCATTTCGATCAGATTCGGGCCGCGTTCGGCGAGGGCGCGTTCAAGTTGCCTGACGAGATCGTCCGCGGTTTCGACGCGCACCGCGGGCACGCCCATCCCGGCGGCCATCCGCGACCAGTCGATTTCCGGATCGGCGAGGCTGGTGAGCGAGCGCGCTTTCCGGCCCGGTTCGGTAATTCCGGCGCGCGCGAGTTCGACCTGCAAAATCCGGTAGCGGCGGTTGTTGCAGATGAGCGTGGTGACGTCGAGCTTTTCGCGCGCTTGCGTCCATAACGCCTGCAGCGTGTACATCCCGCTGCCGTCGGCCTGAAATGCGATCACCTTGCGATCGGGACAGGCGACGGCGGCGCCGGTCGCGCACGGCAGTCCCTGGCCGATCGCGCCGCCGGTCAGCGCCAGATAGGTATGACGCGGCGCGCCGCGCGAGGCGCCGAAGAAGGGCAGGCCGGTGGTGGCCGCCTCGTCCATCACGATCGCGCCCGCAGGCATCAGCGCGGCGATCGCGGCGCCGATCGTCGCGGGATTCAGCGCGCCGGTCGGACGCGGCGGGCGGTTGGCCTCGGTGGTGGACGCCGGTGCCGGCGCGCCGAGTTCATCCGCGAGCATTTCGAGCGCTCCCGCCGCGTCTTCCGCAAAGGCCGCCAGCGTCGCGATCTCGCGGCCTTCGGGAATCAACATGCTCGGCGTATTCGGATAGCCGAAGAAGGCCACCGGCGCGGAAGCGCCGGCGAGCACGACCGCGGCGAACGGATTCAACGCTTCGATCGCCTGTTCGGGAAAATAGGGCAGCTTTTCGACCCAGGGCATCGCGCCGCCCCGCTCGACCCGCGCCGGGAAGGTTTCGCACATCAGGCGGCATCCGGTTTTCGCCGCGATTCGTCCGGCCGCGGCAAGTCCGCGTTCGCCGAGCGCGGCGGCGCCCATGAAGAGGACGGATTTGGCGCCGTGGCGGCGAATCAGATCGGCGGCTGTGCGGATCGCCGATGAATCAACCGGGCGTGGCGCGGCTGAGGCGCGGACGGGCGCCGGCCGGCCCGCCTCGCTCCATTGGCAATCAGCGGGAACAATCAAAGTCGAGATTGCGCCGGGCCATCCGCCGGCCGCCGCGATTGCTTCGGCCATGTCGTTCGCCGCCGCGCCCGGCGAGGCGCTCTTGCGAATCCATGCGGAGACCGGGCGCGCGAGCGATTCGATGTCGGAAGTGAGCGGAGCGTCGGCCTTGAGATGCCACGTCGCGTGGTCGCCGATCAGATTGACGATCGGCGAATGGGCGCGGCGGGCGTTGTGCAGATTCGCGATTCCGTTGGCGAAGCCGGGGCCAAGATGGGTCAGCGTGAGGGCGGGCCGGCCCGCCATCCGCGCGTAACCGTCGGCGGCGCCGGTGCATACGCCCTCGAACAGGCCGAGCACCGCGCGCATCCCGTCGGCCGCGTCGAGCGCGGCGACGAGCGGCATCTCGGTGGTGCCGGGATTCGCGAAACATACGTTGACGCCCGCGTCGAGCGCGGTGCGGATCAGGCTTTCGGCTCCGTTCATGACGGCCAGCTTACGACTGTTTGAGCGCCGTCTCGAAGGCGGACCATTCGACGATCGGCGAGAGCCGCCGATGCGAGACGATGCCCTGCGCCACCGCGCCGCTGAAAGCCGGAAAAGTGAGGGCATGGTCCTGAATATCGAGGACGAGGACGACTTTCGCCTCTTCGTTCGACATCCACGGGCCGGCCTTGAGCGTGACGCCGGGCGGAAAGCCGCGGGTGACCGCGCCGTTGATCAGATCGTGGATTTTTTTGAAATCATCCTTGCTCGTGACGTTGAAATAGATTTCGTCGAGATACATCGGCATCGGCGCGTCCTCCCGGTTCCGCGGAATGATGAATTCGCACTGGTTATACACGCATCCGGCGCGCACCCGTCAACCGCGGCGGCGGGTCGAATCAATGGGTGGGCGGAATCACGAGCGTGCCTGAGCCGGACGATGGCGCGGGCGGCGCGACCGCGCCGGGCGGGGTCGAGAGCGTGCGGGCGAGATCGCCGATTTGCTTGCGCAATTGCGCGGCCTGTGCGCTGTTGCCGGCCGCGATCATTTGCTGTTCGAGGGCGGCGGCGGAGCGGTTGACCGCGGCAAGCTGCTGCGCGGCGGCGGCCGCGCCGCTGGCGCCGGCGGCAAGGTACTGCGCCTGTATGGCGGCGATCTGCGCCTGCAGCAGCGCCATCGCGGGCGAGGCGTTAGCCGCGCCGGCGGCGGTGGAATTCGCTCCGGCGCTGAGAATCATCGCCATCGCCGGAGCCATCGCGGAAAGGTTTTTCGCCGCGAGCAGCGTATTGGCGTCCTGCTGGTTCGAGGCGCCGTCGATAGTCGCGCCGGAGTCCGCGGGCGGACTCGACGGATTCGGCGACAATACGTCGATGGTCGCGCCGGAAGGATTGTCCGCCAGCACCATGATCGAATCCTTGCGGACCTGATAAGCGTCGTTGCGATCGACGTCGAGCGTCACGTCGGCGCCGCCGCTATAGTCGCGATCGACGTTGGAAACCGAACCGATCGAAGAGCCGAGGCTCACCACCGGCGCGCCCGCCGCAAGCTCGCCCGGCTGGTTGAAGTGCGTATAGAAGCGCACTGTCTGCGACGAGCATCCGGCGGCGAGCGCGCCGAACGCGGCGAGCAATGCGAATCGGCCGGCGCGCGAAAGCGGCGCACGCAATGGGCCGCGCCCTTTGTCGGCGAAATCAGTCAAACGCGGGCATCACCTCGCGGGCGAATAGTTCGAGCGTCGCGGGCGGGCCGAAATCGCCGAACATCACGGTGAAAAACGTAATTCCCTTGCGCACGCGGTCCTGAAGCTGGGCCACGACCTGCGCGGGCGTGCCCTTGATGCCGGTGAGCGAAAACGGCTTCAGGCGCGAGGCGACCTTCCACTTTTCCTCGACCTCGGCCTCGGTCGCGCCGATACAGACAAGCAACTGCTCGGAGATATTGATCGAGTTGACGTCGCGGCCGACGGCTTTGCAATGCGCCTTGAGCGCGTCGAACTTCTCCTCGAAGCTGCGATAGCCGGCGGGACAATTCCAGCGGTCGGCGTATTGCGCGACGATGCGCAGCATCACTTTTTCGCCGCCGCCGCCGATCGTGATTGGCGGGTGCGGCGACTGGAGCGGCTTGGGATTGTTGATCGCACCGTCAAGCTTGTAGTAACGGCCGGCGTAGCTGGCGCGTTTTTCGGTGAAGAGGAGCTTCAGGATTTTCAGCCCCTCTTCGAGCTGCCGCAGCCGCGCGCCCATCGTGGGAAATTCGTAGCCGTAACCGCGATACTCCTCGTCCATCCAGCCGGCGCCGAGGCCGATTTCAAGGCGCCCGCCGCTGACGTGATCGATCGTGGTCAGCGCCTTGGCGAGCAGCGCCGGATTCCGGAAAGAGTTGCAGATGACGAGCGTGCCGATCCGCAGCTTTTCGGTGCGCGCTGCGACCGCGCTCATCAGCGCCATCGATTCCAGGCAATCGGCGTCGGGGATGCCGCGGTTCCAGAAATGATCGACGAACCACAGCGAATGGTAGCCGAGCGTTTCGGCGTGGGCCGCGCGATCGGCGATCGCTTTGAAGGACATCCCGGCCTGAGGCGAGAAGATTCCGAATCCGGCTTGAAAGCTCATTAACGGCTCCGCAATAAATCGTTAAAACTGACGATATGCGCAATATAGTACGAACGCGCGGCGGGGCGGAACCCGCGGCTCGGACGGAGGAGCGATGACGGAACGTGGGGGCGCGATCGGACACGCGCGGCGGCTTTCAGGCCTAATTTTATTGGTCGCCGTAGCGGCGCTTGCGTCGTGGCCGGCCCGCGGCGCGCTTGGGAACGACGGCACGCCGGCGGATTTCACGCCGGTCGCCGGGATGCGCTCGTTCAGGGAGGCGCCGGGAATCCATGAATGGCGCTTCGGCGCGCCGCGCGGACCGTCGCCGTTCGACCGAATCGGACTCGAGCGCGTTGCGCGCGGGAAAACGCCGGCGGTGAATCCGCTCGCGGTGGTGCTCTATCTGCCGGGCACTTTCATGAACGGCGCCGTCGCGGTGGACGATCCGCGCTACTCGATGCCGCTGTTCATGGCCGGGCGCGGCGTGGATTTCTGGAGCCTCGACTATCGCACGCATTTCGTGCCGCCGGCCGCCACGCAGGCGCAACTTGGCGCGATGGCGGGATGGACCGACGCTGTATTCCTTGCGGATGTCGAGTCAGCGGCGCGGTTCGTCGAGACGGCGACCGGCCAGCCGCGCATCTACGTCGCGGGCTTCAGCCGCGGCGCCGAGTTCGCGTACCTGTTCGCCGCGCGCCATCCGGAAGAGGTCGCCGGCGTGATCATTCTCGACGGCACGATGCCGTCGGCGGCGTTGCGCGGGAATCCGCCGCCGGGCCGGTACGCCGACGATGTGAGCGGCCGGCGGCTCACGTGGGCGCGGCGCGAGGCCCTGATGCGCGCCGTGATCGAACATCCCGATGGACCGGCGCCGACGCCGCAATTCGCGACGGCACGCGCAAACCTCGAGCATGTCGTGTACGCGGCGGACGGATTTTTCGGCGGACACGGCGGTCTCGCGAATCCGCTCGGAGGATTTTCGGACGCGGTCGTGCTGGCGCGCACGATGGCGGCGTACGATCGCTATTGGCCGGCCGTTCAGGACTATGAAGATCCGTTCAACGCGGGGACGCGCTCGGCGCTCCTGGCGGCGCGCCTGCCCGTGCTCGCTTTCGCCAGCACCAATATCGGTCCGCACTGGAGTCAAAACGTCGCCGCGTCGGCGCGCGCCGCGGCCGGCGACGGCGCTACGGTCGTAACGCTCGACGGATGGGGCCATCTGGACGTCATTTGCGGAACGCATGCGGCGGCGGAAGTCTTCACGCCGACGCTCGGGTGGATCAGGCAGCGTCAGGCGAATTAGCGCCGCCGGTGGGCGCCGGCGTTATCGCTCGCGGCCTGAAAATCAGTACGAAAGCCAGCGCCCACGCGCCGAACGCGAAACCCAGCGCGGTCCAGAGCGAACCCGAACGGCCGCGGCGGGCGGCGGCGATCGCCGTGATCGGCGCGAGCGCGGCGTCGACCGCCAGCGACGTGGCGATCATGGTCGCGGCGTCGCGATGGAACCGCATCAGCGCGAATCCCGACGTCCACGCCAGCACCGCGGCCGCGTACTTCATGGTTTGCCAGACGCGCGCCGCGGGCTATAGTTCTCCCGGATGGCACATCGCGAAGCCGAAAGCCTGATCGACAAGCTGCGCCAGATGAGCGAGGAAGGCGCCGCCAGTTTCTTCAACGAACTGATGGCCAACGAAAATCTGCGCCGCCGCCTGGGCAAGGCCGGAGAACGCCTGCTCGGCAACAAGCACGTCTTCGACCGTAACGTCGAGACCATTCTGGATTTCGTCAACATCCCGTCAAAACGCGACGTGCGCGAACTCAAAGCGCGGCTTGACCATCTCAACGGCCAACTCGTCAACCTTAGCATGAAGATCGATCGGATGCTGGCGGAGAGCGGCCACGAGGAGCGTCCGCCGGCCAAGCCGCGCAAGCGCCCGAAGCAAGCCCGCTGATTCGTTCCGCGCCGGGCGGCGTTCACGCGGGGCGAATCGTTTTCGCAATCTCCGCGAGGTCCGCCAGCGAGCGCGGCTCCCGTCCGAGGTCGGCCGCATAGAGCAGTTCCACGCCCTGCGGCAGTGCCGCGTGCAGCGCGTCGAGCGCGGCCCGCTCGCGGGTTTCGAGCGCGGCGAGATCCGCCAGATGGCTTTGCAGTTTGGCCCTGAGCGAAGCGGGAATTTTGCGCGCCCTCGCGATTTCCCCGGCGTCGGGCAGCGGCGGCCGCACGCGGTTGATCGCGATCGCGCCCGCCTTCAAGTCCAGCTCATTCAGCGCCGCGACGAATTCGATCGCCTGGGCGATCCGTTCGCGCTCCGCGGTCGCGACCACGACGATCAGGGTGCGCGGATCGCGCAGCAATTCCCCGGCCGCCGCCGCGCGTTCGGCGAAACCGGCGTACATCCCGCTGAAATTGCGCACGAAATTCCGCACGTCGCCGAGCAGGCGCAGGCCGGTCACCCGATCGAAAGCTCCCAGCACCGCGCGCGCCGCCAGATCCAGCATCGAGAACGGCCCGCGC
Organism: Deltaproteobacteria bacterium; assembly: GCA_021799495.1. Classification (GTDB taxonomy): domain Bacteria; phylum Desulfobacterota; class Binatia; order Binatales; family Binataceae; genus JADMIL01. The sequence continues at coordinate 26,779 of JAJZAI010000006.1, forward strand.
ATCGCGCCGCCCGCCGCGCCCAGGAGCGTGACCGCGCGCGAATCCAGCAGTTCGAGCATCCGGCGCGGCGCGCCAAGAAAATCGAGCGCCTCGGCCGCGGGCGGCGTATCGAGAACGATCAGGTCCGCGTCGGGAGCACGGGAGAGCTCGAGCAACTGCTCCATCGCCATGTAGTCGGCGACTCCGGCCAGCGCGTTCGACAGGTTGCGATAGACCCGATCCGCCAGAATCGCGTCGCGCGCGGCGGCCGACGGCGCGTGCCGTTCGATCAGCCGATCGAAGACGCGTTTCGGATCGAGCTTGAGCGCGCGCAGCCGCGCCCCGCTCCGCGCGTCCATCGCGCCGAGGCCGACCGGCTGCAACGATGAATCCTCGACGCGCAGGCCGAGCGCGTCGAGCAGGCGCGGCGCCGGATCGACCGTCATCACGTCCACCCCGCGTCCGCCGAGCGCCAGATGGAGCGCCAGCGCCGCGCTGAGCGTCGTCTTGCCGACGCCGCCGGGACCGAGACAGACCACCAGCCGGCGATCGGCGAGCGCCAACGCCGTGATCTCCGGCCGATTCATGGTTGCGAGAGGCCGCGTTCCAGCCGGCCGCACAGCGTCTCCAGTCCCGCATGATCGAAATCGGCCGCGAAGACCATCGGCAGTTCGATCACGCCGAGACCGGCGTCGCGCAACGCGCGGCGGGCGTCCGCCGCCGCCCGGCCGGCGCGCATGCGCGCCTCGGCGAGCCGCGCGTGTGCGGGGAAAGCGGCGAGCGCGGCGACTTCGGCGGCGCTGAACAGCGGCGCGGTTGCGAAATTCAGCGCCGCCGCGATCCAGCCGACGCGCGGTGTTTCACGCAGCGCGCGCGCCGCGTCGAGCGCCTCGCGCAGCGACAGTTCTTCGGGCGAAACGGTCAGAATCACGCCGAAGCGGTTCGGATCGGCGATAAAGTCCTCCACCGCGGCCGCGAGCCGGTTCAGCGTGCCGGCCGGCGCGAGTCCGCGAATTCCGCCCGCGACGTTCAACAGCTCCAGCGCGTGCCCGGTGGCCGGCGCGTCGATTACCGCGTAGCGATCTTCGAGCGCCGCGGTTCCCGCGATCAACCGAAGCCGCTCGAGCAGCAGGAACGCCTCCAGGCCCGGCAGCGCGGCCGTCACATACCCGAAGGTGCGGCTGCGCAGCATCCGCTGTGAAATCGATCGCAGCGGAACGATCCGGTGGATGAATGCTTCCAGTTCGGCGCGCGGCGTCAGCGCGAGCGTTTCGAGCGCGTCCGATTTTCCGGCCGCCGCCAGCATCGCCGCGGCGGAGCCCCTGCGGTCGAGGTCGGCCAGCGTCGCCGGCCGCCGGCGCGACAACGCGAGCGCGAGCGCGGCGGCGACGGCGCTTTTGCCCGCGCCGCCCTTGCCGGTCACGAAAATCAGGCGCGGCGGCGTCAGCGGCCGGACGCTAGGCGAAGGTTTCCGCATAGTCCATATTGGAACGATGGCGCCGTTCAGTGAAACGCATCCGCGCGAACCGCTCGCGGCGCTGGAGCCGCCGCCCGCGATGGCGACGATGCTGATCCACATGCCGCCGCGGCAGATCGTGGCGTTCAAATCGATCGTCGAAGCCTACGACAATCTCGCGACCTTGCGCACCGAGGATCCGGGCCGGCATCTGCTGCGACTCTACTTCGCGCCCGAGACCGCGGCCGACGTCGAAGCGGTGATCGCGTCGCTCACCGCGGAATTTTCGATCGAGCGAATCGCCTGACCCGCCGCACGGCCGCGAGCCGCGTTCATCGCGGGCGCAGATCGACCTTGAAATCTTCGCCGAGCCATTTCCCGGTATCCTGCCAGCGAAAAGTGAAACGCAGCGGCGCGCGATCCTCCGGCTCGGTGCGGATATCGACGTAGTGCAGTCCCACCGCCGTGGTGTGGGAGACCGAATCGTACACGCTGCGCCATTCGTCGTCGGTCCAGTGCAGCATGAAAGGATGCGTTGACTGGACTCGCAGGATCGCGCCCGCCGCGATCACCGGCGTTTTGCGGTTGAACTTCCAGATTTGAAGGTTTTTGCGGCCGCGGCCGTTGAGGTAGCGCTCCGCGACCTCGGGAATCAGATCGAACGCCTGTCCGTCGGTCAGCGATCGCAGCAGCTTGATATATTCGGCGTGCGCCCACATCAGCGGCATCGCGGCGCCAGTCGGCCCGCCGTAATACATCAGCGCGGCGGGCAAATCGGGCCGGTCCCAGATCTGCTCCGGCAGCATCCGCGTCGGCGTCGCGAAGCGCTCCATCGCGCGCAGATGCAGCGTGGCGTCGCGGCCCGCGGCCAACTCGTAATGGCCGCGCTCGCCGGTCAGCAAGGGCCACGGCCTTCCGACCCCCCATCCGTCGAACGGACCGCCGTCGTCGCGCTGGCCGTAGCCGTCGTGCGGATAGCGTTTCCAGCAGGGGCCGGCGGGAAATTCGTGCTTGAGCACGGCGTCGATCACGCGCAGCGAATCCTCGATCAACGGGTCGCCGCCGCGCCGGATGCCGTAGCGGACCAGTTCGAGAAAGCCGGCGTCCACGATCTCCTCGGCGCGATATTGCCAGCGCGCGCCGGGCGCGCCGTTGCGAATCGGCACGATTCTGCCGTTGGGGCTTTCGGGCGGAGCCGGATCGTGGACGTCGCACGGATTGATGCGCACGTAATGGCGCGGCACGCCCGCGAGCAGCGTTCCGCAGGTCGTCACGGTCCATGCCTCGATGTGCGATTCGAGGAAGTCGGCGTACTCGAAGAGGTAATTGGCGGTGGCGTCGTCGTCGCGTTCGCGCGCGAACGCGGCCGCGCACACCAGCGCCGCGATATTGCTGGCCAGCGTTGACGGCGAGTAGCCGCTGTTTTCCTCCCAGCGTTCCTGCGGCGTCGCCGGCCCGTGGGTAATCAGATACCGCGCGGCCATCCGCACCATCGGATAAGGATCGAAATCGCCGAGCGCGCCCGCGCGATGGAGCCGCCAAGCCAGCATGATCGGAAAGGCGACCTCGTCAAGCTGGATTCCGGACCAGTAGGGTTCGCCGTCCACCCAGAAATTCTGCGCGAAGCCGCCGTCCGGATGCTGCGTGCAGGCGAGGTAAATCAAGGCGCGCAGGGGCGTGACGGCGTCGCCCGCGGCCAGCAACCCAGTCGCGCTGTTGACCATGTCGCGCGTCCACACCAGATGATAGCCGCCGAGGTCCTCGTCGCCCTTGACTTCCCCCCACGGGATTGAGAGCGACGCGATCAGCGCCCCCGGATAGCTCTTGTCCTCGTGCGCGAGCAGCAATTCCCGGCTGCGCCGGTAGAGCGCGCCGCCGTCGCCCGAAAGGCGATCCAGCGCACGCATCCCGCGCACCGCCCGCTCCCATTGTTCTATAAAGCGCGAGCGATGGTCCGCGAACGGGATGCCGAGCGATTGGAACATCGTTGTCACCGCGCGATGGAGCGTGCGGCCGAAGGCGAGCGCCAGCGTGAAGCGATGGCCCTGGCTGAGATCGATTTCGCCGATCAGCGCGATATTGCCGTTGGGCGCCGCCGCGAACTGGTAGTCCATCCGGAAATTGCGCTCCAGGTCCTGCCATCCGTCGGTCGCGCCGACGTAGCCGCAAGATCGCCGCACGAAGGGCGAACTCGCCGCCAGCGCCAGCCACGCGCCGTTTTTATGCGCGGTCAGGAATTCGCGGCCCGCGATCGACGCGGCATTGCCGTTGTTGCCCCAGCCGCCGACCTCCATGTGCGGCGCCAGCAGCACGTAAAGATGCAGCCGGTTCAAAAAATCGGCTTCGCCCTCGAGCCGCGTGTCGATCAGCACGCACGGCTGATGCGGGTCGGCGATCACTTCGGCGATGATCTGGTAGCGGCCGTCGGGATCGGCGTTGATCATGCGCACGCCCAGGCCGTTGTCGCCCAGATACTCGGTGGTCACGTGGAGGTTGCGATGGGCGTCGTGGAAAAAGGTCGCGCCGTCGGTCACCAGGAATTGCAGGTCGCGCACCTGCGGCCGGTCCAGCGTCGGATAATAAATTTCGCTCAGCACTCCGCGCGAAACCGTGAACCAGATGCGGCTCGCGGTCGAATAGGCCGTGCCGACGACGTCCTTGGCGCTGTGCGTCCAGCGCGGCGGAATTCCGGGCGCTCCGGTTGCGACTGGAGAATTCTCAAGCGAGGCCATCGGCGATTCGCCTTTCCCGATTTGCCGCCGTCCGTTCGATCAGGCGGCGGGCGGAGCCGGCGCGGGCGCGCTGGCCGCCGCCGGATTTTCGCGGAACATCCAGGCGACCAGCACGCTGAGCCAGTAGAGCGCAATCAGCGGCATCGCCAGCAAAAACGGCGAGACCATATCCGGCGGCGTCAGCGCCGCGGCGACGATAAAGATCCCGAGCAGCGCGTAACGGAACGAATGGATCATCATCCGGTAATCGATCAGGCCCAACCGGGTCAGGAAAAATGCGAAAATCGGCATCTCGAAGGTGATCGCGAAGGCGATCAGGAGCTTGGCCGAGAACGCAAGGTATTCGCTGATCCGCAGCGTCGGCGTCACGCCGATACTGGCGTACTGCGCGAGGAAAAAGGCGTAGCCGATTTTGAACACCACCGCCCAGCAGAAATAGCCGCCGGCGAGGAAAAAGAGCGTCGCGAACAGCACGAACGGCTTCGCCAGCCGCCGCTCGGATTCGTAAAGCCCCGGCGCGATAAATTTCCAGATTTCGTAAAACACCACCGGACTGCCGATAAACAGCCCCGCGATCAGCGCCACCTTGAGTTTGGTGAAGAACGCTTCGCCCACGCCCGTGCCGATCAACAGGAGGTTGCGGCCGTGCGCCGCCTCGCGCAGCGGCAGGGTCAGGGCGGCGAACAGCCAATCCGCGCCGAAGTATGAAATCGTGAAGCCGGCCAGCACCGCGATTGCAGCCCGAATCAGGCGCGAACGCAGTTCGCGCAGATGGTCCAGCAGGGGCATCCGCCCCTCCGCGGCGACGCCGGTGGCGGAGGGTTCCGGCGCGGGGGTCATCTCGCGATGCGGCCGGGGCGCGGGCGGATTTTCCCCGGCGGCGGACGGCGCGTCCGTGGCCCGCGGATTCGGATCGTCGGTAGTCACGTGGTTCGGCCGAATCAGGCTTGGGAAGCCGGAGCGGAATCTTCAGCTTTCGCGGCGCGCGCCTCGGCTTGGGCCGGCGCCGGCGCAGCGGCCGCGGCGGCGCGATTCGGTTGCGGCGGAGTTTCGCGCGGCGGCGACTGGAGATCGGCGACACTGGTCAGCTCATGCATCACCAGGTTGCTCGCCAGCCGCAATTCGCGCATCAGTTTGCCGGCGCCCCGCATCACGTCAGGCAGTTTTTCCGGCGGAATCACGATCAGCGCAATCACCAATAAGACGATTATCTCTCCAATACCCACGCGCCTTGCACCAATCCAAAATGTTACGCCAACCGCCGCCGCTGCGCGACTGTGCGTCGAGGCGCTGGCGGAGGCAGTTGGTTCCGGCGAATAATGGCGTAAAAGCCTCTGTCAGGTACTCGAAGATGATCAAGACCGCGCTGGTTTCGGACCGCCGCTATATGCTGCATGTGGCCGGCCGCGTGCATCCCGAACGACCCGAGCGGGTCGAGACGATGATCGAAATGGCCGAGGGCCTGAACCGTCCGGACCTTCAGCCGCTGACGCCGCGCGACGCCACGGTCGCGGAACTGGAGCTGTGCCACGGCGCGGCCTATGTCGCCGCGATGGAAAAGACCGCAAGGATGCAACGCTTCGATTTCGACCCCGACACCCATACCTCGCCCGCCACCTGGCGCGTCGCGACGCTCGCCGCCGGCGGCGCGCTCACGGCGATCGAGGCGGTGCTCGGCGGCGCGGCGCAGAACGCCTTCGCGATCGTGCGTCCGCCCGGCCATCATGCGGTCGCCAATCGCGCGATGGGCTTCTGCTTCTTCAACAACGTCGCGATTGCGGCGCGCGCGCTGATCGAGCGGCACGGCCTCAAGCGCGTGCTGATCGTCGATTGGGACGTCCATCACGGCAACGGCACGCAGGAATTGTTCTACGATTCGGCCGCCGTGATGTACATGTCCACGCATCAGTACCCGTTCTATCCCGGCACCGGCGCGATCGACGAAACCGGCGTTGGCGAGGGCCGCGGCTACACCGTCAATGCGCCGATGCCGGCGGCGTTCGGCGACGACGAATACCTGCGCATCTTCGACAGCCTGCTGATTCCGATCGCGCGGCGTTTCAATCCCGAATTCGTGCTGGTGTCGGCCGGCTTCGATTGTCATTACCGCGATCCGCTCGGCGGCATGCGCGTGACCGAGGAGGGGTTTCTCGCGATGACGCGGCGGCTCAAACGGCTGGCGGCGGAATGCTGTGCGGGTCGGATGGCGGTGGTTCTGGAGGGCGGCTACGACCTGCGCGCGCTGGCCGACTCGGGCCGTGCCGTGCTCGAGGAACTGGGCCGGGAGGCGGATGAGCCCGTCCCGACGCCGGCCGCCGGCGGCCGGGCGATTCCGATTATCCAGCGCGCGCGCTATTTTCACGATCGGCTATGGCGACTGGATTGAACCGCGCGCCGCGGACGCGGCGGCCGGGAATTGCGGACTGACGATGCGCGCCGCGGCGCGGTTGCGGCTGTCCGCGATCGGCGACGTTGAGCCGCGCTCATTTTCCATTGACCGCGCGCAAATTTCGATCGGAACCGGCGCCGGCAACGATCTCACGATCGCCGGCAACGGAGTGTCGCGCCGGCACGCCACGCTCGCGCGCCGTTCTGGCCGATGGGAGGTCGCCGATCAAGGCTCGACCAACGGCACCTTCGTCAACGGCGTGAAAATCGACGGCCGCGCCGTGGTCAATCCGGGCGACGAAATCGCCTTCGGCAGCGCCCGCTACCGGATAATGCCGGCCGCGCGCACTCGCGGCGGATGGTTCACGCCGGCCCGTACCGCAATCACGGTCGCGATTCTGTTTGCGCTGGGCTTCGGCGGCGCCGAACTCAAGTTCCATGCGGATAGCGAAGTGGCCGGTCTCGATCACCAACCGGCGCCGGCTACCGTCGCCCGGCCGGCGGCGCCGCCGCCCGTGTCGTCTTCCGGCGTCGAAGCCGCGAAAGTTCCCGCTCCGATTCCGACTGTTGCGATCGCGGCGGCCGCCGCCACGCCGCCCGCCGTTCCGACCGTCGCGATTATGGCGGAGCCGGGCGCGGGCGGGCCATGGCTGGTCGCGCTCAATCGATACCGCGCGATGGCGGGCCTGAATCCAATCGCTGAAACTGACGCCGACAGCCGCGCCGATCGCGCGCACGCCCGCTATTTGGTGAAGACTTACAGCGCACAAATCCGCGCGGGCGACAATCCGGGCGTTAAAATTCACGAAGAGGATTCTTCAAGCCCCTGGTACTCGCCCGCCGGAAAAGCCGCCGCGAGCCACAGCGATATCGCCGAATGGGCGGGACCGGCGGCGCCGCCGTCGCTGTCGTGGGCGATCGACGTCTGGATGGCCTGTCCGTTCCATCGCCTGCCGATGCTGAATCCGCGGATGCGTACGGCAAGCTACGGCGATTATTGCGAAAACGGCGTCTGCGTGGTGCTGCTCGATCTTGCGGGCGCTCTCGATCGAATTCCTATGAACGCCTCGATGGTCCATCCGGTCGAGTTTCCGCCTGACGGTTCAACCATGAATCTCGAAGGGGCGTCGGGCGAATGGCCGGATCCGCTGAGCTCCTGTCCCGGTTACGCTGAACCGACCGGACTGCCAATTTCGCTTCAAACCGCCTATTTCAGGCCGGTAAAGATGGAATCTTTTTCGCTCATCCGCTCGGACGGCGCAAAGCTGGACGCCTGTCCGATCGACGCGGCCAGCTACGTGAACCCGGATCCGCAAACTCAAAAGCGCGGCCGTAGCATTCTCGAATCGTTCGGCGCCGTAATTCTGATTCCGCGCGAACCGCTCCGCCCCGATCTTTATAAAGTCGCGATTTCCACCGACAACGGCGATTATTCGTGGTCGTTCCGCACCTCCCGTTAGGGAAGCTCGGCGCAAGTCAGATTGTCATTCTGAACGGAGTCCGCGTAGTGAAAGCCTGCCCTGAGTCCCGCGAAGGGAATCCCGGGATTCTTCGCTGCGCTCAGAATGACGGGATGGACCTTTCGCAGAGCTTCCTTAGCGGCGGCGGAGCAATGGCGCGACGCAACATCGAAGGTTGCGATTTTACGGCCGAATCGCTATGAAGCGGGATTGGGGAACCTAGCCATTCGATCGCGTAATTCAGGCGCAAGCGCGCGCCGCCAGAGTCGGCGCGCGCCTGGCCGAAGCGGGGTCGAGGGGGCCGATCTCTCCAGGAGGCTGGCATGAAAATTTCGATGTTCCATCTGATGCCGTATCGGGAACTCCCGGCGGATTTCGAGAAGCGTTACCAGTCCGTATGGGTGGACCCGCCGTTCTGGGAATTGGCCGATCCGGGCAAGGTGGGACAGTATTACAACTGGACGCTCGACGAGCTGACCTACGCGGCGAAAGCCGGCATGGACGGCATCTGCGTCAATGAGCATCATCAGAACGCCTACGGATTCATGCCCAGCCCCAACCTGATGGGTTCAGCGCTGGCGCGGGCCACCAACGGCCTCGATTGCGCCGTGGTGCAGATGGGCGCGACGCTGCCGACCACGATTCCGCCGATCCGGGTCGCCGAGGAGTACGGCATGCTCGATTGCATCAGCGGCGGCCGGCTGGTCGCCGGGATGCCGCTGGGCACGCCGATGGACGCCAATCTCTGCTACGGAATCACGCCGATCGAGCATCGCGAGCGTTATTACGAAGCGCACGATCTGATCATGAAGGCCTGGAAGTCGCGCGAAATTTTCGCGTGGAACGGCAAGTACTTCAAACTTCCGATGGTGAATCTATGGCCGCGCCCGATTCAGCAGCCGCATCCCCCCGTATGGGTGCCCGGCGCGGGCAGCCTCAGCACGTGGGATTTTGCCGCCAAACATGACCATTGCTACTGCTTTCTGAGCTATTACGGCAACAATCTCGGCAAGCGCGTGATGGACGGTTTCTGGGAGTTCGTGGACAAGACCGGGCTCGATCCGAATCCTTATCGCGCCGGCTTCCTGCAGTTGGTTGTCGTGGCCGAAACCGACGCCAAGGCGGAGCAGGAATACTACCCGCATATCCGGTATTTCTACGACAAATGCCTCCATATTCTGAACGAATACCAGATGGTGCCGGGCAATCAGGACTACCGCAGCCTCGCCAACAGCGTGAAGAACCTGCTGCCGATGCAGATGCAGCTCATCAATTCGGTCGGCAACTGGAAGTACAAGGATTTCGTCGACAACCAGTTCGTAATCGCCGGCAGTCCGGCGTCCGTGCGCGACCAGTTGATGCAGGCGGTCAAGAAGCTGCGCGTCGGCAACCTGATGGTGCTGCTGCATATCGGCTCGATGCCGCACGAGCTGACGCTCAAGAATATCGATCTGTTCGCGCGCGAAGTGCTGCCCCATTTTCGCAACGTCTGGGACGAGGACGGATGGGAGAATAAGTGGTGGCCGGCGGCGCTCAAGGGCAAAGTCAACGCGGACAAAGTCGCGGCGCGGGCGCGGTCTGAAGCGCGAGCTGGTAAATAAGCGCTTCATATCGCGATAAAAGTTGGCGGCGGACGTCTGCAACGGCGTCCGCCGCCGCATGATCGGATACCGGCGCCGAGACTTTCCGGCGATGACGCATCGGGCGGCGCCGAGCCAAAATAAATCCTCAAGAGAGCGTAATCAAAAATGGCTGCGACTTCCGAACAGACCCTCAAACTTTGGGACGGCAAGGTCACCGCGCATGTGAAGGTGGCCGGCAGCGGTCCGGCGCTGGTCTATCTCCATAGCGGCTACGGCCTCGTATGGGACGAGACGCTGGACCTGCTCGCGCGGGATTTCACCGTCTATGCGCCTGAGCATCCGGGCACCAGCGCCAACGATCCCGACGCGGTAAAACCCCTCGATGACGTTTGGGACCTGGTGCTCTATTACTACGAAATGTTCGATCAGCTTGGCCTCGAAGCGCCCGCCGTGATGGGCCATTCGTTCGGCGGGATGGTCGCGGCCGAACTGACCGCCAACAATCCGCGCCGCGTTTCGCGCCTGGTGCTGGTGAATTCGCTCGGCTTGTGGCGGGATGACGCGCCGATTCCGAATTACATGGTGATGCCCGAGGCGCAGATCGAAAAACTGCTCTTCGCCGATCCACACAACCCGGCCCGCAAGCATATTTTCATGAACCTCGAGGACCCGGAATCGATTATCCGCGTGACATGGGCGCTCGGATGCGCCGGCAAGTTCAGTTGGCCGTTGCCCGACAAGGGATTGCGCAAGCGCGTGCATCGGATTGCCGCGCCGACGCTGATCGTATGGGGCAAGCAGGACGGCCTGACCAGGCCCGTCTATGCCGAAGAATTCAAGAAATTGATTCCCAACGCCCGCGTTGAGCTAATCGACAAGGCCGCGCACATGACGCCGCTCGAGCAGCCCGCGGCGCTGGCCAAAATGGTGCGCGAGTTCCTGAAACATTGAGCGTCCGGGGGCGCCGCGCGGTGCCTTTTGGCTGGCCGGCGATGTACAAACAAGGCCAGACCGCGCCGGACGTGCGCAACCATCCCGCCGCGGGAGACGCCGCGCTTGATGCGGCGGCGCTCCGGCCCCGCGCCAGCGGCGCTTGCGCCGTCGGGCGCGGTCGAATACTTGAATGAGGATATTTTCGTGCCATCAAAGATTGAATTGAAGCATCGGCTGACAAGCCTTTTGTGGGCGGCGTTCGCGGCGCTCTTTATAACCGGCGTCGCGGCGAGCGGCGCAAAGGCGGCTGACAGAATGGATGGACTACCCGTACGCAATACCGGCCAATACGCGGTGCTCGACACCGACCGCGGCGTGATCGTGATCGAGCTTTATCCGGCGGTGGCGCCTAAAACCGTCGCCAACTTTGAAAAACTCTCCAAAGACGGCTTTTACAACGGCCTGACCTTCCATCGCGTGGAGCCCGGCTTCGTGGTGCAGGGCGGCGACCCGAAGGGCAACGGCACCGGCGGCCCCGGCTATGACCTGCCGGCCGAAATCAGCCCGACCGAAAAGCATCTGCGCGGCTCGGTCGCGATGGCGCGGCTGGGCGACAACGTCAACCCCGAACGCCGTTCCAGCGGCAGCCAGTTCTATATCTGTCTTGCTCCCGCGCCTTTCCTGAACGGCCAATACACGATTTTTGGCGGCGTGGTCGAAGGGATGGGCGTGGTCGATAAAATCCGGGTCGGCGACCATATCAAAAAAGTCACGATCACCGACAAGCTGCCGCAATAGGCGCCGCGATGGCGGATTCGGGCGGAGGCGGGATCGGTCGCTATTTCACGATCGACCTCCATTTGCATACCAATCGCGGCAGCGCCGACTCGAATCTTTCGCCGGCCGACCTGATTGTCCGTTCCCGCGCTATCGGCATCGGCGCGGTATGCATCACGGAGCACGACAACGCGTGGAACCTCAGGGAGATCGAGGCGCCGGCGGCGGAGTCGGGCGTGGTCTTTCTGCGCGGGATGGAAGTGACGACCGAGATGGGCCATATCGGCGTATTCGGCCTGAGCGAATACGTCGGCGGCATCTACAAACTGCGCGAATTGCGCAAGGTGGTGGACAAGCTGGGCGGCGTCATGATCGCGAACCATCCGTTCCGCTACAAGCTCGATCCGCGTTTTTCGTTCATCAATCCCGACCATCAGGCGATCGATCCGTCGCGCCCTGAAACCGCCGCCAAGCTGGAAATCTTCGAAGTGTGCGACGCGGTCGAAACGCTCAACGGCGCCTGCTCGGAAGAGGAAAACCTGTTCGCGCTGCGCGTCGCGCGCCATCTGGGGCTGGCCGAAGTCGCGGGTTCCGATTCACATTCGAAAAACTCCGTCGGATGCGTGACGACGCTGCTCGACGAGCCGATCGCCAGCGAACGCGACCTGATCGATTTGATCAAGGCGCGCCGGACGCGCGCCGGCCGGGGCCTGCTGGCCGGCGGGGTGACGCCGTTCGAGCTTCCGGCCTGAGGGGCTGACGGCGGCGGCCCGCCGCAAATCGTCAGGCGAGCATTTTTCAGATTTCCGGAACCCGGCCGCGGCGCCTACGAAGCGCCGCATCGCTTTCGCCGCGGATTTTTCCCATGGCGCGAACGATTTTTCTCCATCCGGTTGTTTGCCGTGGAAGGCGTGGGATAGAATTTTCGGGCTTTCCCCATCTAACGTCATGGCAGCCAACCGCGACCGCTTTACGTTGATCGAGAGCATCGCCGCGATCGGCAGCGAACCGCCGGAAGATCTGCGCGCAGTCCTCGATCAGGTGGTGCAGACGATCGCGGAATCGATGGAGGTCGAGGTCTGCTCGCTCTACCTGTTCGACGCGCAGCACGAGCGTCTGGTCTTGCGCGCCACAGTCGGCCTCGACCGCGATTCGGTCGGCCGCGTGTCGATGAAGATCAACGAAGGGTTGGTCGGCCTTGCGATCGAATCGAATGGGCCGGTGATGGTGGCGGACGCGATGAGCCATCCGCGCTACAAGTATTTTCCGGAGACCGGCGAGGAGCGCTATCACACCTTCCTCGGCGTGCCGGTGCAGGAGGGCAAGCAGCGGCCGATCGGCGTGATCGTGGTGCAAACGCTGCGGCGGCGCCGTTTCGCCAAGGACGAAGTGCGCCTGCTCAAGATGGCCGCGAACCAGGTGGCGCAGATTCTTTCGCACTTCCAGTTGCGCGAAACCCTGGCGACCAAGGAAAAGGAGCGCGACGAATACCGCCGCCGGATGATCGAGGCGAACCGCCAGCTCAAGGGTTACGAGAAAGTCGGAGGCCGCACCAGAATCGCGCAGCCGATCAAGGTCCGCCGGCCGCGGCTGGTCGGATTGCCGGCCGCGCCCGGATTCGCGCGCGGGGCGGCGCACGTCGTCGGCGCCTATCTGAGTTCGATCGACAGGAATTTGCGCGGCCGCGACGCGAAGCTCGAAGCGCACCGGCTCGAAGAGGCGCTGGTGCGCTCGCGCGGCGAACTGGCGGCGCTGCGCACGCGGATGGCGCCGATGATGCCCGAGGCGGACCTCAAGATTTTCGACGCGCATCGGCTGATTCTCGAGGACGAAGAATTCATCCGCCGGATTCAGGAGTCGATCGAAGCGGGCTTCGCGGCGGAAAGCGCGTTGTTCCGGGTGATCGACGAATTGAGCGCGCAAATGCTGACGCTGGCGGACGGCTATTTGCGCGAGCGCGCGACCGATTTCCGCGACGTCGGCCATCGCGTGCTGCGCCATCTGAAGCAGGAGGAGGGCAAGGGCGCTTTCGCCCGGCCGACGATTATCGTCGCCGAGGAGCTGACGCTCTCGCAGCTCACGCTGGTTTCGCACGACAAGCTCGCGGGCATCGCGCTGCAATCGGGCGGCGCGACCTCGCACGCGGCGATTCTGGCGCGCGCGTTTGAAATGCCCACGGTGGTCGGCGTCGAGCATCTGATGGAGTCGGTGGTCGAGGGCGACGCGATCGTGATCGACGGCAACTCGGGCGTGGTTTACGTCAATCCGTCGAGCGAGGTCGAGCGCGAATATCAATCGATGATCAAGCGCTACGACGCCTTTCGCAAAGAATTGCTGGCCGGCGGCGACGAGCCGACCGCGACCCGCGACGGCCATCGCGTGCAACTCCTCGCCAATATCGCGCTGCTTGCCGACGTGCAGCTCGCGCGGCGCTACGGAGCGGAAGGAATCGGCCTGCTGCGCTCCGAGTTTTCGTTCCTGACCTACGAGGATTTTCCCGACGAAAACCAGCAGCTCGGCTTTTATACGCGCCTGCTGGAAGCGGTCGGCGATCGGCCGGTCACGATTCGCACGCTCGATATCGGCGCGGACAAATATCCCCCCTACCTGCGCGTGCCGCGCGAGGACAATCCGTTCCTCGGCTGGCGCTCGATACGGATTTCGCTCGAGATGTCGGGCATCTTCAAGGTGCAGTTGCGGGCGATTCTGCGGGCCGCCGCGCATAACCGCGTGCGTATCCTGTTCCCGATGATTTCGAGCCTCGAGGAGTTGCGCCGCGCGCGCGAATTGCTCGCGGAAGCGCAGGCCGAGCTGTACAAAGAGGGCCTCGAGCACAATCCCGATATCGAAGTTGGAATCATGGTCGAAGTGCCGTCGGCGGTATGGCTGGCGCCGCGGCTGATTCGCGAGGCCGATTTCTTTTCGATCGGCACCAACGATCTGATACAGTATCTGCTGGCGGCGGACCGCAATAATCCCAAGGTCGCCCATCTCTACGAGCCGTTTCATCCCGCCGTGCTTTCCGCGATTGCCGAGGTCGTCAACGTCGCGCGCGGGGCGGGCAAAGAGGTTTGTCTCTGCGGCGAGATGGCGAGCGACCCGATCGCGACCCTGCTGCTGCTCGGAATGGGACTGGACGAATTGAGCTTGAGCCCCCTGTTCATCCCGGTGGTGCGCAAGCTGGTGCGGGAATCCAGCTACCAGACCGCGCGCCATCTGGCGCGCGACGTCCTGCAGATGGGATCGGTCCAGGAGATCAAGGGATATCTGATCGAGCGCTATCGCGATCTGGGCCTGATTCAGATGGTCGAGATGTACCGGTGAATCGGGCCAATCATTTGATTTTGTTGATAAAAAACGTGTTTGCGGAATTTCCGCAGGCAAATTGCCAGGGAGCTATTCTTGACTTCGGGAGTCTGGCTTTGTTTACTCTGACCGTTCGGTTAGAATGACTCGGCCGGGCTATTACTGATGGTGCGGTAGAGGAAAACGAGATGGTCTTTCTGCTCTGTCTGGCCGGTTTTCTGGTCTTTGCCGGCGTGGTTCTGTACCTGTTGCTGGGCCGCGAACGCTATGGAGTGGACCGTCCGGCGCCGGTCGCGCGGCTGGACGCGCGTCCCGGAGCGGCGCGCGACGGCGCGCTCAAGCCGGAGCCGTTCCGCACGATTCGCATCTATTTCATCAAGCCTTCGCGCTACGACGAAGAGGGCTTCGTGCAGGTCTATCGCTACGGCGTGCAGCCCAACAACACGCTGACGGTGCTCAAGGCGCTGAACGAAAGCTACAACCGCCGTTACTCGGCCGAGCGCAACGTTTACCTCGACACCGTGATCTGGGACGAAGTCTGCGACGGCGTGGTCAGCCCCGACACGGTCAAGGCGATCAAGGAAAAGGCGCAGGAAGACGGGGTCGAGTTGCTGGCCGGAATCGCCGGCGTGCAATCGAACCAGTATCCGCGCGGCCGCGACCTGGCGCTGCAATTTATCGCGCGCGGCGTGACCACGATGATGGGTGGATTCCACGTCAGCGGCTATCCGGAATCGCGCGAGTTCCTGAATTCGTGCGGCGTCACCACGATTTCGGGCGAGGCCGAAAATCTCTGGGGCGGGATTATCGAAGACTATCTGCGCGGCGAGCTGAAGCCGCATTACGCGGTGACCGACGGAATCCGCGCCAAGACCGGCCGCGACGATATTATCGTTCCGGTGATCACCGAAGCGCAGCTTCCCGTGGTTGACGATCGCTATCTCACGCGGTTTTTCGATCCGACCATGACCACGATCGACACGTCGCGCGGATGCCCGTTCACCTGCTCGTATTGCAGCGTGAAGAACGTGATGGGGCGGACGATGCGCTCGCGCGAGCCGAACGCGGTGGTCACGTGGGTGCGCGACGCGGCGCGCAACCACGGCGTGACCTCGCTCTTCCTGGTGGACGACGATTTCTTCCGCAGCCCGCGCTGGGAGGAAATTCTGACCGGCCTGTGCGAAGTGAAGAAGGAATTTCCGTATTTTAACTTCATGATGCAGGTTGACGTCGACGCGTCGTGCTACGCCAATCTGGCCGAGGGCGAGAGCGAAACCGCCAAGCATCGCCGCAGCCGCCGCTTCACCGAACTGGCGGCGAAGGCGGGATGCTATCAGGCGTTCGTTGGCATCGAGTCGCTCAATCCCGACAACCTCAATTTCGCGACCAAGTACCAGAACACCGACGAGCGGCAGAACCGCCACAATATCGAGGAAGTGCGCAAGCACGTGCTCGACAAGTACCGCCGCGTCGTCGACAACTGGCATCGCGTGGGCGTTTCCGTGCACGCGGGCTACATGCTCGGCTTTCCGTTCGACGGTCCCGATTGCGGCCGGATCGCGGCGCGGACGCTGCGCAAAATCGGCTTCGATATCGTGTCGTTCTTCATCATGACGCCGCTGCCCGGCACCGAAGACCAGGTGCGCTACGCCAAGGAAGGGCAGATCGCGGATTGGGACTTCAACAATCTGGATTCGCAGCACGTGACGCTCAAGCACGACAAGCTCGATCGCGCGGCGTGGTATCAGGCCTATCGCGACGCGTTCAGCGGCTTCTATTCGCTGGGCCGCCTGCTCCATACGATTTTCACCGTGGCCGGCGGACGCGGACTCGAGGCCGAGGCGCGCCGCGCGACCGTGCGGCAGTTCGTGTATTACTTCTTCAGCTATCGCCAGGGACGCCATCCGATGGTCGGCGGAGTCTGGCAGATTCGCCGGCGCGACGTGCGCCGCGCCCCGATCACCGACGACGAGGCGCGCCGCCATTACCTCGGCGGGCTGCGCTTCGACGCGATTCTGCGCGGCGAGAGCGATGGCTTCGCGGCGGCGCCCGCCTGAAGCAGGCGCCGGCATTCACCTTCCGCAAATGAAGACGGGGCGGACCGTTAGCGCGACGGCCCGCCTCGTTTTTTTATTTCGATCGAAATGAAAATGGCGCGGGAAACGCGCGCGCCGCTTCCGGCTTACCATCGCGCAGGCGCGATGCGCTATACTTGAATCGACGACGATGATTAGCGATGCGCAAATCGACGCGCTGGCGGCCCATCTGGTGCGCGGCCTTATACAGCGCGGATCGATCAGACCCAAAGCCGCCGAGAAAGAGCTGGTCGCGTGCGTGGTCGAACTGATGTCGGCGAATTTCGAGACCGAAGCGAAGATCGACGACGAGGCGGATCGGATGGCGGCCGAGCAGGCGCGCAAGGATCCGCGCGTCGATGCGACGCGGCTGCGCTCGCTGATCCGCCAGCGCCTCGCCGAGAAAAAGAACTTCACGCTCTGAGCGAAACGGTTTTGCGCGATTCGAGGAACGCTCCCAGATGAAACTCAGCGAAGCGCGAACGCTCTATCTGGCGCGGGAATCGCTGGCCAGATTGCGCGACGAGGGCCTGGCGGAAATTCCCAACTTTGCCGTGGCGCTGCGCCACGCGCGGGAAATTATCGACGGATGGAGCGAGCAGGGGGACGCGGCGGACCTTGCGGCGCGGCGTAAAATCGAGTCGATCAAGCGCAATATCGTTGAGGGCAGCCCGGAGTGGAACATCCTCTACCGGCGCTATCGGGAAGAAGAACTGCGCAAAAAAGGCCCGCAACGGTGATCTGCGTTGCGGGCCTTGCAGGCTGACTTCGCCTGGAAAGAAAACGGGCGTGCTGAAGTGTTTCATGTCCGCCCGTTTGGAAACGACAGGGTTATTTCTTTGACAGTCCGCCGTTCAATGTCATCAAGGTTTGGCCACTGCCTAAGACCTGACTGTACGAGCAGTTCCCAGCGCCGCGCGCGCTGGCCCACTTTCCAGTGCCACCTACAACGATGTATGAGCCGGTAAATCCGGTAAATCCGGTAAATCCGTGATCAAAGTTGTCTGCGGAGTTTCCCTGGATGTTGAGGTTTATCGTATCGCCAGCTTTGCCCGGTAAGGTGATTGTCAGAATTCCCTGAGAGGCAAAGTTGCCGCCGAAGGAGCCGCTCGGGAGCTGTCCCGCTCCAGTCGCGATGCTAATCTCATACGAGTACGAGCTCTTGCCAACTCCGTTGCCTATAATTGTGCCGGTTCCGAGTTCGCAGACGCAGGACGAATCGTTGCAGGTTATATCCGGACACGCTGCGAACGTATCTTGGCCTGTGCCCTGACCGACAGCCGCGAATTTTGGCGGAATCGGCTGAGCGGGAGTATTCACGCTAGGCGATTCGCCCGCATGTGGCGCTGGGGATGCGGCATTTGGGTCTGCGGTACTCGCCGCTTTTGCGATTCGGGCGGATCCCAACACGAGCGCCGCCGCGAATAATCCGGCTAAGCCGAAAATCCCAATAAATCTGAACGTCTTCATGACGATCCCCCCCTTGAGCTGTTGATTTATGGATTCGTGGCCCAAGTTCACGAACATTGATCTAATTATCATCTATTAGCTCTTAATACAAATCTTTAAAGGCCAATAAAATTTATTAAAGCTATTTAGCTCTTGTTTCGGTCATTCGAGGTAAAACATTTGCAATTAGTTAGACTGTAAAGACTGAAAGAGCTTTAATTTTTTCGTCGGTTTTGAGTTATGGTTGCATGATGGACGCGAACGAATTCTTGCGGCGGGCGGACGAATGCCTGAACCGCGTCGCGAAATGGCTCGAAACGCTCGATCCCGACGAGGTCGATTATTCGACCGGCGACGGCGTGGTGACGATCGAATTTCCGGACGGCGGAAAATTCATCCTGAGTCGGCAGGCGGCGACATCGCAGATCTGGCTGGCGGCCGGCGCGTCGGGCCGTCATTACGACTACGACGCTTCGTCAGATCGATGGCGCGACGACAAGGACGGTCACGATCTTTATGCGCGGCTGGCCAGCCTGATCTCGGAGAAGATCGGCAGTCCGGTCGAAGCGCTCGGCTAGACGTTTCCAGTTTCACGTCAAATTTCAGATTCGATTTATTTTCGTCTAAAGGCTTTCTTGTAAAACTTGGCTGAATCAGTATTCTTGACGGTTGGCACTCGTCGATTGCGAGTGCCAATTGACAAACGGAAGCTCGTGATTAATTTGCGAGCGGATACCCCTGATCGCGGGGGGAATTAAATCACACCAGTCACAAGGAGGCTGTCGATCCCCATGAAAATCAGACCGTTGGGCGATCGGATTCTGGTCAAGCGGATCAAAGAGGAAGAGAAGACCAAGGGCGGGATAATCATTCCCGACACCGCCAAGGAGAAGCCCCAGGAGGGCAAGGTGGTCGCCGTTGGCAAGGGCAAGATGACCGAAGAGGGCAAGCTGGTCGCGCCGGACGTCAAGGCGGGCGATCGCATTCTCTTCGGCAAGTACGCCGGCAGCGAGGTCAAGCTCGAGGGCGAGGAGCATCTGATTCTGCGCGAGGACGACATCCTGGGCGTGCTCGAAGGCTGAAGCGGAGACCAACGCCAACCAAATTAGGGTAGCGAGGAAAACATCATGCCTGCGAAGATTGTGCGTTTCTCCCAAGAAGCGCGGGAGAAAATTCTTAAAGGCGTCAATGTGCTGGCCGACGCCGTTACCGTGACGCTGGGGCCCAAGGGCCGCAACGTCGTGCTGGAAAAGAGCTTCGGCGCGCCGAACGTCACCAAAGACGGCGTGACCGTGGCCAAGGAAATCGAGCTCGAGGACAAATTCGAGAACATGGGCGCGCAGATGGTCAAGGAAGTCGCTTCCAAGACCTCCGACGTCGCCGGCGACGGCACCACCACAGCGACGGTGCTCGCCCGTTCGATCTTTACCGAGGGCATCAAGATGGTCGCCGCCGGGCATGACCCGATGTCGATCAAGCGCGGCATCGACCGCGCCGTCGAGGCGATCACCGGCGAGCTCAAGAGCCTCTCGAAGCCGACCAAGGATCGCCGCGAAATCGCGCAGGTCGGAACCATCTCGGCGAACAACGACTCGACCATCGGCGACATCATCGCGGAAGCGATGGAGAAAGTCGGCAAAGAGGGCGTGATCACGGTCGAAGAGGCCAAAGGCCTCGACACCACGCTCGAAGTGGTCGAAGGCATGCAGTTCGACCGCGGCTATCTGTCGCCCTACTTCGTGACCGATCCGGAGCGGATGGAAGCGAAGCTCGAAGACGCCTACATCCTGATCCACGAAAAGAAAATCTCTTCGATGAAGGACCTGCTGCCGATCCTCGAAGCGATCGCCAAGACCGGCAAGCCGTTCCTGCTGGTGGCCGAAGAGGTCGAGGGCGAGGCGCTGGCGACGCTGGTCGTCAACAAGATCCGCGGCACGCTGCAGTGCGTGGCGGTCAAGGCCCCGGGCTTCGGCGATCGGCGCAAGGCGATGCTCGAGGACATCGCGATTCTGAGCGGCGGCAAGGTGATCGCCGAAGAACTCGGCATCAAGCTTGAGAACGTCACGCTGCAGGATCTCGGCCGCGCCAAGCGGATCGTGGTGGACAAGGACAACTCCACGATTATCGACGGCGCCGGCAAGAAGGCTGACATCGAAGGCCGCATCAAGCAGATCCGCGCGCAGATCGAGGAGACCACCTCGGATTACGATCGCGAAAAGCTGCAGGAGCGGCTGGCCAAGCTGGTCGGCGGCGTCGCAGTGATTCGGGTCGGCGCAGCCACCGAGATCGAGATGAAGGAGAAGAAGGCGCGCGTCGAGGACGCTCTGCACGCGACCCGCGCCGCGGTCGAGGAAGGCGTGGTGCCGGGCGGCGGCGTGGCGCTGATCCGCGCATCGTCGGCGCTCGAAGGGCTGCGCGGCGGCGAAGAGGAAAAGGTCGGCATCAGCATCATCAAGAAGGCGGTCGAAGATCCCTGCCGCTGGATTGCGACCAAC
The DNA here is from genome assembly GCA_021799495.1 of Deltaproteobacteria bacterium. Lineage (GTDB taxonomy): Bacteria > Desulfobacterota > Binatia > Binatales > Binataceae > JADMIL01. Next base: position 47,412 of record JAJZAI010000006.1, read on the forward strand.
GCCGGATGGGAAGGCTCGGTCGTGGTTGACAAGGTGCGCAACAACAAGGGGCCCTTCGGCTTCAACGCGTCGAGCGAGGAGTTCGAGGACCTGATGAAGGCGGGCATCATCGACCCGACCAAGGTCGTTCGCAGCGCGCTGCAGAACGCGGCTTCCGTCGCGAGTCTGCTGCTGACCACCGAGTGCATGGTGGCCGAGAAGGCTGAAGATAAGCCGGCGGGGCCCGCGATGCCTCCGGGCGGCATGATGTAATCGGCTTCCAACGGAAGCGCCGGAAACGTAAAGCGGCGGCCGGAAATTCCGGCCGCCGCTTTTTTATGTGTTTTGCATGGCCTGAAGTGCGCCGACGATACGGCGCCGAGCTCTAAGGCTGCGCTTCCGGTGGCTGATCCTGATTGGCGCCGCCACCCTCGTTGTTCATCTGATCGCCGCTGTTGCCGCCGTCCGACTCGTCGGCCCCGCTTGCATCGTTGCCGGAATCTCCGCCCGCGTCGGGCGCGGCGGCCTCAGGTTCGGCGGCGTCGCCTGTCTCGGTGTCGACGCTCTGGTCGTCGGGCGGGCTTTGATCCCCGGTGTCGGCGCCGGAGTTTTCCTGCTGCATGTACATCTGATCGTTCTGCGCCAGCAGCGCCGCGCCGTGGCGGCTGAATCCGGAGCGTGCGGCGCTTGCTCCGTTTGGGGCGTGGCCGCCGCTCGTCGCGCGCATATCCATGGGACGCGGGCTGAGCGCGACAACCGTCAGGAGAGAGGCCGCAACCGCGAGACCGAGCGGTTTCATAGAATTTTTACCTCCATGCAACATTGCACTCATAAAACTGAGGTAAGCGGCCACTTACAGTTCAAGACTTTATCCGTGCGCGACATGAGTCAATCCCCGCGCCAGCATCGCGTTACATATCCGCAGCCCAGGCGGCGGCATTCGCGGGCGTCCGCGGGCGTTTTCGGCCATTCGCCCGCCCGCGCGGCGGCGGCCAGTTCCCGGCCGAGCGCCGTCACGCGCCGGCGAATTTCGCCGGGTTCCGGCAAATCCAGCTCCACGCGGCGCACGCCGCCGCGCAGATAGACGACTTCGGCCGTCACCGCGCAATCGGGATACGCGGCGCTCACCGCCAGCGCGTGGCATTGGCCCGCGAGCGTGTATTCCGCGCCGGCGCGGTCATCGGAAGGTTTGGCATATTTGTAATCGCGCACGATCGCGCGGCGGCCATCGACGATTAACAAGTCGATTCGGCCGCGCAGGTAGATCGCGGGATCGCCCGCGGCGGCGCACATGAAGAACGGCAATTCCCGATCGTGGTGCGCGCGCTCGGGCGGACGGGCCGAGGCGGTCGCGAGATAGCGCCGCAAATCGCGCACGATCTCGTGTTGCGTGTCCGGCGGTATATCGTGCGCGGCCGCGACCTCGGCGGCCTTGCGTTCGAGCGCGTCCGCGGCGGCGCCGAAATCGAGCGTTTCGAGAATCTTGTGAACCGCGATTCCGAGCGTGGCGGCGTCCGGCGCGCCGCCGGTCGCGCCGCGCGCCGCGATGGGCGCTTCGGGCAGCTTCAGCTTGCGGCGGAAATAATATTGCCGCGGGCAGCGCGCGAAATCCTCGAGCGAACTGGGATCGACGATCAAATCGCCGCCGCCCGGCGCGGCGAAATCGCGTCTCGCCCGGCTCGTCCGCATGAGTTCGGCGCGCGCGGCGTCCGGCGCCGGCGCGGACTCGTCCCGGATCGCCGCAACCGCCGCGTCCGGTCGCCGGAGCACGATCGCGAAGCCGTCGGCTGAAAATTCGCGCGACGGTTCGCCGGAATCGGCGAATGCGGCCACGTCGATCTTCCGTTCCGCGAGAAACGCGCGAACGGTTCTGGCCCATGCGGGTTTGGGCGTTCGCGAATTGAGTGCGCCCTCGCTGAGAATCAGGCGGTCGCGCGCGCGCGTCATCGCGACGTAAAGCAGCCGCGCGCGTTCGGCGTCAGCGCGATCGGCCAGCATTTTCCAGTGCGCGTCGAGTTCGCGATGCGGCAGCGGGAAATGGCCGGCTCCAACAGTCGCCGGAAGCATCAGGCCATGTTCGGGCGAAATCGCGCACACCTCGCGATCGTTCGGGGGCCGGCGCGCCAGATCCGCGACGATCGCGATCGGGAACTCGAGTCCCTTCGCCTGATGGACCGTCATCAGGCGCACTACGTTCTGATCCGCGCCAAGAATTTGAGCCTGCGACTCGCGCTCTTGGTCCTGTGCAAGCCGCCGCAGCGTCGCGACGAAATCGCGCAGCGAAAAAATTTCGCTCGACTCGAAGCGCCGCGCCAGTTCGACAAGCTTGCGCACGTTGGCGACGCGCTGGCGGCCGCGTTCGAGTCCGAGCAGCACGGCCTCGAAATCGGTGAGCGCGAGCGCGCGTTCCAGCAGTGTGGTCAGCGGCGCGCGGCCGCGCAGTTCGCGCAGTCGCTTCAGAATGTTCCACGCGGCCGAGGCGCCGGCCGCGTCTTCGGCGGGGTTTTCGGGCGCGGGCGGTTCCGGCGCCGAAAAAACCGCGGCCAGCGAGACTGTCGCTCCGCCGGAGCCGTTTACAAGGTCGAACAGACAGCGGTCCGACAGCCCGAACAGCGGTGAACGAAGCGCGGCGGCGAGCGCGAGGGAATTGTCTGGATCGTCGATCGCGGCCAGCAGTTCGGTCAGATCGCCGACCTCCGTACAGGCGAAAAACCCCCGTCCTTGAACCGTGTAGCTTGGAATTCCGGCCTGCGCGAGCGCGTTCTCGTAGAGCGCGACGTCGCCGAACGCGCGCAGCAGAATCGCGATATCGCCGTATCGCGCCGGCCGCGGCGCGCCGGTTTTTTCGTCGAATACGGCTTCTTCCGCGGCGATCATTCCGCGGATCCGCGCCGCGATCGCCGCGGCCTCATGAGCCCGGTCATCAGCCCCGACGATTATCTCGATCGGCGGATTGAATCCGTCTGTGCGGAGCGCGCGCAAATGATGATCGGGAGTCCATTCCACCCACCATGGCCGGCTGGCGCCGCCCGGCGCGTCTTCGCCGGCGGGCGGTTTCATCACATAGGCGCCGATTCCGTTCACGAAGCCGATAATTGCGGGCGTCGAGCGGCGATTTCCGCGCAACGGCAGGGCTTGCGAGGCGGCGTCGCGCGGGCGATTGATGACGGTCACGTCGGCGCCGCGAAAACCGTAGATCGACTGCTTCTCGTCCCCGACGATAAACAGTTCCGGCACGGCGCCGCCGCTTGCGGGCGCGGCCAGCGTTGCGACGATATCGTCCTGGAGCGGATCGACATCCTGATATTCGTCAACCAACAGCGCGTCGAGCTCGGCGCGGTAGCGATTGGCGATATCGGCGCGCTCGCGCAATAGTTGGCGCGTGAGAATCAGGAGGTCGTCGAAGGTGACGACGCGTTCACGGTGGCGCGCGTCGATCAACGCCTGCGCCACGGCCGCGGCGGTCCGGGCGGCCTCGCGGATCAAGGGAATCGCGCGCATCGCGCCCCATTCCGCAGCCAGTTCCCCGCTGAGTTCGCCGGATTTGGGCAGAATCGACTTAATTGCCTTGACGGTTTCTTTGATCGTTTTGTTCTGAGCCTTTGGCAGCCCGTCGGAAAACGCCGCCAGGGAGTCCCACTCGGCTTCTTCTTCGCAGCGTACGATCCGTTGGAGCGCCGTTTTCGCGCCGGCCCAGCGATCGTTCGATTCGGCGATTCTGTCTCCTGCGGCGCCGGGGACCGTTGCAGCCAGCAGAGTTTCGATCAGGCGAATCGCGCTGGCGCCGATATTTTCGAGCTCGCGCCGGAAGTTTTTTTCTCCGCTGCCGAACGCAAGCGCGCGCTCCAGGAGCCATTCCGGCGATTTGCCGAGACGGGCGATTTGCGTAGCGGTCGAGATGACGAGATCGACCGCTCCCGTCGACCGCTCGGACCCCTCGAGCCGATACGTTCCGACCAGGTAGCAGGCGCCGGGGTCGCCCGCGCGCACCAGTTCGATCAATTTTTGCCGCGCCTCGCGACTCAGAAAGGCGTCGCTTTGGAATTCGTCGAGTTCCATGAAACCGGGATCGAGGCCGGCGGCGAGCGGGTTCTCGCGCAGGATCCGCGCGCAGAACGCATGGATGGTCGAGATGCGGGCGAGCGGAAGCATCCGGCGCGCGCGCCGCAATCCGGCGCGTTGTTCCGGGTCGGCCGCGCTCGCGATTCGCTCGTCGAGCACCGCGCCGATTCTTTCGCGCAGTTCGACGGCGGCGAGGTTGCCGAACACGATCGCCGCCATCCGTTCCGGCGGAACCGGAGCGCGTCCGGCGATATCGCCCGCGGCGAGCGCGACGAAGCGGCGCGCGAGCGTCTCGGTTTTTCCCGAGCCCGCGCCGGCGCGAATCAGCAGGTTGCCGGGCGTGACGATCGCGGCGCGTTGCTCTTCGGTCGGCTCGAATTTCGAGGCCATCTTAATTTTCGCCCTTTCGATAGCGGCAGACCGGGCGATAAGGGCACCACTCGTCACAGGCTAGCGGATCGACGTCGAAACGCCCCGACGCCATCGCGCCGACGACATCGATAATCCGGTCGGCGACCGGGATGAGGACGATCGCGGGTGCGCCAGGCGCCGGTTCCGCCCGCTCCGCGAACTGCTTGCGCTTCTCAGGCTCGATCGCGAAGCGCGCGCCGTCAAACTCCGCAACCGCCTCTTTTTCATGGTCGCGTGCGGCCAGCGCCAGATAGCCGCCTTCAAATTTTGCCTTCGGCGCGATCTCGCCCGCAAAATCATTGCGCGCCGCCATCAGGTAAAGCGGAATCTGGAAACTCGCAAGGCCGAAATTTTCGGGCTTCAGCGCAGATTTGTAGTTGCGGAGGCCGCGGGAGGTTTTGTAATCGATGACGCGCAGGCGCTCGATGCGCCTGTCGCCGTTGCGATACAGGTCGAGCCGATCGATGCGACCGGACAGCGCCACGTCGATTCTTTGATCGGGCGGCAGCCGTCGGCGATCTTCGATTTTCAGCGTGAAGGTACGCTCCGCGTGCGATTCCGACGGTTTATCCGCTCCGTTGGCCAGGCGGCGGTTCTCGTAGCGCACGAATTCGTCCACGATACGTTCGACGTTTTCCCATGCGATCGCGAAAAACGCCGGGTCGCGCGCTTGCGCCTCGTGCGCGGCGCGCAGCTTGTTCAGGATGTCGCGCGCCTTTACGCGCGCGGCGGCGAGCCGGGCGAAATCGACATTTTGTTCGATTAGTTCGCGCAGAACGTCGTGCGCGAGCGATCCGCGCTCCATGCCGCTCTGTTCGACGTCGATCTCTTCGGCTTCCTCCAGCCGCAGAATTTCCGCCGCGAAATAGCGAAAGCCGCACGCGGACGCCGCGTCGAGCCGTCCGGCGGTCCATTGCCGGGGCGTCTTGCCGGATGCGCCGAGCAGCATTTCCCGCAGGCGCGGATCGGGGCCGATGCGGCCGTCGTACGGACCGGCGCGGCCGGCCTTTTCCGGAGACGAAGCGAGCGATTTGAGTTCCTCGCGCGTCGGCATCGCCAGATAATCCAGCCGTGCCCGTTCGATTTTGATGCGGCGGGAAATTGACGCGGCGCGTTCCGGCGCGGCGATCTCGGCCGGACACTCGCCGTCGAACATCGACAGCTCGGCGGCGCAATTGATGATTTCGTCGTCGGCGCGGCATTGCGACGGCGGCGGAATGAAATTTTCCGGTATGACTTCACTGACCGATCCGGCGCCGAGCAGCCGCACAACTTCGTCGATAAAGGGCGAGCGCGCCAGCGGCCGGCCACTATCGTCCGCCGCCGCGAAGGTTAGCGTCACGCGCCGCGACGGCATCGAGAGCGCGAGAAAAAACAGAAACGGATCTTCGGCGTTGCGATGGCGCCGCGTGCGCAGAATCGGGCCGGGCGCCGCTGCGGCCCGCGCCGCATAGCGCCGCCGCAGCGCGTCCGCGAGCCGCGGATTCAGTGCGATTCGCGCGGCGTCGGGGATAAGCGGGTCCTCGCCGCGATACGCGGGAAAGACGCCGTCGTTCAGGCCCATCACGAACACAAAATCGAAATCGAGTCCGCGCGCTTCCATCACAGGCAGAGCCAGAACGCTCGGGAGGCTGTCGTCGCCGGGGCTGTCGAAAGTCGTTTCGGCGAAAATATCGGCGACCTCGGCGGCGAATTCTTCGGCCTTCAGCGTGCGATCGGGAGCAAGCCGGGCGTCCGCGCCGGCCAGCGCGTCGAGCGCCGCGTCGATTGGCCCCGCGGCGGCCGCGTTGCAGGCCGAGTCCGGGTCGAGCGGATTCGCGGCTGGGTCGAAATGAAGTTCGGCAAGCGCATGGCGCAGCCGCTTAACGTGGTCCGCGGCCGAAGCGGTTTCGTCCATCGGTTCAAGGAAATCGAGCAGCCGCGCAAATTCGCCGCGCGCGCGGTCGAATCGATCGGCGGCCGCGGCGGCGCGCCGGCTGGTTTCCTGGTCTGGCGCGGCGTTCGCCGCGTCGCGGAAAAAATCACGCCGCCGCGCGAGCCGTTCGGTCAATGGAGCGGTCGTCCGGTCGATATATCCGGCTTCGGCGAGCATCGGAAAATACGCGCGCGCCGGCGAGCGAAACAGCGCCGAGCCGAGCACGCGGCCAAGCGCTTCGCGGCCAAAATCTTCGGTGGGAACGCGCAGCAAATCCAGGATTGCGCGCGCGGCCGGCGCGGCGTGCAAAGGACGTTCGTGTCCCAGGCGCAGAGGAATCCGGTAACGGCGAAAGGCGGTTTCCAGATAGTCCGCGTACGGCCCGAGGTCGCGCGCGACGATCGCGATCCGGCCGGGCGCGATCGCTTCGCCGCCGGGCTGTTCAAGCAGTTCGCGGACCGCGCGCGCCACTTCCTCAGCTTCGCGCATAGGAGACGGCGCTTTGACGATTTGGACCGTATGGTCGGCGGGCGGCGGCTCTGGAGCTTCGGCGGCGAAGATATTCCGCAGCAGGAAGCTCAATTGTCCGATCCGCCCCGCGCGATTCACGAACCCGGGCAGCGTCTGATCGGCGATCGATTCTTCGCCGACGAAGCGGTTCCAGGTCAACTCGGCGAAACGGGTCGCGTTGGTGACCTGATTGGGCTGGGCCTGAATCGTCACCTCCGCCGCGCCGGCGATGCGGATTAGCGAGGCGGCAATCATGAATTGAAGCAGGCTGAGATCGTATATTTCCGCGATTACGACGCGGTCGACGCCGTTGAGCAAGCGCGGCCGGCGCCCCTCGTCCTCGCAGCGATGGAGCATCGCGAGCACCGCCGCCTCGCGATCGTAATGATCGCGGAGACCGGCTTGCGCCAGCAGCGCGTCGTACGCCGCTCCGGCTTTGGCGAGATCGCCGGGCGAAATCGCGGTGGCCAGCGCAAGGCCATTCGCGGCTCGCCGCAGATCGGCGGGGGTCAGCGCTCCGGTTTTGATGGAACGGATCACGCCGAGCAGGCTTTCGATCAATCCCGGCCCGGGCGATTCGAGGATGCCCGGCAGGCTTGCCCGTTCGAGCGCACGCCGGAGCGCGATGCGTTCGCCGATGTGGTCGATCGGCTCGCGCGTATCGTTCGACTCGCCCGCCAAGGCCGCAATCAGTTGCGGAAAGGTCAAAATCAAATGGCCCATGACGCATCCGTCGCTTCCGGCGGCGCGCTTGAGATGGTCGGCGGCTTTGCGGGCGGTGGGAGCGATCATGAGCGTTTTGGTCATAGCGAATCCTGCGCGCGATTGGGTCGCCGATGCGGCATCGCGCCGCGTCGCGTCGTGCACTGCGATGTAGCATAACTGCAATTCGGACAACCGTTGTCGCCAAACGCTACATCGCAGCCAACTCGATAGAATGCGGAAAAATTCCACATTAACTAAAAAAATTCGTTCGCGCTGTTTCAAGGCGCGCCTTGGGCGATGGTCTCGTAATTGCAATCCGTTTGATGCCGAGATTCGCGGACGGCGGCGGGGGCGTTCCGGGTAAGTCAGGAGGCGGCGGAACAGCGATGGTGGTGCGGATTTTGATGGTAGATGAATCGGCGGAGGTCCGGAATGTCCTGCGCCGTCACTTCGAATGCATCGGATGCGAGGTGGTCGCGGAGGCCGAGAACGCCGCACAGGCGCTCGGCCTTTTTCATACGGTGGCGCCTTCGCTGGTGATCCTCGATATCGCCGTGTCGCGCGACGGCGGAACGGGCGCGCTGGCGCTGTTCCGGACGATGCGCGCGGCGCATCCGATGACGCCGATATTGATCGTCAGCGAGCCGGCCTTTCCCGAGATTCGCCGTGCTTTTCTGAGCGAAGGCGCGCTGGATTGCATCCTCAAGCCGCTCGATGACGGCAGCTTCGAGCGGCTATTGGCGCGGCTTTGCGCGAGTTTCCCGCATCTGCGCCAGATGGCGTCCGAAGCTGTCAGAAAGGCGCCGCTCGCGGCTCCTGGCGACGCCCGGCCAGTGCGGGCGCGGCGCCGGTCACGCGCGGCCTGACGCCGTTGCCGGGACGCCGGTCGATGGCCCCGCTGCGCGAGCGGCGTCGCCTCTTTGAGACGGTCAGGGTAGGTCGGCCGGTTGCGCGGCCGCGATGGCGGCTTCGTCCGTGATAAGCAGCCGATCGAGCCGCACCGGTTCGCCCGGAACGCAGGTGACCCATGCGACCCATCCAGCCTCGGAACTGGCGTACAGCGGCGCCGGAGTGCCGCAGTAGGCCGCGCGCGTAGCGCCGCGCGATACGTCGCCAAAGACGTGCACGTGGCCGAGGGCGATATAGTCCCACGCGCTGGTCTCGATCTCGTCCGGCGTAATCGGCGAAGAGCGGCCGTTGCCGCCGTCTTCGGTGAACAGTCCGTGCGCCAGCGCGATATTCCAGCGTTCAGGATGCGCCGCGGGGATGCCGCCGAGCGGGCGGTAGTCGGGCGAATGCTCCACCAGCGCCTTGCCCCAGAGGCGCGCGCCGAGTTCCGGAAAATCGATTACGCGGCCTTCCGGTTCGAGGATCAAATGCAGATTCGCCGGCAGTATCGCGGGGTCGAGCGCGGCGTAAATTGACCGCTCGTCGTGCGCGTCGTGATTGCCGGGAATCATCACCACCGGCATCCGCGCCTGCCCGATCTGGCCGAGCGCGAATTCCATCGCTTCAGCCTGCACGCGGCTCGAATCGAACAGGTCGCCGACGATCAGCAGCAAATCGCTCTCCCGGCGGTTGGCGAGATCGATCACGCCCGCGAACGCGCGCCTGACGCGATTGCGAAACTCGTCGCCGCGCGCGCCGACGCCGAAGGTGTCGGTCTCCAGGTGAACGTCGGAGGTATGCAGCAAGCGCAGTGGTCGGGGCGGTTTGCGAGGCACAGTCATCTCCGTCGCGGTAGATGCCGAAATTGCGAATCCTCCGCGCGGAGTGCGGCGGACCGGCTATTGAAAACCATAGTAAAAGGGTTGGGCGGCGCGTTCAATGGCGCGTTCGATGCGTTCGGCGCCCGAAAGCGAGATTCCGCGGGCCGGCCTTGACGCTTATGGCCGCCGCGCCTTTGCGGCCGGACCGCCGTGGTCGAACGCGATGGCGGCTTGACGCGGGTATTCGCTTTTCCGGCCTAATTCGTCGAGCGATTCCGCCGGGCGTTGAAAAATATCGATTTCAAAAGGAAAAACGCTGAAAACCGAGATTGGGCGTGATACTAAAGATCGCATGCGCCCCGTCAGCGCATCGTACATGCCTTGCAAAATTGATTTGCGCGGCGCTCCGCCGTCCGCGCATGAACCCGCCATCGGCCGCCTTTCACGTCCGCCGGCGAAAGAATCGAACGCCGCCGGGATGTGCCAAAGAGGGGGCTTCGCGCGATGATTGTCGTGATGCGGCCGCGGGCCGGCGAAGCCGAGATCGCGAATGTGGTGCGGATGGTCGAGGCGCTCGACTACCGCGCCCACGTGATTCGCGGGGTTGAACGCACCGTCGTCGCGTGCGTTGGCGACGAGCGCGGCGAGGGCCATTCGCTCGCCCATCTCGAGTCCGTCGCGGGAGTCGAGCGGGTGATGCCGGTGCTCAGACCTTACAAGCTCGCGAGCCGCGAGGTCCGGCCCGAAGGATCGCGCGTGACGGTCGGCGGAGTTGAAATCGGCGGGCGCCGAATCGTCGTGATGGGCGGGCCGTGCGCGGTCGAAAGCGCCGCGCAGGTCGAAGGCGCGGCCGACGCGGTGAAGCGCGCCGGGGCCCATCTGATGCGCGGCGGCGCGTACAAGCCGCGCACCTCGCCCTATTCGTTCCAGGGGATGGAGGATCGCGGCCTCACGCTGCTTGAAACCGCCGCGCGCCGCGCCGGACTGCCGGTCGTCACCGAAATCATGGACGCGCAGGATATCGATCTCGTCGCGGAACATGCCGACATGCTGCAGGTGGGCGCGCGCAATGCGCAGAATTTCTCGCTCCTGCGCCGGCTCGGACGGATTCGCAAGCCGGTGTTGCTGAAACGGGGGATGGCGACGCGGCTCGACGAATTTCTGATGGCGGCGGAATATATTCTCTCCGAAGGGAATCCCGACGTGGTGCTGTGCGAGCGCGGGATCAGAACATTCGAGACGGCGACCCGCAACACCCTTGATCTCAACGCCGTGCCGCTGCTCAAGCAATGGACCCATCTGCCGGTGATTGTCGATCCCAGCCACGGCACGGGCGTGTGGTCGCTGGTCGAACCGATGGCGCTGGCGGCGGTCGCCGCAGGCGCGGACGGCCTGCTGATTGAAGTTCATCCGGACCCGGCGGCCGCGCTTTCCGACGGTCCGCAACAGTTGACGCCGGCGAGTTTCGCGCATCTGATGGCCGCGCTCGGGCCGGTGGCGGAGGCGGTCGGACGATCGCTTTAGGCGCATACGCCCCGGCGCGAGCGTATCGTGCGGCCGGCGCGGCGCGCGCGGCGTCGCCGGCCGGATAAATCGAATCGCGATGGCGAAACCGCGCAAGCCGCCGGCGCTGAGACCGGGAGACGTGGTGGGGGTGGTGGCGCCGTCGGCCGCGATCGAGCGCAGCTATCTCGAAACGGGCGTCGAAGCGCTGGCGGCGATGGGTTACCGGGTCAAAGTGTCCGCACATGCGCTGGATCGCGCCGGAATCATGGCGGGAACCGACGCGGTGCGGGCGGGGGAGCTGAACGCGTTTTTCGCCGATCCGGAAGTGCGCGCGATTTTCGCGGCGCGCGGCGGCTACGGCGCGGGCCGGATTCTGCCGCAGGTCGATTATGCGGCGATCGCGCGGCGGCCGAAAATTTTCCTGGGCTTCTCCGACGCGACTTTTCTGCTCAATGCGCTGGTCGATCGCGCGGGCGTGATCGCGTTTCACGGTCCGATGGCGGCGATGGATTTCGCGCGCGGCTTGACGCCGCGATCGAGCGCGCATCTCCAGCGCCTGCTCGGCGGCGCGCCGGGCGGCTTCGAGCTCGAAGCGGAAGCGGCGCTGCGGCCGGGAACCGCCGCCGGCGAACTGATCGGCGGATGCCTGTCGGTCGTCGTCGCGACGCTCGGCACGCCGTACGCGCCGCGTTTCGACGGCCGGATTCTGTTCCTCGAGGATACCGGCGAAAAAGCTTATCGCATCGATCGGATGCTCGTGCAGTTGCGGCAGTCGGGCGCGCTCGGCCGGGTCGCGGGAATTGTCTTCGGCGCAATCCGGCCGCTGGGCGGCGAGGATCTCGAACGGACGCGCATCGCGGAGTTCGCCGCGGAGCAGACGCGCGATCTCGACTGTCCGGTGTTATTCGGAATCGAGGCCGGCCACGGTTCGGAGAACCTGGCGCTGCCGTTTGGGGCCGCGGTGCGGCTCGAAGCCGGCGCGCGGCGCATGGTGTGCGAGGATGCCGTCGTGAGCTAGGCGGCGCGCGGCGTGTGCGCGCAGGGGGCGCGCGCAAAGGAGGGACATGCCGTGAGTTGGCGCGAGGTCGAACAGGCGTTCGCCGAAGCGATCGAAAAAGGCGCGATTCCGGGCGCGGTTCTGATCGCGCGGCGCGGCGCGGACATCGAATATCAGGGCGCCTTCGGGTTGCGCCGCCGCGAGCCTGAAGCCGCGCCGATGAGCTTGGAGACGGTCTTCGACCTGTCGTCGCTGACCAAGCCGCTCGCGACCGCGGCCGCGGCGATGGCGCTGGTCGCCGAGGGCAAGTTGAAGCTCGACGAGCGGGTCGGCCGCTACCTGCCGAATCTGGGAGTGCATGGCAAGGGCGGAGTGACCTTCCGCCATCTGCTGGCGCACTGTTCGGGGCTGGCGGCTTGGCGCGCGTTTTACGAGCGCGTGGCCGCGATCGAGCGCGGCGGCCGGGTGAACTTCACGGCGAGCCGCGCCGCGCGCGACTTCGTTTACGAGGAAATCCATCGCGAACGTCCGGAAGCGCGGCCCGGCGTTCGCGCCATCTATTCCGACCTGGGTTTCATGCTGCTCGGCGAGGCGATCGAGCAGATCGGCCTGTCCCAGCTCGATCGTTTCTGCGCCGAGCGGATTTTCCGGCCGCTCGGATTGCGCGCGACCGGATTTTTCGATCTGGCGCTCGCGCGGGTGCGCCGGCTCGAACCGGTCGCCGAGATGTTCGCGGCGACCGGATTTTGTCCGATCCGCCAGCGGATTCTTTGCGGCGAGGTCGATGACGAAAACGCCTACGCGATGGGCGGCGTGGCGGGGCATGCGGGGCTGTTCGCGCCGGCGGCGGAAATCGATCGAATCGCGGTCGAATTGATGGCGGCGTGGGTCGGCCATTCCGATCTTCTGCCGCAGAAAATCGTCCGCGAATTCTGGACGCGCGATTCCGCCGTGAGCGGCTCGACCTGGGCGCTCGGATGGGACACGCCGTCGCCGGCGTATTCAAGCTCGGGACGCCATTTTTCGCCCGCTGCTGTCGGCCATCTGGGTTTCACGGGCACTTCTATCTGGATCGAACCGGAAGCCGGAATCTCGATCGTGCTGCTCACCAACCGCGTTCATCCGCATCGCGACAACCAGGCGATTCGCGAGTTCCGGCCGATGATCCACGACCTCGCGATGGAGGCGCTGGGGGTCGGCGATTGAGCGCAACTTGTCTCTCCCGAATTAGCGCGATATACTCCCATCCAGTATGACCGATACTATTAGGGAGTATGGCTGGATCGCAATCGAACCATAACCGCGCCGCCCGGCTCAAACCCCGGCCGCGGGCGGTCCGGCTGAAGCGCGATATCATGGCGCGCCTGAATCGTGCGCAGGGGCAGTTGCGCGGCGTCGGCAGGATGGTCGAGGGCGACGCGTATTGCGTGGACGTGCTGCAGCAAATCGCGGCGGCGCGGCGCGCGCTCGATCGCGCGGCGCTGATCCTGCTGCGGGAACATCTGGAGACCTGCGTCGCCGACGCGCTCGCGGCTGGCGGCTCGCGGGCGAAAATCGATGAATTGATCGGCGCGCTTGATCGTTTTCTGGCGTGACAGGCATGGAAGATAAATGCGGAAGCCATCACGGGCCGGCCGCCGCCGCTGGCGCGGCCGTGGCGAAAGATCCGGTTTGCGGGATGACGGTAAATCCGGCGGCGGCGAAGTGGCGGCATAATCACGAGGCGCGTGAATTCCTGTTTTGCAGCGAGGGGTGCCTGAAGAAATTCGCCGCCGAGCCGGCGAAATATCTGGCGGCGAAACCGGCCGCGCCGCGCGCCGCCGCACCCGCGGCCAACGATGCGGCGGCGGTTTACACCTGCCCGATGCATCCGGAGGTGCGCCGTTCGGCGCCGGGCGATTGCCCGCTTTGCGGAATGGCGCTGGAGGCGCACGTTGCGGCGGCGGACGCGGAGCCGCCGAATCCCGAGCTGATCGGCATGACGCGGCGTTTTTGGGTCAGCGCGGTGTTGTCGGCGCCGCTGCTCGCGCTGGCGATGGCCGATGCGTTGCCGGGCATGCCGGCGCGGCGCGCGCTGGGTGGAATGCGCACGATGGCATGGATCGAGCTTGCGCTGGCGACGCCCGTGGTGGTTTGGGGCGCGGCGCCGTTTTTCGCGCGCGGCGCGCGTTCGGTCGCGAACCGCAGCCTCAACATGTTCACGCTGATTTCGCTCGGCGTTGGAATCGCATACGGCTACAGCTTGATCGCCGCGCTCGCGCCGCAAATCTTTCCGCCGTCGGCGCGCGGCGCGGGCGGACTGCCGCCGGTCTATTTCGAGGCGGCGGCGGTTATCACCGCGCTGGTGCTGCTGGGCCAGGTGCTGGAGCTGCGCGCGCGCGGCCGGACGGCGGGAGCGATTCGAGAGCTGCTCGGGATGGCTCCGCGGACGGCGCGAATCGTCCGGCTCGGCGGTATCGAAGAGGACGCGCCGCTCGACCGCGTGCAGCCAGGCGATCTGCTGCGCGTGCGGCCGGGCGAAAAAATTCCGGTTGACGGCGTAATCGTCGAAGGCGCGGGCGCGATCGACGAATCGATGATCACGGGCGAGCCGATGCCCGTGGAAAAAGCGGCGGGCGACCGCGTGATCGGCGCGACGGTCAACGGCGCCGGCTCGTTCGTGATGCGCGCGGAGCGGGTCGGCGCGGAAACCGTGCTGGCGCAAATCGTGCGGATGGTGGCCGAGGCGCAGCGCAGCCGCGCGCCGATTCAGCGGATGGCCGACATGGTGTCGGGCTATTTCGTGCCGATGGTGCTGGCGGCGGCGGTGGTGGCGTTCGCGGCGTGGTATGTGGCGGGGCCGGAGCCGCGTCTCGCGCATGCGATTCTCGCCGCGGTCGCGGTACTGATAATCGCTTGTCCGTGCGCGTTGGGTCTCGCCACGCCGCTGGCGGTGATGGTCGGCACGGGCCGGGGGGCGCGCGCGGGCGTGCTGATCCGCAACGCCGAAGCGCTCGAACAGATGGAAAAGATCGACACGATCGTGGTCGACAAGACCGGCACGCTGACCGCCGGCAAGCCGCGGCTGGTGGGCGTGCAAACTCTTGGCGGCGTGCCTGAAAACGAACTTTTGCGGCTCGCCGCGAGCGTCGAGCGCTTGAGCGAACATCCGCTGGCCGCGGCGATCGCGGCGGGCGCGGGCGCGCGCGGAATCGTTTTCGCCAAAGTCGATGATTTCAAATCGACGCCCGGCGCCGGTGTGTCCGGAACGATCGAAGGGCGCAAAGTCGCCGTGGGAAGGACTTCGATTTTCAGCGTTGCGGGCGCCGCCGCGAGCGATTTGGAGACGCGCGCGGCGAAGCCGCGGGCGGAAGGCGCGACGGTCGTCTTCGTCGCGATCGACGGCGCGCCGGCGGGGCTGATCGCGGTGGCCGATCCGGTCAAGGAAACGACGCCGGCGGCGCTCGCGCAACTGTCCGCGGCCGGAATCCGCGTGGTGATGCTCACCGGCGACAGCCGGGCGACGGCGGAGGCGGTCGCGCGGCGGCTCGGTATCAGGGAATTTATCGCGGAAGCGATGCCGGCGGACAAAGCCGAGACGGTACGCCGCCTGCAAGGCGAGGGGCGCGTGGTCGCGATGGCGGGCGACGGAATCAACGACGCGCCGGCGCTGGCCGCGGCGACGGTTGGAATCGCGATGGGCACCGGAACCGACGTCGCGATGCAGAGCGCGGGAATCACGCTGGTCAAGGGCGATTTGACCGGAATTGTGCGCGCGGTCCATCTGAGCCGCGCGACGATGCGGAATATCCGGCAGAATCTTTTTTTCGCGTTCGTTTACAATATGCTCGGCGTGCCGATCGCGGCGGGCGCGCTGTATCCGTTTATCGGTTTGCTGCTGAATCCGATGATCGCGAGCGCGGCGATGAGCGCGAGTTCGATTTCGGTCGTGGCGAATTCGCTGCGGCTGCGGCGCGCGGAATTGTGAAGCGCGCGGCGGCGGACGGGGGTTGACGGGCATGGCGTTCGAGGTATCCGCCGAGTCGGCGGCGCGGATGGAGCGGATTCCCGCGGCTGTTCGCCACGTTCATCTGATCGGCGTGGCGGGTTCCGCGATGGCGGCGCTGGCGGGGATGTTCGTCGCGCGCGGGATTCGCGTGACCGGCTCGGACAGCCAGCTTTACGAACCAACCGCGTCGCTGCTGAAGGAATTGAACGTCGCGGCGCGAATTCCGTACTCCGCCGCGAATCTGGAGCCGCCGCCCGACCTCGCGATCGTCGGCAACGTGGTGACGCGCGCGAATCCGGAAGCGGCCGCGCTGATCGCGGGCGTGATTCCGTACGTTTCGATGCCGGAGGCGCTCTGGAGTTTTTTCCTGCGCGAGCGGCGGGTGCTGATGGTCGCCGGAACGCACGGCAAGACGACGTCCACGGCGATGATCGCGCATGTGCTGGCGGCGGCGGGGCGCGATCCGTCGATGCTGGTGGGCGGAATCGCGATCGATTTCGGCGCGAACTACCGGCTCGACGGCGGCGATGACTTCGTGATCGAAGGCGACGAGTACGACACCGCGTTTTTCGACAAGGGGCCGAAATTCCTGCACTACCGTCCGCGCGGCGCGATTCTGACGGCGGTCGAATTCGATCACGCCGATATCTATCGCGACCTCGAGCATGTGAAGTCGTCGTTCCGCGCGTTGGCCGAGCGGATGGACGAGTCGCGCGTGCTCGCGGTATGCGCCGACTTTCCGCATGCGCTCGACGTGAGCGCGCGCACGCAGGCGCGGCGGCCCACCTTCGGCCTGCGCGCGGGAGAGTGCCGCGCCGCGGACGTTGCGATCCGTGCGGACGGCGCGCATTTCGCGATCGAGCGCGACGGACGGCGCGTCGCCGGCGATCTGTTTCTGCCGATCGGCGGGCGGATGAACGTCGCCAACGCGCTCGGCGTATGGGTGTTGCTGCGCGAGTGCGGAATCGACGCCGATGCGATCGCGCACGGACTCGCCACTTTCCGCGGCGTCAAGCGCCGCCAAGAGATCGTCGGTGAGGCGCGCGGAATCACGGTGATTGATGACTTCGCGCACCATCCGACGGCGATCGCCGCGACGCTCGAGGCGATCGCCGAGCGGTTCGCCGGCCGGCGGATCGTGGCGGCGTTCGAGCCGCGCTCGAATACGTCGCGCCGCGCGGTCTTCCAGCAGGGTTTCGCGGGCGCGTTCGATCGCGCCGCCCGCGTCTATCTCGGCGCGGTTTATTTCAAGGAAAACGATCCGATTCCGCCGGCCGAGCGGCTCGATACCGGCGCGCTTGCGGCGGCGATCGCCGCGCACGGTCCGGTCGCGGCGGCGTATCCCGATACGGACGCGATTCTCGACGGAATCGTGCGCGACGCGCGCGGCGGCGACGTGATCGTATGCATGTCGAACGGACCTTTCGATCGGCTGCCGACGCGCCTGCTCGAAGCGCTCGGCTGAGCTTTTCCCGGCTCAGACCGCGGCGGCGAAATGCCGCAGCACTTCGTCGAGATTGGTCGCGCCGATCGCCGGGCGCGTCAGATCGGCGCCGGCGAGCGCGTCGCCGTTCGCGGTGTGGCCGAACGCCAGCACGCGCATCCCGGCCGCGCGGGCGGCGGCGATTCCCGCCGCGGTATCCTCGATCGCGAGACATTCGGCGGCGACGATCGAAGGACGCGGCCGCAACATGAAGCCGAGACGGCCCAGCGCCGCGAGAAATCCTTCGGGGTCGGGTTTGCCGCGAGCGACATCCTCCGCGGCGATGATATCGAGAAAAAGCGATCGCAAGCCCGCGCCGCCGAGGATCGCTTCGGCTTCGGTTCGGAGCGTTCCGGTCACCAGCATCAGCGGAAACCGCTCGGCGCATCGCCGCACGAAATCCGCCGCGCCCGGGTAGAGCACGTCGCGCTCCGCGATCATCGCGCCGTACACGCCGGCCTTGCGCTCGATCAGCGCGGCCAGTCGGTCCTCGTTGTGCGAGAGACCGCGCTCGGCGAGCACGGCCGCGAAACAATCGCGATCGTTGTAGCCGATCAGCCGCGCGAAGTAGTCGGCGCGATCGAGCGCGATTCCTTGCGGCCGAAGGGTTTCCGCGAAAGCCTCGAAATGGAGCGGTTCGGTGTCGGCGAGCGTGCCGTCCAGATCGAAAACAATGGCGCGTATCGGCATGAGGTCGAACCCGGATTTCCTTCGTCGATGGCGACGCATCGCGATTATATCCGCCGTCCGGAGGCTGCGCATCGTGGCCGCCGTGAGTCTTCCGTCGTAACGTCTGCGGCGGGCGTTACCGCCCTTTTTGAAAATGAGTTAAATTGCGCGCTGGAGTGCGGTCGGTCTAATGCCGCGCGCCGTTGGAGATGGCGTATGGCTGAAGGCGAATACGGCGAAAGCCTGCTGTCGGCGGACTCGCATGTGATGGAGCCGCGCGATTTGTGGCTCAAGCGAATCGATGCGAAGTGGCGCGACCGCGCGCCGCGTATCGAGCGGCTCGACGAAAGCGGCGACTATATCGTGATCGACGGGATGCGTCCGCGCCCGCTCGCATTCGAGGGACCGATGGCCGACCTGAAGGCGCAGGGGATAGAGATTCCGGTGGCGAAGGGTTACAGCTACGACCAGAACCGGCTGGGTTCGTGGGATCCGAACGAGCGCCTGAAGGACCAGGAACTGGACGGAGTTTCCGGAGAAGTCATCTATCCGGGCGTGGGCCTGCATATCGTGCGCGCGCCCGACGCCGGGTATATCCACGCCTGCTGCCGCGCCTACAACGATTGGCTGGCCGAGTATTGCTCGGTCCATCCCGCGCGTCTCAAAGGCGCCGCGATGCTGCCGAATCGCGGTCCGATCGAAAACGCGATCAAAGAGGCGGAGCGCGCGGCGAAGATGGGTTTCGCGACCGTGATGCTGCCGGCGTGGGTCGATGATCGGCCCTATAACTCGCCCGAATGGGATCGGCTGTGGGCGGCGCTGCAGGATTTGAACCTTGTCGCCAGCATGCATCTGAGCGGCCGCGAGCCGTACGGTATCGCGCACGGTCCCGGCGCCGGCGGAATCAACGTGGGCGTCATCAAGTTCATGATGTACGACACCGTGATGCGGCTTATCTGGGGCGGCGCGCCGATGCGGTTTCCGCGCTTGAAGTGGTCGATGGTCGAAGGCGGGATCGGCTGGATCGCGTCGGTGCTGTCCTTCATGGACCATTGGTGGGACGACCATCGCGGCTGGATGGAGCCGAAGCTGCCGGAAACGCCGAGCGCCTATTTCCATCGCCAGTTCTTCGCCACGTTCGAGGACGACCGCGCGGGCGTGCTGACGCGCGAGATGATTGGCGTCGAGAACCTGATGTGGGGTTCGGATTACCCGCATACCGAAGGCGTATGGCCCTACTCGCGCAAGAAAGTCGCGCACAATTTCGCGGGCATCTCCGCCGCCGACACGCGCAAGATGGTGCACGACAACGTCGCGCGGGTGTTCGGCTTCGCGATGAATTAAGCTGCGCGCGGCCGCGGAGAATCTTACGGACTCGTTGCGGAACAAGGTCGCGATCGTAGGCGCCGCGGATACCGAAGTCGGCGTCGTGCCCGATCTCAGCGCGACCCAGCTTTACGTCAAGGCTGCGCGGCTCGCGCTCGCCGACGCCGGCATCGGCAAGGATGACGTCGACGGCCTGATTACCTGCGTCTCGTGGGCCGAGCCGTACGTCTATCACGCCGAGATAATCGCGGAGTACATGCGGATTTTCCCGCGCTATTGCATCACGGCGCCGGCCGGCGGCGGCACGACGCTGACGATGCTGCATCATGCGGCGTCGGCGATCGCGACCGGGATGTGCGAAACGATTCTAATCACGATGGCCGACAGCCAGGTCTCGGGCCTTTCGCGCGACAAGGCGATAGAGGCGATGTCCACCGCCGGCCATCCGCAATTCGAACGACCGTACGGTCCGCCGATACCGGCTTTTTACGCGCTGATCGCGCAGGCCCATCGGCATGCTTACGGCACGACGGACGAGCAGCGCGCCGCGGTCGCGGTCGCCTGCCGCAGGCATGCGTCGATGAATCCTGCGGCGCAGATGCGCAAGCCGATCGCGATCGCCGACGTGCTGAATTCGCGGATGATCTCCGATCCATTGCATCTATTGGACTGCTCGCTGGTGAGCGACGGCGGCGCCGCGATCGTCATGACTTCAGCGGAACGAGCGCGCGATTTCCCACGGCGTCCGGTTTATCTGCTTGGCGCCGGCGAGGGCCATTCGCACGAGCATCTAAGCCAGGCGCTCAGCCTCACGACCTCGGCGGCGCGGGAAGCGGGCGCGCGCGCGTACGCGATGGCGGGCCTCGGTCCGAAGGACATCGATGTCGCCGAACTGTACGACTGCTTCACGCCGGTGGTGATTATCGAGCTTGAGGATTTGGGTTTTTGTCCTAAAGGCGAGGGCGGGCGTTTCGTTGAAAACGGACGGATCGAGCTGGGCGGCGAGTTGCCGGTCAACACGCACGGCGGCTTGCTGTCGCACTGCCATCCGGGCCATCCCGGCTCGATGTTCGCGATTACCGAAGCGGTCCGGCAACTGCGCGGCGAGTGCGGGCCGCGGCAGGTTCCCGCCGCGCGAGTGGCGCTGGTCCACGGCCAGGGCGGCTTCATGTCGAGTCACGGCACGGCGATTTTCGGAAATGAAATGGTCTGATGGCTGATACTCACGGCAAACCGGTTCCCATGCCGACGCGCGAAACGCTGCCGTTCTGGGAAGGATGCGGGCGCGGCGAACTGATGATTCAGCGCTGCGGCGAGTGCGGCCAGTTTCAGTTTTTTCCGCGCCTGTACTGCTCGCGATGCATGAGCGAGCGGGTGGCTTGGGTGAAGGCGAGCGGCGGCGCCGAGGTAACGTCGTTCACAATCGTGCGCCGGCCGGTATCTTCCGCGTTCGCCGCGGATGCTCCATATGTCGTCGCGCTCGTGCGGCTCGAAGAGGGTCCCACGATGATGACCAACATCGTCGGCTGCCCGCCTGAGCGCGTCGCGATTGGCATGGCGGTCGAGGCGGTCTTCGAGCGCCTGACCGATGAGATCACGTTGCCGAAGTTCCGTCCACGAAACGGCTGACCGGCCAAGCGAGGCAAAGATGCCGTGGATCAGAGTCGCCGCAATCGATGAAGTAGTCGAAGGCCGCACGTTCAGAACGGACGCTGCCGGCCGTCCGATACTGCTCGCCCGAGTCGGCGGCCGATTCTCCGCCATCGAAGCGATCTGTTCGCACGCGGGCGGACGTTTGGAGGACGGCGAGGTCGCGAACGGGTGCGTGACCTGCCCGATCCATGGCGCGATTTTCGACCTCGTTACGGGAAAGGCTTCGCCGCGAACGAAATTCGCCGCTGACCTGCGCGCTTACGCCGTCAGGAGCGACAGCGGCGAAGTGCTCGTTGACATGTCGCCGCAGGAGCCGGTCGGTTCAAGCGCAGAGACGGCCGAGGAGACGGCGCCAAGTGGCGCACGCTGTCCGTTTTCAGGCGCCGCGCGCGGAATCGATTTTAATCCGACCGCGCCTGACCAGCGCGAATGCCCGTTCGACCTGTATCGCCGGGCGCGGGAAGAGATGCCGGTATTCTACAGCGAGCGTTTCGATTTATGGGTGGTCACGCGCTATCACGACATCGTTCGCGTCCTGAAAGATCCGGAAACTTTCTCGTCGGCCCAATCGCTTGCGGTCGATAGCAGCCTCGCTCCGGAAGTGCAGGCGGTGCTCGATGAGGGTTATCCGGCGACGCCGACGATGGTCACGGCCGATCCTCCGGTACATACCCGATTCCGCGAGTTGGTCGGAAAGGCGTTCACGCCGCGCCGCGTGTCCGTCATGGAGCCGCGGATGCGCGAAATCGCGAGCGGCCTGATCGATCGCTTCGTGAACGCCGGCCGCGCCGAAATTGTGAAGAGTTTCGCCTATCCGTTCCCGATGGAAGTTATCGCGGAAATATTGGGCGTGCCGAGCGCCGACATGGATCGCTTCAAACGCTGGTCCGACGACATGAGCGCGCGATTCGGACCGTTGCCGCTCGACCGGCAGATCGAGTGCGCGCGCAGCGAGGTCGGGTTCCAGCATTATTTTGCGGCGATGCTGGAGGAGCGCCGGCGGCATCCGCGGGCGGATTTCCTTACCGATCTGCTCAACGCCCGCGTCAAAGGCGAGACGCTGCTGAACGTTTCCGAGATGCTGAGTATCCTGAAGCAGCTTTTGATCGGCGGCAACGAAACCACCACGAATCTAATCGGCAGCGCGATGTTGCTCCTGATGGAAAATCGCGACCAATACGAGGCATTGCTCGCCGATCGCGCGCTGATTGCGAACGCGATCGAAGAGGCGCTTCGGCTGGACGCCCCGGTGCAGGGATTGTTCCGCACGGCCATGCGGACGGTCGAACTGGGCGGCGTGCGGATACCCAAAGGAGCGCATCTCGAACTGCTTTACGCCTCCGGCAATCGCGATCGCGCGCGCTTTGATGATCCGGATCGGTTCGAGGTGCGGCGCGCCGATGCGTTCAACCATATGGCGTTCGGTTTCGGTATCCACTTTTGTATCGGCGCATCGCTAGCGCGGTTGGAAGGGCGAGTCGCGCTCGAGACGCTGCTCGACCGGCTGCCGAACCTGCGGCTGGTCCCCGGCCAGTCGCTGCGGCATCACGAGCACTTCTTCCTGCGCGGACTCGAACGGCTGGAACTGGAATGGGCCGCGGCCTGATGCGCTTGTGCGCGCCGCGCCTGAATGATTGATCAAGAGGCATGATCGAATTCAAAGGCAAAGTTGGCTTGGTGACGGGAGCGGGTTCGGGAATCGGACGCGCGACCGCGATTGGATATGCGCGCGCGGGCGGCGCGGTCGTCGTGGCGGATTTCAACGAAGCGGCGGCGAAATCGGTCGCGGCGGAGATTGTTGGATTTGGCGGATCGGCTGCGGCTTTCCGCGCCGACATGAGCAAACAGGCGGATATCGGCGGCGCGATTCATTTCGCGCGCGAGAAATTCGGGCGGCTGGATTTTCTCCACAATAACGCGTTCGCTTTCCCGCCCGGCGTCTCTCTGATGGTGCGGCTGGCGGACACGACCGATGAAAGCTGGGACCATACGCTCAATATCGGGTTGACGGCGTGCTTTCGCGCGATGCGGGCCGCGCTTCCAATCATGCGGGAGCAGGGCGGCGGCGCGATCGTCAACACCGCGTCGATTTCGGGACTGTTCGCCGACCAGGGAATCGCCGCCTACAACGCGGTAAAGGCCGGCTTGATTAACCTGACGCGAGTGGTGGCCGTCGAATATGGGCGTTTTGGAATCCGCGCGAATTGCGTGTGTCCGGGCGTTATCGCCACGCCGCTGATCGCGTCGGCGATAAGCGTGCCGGGAATAAGCGAAAAAATAGCGAAACGAATACCTTTGAAACGGCTGGGACGTCCGGAAGATGTCGCGAACGTCGTTCTGTTTCTAGCGTCGGATTTGGCTGGCTTCGTTACCGGCGCCGCGTACGTGGTTGACGGCGGACAGACGATCGATACCAAAAACGCGCTCGGCTAACGATCATGCCTGGGCTGCGCCAATCCGCGCAGGGCCAATCAGGTCGCCTTGCGGAGACCAATAGCGCTCCGTATGATCAGGGGAAAATCCGGCGATCCTGAATCGCTCGGGAGTTAAATAGTTTGGGATGTATTCAATCGGTGCCTGCAAAGGCTGGCTTAACGCAGCGCCGCCCTATTGCAACCGTCGTTAGCTATAAGCAGCGCTGAATGGCGGCGGGAGCGGGCCGGCGAGTAGGCGCAGCGTGAAGCGCGAAATCGTAATAAATGCCTCCGCGATGGAGGTGCGCGTGGCGCTGCTCGAAGACAGCGCTCTCGCGGAGCTTTATCTCGAACGCAATGCGCGGCGCGGATTGGTCGGCAATATCTATAAGGGCCGAGTGACCCGCGTGTTGCCAGGCATGCAGGCGGCGTTTGTCGATATCGGCCTCGAAAAGGCTGGCTTTCTGCACGTTTCGGACTTCTACAGCGACCTTGCCAGCTATGGCGCGGTGGCCGAAGTCACCGGCGAAGAGGACGTCGAAACCGAAGCGGAAGCATCGGGCGCGACTGAATTCGACGAGTTTTTCGCAGCCGGGCAGGATTTGCCGGAAGTTCCCAATGATGACGAAATCGATTCGTCACGCGACTTCCTGCCGGAGCTGGCTGAAGACGGGCAAATTGACGCCCGCGCCGTCCCGGACGGCGCCGAAGCGGTCCCGAGCCTGCCCGAGGGCGCCACTGGCGGGACCGAAACCGCCGCGCCGGTATCGAAACCGCGCTCGCGTTCGCGCCGCGGAGGACGGGGGCGGCGCCGACGGCGTCACGAACGGCGAGTCCGGGTGCCGATCGAACAGCAGCTCAAGCGCGGCCAGGAGATAATAGTTCAGATCGCCAAGGAGCCGCTCGGCACCAAGGGCGCGCGGCTGACCTCGTTCGTTTCGATCCCGGGGCGCCATCTTGTGTACACTCCGACCAGCGGCCATATCGGCATCTCGCGCCGGATCGAAAGCGCGCAGGAACGCGCCCGGCTGCGCGCGGCGGTCAAGGAGATCCGTCCGGAGCAGGGCGGGTTCATCGTACGCACGGTATGCGAGGGGCTGAGCAAGCGCGAAATCCAGCGCGACGTTTCGTTCCTCACCAAGCTTTGGGCGTCGATCGTCAAGCGCTCGGAGGAGAGTCCCGCCACGTCGCTGCTTTACAACGACCTTGACGTGGCGCTTCGGGTGGTCCGCGATCTCTTCGCCAGCGACGTCGAAAAACTCTGGTGCGACGATCGCGAGAGTTACGACCGGATTCTCGAATTCGTGCAGAGCTATATGCCGCGGTTGCGTGCGCGGGTCGCGCTCTACGAAGCAGAAGAGCCGATTTTCGACCACTTCCAGATCGAGGCGCAAATCGAGCGCGCGCTCGAACGGAAGGTCTGGCTGAAGTCCGGCGGCTATCTGGTTTTCGATCAGGCCGAAGCGTTGACCGCGATCGACGTCAATACCGGCCGTTTCGTCGGCAAGCGCAATCAGGACGAGACCGTCCTGCGCACCAATCTCGAAGCGGCCGAAGAGGTCGTCAAGCAGCTTCGGCTGCGCAATATCGGCGGCATCATTATCGTCGATTTTATCGACATGGCGCGGGAGCCGGATCGCAAGAAAGTGACCGACGCGCTTGGACAGGCGCTCAAACGCGACAAGGCGCGCAGCTCGATGCTCAAGATTTCAGAGCTCGGGCTGGTCCAGATGACCCGCAAACGCACCCGCGAAAGCCTGGAAGAGCTGCTGACCGAGCAGTGTCCGCGATGCCACGGCCGGCGCGTCGTGAAATCGGTGCCGACGCTTGCGGCCGAAATCCTGCGCGGCATCCATCGGATCGCGGGCCGTCCGCCGCGGCGCGACCTGATGGTAATCAAGGTGAATTCAGCGGTTGCGCGTTATCTATACGACGTCGGCGCGCGCGATCTCGAAACGCTCGAAGCCCGGATGGGCGTCAAGGTGGTGTTGCGTTCCAGCGACATGATCGAGCCCGGCGCCTTCGAGCTGATTCAAGCCACCGCCGCCGCCTGATTTTTCGCTTTCCCGGACGTTACTCGCCCAATTTTCTGACTGAAGGGATTACTTTTGTGGCGAAGCGCTCCATCGCGGCCATCACGTCGCGATGCGGGATGCGGCCGCCCGGATTGAACCAACAGACGAGCTGATTGATGCGCGCGCCGCGGTAAATCCGTTCGATCCGGTCTATGCACTCGGCGGGGCCGCCGAAGACCGCCATCGTGCGATCGATCGCGTCCCAGGTCATCGCCGCGGCGCGGTCGCGCACCTGTTTAAGGTAAGCGTAAGAGCCTTCGTACTGGCTGCGATCGCCGCGCAACGCCTGCTGCCCGATGGTCTGGAAGTAATGCATCATCGAAGGCTCGTATTCGCGGCGCGCCGCGGCGAGGTCGGCGGCGCAATCGGTGAAGAACAGGGCGGCGACGTCGCGCGTGGCCGGATCGTGGCCGGCGCGCCTCAGCGCGTCGCGGTACTTTTCGACATGGTCGAAAAATCCGGGCATCGGATTGATCGGCGAAGCGACCATCACGTCGTAATTGCGCGCGCCGGCGAATGCGGCGGTTTCGGGACTGTTGGCGGCAACGCGGATGGGAGGATGCGGTTTCTGGAGCGGCTTGGGCACGACGGACGTTTCAGCGACCTGGAAAAATTTGCCGTGATGGGTGACGGTTTCGTGCGTCCACGCCTTTTCGATCACGTCGAGCGCTTCCTCGAAGCGCTCGCGGCTTTCTTCGCGATCGACGTTGAAACCCTGGAAATGGACCGCGATCGTGCCGCGGCCGACGCCGAAGTCGAGGCGGCCGCCGCTTAGAATATCTACCGCCGCCGCTTCGGCTGCGAGCCGCAGCGGATGATGGAACGGAAGCAGCGAAACGCCGGTGCCGAGCCGGATGCGCCGGGTGCGCTGAGCGGCCGCGGTCGCGACGATGAGCGGCGACGGCATGATCGAGAAGGGCCGGAAAAAATGCAGTTCGGCCAGCCACGCGGCGTCGAAGCCAAGTTCGTCGGCATGCGCGATTTGCTCGACGGTTTCAGCGTAACGTTCGGCTTCGGATTGATCGGGCGCACATGGCAATTGATAAAAGAGGCCGAATTTCACGATGCTGCTCTCCTTGCGCGCCGGCGTGATGCGGCCTTTCGCCGGACCCGTCGCCGCATGATTAGCTCACGACCGGCGCGATTGACAAACGTGCGCGCTTGTAATGAGGCCGCGGCCGCGCGCGGTCCGGTTTTATCAGGGCGAGGGTGTGGGCGGCGCGGCGGCCGGGCGCGCGACGATGTGGAAATCGATAGAGACTTCTTTTGACGCAGCCATGAACATCACTCGCGGCGGTTCGACGCCCCAATCCGTGTAGTCGAATTTTACGGTGCCGTCGGCGAAGAATGCCTGATGGTCGGGCTGAAGCGTCGCCTCGAACGGAACGCGGAGCGCGCGCGTCTCGCCATGCATCGTCAGATTGCCGTCGATCACGCCGGAGCCCATCGCGCCCGGCGCCTCGATCTTGACGTCCTCGATCCGCGCGCCGACGAAGCGGATGTCCGAATAGATCGCAGTTTGCAGGGATTTGGCCAGGACGGCATTGTCGCGGCGGGCAAGACCGGAGGAATAGGAGGTTGGGTCGATTATCAGTTCGACATGCGCGCCAGCCCCCGGATTCGCGGGGTCGCCTTCGACTGCGCCGGAAATTATCCGAAACGATCCGGTGATGCTGCCATTCATCCGGCTGAGCGGTTTGTCCACGGTCGCGGTTATCGTCGAGGTCAGCGGATCGATGGTCATGCGTATCATCTCGGCGCGGACCGGCGATTCGGCCGCCGCTACCAGTCCGACGGCGCAAATGAAGACAACGAGCGCGTAAGATTGAAACAATCGCATCCGAGTCGTTTAGGCGAATCGCCGCGCCAAAACAACCCGCGCGAACGCATTTGCCGCCGGGACCGGGTCAGCGATAGCTGACTATTTCGAGCAGGTTGCCGTCGGGATCGAGGAAGTAAACGCAGTCGTGGTCGCCCCAGTCGATCGGCGCCGCACTTTCGCATCCGGCCTGCGCGAGCCGCTCGCGCGCCGACGTGAAATCGTCGCGCGAGACCAAAAAGGCGTGATGGCCTCTGCCGAGCGGATGGCCGATGCGTTCGCGCCGCTGTTCGGGATCGATCGGCGGCCTAGCCACACCGAACAGGGCGAGATTCTGATCGCCGCATCTGAGCAGCACCTGGTCGCCGAAACGCGCCACGACTTCAAGGCCGAGCACGTCAACGTAAAAGCGTTCCGCGCGCGCGAGGTCGCATACTTCGATGCCGAAATGATCGAGCCGCTTGAGTTTCATCGATGGCGTCACGGCCGAATGATGCGGTCGCGGGATATGGTTGCGCGGCGTGCGCGCCGCCGCAAGGGCGCGCGTTTCAGTCGAGGGCCGCGAGCAGCAGTCCGGTCAGATATTCGCCCTCAGGATGGCCCAGCAAAACGGGATGGTCGGGGCCGGGGCCACGGCGCTCGAGTGTGCGGAATTTGCGGCCCGATTTGGTCTGCGCGATGCGGACCGCGCGGATAAACTCTTCGCCGCAAAAATGCGCCGAGCAGCTAAACGTCATCAGGAAACCGCCCGGCCCGACCAGACGCATCGCGAGCGCGTTCAAATCGACATAGAGGCGTCCTGCGTGCGCGGCGTCTTTGGCGGCGCGCGCGAGCGGCGGCGGATCGAGCACGACGACTCCAAAGCGCTCGCCGCCCGCGCGATTGGCGTGTTCGGCGAGAAAGCGCGGCGCGTCGGCGCGGAGAAAATCGATCGCGTCAGGGCGCATCGCGTTGAGTTCGCGATTGCGCCGCGCCGCGGCGAGCGCGCGCTCGGAAGAATCGACCGCGACCACGCGCCGCGCACCCGCCACAGCGGCGGCGAGCGCGAAGCCGCCGCTGTGGCAATACGCGTCGAGCATCGCCGCATCCCGCGCGAGAGCCGCGGCCAGCGCGCGATTCTCGCGCTGATCGAGAAAATGTCCGGTCTTTTGCCCGTGCACCAGGTCAACGGCGAAACGGACGCCGTTTTCGACGACGATCGTTTCCGCCGCCGGCGAACCCGCGATTGCGCTGGCGCGGTCGGGCAATCCTTCCTGCCTCCGCACCGCGCCCGCGCTCCGTTCGACGATTGCGGCCGGCGCAATCAGCTTGTCGAGCGCGGCGGCGATTTCGGAACGCATCCGGTCGGCGCCGGCGGTGAGCAACTGGACGACCGCGGAATCGGCGTAGCGGTCGATCACGACGCCGGAGAGTCCGTCGCCGTCGCCGTTGAAAAGACGGTAGCAATCGGTCGCGCCCGCGACGGTGCGCCGTCGCAGGGCGAGCGCCTGCGCGATTCGGTCGTGGACGATCGTCTCGATCCGCGCGTGCGGATCGAAGGCGATCATGCGGATTGCGATCGTGGTCGCGGGATTGAGATAGCCGAGGCCGATCGCGTCTCCGCCGGCGTCATGGACCGCGACGAACGCGCCCGCGTCGAGGCCGGATGGTTCAACTCGTCCGATCGCCTGGGAGAAAATCCACGGATTTCCGCCGCGCACCGGACCGTCGCGGCCTTTTTTCAGAAAGGCGCGCCCTTCGATCGCGATCATCGCAATCAGGCCCGCGAACCGATTTCCCAATCCGTTTCGCCGGCGCGAAGAAAATCGCCGCTGTGTCCGCCGCTTTTGCGCACCAGCCGGACAGCTTCGATCGTCATCGCGCGATCGATCGCCTTGGCCATGTCGTAGATCGTGAGCGCGGCGACCCCGACCGCCGTGAGCGCTTCCATCTCGACGCCGGTGCGGGCGGTGGTCGCGGCGCGCGCCTGAATCAGCATCGCCGCGCCGCCGGGGTCGGGTCTGAAATCGACCTCGACGGATTCCAGCGGAAGTTGATGGCAAAGCGGGATAAGTTCGTGGGTGCGCTTGGCCGCCATGATTCCGGCGATGCGCGCGGCGGCGAGCGCTTCGCCCTTTTTGAGCGTTCCGCCGATGATCGCAGCGAGGGTCTCCGGCGCCATCCGCACCGCGCCGCGCGCGACCGCCTCGCGCCGCGTCGCCGCTTTCGCGCCGACGTCGACCATCCGCACCCGGCCGCGGCGATCCAGATGGGTCAAATTGCGAGCGGTGGCGGGTTTCGTTTTGTGTTTTACGGCTGCCATTATGATTTTCGTCCGAATCCGGCGGTTCGCAGGTTATGCCGCCGCTACAGTGTACAATATAAAATAAGCGCGAGCGCGCGATTCGGCGTCAAATGCGCCGCGAAAGGGTCCATGGCTGAATTATCGAACAATCAAGCACATCGCCTGGTCATTCTTGGCTCCGGGCCGGCCGGGTTGACGGCCGCGCTTTATTCGGCGCGGGCGAATCTCGAACCGCTGCTGATCGAGGGCGTGACGCCGGGCGGCCAGCTTACGATCACGACCGAAGTTGAAAATTATCCGGGCTTCGAGCACGGCGTGCAGGGGCCGGAAATGATGGAGATATTCCGGCGCCAGGCGGAGCGCTTTGGCACGCGGTTCGTCAGCGGCGAAGTAACCGCGGCGAATTTTCGCGCGCATCCATTCGAACTCGCGCTGGACGGCGAATCGGTCCGTGCGGAAGCGATCATTATCGCGACGGGCGCGACGGCGAAGCTGCTCGATATCGAATCGGAGAAGCGGCTGATGGGCTACGGCGTAAGCGCGTGCGCCACCTGCGACGGCGCGTTCTTCAAAGGCAAAGAGGCGGTTGTGGTGGGCGGCGGCGATACCGCGATGGAGGAGGCGTCTTTCCTGACGCGCTTTTGCAGCAAGGTGACGATCGTCCATCGCCGCGATACGCTGCGCGCCTCCAAGATCATGGCGGAGCGGGCGCGCCGCAATCCGAAAATCGCGTTTATCTGGGATTCGGTCATCGATGAAATTTTCGGCGAACCGAAAACCGGAGTCAGCGGAGTGCGTTTGCGCAACGTCAGGACGGGCGCGACGACCGATTTTCGCACCGACGCCGTCTTCATGGCGATTGGCCATCAGCCGAACACTGCGATTTTTCAGGGCCAACTCGCGATGGACGAAACCGGCTACCTGAAGGTCCAGGCAGGCTCGACCCGCACCAATGTCGAAGGCGTGTTCGCCGCGGGCGACGTCGCCGATCGCGTCTATCGCCAGGCGATCACGGCGGCGGGGGCGGGATGCATGGCGGCGCTCGACGCCGAGCGCTGGCTCGAGGCGCGTCACGGGTAACGGCCGCTCGATGACGCGATGAATCCCGGACGCAGGGTCGCCGTCGGCGTCGCGATCGTCGTCGCGCTGACGCTGTTCGGCAGCGCCGGCTACATGCTGATCGAGCGGATGTCGTTTATGGATTCGCTCTTTATGACCGTGATCACGATCACGACCGTCGGCTACGAAGAGGTCAAGCCGCTGGACACGGCCGGCCGCATCTTCACGATGGCGATAATCTTTGTGGGCGTCGGCACAGCCTATTACGTATTCGCGGCGGTCACGGAAGCGGTGGTGGGCGGACAGCTCCGCGAGTTCATGGGGAAAAGCGCGATGAACCGCAAGATTCAGCAACTGGAAGACCACGTTATCGTATGCGGTTACGGGCGTTTTGGCCGGGTGGTCTCGGAAGAGCTCAAGCGCGACCGGCACACCGTGGTGGTGATCGAGCAGAACTCCGCGCTCGAGCCGGAACTGATCCGGGCCGATTTTTATTATCTGATCGGATCGGCGCTGGACGCCGAGGTGCTCGAACACGCGGGCGTGCGCACAGCGAGCGATATCGTGGTGGCGACCGCCTCCGACCCGGATAACGTTTTTATCAGCCTCACCGTGCGCAGCATGAACCCGAAAATTCGTATTCATGCCCGCGCCGAAACCGACGCCGGCCTGCGCCATCTCGAGCTGGCCGGGGCGGATCGGGTGTTGTCGTCGTACCAGTACAGCGCTTATCGGATCGCGGCCGCGATTGCGCGCCCTTCGGTCGTGGATTTCCTGTCGCTGGTGCTGCCCGGCAGGGGCGAGGACGTAAGCCTCGAAGAAGTCGCGATCGGCAAGGACAGCCAGCTTGCCGCCCGGACGATCGGCGAGATTGAAACGTCCAGCCCGCGCCTGCGCGTGATTGGATTGAAGCGCGGCCCGGATCCGATTTCGATCGTTCCGGACGCCTCGACCGCGATCGAAGGCGGCGACCTGCTGGTTGTGATCGGATCGCGCGCCAGTCTGGAGCGCCTGGCCGAGGCGGCGCAGAACCGGCCGTCCCGATAGCTGGCGCCATATGCCTTTGAATCCGGCTGGTTATCCTGCGAAAATTTTTAACCATGGGCAGCGATGAATCCGCCACCTCCTCCGCGCGGCCGACCGGCGAGCTGAAGATTCCCGATGGCGGCGCGGCCGCTTCAGTCCAGCACGCTCCGGCGCCGCGGGATTTGTCGATAAGAATCGCGGAGTTGGCGATATTCCTTTTGGCTATTCTGGGCGCGGTCGCGCTCGGTCTGGGAATCACCGACTATTTCGCCGGCCATCCTTACGTGACGCTTTACCTGGCGGCGTACGGCGCTTTTCGCGTCGCGGATTTGCTGGTGCGCGAAGACTGGATGCTCGGCGTCGATCGGGCCCGTTTCGCGAGCCGCGTGATGCACGAATTGCCGGTGTTGCTGTTGTTCGCCGCCGCGCCGTTCGAGCGGACCTATCTTTATGCGGCCGATGCGCCGCGATGGATCGCCGGACTGGGATTGCTAATCGAATTGACGGGCTTGTGGCTTGCGCTCGGCGCGCGAATCCAGCTTGGATTTTTTTCGGCGGCGCCCTCCGGCGACGGAACGCGCAAACTGGTGCGCGGCGGCTTTTATCGCCACCTGCGCCATCCGATTTACGCCGGCGAATTTCTGGTGCTGTTCGCGTGGCCGTTCGAGTATGGAGCGCCGATTACCGGAATCGTGACGGCGATCGCGGGAATCGTCGTGCTGCGCCGCCGCATCCGCGAAGACGAGACCGAGATGCTGGCGCTGTTCGGCGACGAATACGCGGCATACATGCGCGCCACCGACGCGGCGGTTCCCGGCCTTTGGTGATGCGGTCGCGGATCGCGGCGGAGCGATGAAACGCGTTGTCAGGCGCGTGATTTTTCTCGCCGTCGCGGCGCTGGGAATCGTACTGTTCTATCGCCTGGGCGAACGCTATCTATGGCCACCGCCAAATCCCGGCCGAATCGACACGGTCGGCGTTATCGAAGCGCCGGAAGTCAACCTTACCAGCCGCATCGCCGGCCGCATCACGATGCTTGAGTTGCTCGAAGGCGATCGGGTGGCCGCGGGCCAAATCGTCTGCCGGGTCGAGGACGTCGATATTCGCAATCAATTAGCCAAGGCGCGCGGCGATTTGGCCGGCGCGCAGGCCGATTTGCATCTGGCGGAACTCACGATGGAGCGCGATCGCAATCTGTTCCGCCATCAGGTGATTTCCGCGAAGGAGCGCGACGACGCCGCGGCCGATCTTGAACGCAAACGCGCCGCGGTCGCGGCCGCAAGCGCGAGCGTCGAATACTATACCGACCAGCTCGCCGATACGGTCATCCGCTCGCCGATCAACGGAATCGTGGTAAGCAAAGCCCTCGAAGTCGGAGAATGGGTTACGCCCGGCACGCCGATTCTGACGATCGACGATCTTTCGACCATCTGGGCGCGCGTCGATCTGGAAGAGACCGACCTGGGATGGATTCGGCTCGGCAGTCCGGCGACGGTTGAACTGCCGACGCGCCCGCCGACCGTATATGCCGGGCGCGTGATGGCGATTGGACAGGAAGGACAGTTCGCTACCGAAACCGACGTGCGGCGCGGCCGCCAGGATATCCGCACGTTTTACGTGAAGGTGCGCGTGCTGAATCCCGGCGGAGAACTGAAGCCCGGAATGACCGCCGAGGTCGCTTTTGTCAGGGATAATGGAAGCCAACGGACCGGCGATATCCGCGCGCGGGCTGACTAAACGCTTCGGCGCGTTTGCCGCGGTTGACGCGGTTACGTTTGAAGTCAGCCGCGGCGAACTCTTCGGCGTGCTCGGTCCGAACGGCGCCGGAAAAACCACGCTCACCCGGATGCTCACCACGCTGATTACGCCGACCGCCGGCGAAGCGACGGTCGCCGGAGCCGACGTGACGCGCCGTCCTGAACGCGTCCGCGAACGCATCGGCGTCATACCGCAAGCGTTGACTTCGGACCTTGATTTGACCGGATGGGAAAACGTCGATATTTACGGCGAGTTCTACGGCATACATCGCCGAATTCGCCATCAGCGGGGGCGCGAGCTGCTGCGTCTGGTCGGTCTCAGCGAACGCGCCGGCGATCTTGTCGCGACCTATTCGGGCGGGATGCGAAGGCGGCTCGAAATCGCGCGCGGCCTGATTCATTCGCCCGAGGTTCTGTTCCTCGACGAGCCGACCATCGGCCTCGATCCGCAGAGCCGCCGCGCGGTTTGGGACCTGCTCGAAACCATCCGCGGCCAGACCGGACTCACGATCTCGCTGACCACGCATTACATGGACGAGGCCGAAGCGCTGTGCGACCGGATCGCGATCGTGGACGGCGGCAAAATTATCGCGCTGGGATCGCCGGCCGAACTGAAAACCATGGTCAAAGGATCCGATCGGATCGAACTCGAAGTGGCGGGCGACAGCGATCGCGCGGCGACGTTGCTCAAGCGGCAGCCCTACGCGCTCGCCGTCGCGCGCGACGAATCCGGGGGGATTACGGTCACCGTTGACGACGGCGCGCGGGTGATGCCGCGCCTGATCGCGGCGCTGGACGAAGCCGGCGTGACGGTTGCGTCGATCCGGCTCGAACGGATGTCGCTGGAGGATGTGTTTATCCAGTTCACGGGCCGGCGCCTTCGCGAGGAAACCGCGCGCAAGCCCGGTTTTTTCAATATGACGATGGGCATGCCGCGCCCGCCAGGACGATGAGCGGACCGATGCGGAGTCGCGGATGCTGAAGACATGGGCGGTCATGCGGCGCGATCTGCTCAAGCTCTCGCGCAATCCGATGACGTTGTTGACCAGCGTGCTGTTGCCCGTGATCTACCTGGTCATCTTCGGCAATTCGTTCCAGGGCGTGCTGAAACATTTGCCGATCGTGATCGTGAGCGAAGACAGCGGTCCGTGGGCCGTGCGGATGATGGAAAAGCTGCAAGCCCTCGCCGCGGGTCCCAAAACCGTGACTATCACTTACGAAAACGATCGCGCGGCCGCGATCGAGCAGGTACGCGAAGGACGCTACAAGGCCGCCGTCGTAATCCCGCACGATTTCAGCCACAGCATCGACGAAGGCCGGATCGGCGAGATCGGACTTTTTTGCGACAACGTCGATACGATCAGCACCGCGACGATAGAAGCCCTGCTCAATCAGGCCGTCGCGACGCTCCGCGATAGTTTTGTCACCGCGCGCGAACCCAAGCTCGACGAAATCGTCCTGCGCCCGAGCAATCTTTTCATCACGGTCGATTACGATCGCTCGCTGATCCCGGGCGTAATCGTGATGGCGCTGTTCATGGGCTCGCTGGTTTCCGGGGTCTTCAACTGGGTGATGGATCGGTTCATGGGCCTGACCGAATGCTACCTGGTGACGCCGCTGACGCGATGGAACGTCGCCGGCGGCGTGCTCGGCAGCAGCGTGCTGGTCACCAGCGCCGCCGCGATCGTCGTGTTGGTCGCGGGCCTGCTGATTACCGGCGCGACGATCGTCGGCGGATTTCGCGCCTTCCTGATGCTGTGCGGAATTATCGTTCTGGGCGCGACCGGAATTCTCGCGATGACGTTCGCGCTGCTGGCGCGCGCGGACAATCCGCGTATCGTTGGCGCCTCGGCCGGCTTTCTCAACGTGATTCTTTTCTTTCCGAGCGGCGCCGTCTATCCGATCGAAAGTTTCCCGCCGTGGCTGCGCGCATTCGCGGCTTACAATCCGGAAACCCATGCGGTGGCCGCGCTCAAATCGATTCTCTTCAAAGGCGCGGATTTCGGCGCGATTACCGGTGACGTCGGGTTCCTACTGGTCTTTACCGCGCTCATGATGATGCTGGCGGGATTGAATCTTAAACGCACATTATGACGCGTCGGCATACCCGATTGACACCCGGACGGGCCACGCGCGACGATCTCCGCCTGATGTGCGAGCTGAGGAGCTAAGCGATGGTTTGGTGGGCGTGGATTATCCTCGGAGTCGTGTGTGTCGCGATCGAACTTCATTTTACGCACGATTTTTCGCTCTTCTGCGCCGGATTGGCCGCCTTTATCGTCGCGCTCGTAACGCTGCTCGCAGCCGTGCCGCCGCATTGGTCGCAATGGATACTGTTCGCGGTGCTGACGGTGATTATTCTGCTCGCGCTCCGCAAACCCCTGTTGGGACATTTCCGCGCGAATCGCGGCCCGGCCGCCGACATGGATTATCTGGTGGGCGAGGTCGCCACGCCCGACGCGGACATGCCCGCCGAAGGCGTCGGACGGGCGGAGATGCGCGGTTCGATGTGGACGGCGCGCAACGCCGGCGCATCCGTGATTCGCAAGGGGCAGCGATGCCGCGTGCAGCGCGTCGAGGGGCTGACGCTGTGGCTGCGTGCCGAATGAAATAATTGGGAAGGTGACTATGACCGGACTCGTTATCGGCGGATTGCTCGCGATTCTGATCGTTTACGTCCTGCTTACCAGCGTGCGCGTGGTCGATCAGCAGAGCGCCTGGATTATCGAGCGTCTCGGACGGTTCGAGCGCGTCGCCTACGGCGGACTGCAAATCCTCACGCCCTTTATCGATTCGGTACGCGCGATGGTCGATCTGCGCGAAGTCGCCGCGACCATCGCCGAACAGGATTGCATCACCAAGGACAACGTGATGGTTCACGTGGACGGCATCCTTTACTACAAGGTCGTGGACGCCGAGCGGGCGACCTACGGCATCTCGAACCTGCGCTTCGCGATCGAACAACTTGCTCAGACGACGTTGCGCAGCGAAATCGGCAAAATCGAGCTCGATCATACGTTCGAGGAACGCGCGCACATCAACGCCAACGTCGTCACGGAGATCGATAAGGCGTCGGAAGCGTGGGGCGTCAAGGTGTTCCGCTACGAAATCAAAACCATCCGGCCGCCCGCCGATATCCTTGAAGCGATGGAAAAGCAGATGCGGGCCGAGCGTGAAAAACGCGCCGCCGTGCTGCAATCCGAGGGCGAACGCGCCGCCGCGATCAACCGCTCCGAAGGTTTGCGTGAATCGGTGATCAATCGCGCCGAGGGTGAAAAGCAGCAATTAATCAAGGAATCGGAAGGCAAGGCCTCCGCGATTCGCGCGGTGGCCTTGGCCACCGCGGAGGGGATTCGCGCCGTCGCCGAGGCAATCTCCGGCCCGGGCGGATTCGAGGCCGTGCAATACCGTGTCGCGAGCGACTATATCGCCCAGTTCGGCAACCTGGCGAAGGACACTAACACGCTCATCCTGCCCGCGAATATGGCCGACATGGCGGGCATGATCGCGACCGCGATGAGCGTGATTCGCCATCCGGATGGCGGCGGCGATGCGCACGCGAAAGCGGCGGGCGAGGCGAAATCGTTGGACGCCGGCATGACGCCGGCGGCGCCGCTGGCGCCTCCCGCCCCGGACAAACGCTAGCGGCGCGAAGCCGTCGCGCCGGCCTATTTAATTCGTTGGCGAGCGGAGCGCCGCGCCTTGAGCTGGCACGGCGCGAGCTGGCAGTAGCGGCCTGAATGGCCCGCGGCCGCGACAAAGGCGCGGCCGCATCCGCCGCATTTGCGCACGCTTTCGCCTGCGCCAAGCAGCGGGCGCAATTCCCGCACCGTGGCGTCGTCTTCGCCGAATTCAGCGGCTGATGCGGGCGGTTCTTCATCGACGATTGGCAATCCGTGGTAATGGAGGCGTCCGGTTTTTCCCGCGATCGCCGCCGCCGCGCGCGCCTGCTGGTCGGCCTGTTCATTGAGCGGATCGCCGGCATGCCCTTCGACCCATTCGAAACGCACTTTGCGTTCGCCGGCTTCATGGTCCAGCTTGAGCCACAAGTCGGAGTTCATGTTCCGCTTCCATCCGAGCGTCATGGTCTTGACGAGATATTGGCTGTCGCTGCGCAGCACGACGCGCGCGCCCGCCGGTATTACGCGCAGGCCCTCGATCGCGGCCGTCAATTCCATCCGGTTGTTGGTGGTCGATGGATCGCCGCCGTAGATTGTCCGTGAGGCTCCGTCGGGCTTTACGATCACCGCGGCCCATCCGCCCGGCCCCGGATTTCCAAGACACGAGCCGTCGGCATAGACATAGTAGGTCTGCGCGCCCGCAGCCGCGCCGCCGCTCATCCCGCGCTCCGCTCCGCGCGCAATCGTTCGAACCATTGCAGATACTGCCCGGCCGCGCGGTCCCACGAATAGTCGCTGCGGAAACAATTGCCGACTAGCACTTGCCATTTCGCCGGATGGCGGAAAATTTCCACGGCGCGCGCGACCGCGCCGCTCAGCGCGGCGGGGTCGTATTCGGAGAATACGAAGCCGTTGCCCGTCCGCGTGCGCGGATTGAATTCGCTGACCGTATCGCGCAGCCCGCCCGTGGCGCGCACGATCGGCGCGGCGCCGTAGCGCAGCGCGTACATCTGCGTCAGTCCGCAGGGCTCGAACCGCGAAGGCATCAGGAACATGTTGCTCGCCGCCATGATGCGATGGGCGAGCGAGCTGTCGAATCCCGTGATCAGGCGCATCCGATCCGGGTAGCGCTCTCCGGCCTGCTGAAAAATCTTTTCAAGCGCGGGGTCGCCGCTCGCCAGCATGACCAATTGGATATCGAGCGCCATCAGCGCGTCGAGAGCGTCCGCCAGGATGTCCACGCCCTTCTGCGGCGTCATCCGCGTGACCATCCCGATCATCGGCACGGCCGCGGATTTCGCCGGATGCGGCAGGCGGAGATCGTCGCGGAGCACGTCGAGACAATATTTTTTGTTGGCGCGGCGGCGCGGCGAGTAGGGCTTCGGGATAAGATGGTCGCGCGCCGGATCCCATTCGTCGTAATCGGCGCCGTTGAGGATGCCGGTCAGGCGGTCGCCTTTGGTCCGCAGCACGCCGTCAAGGCCGAAGCCCAACTCCGGATCGTGCGCGATTTCCCAGGCATAGGTGGGGCTCACGGTCGATACGCCGTCGGCCAGAACGATTGCGCCCTTCATCAGGTTCACGCGGCCCCAGAACTCCAATACGTCGACGCTGTACCATGACCAATCGACGCCCAGCAGCGGAAAGTCGTGGCTTTCGAAAATTCCCTGGAAAGCCAGGTTGTGGATCGTGAAGACGGCGAGCGTGGATTTCATGCGATCGCGAAGCGCCTGCTCCGCGCGCATCGCCAGCACCGTCGCCGCGGCGTGCCAATCGTGCGCATGGATCACGTCCGGACGCGCAAGGTCGGCCGCGATAGCCGCCGCCGCCCGTCCAAAAAAAATGAACCGCCGCGCGTTGTCGGGGTATTCCTTGCCGTTTTCGTCGTAAATTCCCGCCCGGCCGAACATCTCCGGATGATCGACCAGGAACAGCGGAATGCCGGCGGGCGTCCTGGCGCCGAGCACGCGATACGATTCGTTCGCTCCGCCCATCTCGATCGCGCGGGAATCTCCGATCTGTTTCGTTTCCAGCGCCGCGGTCAGCGCGGGATACGCCGGCGCGATTACGCAGGCCTCGGCGCCGCGGCTGGCGAGCGCGCGCGGCAGCGCTCCGATTACGTCGGCGAGACCGCCGGCCTTTGCCCACGGCCCGATTTCGGCCGCAACGATCGCGATACGCATATGCAATCAGGGCGCGAAGGCGCCTTGGCGCCGCGCGCCAGAAGCTCCGGATTTATCCCGAATAGACGGTTTAGCGAACTGCGGACTCGAGCTCACGCCGGCGATGGAATTGGTGTACGCAGCCGCATCGCGCCGGTCAAGCGCGGGCGGCTATCCGCGGTCGCGCTCCGGGTTTCACGCGGCCCGGCCGGTGGCCGCGGCCGCGGGTTTTTTGGCCGCGTCCGCCGCCGCGCGCCCGGCTCCGACCGCGCCGTCGCCAGCGGCGACGGCTTCGCGCAGCGCGTGATCAAGCACTTCGTCAACGGTATCGACGAAAATCGTCTGCATCTCGGCGCGAACCTCGGGCGGAATGTCTTCGAGATCGCTCTCGTTGCGGCGCGGTAAAATCACCGTATGAATTCCCGCGCGGCGCGCGGCCAGCACCTTTTCCTTGATGCCGCCCACCGGCAGCACCTTGCCGCGCAGCGTGATTTCGCCGGTCATCGCCACGTCCGCGCGCGCCGCACGTCCGGTCAGGAGCGAAGCGAGCGACGCCGCGATCGTGACGCCGGCCGACGGCCCGTCCTTGGGAATCGCGCCGGCGGGAACGTGAATATGCAGGTCGGCTTTATCGAAGAAGTCCGCCGGCACGCCGAGCCGGTCCGCGCGCGAGCGGATGTAGGAAAGCGCGGCCTGCGCCGATTCCTTCATCACGTCGCCCAGCGAGCCGGTTAGCGTCAGCCCCTTCTGGCCGGTCATCCGCGTGCTTTCGATGAAAATTATGTCGCCGCCGTTGGGCGTCCACGCGAGTCCGGTCGCCACGCCGGGTTCGTTCGTGCGCTCGGCGACTTCGGCGAAAAATTTCGGCGGTCCGAGATACTTCTTCAGCATGTCGGGCGCGATCAGCTCGGGCGCCGCCTCGCCCTCGGTGACCGAACGGGCGATTTTTCGGCAAATCCGCGCGATCTCGCGCTGCAGGTTGCGCAGCCCCGCTTCGCGCGTGTAGCTGCGGATAATCTCCGCGACCGCGTCCTGGGCGAATTCGATCTTGCGATCGCCAAGCCCGTTTTCTCCAAGCTCGCGCGGAATCAGGTAGCGCTGGACGATTTTGAGCTTTTCCTCCTCGGTGTAGCCCGGCAGTTCCAGCACCTCCATCCGATCGCGCAGGGCGGGCGGAATCGTGTCGAGCACGTTCGCCGTGGTCAGAAAGAGCACGCGCGACAGATCGAACGGCACGTCGAGATAATGATCGGCGAAGGTGTTGTTCTGCTCGGGATCGAGCACTTCGAGCAGGGCCGACGCGGGATCGCCGCGAAAATCCGCGCCGAGCTTGTCCACCTCGTCGAGAATGAAGAGGGGATTGTTGGAACCGGCGTTGCGCAAGCCCTGAATGATCCGTCCCGGCAGCGAACCGATATAGGTCCGCCGATGGCCGCGAATCTCGGCCTCGTCCCGGATGCCGCCGAGCGAGAGCCGCACGAATTTTCGTCCGAGCGCCCGCGCGATCGAGCGGCCGAGGGAGGTTTTGCCGGTGCCCGGCGGTC
Organism: Deltaproteobacteria bacterium; assembly: GCA_021799495.1. Lineage (GTDB taxonomy): Bacteria > Desulfobacterota > Binatia > Binatales > Binataceae > JADMIL01. Next base: position 88,085 of record JAJZAI010000006.1, read on the forward strand.
CGACGAAACACAGGATGGGGCCTTTAGTGTCCTGCTTCAGCTTGCGCACCGCGAGAAATTCGAGGATCCGCTCTTTGACTTTTTCGAGATCGTAATGGTCCTCGTCCAGCACCTTGCGCGCGTTATGGATATCGAGATTGTCCTCGGTCGAGACGCTCCACGGCAGGCTCACCAGCCAGTCAAGATAGGTGCGCACGACGGTATGCTCCGCCGATTCCGGCGGGATCATCCGCAGCCGTTCGAGCTCTTTGTCGGCGGCCTTGCGCGCCTCTTCGGACATCTTCGCGGCTTCGATTTTCTTTTCCAGGTCCTCGATTTCCGCGGTGCGCGCGTCGCCCTCGCCAAGCTCCTTTTGAATCGCCTTGAGCTGCTGGCGCAAATAATATTCGCGCTGGTTCTTGTTCAGCTCGGATTGCACCTGTGACTGGATTTTGTGGCCGAGTTCGAGCAGCTCGATCTCGCGGCTCAGGATTACGATCAGTTTTTCCAGACGGCCGCGAACGTCGAGCGTCGAGAGCAGATCCTGCAGCTCCTCGACGGCGATTTTCAGATACGAGGCGACCATGTCGGTCAGGCGCGCGGGGTCGCGCAACTGCATCGCCATCACCTGCAGCTCGTCGGGCAGATAAGGCACCAGCGATACGAATTTTGAAAACTGGCTGACCAGATTCGCCTGCAGCGCTTCGGCCTCGCGTTCGGGCTTGAAAATTTCCTCAAGCCGCGCGATATGCGCGGTGAAATATGGTTCGCGCTGCACGAAATCGCGCAGTTCGATTCGCGCCAGCCCCTGCACCAGCACGCGGACGCTTTCGTCCGGATATTTGAGCATCTTCAGGACGCGCACCGCCGTGCCGCGCGGATAAAGGCCGTCCGGCGCAGGATTTTCCTCTTCCGGATTTTTCTGCGCGGTCAAACCCATGATGCTCGAGGCGCTGCCGCATTCCTCGATCAATTTGAGCGAGGAGGCGCGGGAGACCAGGAACGGATGGATCTGGCTTGGAAAGATCACGATGCCGCGCAATGGCAGCACCGGCAAAATCTCTGGCAGTTCGACCTTGCTCAGGTCCTCTTCAGGCTCAAACCGTTTTTCGCTCTTGGCGCGTTCTGCCATATCTGGATTAGCCCCCGCCACTCAGGCAAAAAGATTCCGCCCAAGCTTTCCCAGCCGCTTTCGGTTAACGTAGTATACGGTCTCGGGAAGGCACAAGGCGGTTTGCCTTGGAAAGAAGTTAAGCACGACCGCGGCCGCGCGCCATCCCGGTGAGGCGCTCTTGTCGAAGCATTCGTTTGACAAAATTTTCACTTCTGAAGAGGCCAGCGAGCTTATTCCGACTCTCGCCGCGTTGGTTTGCGATTTACAGCTCAACGCGAACGAATTGCGCGCCAGAATCGCCAAACTGATCGACAGCGAACCGGAAATCGACGCGATGCGGCTGCAGGGGATCATCGAACGGCATCCCGAGTTGGCGCCATACGCGGGCAAAATCGCGGAAATCGCCGGTGAAATCGAAAAGCTCGGATGTTTCCTCAAGGATATCGAACATGGACTGATCGATTTTCCGGGTGAAATCGGGGACGAAATCGTTTTTCTTTGCTGGCAATACGGCGAGCCCGGCGTCAACGCATGGCATCCGATCGACGCCGGCTTCGCGCAGCGGCGGGCGATACCTGGCGCGCCGAAAACCTGGTTGAACTGAGCGCCGGCGCCACGGCGGCTCGCACGCGGATACGGATCAAGATGACTATTACGCTTTTCTTGTACCTGTTGAGCCTGGCCTTGTGGCTGGGCGGGATGATATTTTTCGCTTTCTTCGTCGCGCCGGCGCTGTTCGGCAACCTGCAGATCGCGCAGGCGGGCAAGGTCGTCAGCACGATCTTCCCGCGCTATTACATGCTCGGTTATGTCGCCGGCGTAATCTCGGTGATAATTGCCGCTTATTTCGCGATTTCCCGCACGCCGCACGGCGCATGGACGTTGGCCGCCTTGATGCTCGCCGTCGCGCTGGGACTGACGATCTATGCGGGCGCGGTGGTGCGTCCGCAGGTCGATGCGATTCGCACGGTCGCCGAGGAGGCCAATCCCGACCCGGCGCGGAAGGCTGAATTCGACCGGCTGCATCGATTGTCGGTCCAGCTAAACGGCGCCGTGATGATTCTCGATTTGCTGGCTCTGCTGGCGACGGCGTCGGCTCTGGCGCCGCGGATTTAAGATGGAATTCCGGGCGGTCGTCTTCGACCTTTTCGACACGATCGTAAAGTGGGAGCCGGAACGGCTGCCGCTGATGGAGCTTGAGGGCCGGCAGGTTCACACCACGATTCCATGGGTCATCCCGACGCTCGAGCGCCGGCTCGGAGATCGCTTCGACCCCGCGCGGTTTCTTGAAGTATATCGCGGCGTGCTTGAGGAAATTCACGCCGAGCGCGAACGCGACGGCGTCGAAATCACCTGTCAGGAGCGGTTTGTCCGCACGATGAATCGGCTGGCGCCGCTGTCCGGCGCCGAAATTCGCGCGCTTGCCGATGAAGTCACTCGCGTCCACATGGACGGCGTGCGCGCGGTCACCTGGGCGCCCGCGGCGCGAACCGCGGCGGTCCGCCAACTGGCGCCGCATTTCCGCCTCGGGCTGCTGTCGAATTTCGATGACGCGCGATGCGGCCGCGAAGTTCTCGGCGACACCGGCGTCGCGCATCTTTTCGAGGCCGTGATCATTTCCGCCGAGGTGGGGCTGCGCAAACCCAACCCGCAAATCTATCGGCGGATGCTCGAAATGATGCGGCTCGACGCGGCCGAGGTGCTGTTCGTCGGCGACACGCCGCGCGAAGACGTCAAAGGTCCGCGCGATGCCGGAATGCGCACCGCGTGGATCAGCAAAGGTGCCGCGTCGCTGCCCGAAGGCGTGCCGCAACCGGATTTCATAATCGGCGATTTGGCCGAATTGCCCGCCGTACTGGGATTCTGACGATGGCGCCGCGGCGGACCATCGCGGTGATCGGCGGCAGCGCCGCCAACGACGCCGTCGCGCAGCTCGCCTTCGCCACCGGACAGGCGATCGCGCAACGCGACGCCGTGCTGGTATGCGGCGGCATGGGGGGCGTGATGGAAGCGGCGGCCCGCGGCGCGCGCGCCGCCGGAGGCGTCACGATCGGCATCCTGCCGGGTTACGATCGCGCCGCCGCCAACCCCCATATCGAGATCGCCGTCGCGACCGGGATGGGCCACGCGCGCAACATGATCGTCGTCGCCAGCGCCGACGCCGTGATCGCGCTGCCGGGCGAAACCGGCACGCTCTCCGAAATCGCGCTCGCGCTCACCATTCGCCGGCCGGTCGTCGCGCTCGGCGGATGGCGCGATATGGCCGGCGTTAAAACCGCCGAATCGCCGATCGACGCGGTCGCAATCGCGCTCGACGCCGTCGCCGCGGCCGGGAGATGATTCCGCGGTGAGCGCGCTGCATGATCGGTATCCGGCGCTTGCCTCGCTCGAAAACGCGCCGTTCTCGAAAATCCTCGGACTTCGCGCCGAATCCGCCGGCGACGGCGAAGCGGTCGTGCGGATGCCGTTCGCGCTCAGTTTAATCAACGACGGCGGCCCGGACGTGCCGATCCACGGCGGCGCCATCGCCTCGCTCGCCGATTTCGCCGCCTGCGCCGCGATCTGGACGATGCCGGCGACGCGGCGCAGCGCGACCATCTCGATGACCGTCAACTATATCGCGCCTGGCGTTCAGAGCGATCTAATCGCCCGCGCGCGCGTTCGCGGCAAGGGCCGCCGCGTGGCCAGTATCGCGGTCGAAATCCATGACGCGCGCGGCGCGCTCGTCGCCGACGCGATCGTGACCTACAAAATCGCATGAGCGCCGATCTGCTGCGGAAGATTCGCGCGGCCGCCGCGCCCTTCGGTCTTAATCTGATCGCGGCGATTCCGGCGTCGCGCTACGACGCCGCCGCCGGCGCGGCATATCGAAGCGCGGCGTTCGGCAAGTCGTTCGCAAATCGCTCGATCATAGTGATCGCCAACGGCGGCGGCGATTTCTGGCGGGCGTTCGTCCGCTGGACCGGCGCGCATCCCGGATGGACCGGGCGGGCGAATCCGCTCGACGATTTCACGCGCCGCATCGTCGAAGACGAGATGCTGCCAGTCATTGCTGCCGCCGGGGTTCATTGCGTCTCCGTCTATCCATTCATGAGCGGCGCGCCGACGTTGAATTTCATGGAACTCGGCAAACTCGCCGGAATCGCCGGGCCGAGCCTGCTCGGCGTCGTGGTCAATCCGACCTATGGTCCGTGGATCGCATTCCGCGCGGCGCTGATCGTCGATGCCGTAATCGACGCGCCCGGCGACGCGCATGGTTTCGATCCGTGTCCGGGATGCACCGCGCGCACTTGCATCCCCGCGTGCCCGACCAGGGCCGTCGTTTATCCCACCGGATGGGACGTGCCGCGATGCCTTGCATTCCGGGTCGAGAACGAGCCGCGATGCGCGCCGCGCTGCGATGCGCGCGCGGCGTGCGTGCTTGGCCCCGAGCATCGCTACCCGCCCGACGAACTCGAATACCATCAGCGCCGCGCGCTCGCCGCGATGCGTCTGTGGTACGACGCCAACCTCCGGCCGCGCTCCTGATTTCGCGCGGCCGTTTCGGCCGCCGCCCGCGATCGATTAGCGATTCCTTAGCGCAGGCGTTTGGCGACGTCAGTGGCGAAGTAGGTGATTATCAGATCGGCGCCGGCGCGTTTGATCGCCGTCAACGCCTCGATCGTCGCCCGTTCTTCGTCGAGCCAGCCGTTGATTCCCGCCGCGCGGATCATCGCGTATTCGCCGGAGACGTTGTAGGCCGCGACGGGAGCGTTGAATTCGTGCTTCACGCGGTAAATCAGATCGAGATAGGGCAGCGCCGGCTTGACCATCACGATATCCGCGCCCTCTTCGAGGTCGAGCGCGACTTCGCGCATCGCTTCGTCTCCATTCGGCGGATCCATCTGGTAGGAGCGCCGGTCGCCGAACTGCGGCGCCGATTCCGCCGCCTCGCGAAACGGGCCGTAAAACGCCGACGCGAATTTCGCCGAATACGCCATGATCGCAACGTCGGCGAAGCCTTCTTCGTCGAGCGCCGCGCGGATCGCGCCAACCCTGCCATCCATCATGTCCGACGGTGCGACGATATCCGCGCCCGCGCGCGCGTGCGACAACGCCTCGCGCACCAGCAAATCGAGCGTGGCGTCATTGTCGACGTCGCCGTTCTTGACGATTCCGCAATGGCCGTGGTCGGTGTACTCGCACATGCAGACATCGGTCACGATCGCGAGTCCGGGAACCTGCTCCCGGATTTCGCGAATCGCGCGCTGGACCTCGCCGTGATCGTTCCAGGCTTCGCTGCCGGTCGCGTCCTTGCGCGCCGGGATGCCGAACAGGATGATCGCGGGCACGCCGGCCGACCAGGTTTCGCGCGCCGCCCGGACCACGTTGTCGACCGACATCTGCGCCACGCCCGGCATCGCGCCGACCGGCTTGGTCACGTCGCGGCCGGGGCAGACGAAAAAGGGCTGGATAAAATCATCGGCGCCGAGCCGCGTCTCGCGCATCATCCGGCGCAGCGTTTCGGTGCGCCGCATCCGGCGCGGGCGATTGGTCGGAAATCCCATCGGCATTGTCTCCCGGGCGGCTTCGCGGCGCGCGCCCTGCCTGCATATAGATGATACCGCGTCGCGGCGGCGCGCAACCGCTCAGCGCCGCGGCGCTCCCGCGCACCATCCGGCGATCGCCTCGGTCAAGCCGTCGATCGTGTATTGCGCCGCCTCGACCGCGATCTCCAGTCCGTGCGTGCGCGCCGTCGCCGCGGTGATCGGTCCGATCACGGCCGCTTTCGTCCGCCGCGCCGCGCCGGCGCCGACGATCGCGACGAAATTTTCGACCGTGCTCGAGCTGGTGAAGGCGGCGAGATCGATCGCGTCGTCCTCCAGCATCGCGGCGATCCGTTCCGACTCGTCAGGATGCGGCCGTATCGTGCGATAAGCGGGCGCGACCACGACTTCGCGCGCGCCGAGCTTGCGCAGCGTTTCGGGCAGCACTTCGCGCGCCGTTTCGGCGCGCGGAATCAGGATGCGCGCGCCCGCGATTCGCGCCGCGCCGATCGCTTCGATTAGCGCCTCCGCCCGGTACTCGCGCGGCGTCGCGGCGACCTTCAGCGCGTAGTCGCCGAGCCGCGCCGCGGTGGCCGGTCCGATCGCCGCCAGCGCCGCCCGGCTCATCGCGCGGATATCGCGTCCCCGCTCGCGCATCCGCGCGAAAAAACTCGCGACTCCCTGCGCGCTCGTGAAGATTATCCAGTCGAACGTTTCGATTTCGGCGATCGCCCGATCGAGCGCGCCGTGGCTTGACGGCGGCGCGCTCGCGATCGTCGCGAATTCGATCGCTTCCGCGCCCAGCGCGCGCAGCCGCGCGGCGAATTCTCCCGCGCGTTCGGCGGCGCGGGTCACCAGAATACGCCGCCCGAACAGCGGCATCCGCTCGATCCATGCGAGTTCGCGCCCAAGCGCGGCGCATTCGCCGACGACGATCACGGCGGGCGCGCCGATTCCCGCCCGTCCGGCTTCGTCCGCAAGCGTTGCGATCGCGCCGAAGACGGTGCGCTGCGCCGCGGTCGCGCCCCATTGAATCGCCGCCGCCGGCGTTTGCGGCGGCATCCCGGCCGCCGCCATCCGCGCGAGAATTTCCCTCATCCGCGCGGTCGCCATCAGCATCACGATCGTGCCGCGCCCGCGCGCGGCCTGCGCCAGCGTTTCCCACGGCACGGCAGACTCATCGTGCCGGGCGGCGTCCTGATGGCCGGTGGCGAAGATCACGAATGAGCCGCGTTCGCGATGCGTCAGCGGAATTCCGGCGAAGGCCGGCGCCGCGATCGCGGAGGTTACGCCGGGAATAATTTCGTAGTCGATTCCGGCCGCGCGCAGCGCTTCGCATTCCTCGCCGCCGCGCCCGAAGATGAACGGGTCGCCGCCCTTCAGCCGCACCACGCGTCTTCCCGCCCGCGCCTGCTCGATCAGGATGCGGTTAATCTCGCTCTGTTCCGCGGCGCGCTCGCCGCCGCCGCGTTTTCCGGCGTAAATCCGTTCCGCCGCGGCGGGCGCGAATTTGAGAATTTCGGGACCGGCCAGAAAGTCGTAAACCACAACGTCGGCGGAGCGCAGCGCGCCGGCCGCGCGCAGCGTGATCAAATCCGGCGCACCGGGCCCGGCGCCGACCAGAAAAACCTTGCCGCTCACGAATTCAGTCTAGCAGCGCCGCGGTCCTGATGCGTCCCGGCTGCGGAACCTCTGCACAAGTCAGATTGTCATTCTGAACGGAGCGCAGCGGAGTGAATGCCTGCCCTGAGTCTCACGAAGGGAATCCCGGGATTCTTCGCTGCGCTCAGAATGACGGGATGGACCTTTCGCGGGGAGCTTCCCTACGCGCCGCCGATAAGCTCGCGCGCGCCGCGCGCGAGCATGCGTTCGCCGATTTCCCGGCCTGAATTCGCGGCCGACTCAAGATCGCCAAACCGCCAGCGCGTCTCCGCCGCTTCCGCGAGACTGCGCGCGCCGTCGCTGCTGAACAGGATTGCCTCGATCGCGAGCGAATCCTGTCCGGCCCGCGCATGAACGCCGACCGGCGATACGCACGAGGCTCCGATCGCGGCAAGGAAGGCGCGTTCGGCGGTCGTTTCCGCGCGCGCCCGCGGATCGTCAAGCGCGGCGACCGCGGCTTCGATTTCCGGCGCGCCTGCCGCCGGGCCGTCGCCGAAAACCTCCAGCGCCAGCGCGCCCTGTCCGCCCGACGGCACAAACGTCCGCTCGTCCAGTTCGCTCATCGCGATTGCGCCGCCTGCGCGCAGCTTGTCGAGCCGGCCGAGCCGCGCCAAACCCGCCATCGCGAGAATAATCGCGTCGAATTCGCCGCCGGCAAGTTTTGCCAGCCGCGTATCGACGTTGCCGCGCAGCGGCAGAATCTGGAGATCGGGCCGCGCCCGCAGCGCCATCAGGCGCCGCCGGGTCGAGGCGGTGCCGAGCCGGGCGCCGTGCGGCAGCGCGCTCCATCCGGCGCCGCAGCGCGCCAACAGCGCGTCGCGCGGGTTCTCGCGCCGCGGCACCGCGGCGATACGAAAACCCGGCGCGGTCGCGGCCGGCAGGTCTTTCATCGAATGCACCGCCAGATCGATCCGGCCATCGGCCAGCGCCTGCTCCAGCTCGCGGATGAACAATCCCTTGCCGCCGATTTGCGCCAGCGACGCCGAGGTCATTTTGTCGCCGGAGGTGCTGATGCGCACGATTTCGCAGGCGAGGCCCGGCGCCGCCGCGCGAATCCGCTCGGCGACGATCGTGGTTTGCGCAAGCGCGAGCGCGCTCGGGCGCGAACCGATTCTGAGCTTCGCGGTCATCGATGGCGCGCGCGGCGGATCATGGCTCGTCGTCGCCGTCATCCGCCTGATCGTCGAGCAGGCCGTCCGCGGCCGAATCGGGAGCCAACAGGCGGCGGGCGATTTCCGCCGCATAGATGCCGTTGGGCGCCTCCGCGCCGCCCTCGCGCAGGCCGGAAAGAATGCGATGAAGAATCTTGTTGACAAGGCCGCGCGTCAGCCCTTCGATTCGCTCCCGCTCGGCCGGCTCCAGAGTGGCGAGCCATGCGCGATGGCGCAACAGCTCGAAATCGCGCAACTGCTCGACGCTCGAACGAATATCCTTGATCGCCGGAACCAGCTCGAGCCCGTTGAGCCAGCGCAGGAACGAACCGACTTCGGATTCGACGATCGTTTCGGCTTTGGCCGCTTCGCGCTCGCGCTCTTCGCGCGATTCGGCGACGACGCCGCTCAAATCGTCGATATCGTACAGATAGACGTTTTCGAGCTGGTTGAGCCGCGCGTCGAAATTGCGCGGCACGCCGAGGTCGATCAGCAGCGCCGGCCGATAGCGCCGTTCGCGAATCACGCCCTCGAATTCTTCCGGCCCGATCACCGTGCGCGGCGCCGCGAGCGAACCGATGACCACGTCGGCAAGCCGCAGGTAGGGCCGGAAATCGTCGAACGGCGCGGCCGTTCCGCCCAGCTCGCGGGCCAGGGCGACCGCGTGATCGAAAGTGCGGCTGGTGACGATCAGCGAGCGGACGCCGATTCGCTGAAGATTGCGCGCGGTCAGCTCGGCCATCGCGCCCGCGCCCATCAGCAGCACGGTCTTGTCCGCGAGCGTGTCGAAGATCTTGTTCGCCAGATTGACCGCGGCGGACGCGACCGAGACCGAGCCGCGCCCGATCAACGTGGTTTTGCGCACGCGCTTGGCGACCGCGAAGGCTTTATGGAACGCGCGATGCAGCACCAGGCCGGCGGTTCCAATTTCGGCCGCCTGCGCATACGCGTTCTTGAGCTGGCCAAGGATTTGCGGTTCGCCGACCACCAGGGAATCGAGACTCGCGCCGACCCGAAACAGATGGCGCACCGCGTCGCGCTCGCGATAGCGGTAAAGCGCGGGCGCGAAGGCGTCGGCCGCGATGCCGCGGTCGCGGGCGAGGAAGGCGACGGTTTCGGCCCAGGCGCGCTCGGCGTCGGCCGCCACGCCGATCACCTCGACCCGGTTGCAGGTGGAGACCAGCGCGGCCTCGCCCAGCGCCGGCGCGGCTTGCCGCAGGCGTTCCAGCGCGGCGGAGGCGTCGTGCTCGGCGTAAGCGAGGCGTTCGCGCACGGCGACCGGCGCCGTGCGATGATTCACGCCAAGAATTACAACCGTTTCCCGCATCGCTCTAGCCGAAATTCCCGCCATGCTTGCCGGGCGCGATCAGGCTCACGCCCACGAAGGAGCCGACCAGCACGGTGAAGACCGCGATCGTCAGCGCCGCCGCGCGCCGTCCGCGCCATCCCGCCGCCAGGCGCGATTCGAGCAGCGCGGCGTAAAGAATCCAGATCGCCAGCGACCAGGTCTCCTGCGGCTCCCACGACCAATAGTGGCCCCACGTCGCGTCCGCCCAAATCGCGCCGGTGACGATCGCCAGGCTCAGCATCAGAAAACCGATACCGAGCAGTTGATAATTGACCCGGTCAAGCTTTTCCAGACTGGGCGCGCGTTCGTCGCCGGCGTCGAGCGGACGTTTCGCCTTAAGGCGTTTTTCATAAACCAGGTACACGACGCTGACGCCCGCCGCGAGCACGAACAGCGCGTATCCGAGCAGCGCGAGCGTGACGTGCACGGGCAGCCAGGCGCTGCGCAACGCCGTGGGCATCACGATTCGCCCCGGCCGAGCCATCACGGCGGCGATCGCGACGGCAAGAAATACGAGCGGGCCGGCGAAAGCGCCAACCACCGGCATCCCGAAACGGACGATCAGGTAAAGCGCCAGGAGCGCGGTCAGCCACGCGAGGAAGATCAGGGATTGGGCGAAGTCGGTCACTGGGATGTTCCCGGCCTGGACGCCGCGCACGAGCAGATCGATCGATTGCAACGCCGCTCCCGCCGCCAGCAGCGGAACGGCGGCGCGCGCGGGCCATCCGTTTGCGCCCAGCCGTCCGGCGACGAAGCCCGCCGCGGCAAGCGCGTACACGAACAATGCCGGAATCAGCCAAATCGTATGCATGGCCGATTCAGCGTCCCGCGCCGGCGTTCGGCTCATGCATCGTTGCTGGATTCATCCCAGGCTCGGCGAATCCGCCGCCGCCAATGATTTGGCGCTTGCGATCACGCGGTTCGAGAAATGTCGGCAGATAACCCATCGCGCACGCAGGACCTTAATATATCGCGCCGTATTGATCCGACAAATCAATCCGGACGGCCAGAGGGCGTGGCGGTGTATGGATTGGCGCCAAGTGGCGCCACGGGCGGAGGTTGGGGAAAACCGCTTGACGAGGCGAATGTGCACGGCCACCATCTTGCGAGCGAAGGATAATCAAAAATGGTGAGTCAATGATGGCTAAAGGCATCCTTCGAGCGATAAATCGTACGCGCGGAACGGTTCTGTGCGAGTTTCTCGAGGCGGCCGGCGGAATCGCCGGGCAAAGCCGGGGCTTGCTGGGGCGCGATCGGCTCGAACCGGGCCATGGGATGCTGTTCAAACGCGGACGCCTCGATCCGTTCATGTTGATGCACATGTTCTTCATGCGCTTTGCGATCGACATCGTCTTTCTCGATCGCGGCGGGCGCGTGATCCGAATTGATTCCGAATTACGTCCATGGCGAATTTCGTCGCTCGTTTTCCGGGCGCGATGGGCGCTGGAAATCGAGTCGGGCGCAACTTCGCGCACGCACACTCAGGTTGGAGATTTGATCGTTTGCGAACCCGTCGGGCCAGCCGGGCGGCTCGTCAACACGTAGCCCTGGTCGCGACAATTATCGGAAGCCTTTGGCAAAAACGACGATATCGTTTAGCGGATATCGGTACATTCCGGTCTAACAAAAGCCATCTAACAATTATTTATTCTTGAGAGCCGATTTTTCTCTTGACACACAGCTTCGCGCCGGTAGAATGCGCTTAATGAGTTTTATTTAGCTTTGCAGTCAAGTTTGCGATCTTGGCTGGCGTAAGCATAAAACTTGGGAGAACGTCGGGCGTAAAAGGAAAGCGGAATCCGAGAGCGGCGGCGTGAAAACGACGAAGCGCAGGATTTTCTGGAGAAGGTGACGATAAACCCCAACGCTAGCGGAATTTGCTGTGAGGCGCGAGTCTTGCGGGGCGCTCTTGGTAAAAAATAAGCATTGATTTTCATGTTCAAGCATCAATTCACGTCAATTTTAATGTTGAAACTTCGATTGTTGCTCCAAAGCAACAAGATTGCGTTTTCGCAGGCGAATTCTTGAATTGTAGCATGCTGAATGATGCTATAGTATGCCTATTCGTCGCAAACGGTTGGTACAAAGGATGCAGTAAGGCACGGTCACCAATAATTGTGCGGGGAGCCGCACTATAAAAGGAAGGCAACAAGGAGGATTTGAGATGGAAAAGCTTTCACGGTTCTATGTGAAGACGCGGGAAGTCGTGCGTCGTGTCGCGAAAGGCCAGACGATGACGGAATACGCCCTGATTCTGGCGGCCATCGCCATCGTCGTTTACCTCGCCTACCAGATCATGGGCAAGGACATCAACAGCCTCGTCAGCACGATCGACAGCTACCTGACCTCGTCCTGATGCGAACCGAGCGGCCCGCGATCTGCTGCGGGCCGCTCGAGTTCATTTTGATCGATTTCAGAATCTGCACTTCCGCATCCGCATTTTTGGCTCAATCTGGCTTGTAACGAAAACCTTAGCACCTAACTGGAATTCTTGACGGGTTTCGGCCAGGAGTATTTGGTCGGGTACGCCATTGACAAAGCGAGTGTTCGAGGTTGCATTCGTGCTACAGCCGAACAAGTGCGGAGGCTTAACGGTTATCTGAAAAGCCAAGTATAGGCCATGGAAGAAAATTGGCGGCCATGGTTCAAAAATTGCTGTCGGCGGATTCGGGTGCGATCGTCGTCGCGTTGGATAGTCTGCGGACGAGCGCAAACAAAACCTTTTGGTCGCGATAGGAGTGTCGCCGGCGCTAAATCAGGATGACGATTTCTTCAAATACGGCACGATAAATTGAATTGACGCCGCTTGTGCGCGCAGCTAAGCTGCAACCAAAGCTTTAGGTCGCGTCATATGATGTCCATTTCGATAAGATTGCGTGCCATATTCGACGAAGAATAGCGAAATTTGCCGCCTTTTGGTAATAGCGCGCTAGTCGCGAGCAGGTTTCTGGAGAAAAGCGATGGACCCCGAATCAAATCGCGCTGACCGGAGTGGATGTGGAATAATCGCGAGATTGCGCGCGATTTATTTGCGCGGTAAGGAAAGAATCGTCGCCCTGCGCCGCGCGCAGACAATGACTGAATACGGCTTGATCCTCGCGGCCATCGCCGCCGTGGTCTATGTCGCTTATCACACCATGGGCTCTAACGTGTACAGCATGGTGATATGGACGATTATAGCTGGAGATCTTTCAGGATCCTGAGCTATTAGGCGGACAACCATCTGGCGTATCTAGTTAGCAAGTGATAAACCGGAAAACTGTGCTCAAGCGGCAAAAGTAACGTGATCGAGAAAGCTCGCCCGAATCGTGTCCGCCGCGCGACATATTTGGTGAGATACAAAGCCGCAGGCTGTGTGTTGGACTGGTGCTGAGAATCAAGAATTTTTGAGGTCAAGCGCCCTCATGCGAACGGAAATCTTTTGATGATGAGGGCGGCGTTTTGAGGGCTGAAGCAATGTCCGGAAACGCAAAAATTAAAGAGCCAAAACCCGGGATCGCCATGCGGTGGCGTGGAGGGCTGGCGGAGAAATTTGGAGGCCAGGCCGCCGTCGAATTCGCTTTGGTGTTATCGGTGGCGATGATTGTGCTTTTTGTCGCAATTCAGCTCGCGCTGATTGGCGAAGCCGCTCTGTCGCTGGGCCAGATGAATTACCAGGGGGCGCGGTTTGCGGCGGTCGAAACCTGCGCAACGGGCGACGAAGTCGCCACTTATATGTATTACATCGGCTCGCCCACCGTGACGACGCCATCGAGTTGCGGCTCGGCCTTGACCATAAAAATTGCCGATTCGACCAACAATTACACGCTGACCACCTATAGCGGCGCAACCTCGGCATGTGGCGCGTCATCGCAGCCATCATATACGACGGGGGGCTGCGCGACGCCGCGCACGTTTGGAACGCAGGTGACGGTCAACGTTACTTTTGACGTGACAAAGGGTAATATCCTGTTTCTGGGGCAATCGTTCTTCGGGGTGTCGTTCCAATCGCTCCAGACGCTCAGTAGCACTGAAACAGCGATGGCCGAATGAGCGGCGTGATGATTGGGCTTGGCTGAAAACGCCCGGCGTGGGAGCTGCGGTCGGAGGGGGGAAACATGAGAAGGCCTATAGTTTTCGTCTTGTTGGCTGGGTTTGCCGCGCTGGTGGCGGCAATGATGGTCTATTCGGCGCTGAAGAGGCGCGAGGCCGAAGTCAGACAGGCGATGGTCCAGTCGGTCGATGTGGTGGTCGCGGCGCACGATCTCGGCATCGGCACCAAGCTCGATCCCGGCGCGCTCAAGACTGTCAGATGGTCGCGCGATGCCATGCCTCCGGGGGCGTTTACGACGGTCGCGCCTCTGATCGGCCAATTCACCAAGACCGGTTTCGTCGAGAACGAACCTATTGTCGCGTCGCGCCTCTTCAGCGGCGTGAAAAACGCTGGTGTGCTTCCGCTTTTGATTCCGATGGGGATGCGGGCGATTTCGGTGCCGGTTGACGAGGTCAGCGATATAGCCGGCTTCGTCTTGCCGAACACGCACGTCGATGTGCTCGTTTCGGTCGCCAACGGTTCCGAGCAACTCTCGAAGATCGTGCTTCAGGATGTTCAGGTTCTGGCGATCGCGCAGGAAATCGAGAACGTCAACGACAAGCCGAAACCGGTGCGCGTGGTGACGATGCTGGTTTCGCCGGATCAAGCCGAACGGCTGACGCTTGCAAGCCATGAAGGCGCCCTCAGGCTCGCAATGCGCAACTACCAGGACAACAAGACGGTAATGACGGGCGGAATCAATACCGCGCAACTTCTCGGCGCGGCGCCTGCAGCGTCTCCGGTTACGCCGGCCCAACATCTCGTTTTGTACAGCCGGCCGCGGCCCAAACCGAAGCCGGTTACGGTTGAGGTGCTGCGCAATGGCACTTCAAGCGAATCGGTATCTTTCATCAAGACGCACGGCGGCTCGTCCGGTTCGACCGGCGCGCAAGCGGCTCCGGGCGGCGACTCGTCGGCGATCGATGCGCACGACAAGGCCGCGTTCAATGAAACGGGCGATGAATTTTCGAGCAAGCCTGACGACAGTATTGCAGCCGCGCCGGCGATGGCGCCGGCAGGTCGCAATACAACCGATCTTGGCATGGTCGGAACGAGCGAACCGGTCATGATTGGTTCGCCGGGGGCGGGCGGCGCCGCGCCGAGCGCGCCGTCCAGCGCGTCCGCGGGTTATACGGGTCCGCACTCGAAAACGATTGATGTTCCGTGACGCAGGGGCGAGGGGGGTGGAGATGAACGCTTTCAAAGATCATTTTGGTGGGCGGTTCCTTCTTGGGGCCGGCTTGGCGATAGGCCTGTTTTTGAGTGTCGCGGCGGCCGCTTCGGCCGCGACTGACGGTTCTTCGGGCGAAGTGCCCCTGGCGCTGAAATCCGGCGAGAGTTTTGTAATCAAGGGCTTGAAACCCGATTCCACGCCCGCCGTCCACGTCGAAGAGAATCCGGGCGCGTTGCTGGTTCATTCGACCGAACCCGGCGAGCTGGTTTTGACCGGCGCCGAATCCGGCGAATGGAAAGTCGATGTAGAGACGGCGGCGGGCAAAAAGGTGACCTACGATGTCGCCGTCAACTCCGCGCCGGACGCGGAAGCCGGATCGCTAAAAGACGCCACTGCCGCAACCTCCGCGACCGAAGCCGGCGCGGCGGCCGGCGCGGTCAAGCCTGCGGCGAAGGCGTCGCTCGATCCTGGCAGCGGTCCCGTCGCCGCGGGTGAGATTCCGGTCTCCGAAGGTTTCGTGGGTTCGACAAGTCCGGCGGTTGGCGGTTCTTCTGCCGAGCCGGTCTTGGCGTCGAGCGCGGGCGGCGCAACGCTTCCGCCCGTGTCCGCAACATCGGCTCCGGCGGCTCCGCCGCCAGACGCGAGTCCTGTCGTCGCGGCGGCGAGCGGAGCGGCTTTGCCGCCGGTGTCGGGCACGCCGTCCCCGACTTATACCCACGACAGCATGGGCAGCGGATCGTTGATGCCGAGTCAATCGATTCCAACGACGCCGATGCAGGGTCCCTTGCAGAATTTCAAATCTAATCCGCTGGTTCAGCCGCACAGCGACGCGGTGACCGGCGGGACGCATTTTCTTTCCGACGACGTCGTCGAGCTTGCCTCAGGGTCGTCGCGGATTTACGATTTTCCCCGGCGTATTCGGCGGATTTCGATCGCTGACACCGAGGTCGCCGATATCCAGGTAATCAACCCCTATCAGATTAATTTGATCGGCCACAAAGAAGGCTTCACAACGCTGGCGATTTGGGACGATCGCGGCGTTTATGAGGAACGCCAGGTGCGCATCGATCGACACGGCCGTCAGCAGGTGATGCTGAACGTAATCGTCGCCGAGTTGGACCGGAGCCGGCTGGAAGGCGCCGGCGTCAACTGGTCTTTCGCGTTGCCGAACTACAACGTTTCGCTAGTTGGACTGGGCGGCAATGTGGCGACTCAATACACCGCAAGCTCCGCGCTGACGCCGCCCGAGATCTTCGGCGCAGGATTGCCGAACTCGGTGCTGGTCAACACCACGGCCGCGGGAACGTTGCCGCCGCAAGGCACATTGATTCCGCTACTGCTCTCGCCCAACGTTAACTATGGTTTGGCGGCGGGCAATAACAATGTGCAGACCCAGACTTTCTTCGAGGCGCTGGAACAGCACAATCTCGCAAAGATACTCGCCGAGCCGCATCTGCTGGCCAATTCCGGCGAACAGGCGGAATTCCTCTCGGGCGGCGAGATTCCGATCGTGATTTCACAGGCGCTGAACACTTCGATCGTTTTCAAACAGTTCGGCACCTCGGTAATCTTTGTGCCTACGGTGATCGGTTCGAGTGATATAGGTTTGGAGGTGAAGCCCGAAGTTTCGCAGCCCGACTACGCTCATGGCGTCAATCTTTTCGGATTCACGGTACCCGCGTTCGTGACCAGAAAGGCGGATACTTACGTGCGTCTGAAGGACAATCAGACCCTGATAATCGCCGGTCTGCTGCTCCGCACCAAAACTTCGGAGGTCACGAAAACCCCTTATTTGGGCGACATTCCGTATCTGGGTATGCTCTTCAAAAGCACTTCTTATCAGGAGTCGATGACGGACCTGGTGATGAGCGTGACGCCGCAAATCGTCGGACCGCTGCCGAACTACGGACAGGTGGCGCTGCCGACCAATCGCGGACCGCTGTCGCCATCGGAAATACGTACGCAGTCAGTTTATCCGGTCGATGCGAGCCGACCGCGCTTTTAATCAGGTGCGAGGCCGGATGTGGGGGCCTATAGGTGTCAGTGTTAGGCGCAAAAAACGACGCTAAACATGGCGCGCTCAGGGTGCTGCTTATTGGCGAGATCGAGGAACGCCGCACGGAGGTGCGGCTGGCCCTCGCCGCCCTGGGCGACCCGCCGCTCGATATAAGCGAGTCGGCTCCCAGCGGCAACGGTTCAAACGGCGGACCGCCGTTTGACGTGGTGATGATTCTGTTCGACGGCGCCAGCGAGGAAGTTGCGCTGAACCTGATGCAGGCGCAATCCGAGACGCCGAACCGGCCGGTGCTGTTCGCTTTGGCGCAGGAGCGATCGCCGGTCCTGATGCGCCGGATTCTGCGCGCCGGCGCCGACGAACTGCTCTTTCTGCCGCTCGACCCTGGCGACGCCACGCGCGCGCTGCTCAAAATCAGCGAGACCCGCCGCCGCGCCGAGCGCGAAACCGGCGGCGTGATCATCTCGATGGTGAGCACGGTGGGCGGCGTCGGCGTAACCAGCCTCGTGGCCAATCTGGCGCTGGCCTTCCGCTATACGCTCAACAAACGCGTGGCGACCGTCGATCTCGATTTGCAGACCGGCGGCCTGGCCGTTTTTCTGAATCTTGAGCCCGAGCGCACGATCATGCAGTTGGCGGAATCGGATCGCCGGCTGGACTCAATTCAGCTTGAGAGCGCTCTGACCAAGCATCCTTCCGGAGTTTATCTTCTGGCCGCGCCCAAGCGCATCGAGGACAGCGAGTTGGTGTCGGACCGCACGGTCGGAGCGGCGCTGGAGTTGATGCGGCAGTTGTTCGATTTCGTGGTGGTTGACTGCGGCGGTTACATCGACGAAAACGCGGTGGCGGCATGGGAGCGTTCGGACCATCTTTTTTACCTGCTCGACCAATCGATCGCGGCCGCGCGGTGCGCGTGGCGGTTTATCGATTTGTTCGCCCGGCTGGGCCTTTCCGGAATCGAGCCGAATTTCCTCCTGAGCCGCTATCAGCCGCATCATCCAATCAGCGAAGAACAGATTACGCATACGCTCGCGCGTCCGATCTTCGCGAAGATTCCGCGCGACGAAAAAGTGCTCGAGCGCGCGCAACTGCGGGCCACGGACTTGTGGCAGGTCGGGCAAGGATCGGTCCTGGCGCGATCGATCGAGGACCTGGGGCGGCGGCTTGCGAGCGGCAACGAAGTCACGGAGGAATCCGCCGGCGGACTGATGTCGCGCCTGATATCGGCGTTCGGCGGACGCTCCTGAGGTTTAACCGATGAAATTGGTCGAACGGATCACCTCCCAGACCGCGCAAGCCGCGGCCCAGACGCCGGTGCGCACTTCGCTGATGGGCAACACCCAGCGCAAGCAGCGCGAGACGATGGCCGACGGGTTCCAGCAACTCAAGCTCGCCGTGCACAACCGGCTCTTCGAGACGCTTGACGTGTCCCGTCTGGAAAGCCTCGAACAGAACATGGCGTCCACCAAGGTGACGCAGGCGATCACCGATATCCTGAACGAAGAGGGCCGCCTGCTGACCGACGCCGATCGCGCCCGCCTGGTCGAGGAAATCAAGAATGAACTCCTCGGGCTGGGACCGCTGGAGCCGCTTCTGTGGGACGACGACGTAAGCGATATTCTCGTCAACGGGCCGAATCAGGTTTATGTCGAGCGTCAAGGCAAGCTCTACCTGACCGACGTCCGCTTCAACGACGATCAGCATCTGATGTTGATCATCGACCGGATCGTTTCACAGGTCGGCCGCCGCGTCGATGAGGCGTCGCCGATGGTGGACGCGCGCCTGGCTGACGGCTCGCGCATCAATGCGATCATCCCGCCGCTCGCGCTCGACGGGCCGTCGCTCTCGATTCGGCGCTTCGGCAAGAAGCGCTACACGATCGACGATTTGATCGACAAGGAGACGCTCACGGCCGACGCGGTCGAATTCCTGCAGGCGATCGTCAAGGCCCGGCTGAATGTTCTGGTCTGCGGCGGCACCGGATCGGGCAAAACGACCATGCTGAATTGCATGTCGGCGTTCATCCCGGTGGACGAGCGAATCGTGACGATCGAGGACTCGGCCGAACTGGTTTTGCAGCAGCCGCATGTCGTCCGGCTGGAAACGCGCCCGTCCAACGTCGAGGGCAAGGGCGAAGTGACGCAGCGCGAGCTGGTCAAAAACTGCCTGCGCATGCGGCCCGACCGGATCATCGTCGGCGAAGTCCGCGGCGGCGAGGTGTTCGACATGCTGCAAGCGATGTCGACCGGCCACGACGGCTCGATCGCGACGGTCCACGCGAACACGCCGCGCGACGCGATCCAGCGCCTCGAAATGATGATGCTGTTGTCGGGAGCGTCGATACCGCAGCGCGCGATGCGCCAGCAGATAGCGTCGGCGCTCAACATGGTCGTGCACGTGTCGCGTCTTTCCGACGGCTCGCGCAAAGTCATGAAAATCGCGGAAATCACCGGAATGGAAGGCGAAGTCGTGATGATGCAGGACCTGTTCGAATTCAAGCGGACCGGAATCGGCCAGGGCGGCAAGGTGCTCGGCGCGTTTCGCCATACTGGCATTCGCTCGATGTACACTGACCGTGTCGCGGCGGCCGGATATCGAATCGATACGCAGCCGGCCATGAGGTAGGACGATGGATATCTTCGTCACGACCGGAGTGTTCGCGCTGGTCTTCATCGGCGCCCTGGTGCTGCTGACGACCCGCAGCGGCGACGCCGAACAAAAGCAGAATTTGCTGCGCCGGATGGCGCGTCCGGACGACGAGCTGGACGTTGATATCATCCGCAGGCAGCGTCCGCGCGATCATACCGAGTTGTTGGCGGTGCTCGCGCGGCTCAATCTGCTGCGGCGGCTCGAAGAGAACATGTGGCAGGCCGGCATCTACATGCGGTTGTCCGAGATGCTGTTGATTGTCCTGCTCATGATGCTAGCCGGATTGTTCCTGGGGCAGGCGATCTGGCATGACACGCTGTTCGCTTTCGGCTGCGGCGTCGGACTGGCCACGCTTCCTATTATCTATATTCGATTCCGGCGCGGCAGACGCATGCGCGCCTTTGGCCAGCAGCTTCCATACGCGCTGGATCTGATGAAATCCTCGCTCGAAGCCGGGCATTCGCTCAACCGCGGGCTTCAGGTCGTCGTGCAGGAATTCAGCGATCCGTTGGGCAGCGAATTCCGCACCGTGCTCGAACAGACCCGTATCGGTCTGCCGCTCCCGCGCGCCCTCGAGGACATGCTGAAGCGCGTGCCCGAGGACGATCTGCGGCTTCTGGTGGTTGCGGTCAAAGTGCAGAATGAAGTTGGTTCGAGCCTTGCGGCGATTATCGGCCGGCTCGCTGAAATAGTCCGTACGCGCCAGCGGCTGAGGCTGCAGGTGAAAGCGCTGACCGCGCAATCCCGGATGGGCGGAATGATCGTCGGTCTCCTGCCGATCGTGGTGCTTTTCGGATTCAGCCTGGTGAATCCCGACTATGCGCGGATGCTCTTCAAAGATCCGGTGGGCCTCAAAATCCTGAAGACGGCGATTGTTTTCGACGCATTGGCTTTCATTACGATTCGCCGATTGCTCAAGGTGAAATACTAGGTGGGCCGGAGGGTATCCGGAACATGACATCGACCCTGTTTATCAGTATCAGCGTGTTTTGCCTGATCGGCGCCGGCGGTCTGGCGGTTTATGCCGCGCTTTACGGCGGGCATCGCGTAATTGAAGAGCGCTTCGCCGACCTGGCGGTGAAAATTCGCGCTTCGCAGGGCGTTTTCAATGACGACCATCCGGTGGATGACAGCTTTGGCCGTTTGCTTTTCAAATGGGCCGCGGCGCGAGTGCCCGCGCCGCGCACGGACACTCCGTCTGGCGAAAAATTGAGCGATACGCTCACGCAAGCGGGATTTATCGGGAGCGGCGCCGCGCACGCATTTCAGGTGTTCCGCGTGATGGCTGCGGTCTCCGCCGGGTTAATCGCCGCGGCGATCGGGATGCTGATGGGCAAAACGATCGGCGGCGTGATTTTTTATGTTCTGATCGCGGTCGGCGTCGGCGCCTATGCGCCGATGTACTATATCAGGCGGCGCGCGCGAAACCGGCAGAATGCGATCGCCGTGCAGCTTTCCGACATTCTGGACCTGCTCGTGGTATGCGTTGAAGCGGGTCTCGGCCTGTTCGAAGCGATCAAAGTGGTCGGCATGGAAAGCGAGCGGCAGAAACAGGAGATTGGACGCGAGTTGGCGTTGGTGGCCAGCGAAATCTCCGCGGGCGCGTCGCTTGGCCAGGCACTGCGCAATCTCGCGGATCGCACCGCCGTCGAAGACATCAAACCTCTCGCGGCCACGCTGATTCAGAGCGAACAGTTGGGCGCGCAAATCGCCCCAGCGCTGCGCGCGAGTTCGGACGCGCTACGTACGCGGCGCCGGCTGAGAGCCGAGGAAGCGGCGCAGAAAACCACGATTAAGATTCTCTTTCCGCTGGTTCTGTTCGTACTGCCGGCGATGTTGATGATAATCGTCGGTCCGGCGTTGATTCAGATTATCCGGACCCTTCGGCCCTGATCCGCCTCCTGAAGCCGGGTTGCGGGCCGCTCCCGGCCCGGCGCCGCGATTACAGCCGCCTGCGGCCGCATTCGAGTCTCGGCGCGTTGACGCTGGGCGAGTTCGCGGCGCCTAAACGGGAACCAACCACTCCGCCTGAGCCGGAGAAATAACCGGCGGCCTCTATTTACGAGTGGCGGAGAATTGGAGTGCGGGCGCATTGCCCGCGCCGAAAATGCCAAATCTTCGAGAGGTTCTGGTGAGCCGTCCGGGACTCGAACCCGGGACCCTCTGATTAAAAGTCAGATGCTCTACCTGCCTGAGCTAACGGCTCACCGAAAATCGGCGTGACGAATCGTCAATTCTTGCAGGCTTTGCGCGCCATTGGAAGCGTCTCCCGCGAAGACGAAGGCTGTGAACGTTCGCGCACATGAAACCACATCGATACGAACGTCCGCATAATATCGAGCCGCTGGGAGTGTGGCGAATCTGATTGATCGAACACGCCATTGGCAGGTTTTGAAGACTCGGCGATACGTGCTGTTCAGCGCTCGAAATAGCGCGAGCTGTTGAGATCTTCGATATGGGCGCAGGCTGCTTTGGTTGCCATCCTGTCAGTTTTCGAGTTGACACACTTGAAGTCGGTTGCGCCAGTGACAAAGACATGCAGGTCATTTCCCTCGGCGGTGTCTCGGGTTATCGGCGTATGAATGCGCTCTGCAAAAAAAGCGCCCTTGGAAAGCCGCAATCGGCTATCTGCCGATGAGCCGCGAGCAAGCCAATCTGTTCTTCCAGGTCGTCGCTCAGCGCTACGAGAAGGGCTCGATGATCCTAGCCTCAACTGACTTTTGGCAGTTGGGACTCAGCCTTCGCCGGCGACGGCGTGCTCACGGTGGCGATGCTGGATCGCACCCTCCATCACTCGACCATCGTCAACATCAACGGCGAGAGCTTCCGCCTCAAGGACAAGCGCAGGGCAGGCATCCTATCCAAACCGACGAAATGAAAGCACTATGATGCTCACCTTAATTGACCCAATACCGTTCGGTTCTCGGTTCGAAAATGATTGAGGGCACCGTCAGCGGACGGCTGTTCTTGCGGACCCCGCTGACTGTGAGTTGGTAATTCCCGTTGAAATCGCACGGTAGGTTGAACGAGAAAGAAAGCACACGGACATCCCTCCACTCCCCACCCCATTTCTCGCTCGTGTCCCGGCTTGGACGCTGAGTCATCGATTGCCCGCCGCCGACGAGTGTAGCTGTGACTTGGTCTAACTCGGCGGCGCCCTTGATCGCGACGTCGAACATCATCGGACGCAAGCCTACCGAACGGAAATCCGGGTATGTGGCTCCACAATACACCTCCACTGGCCTCTGCCTATAGGTGGCGCGGACTTCAGGACTGTAAAAGCAAAAATCCACCTTTTGAAGGCTAAAACCAACTACTATTGGCTCCGCCTTTGGCCCGTTCAATCCCCCAAGCCAACCGTGAGGGCACTCCTTCTCGTGGCCTACGGCGGTTGCCGTTGGTGAAAGGTACCCTTGCGACGCCGGCAGGGGGCATCCTGCCACTAGTAGAACCACTAATATCAAAAGCTTGTTTACGGCCGCCCGCCGCCGCATACGTGGAAGTGATACTAATTGATCCGAGGGTTTCATGGGAGCGCGAGGGGGAAGGTCCACCTCGCGCTCCTCCTGTTCAGAACGTGCCGAACTGGATCAGTTTTACTTCGGCGATTGGAGTGAACCCCGAAAATTGGTTAACTGAAGCCATCCGGATTGAACCGGCGTTGAGCGGCCCGCGCGGACAATCAGCCTTTGACGCCGCCCGGCAGGGCGTGCAAGCTCGGCCGGGTCCGTTCGCGGTTGGGAGCGATGCCGTACCGCGCAAGCATCCGATAGACCGTGTAGCGCGAGACCCCGAGCAATTGCGCCGCGCGATGGCAGTTGCCGCCGGCTTCTCGCAGCGCCTGAATCAGCGCGGTTTTCGACGCCCGATTGATTACTTCGTCGAGCGAAAAGCGCGCGGACTTTTCGGCCGGCATCGCTTCTTCGATTTCCGGTTCAGATTGCGCTTCAGGTTCGCTTGTGGTGATGAAATCCGGCAAATCGCCAATACAGATGCGGTCGTTGTCGGAGAGCATGGCGGCGGACTGCATGGCGTGGGCGAATTCGCGGACGTTGCCGGGCCAGTCGTAGGCGGCGAGCGCGGCCAGGGCGCGGCGCGAGATGTAGCGCACGCGTTTG
>JAJZAI010000040.1 GCA_021799495.1 Deltaproteobacteria bacterium
AATCCGCGAATAAGAGTCTGATCAACCGTCGCGACTCTCCGGTGCTCCGACCTACGAACTGAAAATCGCGCCCGCCAGAATGGTGAAGGTATCTGTGCGTCCAGATCGTTGACTCCGGTCATAAGAGGCATCGGCAAATATGCTGCTGAAATCGCGCACGGCTCGCCAGTGTGCCATCGGGCGCATTCGCGCGCGGCGCGAATGCAGTGGATCCGCAAGGATGAAATTTTTGCCCGTAGCGCGTTGAGCGAACGCGCATAGTAAAATTGTTTCGGATGCGAACGACGGAAAATTGACGATGGCGAAGTTCAAGGACATCCTGTTCGATCTTGACGGCACCCTGACCGATCCGGGCGCCGGAATCGTCAAGACGATACGGTATGCGCTGGGTGAACTGGGCGTCGAACCGCCGGCCGGCGACGATCTGCGATGGGCGGTTGGGCCGCCGTTGCGAGAGATTTTCGTGCGGCTGCTCGAACCGTATGGCCGGGCCGATCACGCCGAGCGCGCGGCGGCGATCTATCTGGCGGCATACGCGGCGCATGGCGCGGGCGAGAGCGCGACCTATCGCGGCGTCGAGCGGATGCTCAAAGAGCTGCGCGAGAGCGCGCGGCTCTACGTCGTCACCTTCAAGAACACCGCGATCGCCGAGCGGATTCTCGGGATGTGTGGGATCGGGCGCTACTTCTCGGCCGTGGCCGGGAATGCGCGGCTGGCAGACAAGCGCGGTATGGTGCGAGAGCTAATCGAGCGCGAGCGGATTGAGCCGGGCGCGGCGGCGATCGTCGGCGATCGCGAGCACGATATCGCCGCGGGGCGGGGCAACGACCTGTTCACGATCGGCGTGGCGTGGGGTTACGGATCGCTTGCCGAGCTGGAAGCGGCCGGTGCGGAACGCATCTGCTCCACGCCGGCCGAACTTGCCGATTTTCTGCTGGAGAGATGAATCGTCAGCCGCGCAAGGGGCGGAAGAAGGCGCGGATATCGTCGATCAGCGCCTGCGGTTCCTCCATCGGCGCGAAATGCCCGCCGCTCGGCATCACCGTCCAGCGTTGCAGGTTGTAGTAACGCTCGGCCCATCGCCGCGGCATCAGCATCACTTCCTTCAGAAAAACGGCGGCGCCGGTCGGCGCTTCGACCACCGGCATGCGGTCGTGCGACGGTTGCCACGGATTATGCGCGGCTTCGTAATAGTAACGCGCGGAGGTGTTGAAACTCTGCGTCGCCCAGTAGAGCGTCATCGTGGTGCAGAGATCGTCTTTCGTAAAGCGCCGCTCGACGTCGCCGCCGCAATCGCTCCAGGCGCGGCGTTTTTCGAGAATCCATGAGCAGAGTCCGGCGGGCGAATCGTTGAGCGCCTGCGCGAGGGTTTGCGGGCGCGTGGACTGGATCGCCATGTAACCGCTGCCCTGCGTGATGAAGCGGCGGTTGTGCTCCAGCCAGCCTTTTTCTTCCGGGCCGAAATCCTCCGGCTTCGGACCGCCCTGGCCGCCGAAGAAACCGAGCGAGGCGAGCAGATGAACATGCACGCCGATCAGATGCTGGGCGTATTTATGGCCGAGTTGCGCGGTGATGAGCGCGCCCCAATCTCCTCCCTGCGCGGCGAATTTGTCGTAGCCGAGCACGTCGCGCATCAACTTGACCCACAGGTCCGCGGTGTTCCAGTAGTTGATTCCCGTGGTTGTGAGCGGAGTCGAAAAGCCATAGCCGGGCAGGGAGGGAACGATTACGTCGAAGGCGTCGCGCGCGCCGCCGCCATGCGCGGCCGGATCGGCGAGCGGACGGATAACTTTGTGCAAATCCCAGAACGTCCACGGCCATCCATGGCTCATAATGATCGGAATCGGCCTGGGGCCTTTGCCCGGCTCGTGGATGAAGTGAATCGGCATCCCGTCGATGGCCGTTCGGTAATGGGCGTAGCCGTTGATTTCGCGCTCGACGGCGCACCAATCGAAACGGTCGCGCCAGTAGGCGATCAGCTCCTTCAGGTAGTTGGCTTCCGTGCCGAAGGTCCAGTCGGCGTTGACGAAATCGGGCGCGAACCGAGTGCGGGCCAGCCGCTCGCGCAAATCGTTGAGCACGTGGTCGGGAATTGCGACGGTGAATTTTTCCTTGGTCATCGTGATTGCCGTATTGCCGAACGATTGTGGCGTGATTCAAGAGTTCGGGAGGATGAAGCGCATGAACGTCGCGGCTCACAATCCTCCGTCGAGAGGCGCCAATCGAAAAACTTGCCCGCCGGGCGCGGCGAAAAAGAAGCGCGTCGGGTCCGGATAGGCTATTTCACGCACGCCGAACGCCTGAAGCCGCATTTTCCATGCCGCCGGATCGTCAACCTTTAGCTCCATCCAGGTTGCGCGTTCGTAATCCGCATCGGGCAGGATTTCATCGGCGGGGACAAAAAAGAGGCCGAGCACGAAGCCGCCGCTGAACTCGTAAAGATCGAGATCGTCGCGGCCGCTGTCGATCCGCCGGCATCCGAGGAGATCGCCATAGAAGGCTCGCGCACGTTCGCGCACTTCGGGCGCCACGTTCATCTTCAGATGATTTCCAATGCGGACCATCGACCCGTGCTCCCGGCCGGGCGCGGCGGAAAGATCGCCCGTGAGGCGCCGTTGCGTGGCGGAAAATCACGCATGGCGCGGCGGCGAATCGCCACGCCATGCGCGCGTGAATTTTATCGGCCGCCGGCGGCGGCCAGCGCCATTTCCTCGGTCGCGATCGTGCGATGTGGGTTGAAGTGCGGCAGCACATGTTTCGCCATCAGGCGGAGCGACTTCATGATGTTCTGATGCGGGATGCGGCCGGCCTGCTTGAAGCAGATAACCTGGTCAAGGCCGTTGCGCTGGAACTCCTCGAGCTTGCGATTGACCTCGTCGGGATTGCCGACGACGACCATCTGATGCTGCTTCAGCTGCGAGTCGGGAGTGTCCTTCGGATCGAGATCCATCGCCATCAGATTGCGCAGATATTCGTAGGAATAAAGCTTGTTTTTGGCCATCAGCGGCTCGAACAGCTTGGCGACGTTGTGCATGAACCAGCGCGCGCCCTCAAGGCCGATCGCTTCGTCTTCCTTGTTCTCGGCGACGTGGCAGATGACCAGTCCGGCGAACTGCTGGTTGGGGACCTTGCCGACCTGATCGGTGCGTTTGGCGAAGGACGCTTTGTAGGCGTCCATCGACTTTTGCACCTGCTCCCAGTTGAGGCTGAAGCTCAGCACGCCCATCCCGCGATCGCCCGCCATCTGATAGCTGTCCGGCGCCACGCACGCCATCCACATCGGCGGATGTGGTTTCTGGATCGGTTTAGGCACGACGCGCCGGGGCGGAACCTTGATCAGCTTGCCGTTGTATTCGAGAACTTCGTCGGTCCACGCCTTGACGATGATATCGAGGGCCTCGCGGACCTCCTGGCGGGTGCGGTCGTAATCGACGCTGAAGCCATCGAGTTCCTGCGAAGTGGTCGAGCGCCCAGTGCCCAGTTCCATCCGGCCGTTGCTGAGGATATCGAGGACGGCGGCCTGCTCGGCGACTTTGATCGGATTGTTGAAATTGAAGGGCAGCAGGCGGACGCCGTGGGCGATGCGGATATTCTTGGTGCGCTGGCTGACCGCGCCGTAAAAGACCTCAGGCGCCGAGCTGTGCGAATATTCTTCAAGAAAATGATGCTCGACTTCCCAGACGTAATCCATGCCGATGCGGTCGGCGAGTTCAATTTGAGCGAGCGCTTCCCAATAGACGTTATACTCGCTCAGGGCGTTCCATGGCCGCGGCGTTTCCATTTCATAAAGCAGGCCAAACTTCATATGCTTGCGTCCCTCCATCAAGCGTTTGTTTGCTCGAACCGATCCGCTCCGATTCTGCAACTATTTCAGGTAAATTGCCAACGAAAAGAAAAGCGCGCGACCATTGTGGTATTAAGCGCGACTAATGAATCCAGCGAGGGCTGGCGAGCGGCGAGGTTGTGGATGAACGCCGAAACGGCCGCGGTGGGCCGGGCCGGTCGGCTTGAAACGGCCGGACCGGTAGGATTCAATTCGCTAATGAGCAGGTTTGATGGCGAGGGAAGGTAGGCGCGGCGATCCGGGCGCAAATTTACCATCGGTGCTGGTGGTTCACGGTCCGAACCTGAACCTGTTGGGCGAACGCGAGCCGGAGGTGTATGGGCGAAGCACGCTGAAAGACATCGACGAGCATCTGATCGCGCTTGGCCGCGAACTCGGGATGGTCGTGGAGACGTTCCAATCGAACAGCGAAGGCGCAATCGTCGATCGGATTCAGGCGGCGCGCGGCAAGATTCAGGCGCTGATTATCAATCCCGCCGCTTATACTCATACGAGCGTCGCCATCCGCGACGTGATTCTCGCGATTGGCGCGCCCTGTATAGAAGTGCATCTGTCAAACGTCTATAAACGCGAGCCGATGCGGCATCACTCGACGATCGCCGACATAGTCGTGGGCAGAATCATGGGATTTGGCGCCGAGAGTTATACGCTGGCTTTGCGCGCGGCGGCGCGAATCGCAGGCGGCGCAAGCCGGTCGTAGGCGAAATATCCGAAGCGCGGGCGGACGGAAACCAATATGGGATCGGGCAACGATCGCGGTGGGACAATTCGGGCATTGAGGTCGGCTGGAACAGCGCGCGCGGCGCGCGCGGCCGGCGACTCACGGAAAGCGATGGAAGTAAGAGAACTTAAGGCGCTGCTGACCCTGATGCGCGATTACGGGTTGGTGGAACTGGAGATCGAAGACAAAAAGGGCAAGGTGCGGCTGGTGCGCGGCGGCGCGCCTGCCGCGTCCGGCGCCGCCGAAGTGCAGTTGGCGCCGGCGGTGCGGGCCGAGGCGTCGGGCGCGGCGCCAGCGCCGGCGAAAATCGCGATCAAGCGCGCCGCTGAAAACGGCGCAGGCGCCGCGCGGACGCCGCCGGCCCTGGCTGACAATCAACGTCTCGTGGCGAGTCCGATGGTGGGGACGTTCTATCGTGCGGCGTCGCCTGACGCGACCCCCTTCGTCGAGGAAAACGACTCGGTGCGCAAAGGCCAGACCCTTTGCATCATCGAGGCGATGAAGATGATGAACGAGATCGAAGCCGAAGCCGGCGGCCGAATCGTGCGAGTATTGTGCGAGAACGGCCAGCCGGTGGAGTACGGCCAACCGCTGATGGTGCTCGAAGTCGGATAACCGGGCGGCGTATCGGCGCGGCCGGGAGACTCAGGCGATGTTCAAAAAGCTATTGGTGGCGAACCGCGGCACGATCGCAATCCGGATTATTCGGGCGTGCCGCGAGCTGGGAATCCGCACGATCGCGATATATTCCACCGCGGACAAAGACGCGCTGCACGTGCGGATGGCCGACGAGGCGGTATGTATTGGTCCGCCTGCGGCGGAAGACAGCTACCTCAACATTCCCGCGATCGTCAGCACGGTGTTGACCTACGGCGCCGACGCGGTGCATCCGGGCTACGGCTTTCTTTCCGAGAACGGAGATTTCGCGGAGGCTTGCAAGCGCTCGGGCGTGACTTTCGTCGGACCGCGCGCGCGACATATCCGGTTGATGGGCGACAAGCCGCGGGCGCGCCGGATCATGAAACGGGCGGGCGTGCCGGTTCTGCCCGGCAGCGAAGGCACCGGCGTGACCGAGCTGAAGAACGCCCAGGAGGACGCCAAACGTCTCGGATTTCCGGTGCTGATCAAGGCAGCGGCGGGCGGCGGCGGCAAGGGCATGCGGGTGGTGCGCGACGATCAGGAGTTGGCGCGGCTGTTTCCGCTCGCTCAGGCGGAAAGCGACGCGGCGTTCGGATCGCGCACGATGTATCTGGAGAAATATCTGGAGCGGGCGCGCCACGTCGAATTCCAGATTCTGGCGGACAATAACCGCAACGCGATTCATCTGGGCGAGCGCGACTGTTCGATCCAGCGGCGCCATCAGAAAGTGCTCGAAGAGGCGCCGTGCCCGGTGATGACCAAGCGGTTGCGCGAGCGGATGGGCAAGGCGGCGGTGCGGGCGGCGCAGGTGGTTGGTTACTCGAATGTTGGCACGGTCGAATTTCTGCTCGCGCCTGACGGGCAGTTCTATTTCATCGAGATGAATACGCGGATACAGGTCGAGCATGGCGTGACCGAGATGGTTACGGCGACCGATCTGG
The DNA here is from genome assembly GCA_021799495.1 of Deltaproteobacteria bacterium. GTDB lineage: Bacteria > Desulfobacterota > Binatia > Binatales > Binataceae > JADMIL01. Next base: position 6,146 of record JAJZAI010000040.1, read on the forward strand.
TGCGCGAAAGCATCCGGATTGCGGCGGGCGAGCCGCTCGGACTCAAGCAGAAGCAGGTCGAAATCGCCGGTGCCGCGATCGAGATGCGCGTTTACGCGGAAGACCCGGACACGCATCTGCCGTCGCCCGGCGTCGTGACCAACCATCATTCGCCCGGCGGACTCGGGGTGCGGGTCGAAACCGCATTGTACGACGGCTACCGCGTGCCGGTGCACTACGATCCGCTGATCGCGAAGCTGATCGTTCACGCCGACGACCGCGGGCTGGCGATTGCGCGAGCGAAAGCGGCGCTGCGCGAATACCTGATCGATGGGATCAAAACCAACATCCCGCTGCATCTGCGAATTCTCGACGAAGCGGATTTTGTGCGCGGCGAGTTCGCGACCGATTTTCTGAAGCGTTATGAAGGCGCGCCGGCTGCAGCAGCGGCGCCGATGCGCGGCGTCGCCAACGGCTAATCGATCAGCAGGTTATCTCGGCATTCCATGATACGGTTTCGTTTATTCGCAGCGCGCGCGGCGCTAGTCGCGGCGATCGCCGCCGGTATCGCGGGCGCCGCGGCGGCGCAATCGGGAGCTTTGCAGAGCGGCGGCCTTACGCAGGGCGGAGCTTCGTCAGGCTCGGGACCCGCGACGATCGATCTCGGAATGCCGGGCGGATCGTCGAGCATGGGGGCGCCGCGTGCGATCACGGGCGGGCGCGTCTTCGATTTCGGGACGGTGATCGGCGGCAAACCGGTCACGCACGTATTCAAAATCCGCAACGACGGAAGCGCGCCGCTGGTGATCGGCGCGGTGATTACGTCGTGCGGATGCACGGCGGCGAAACCGACCAAATCGACCATCGGGCCGGGCGAAGCTTCGGAAATCGCGGCCAGCCTCGATACGACTTCGGAACACGGGCCGACCACGCGCACGATCACAGTCGCGACCAACGATCCGAAGGCGCAGTCGATCGTGCTGACACTGAAGGGCGATATCCGGCAGCCGGTCGACGCCGAACCCGCCGAAGTGGCGTTCGGCGTGGTCAAGCATGGAACGGAAGCCACGCGCCAAGTGGCGATTATTCCGCTCGTTCAGGATCCGAATTTCAAGGTCGAGTCGGCGAGCAACGAGAATCGCGACATCAAAGTGGCGCTCGCTCCCCGTCCGCAGGGCGAACAAGGCGCTATTCTCACGGTCACGTTGCTTAAAACGATGCCGGCGGGCGGCTTTGCCGACATGGTCAAGGTGACGACCAGCCGGGAGCCGGTCAATGTATCGGTTTTCGGCGAGGTGCAGGGCGATTTGGCGCTGAAGCCGGTGCAGGTGTCGTTTGGAGTGGTGGAGCATCGCCAGCCCGCCCAGCAATACGCGCGTCTGGTGAACACTGGGCCGCGGCCGGTCAGGGTGGTCGCGATAGCCAGCACGAATCGGAACGTCGCGGCGACGGTTCAGCCGATTACGCCCGGCAAGGAATACAAAATCACGCTTCAGCTTCAGCCAAACAGTCCGGACGGCGCGCTGCGCGGGATGCTCGCGATCAAGACCGACGATCCGAATCAGCCGACTATCAATTTGCCGTTCTACGGAATCATCGGCTCGTTCAAAGGCTGAGTCCGCGAATCTTTGGAGGGCGGCGGCCCGCATTTTCGTTCAGGCGCGCGCTTGATATCTTTTTGAGCGAGGAGGGTCGCACCGCTTCGGCGCAAGCGGCGCCCGCGGGCGATTCCTGAGGATCAGTGCCGGAAAGCGCATGGCGTCATCCGATCGCTTACGTTCTCAACCGGATGGTGAGGTTCGCCGCGAACCTGTTGTCCAAGCCGGTGGCGAGCTACACGCTTTCCATTCCCAACGATCTCGCGCAGCTCGTTCGGATCATACGCAAGGGCGACGTGCTACTGGTCGAGGGCAACGAACGGATCAGCGAAGTAATCAAGTTTCTCACGCAGAGCTCGTGGTCGCATTCGGCGCTGTATGTCGGCGACGAAGCGGTCAGGCGCGATCCGTCGTTGCGCGGGAAATTCGGCGATGACGCCGACCATCTGGTGGTCGAAGCGCTGGTGAAAGACGGGGTCGTGCTGACGCCACTGGCGAGTTACCGGGAATTCAATATTCGCCTGTGCCGTCCGTGGGGCTTGACGCCTGCCGATCAGCAAGAGGTCGTGAACTACGCCCTTGAGAATGTCGGCAAGCAATACGATCTGCGCAACCTGTTCGACCTCGCGCGTTATTTTTTGCCGGTGAGTATCGTGCCGGCGCGACTGCGGCGCCAAGCGCTCGAGTTCGGCAGCACGAACCCGACCCGGCTGATCTGTTCGAGCCTGATCGCCGAGTGTTTCGCGCGGGTGCGCTTTCCGATCGTGCCGCGTTTCGAGCCGCTGCCGCCGGAATTCACGCCGCCGCGCCCACGCCGGGCGCTGGGGCTAGTATGGCGAAGAGGAGCGGAAAAAGCGCCGCGCGACGCGATGCGGCGAGTGGCCTCGACGCTGATCACGCCGCGCGATTTCGACTTGTCTCCATATTTTGCGATCGTGAAATTCAACGTTATCGAAGGTTCGCGATTTGACTATCACAAGCTGCTCTGGATCGAGGAGCCGGCGGCGGGCGCGGATTCCGAACCGCGGGAAAAGAGCGCTTGATGAATGGTTTGGAGCGGTGTGCGGTTTGAGCTAACGTCAAGCCGATACGGCCAGAGCGGCGCGAACCAAGGAGCGGAAGTTGGCACAGCAAGAGGAACGGAGCGAAACCCGGCGCGAATCGCTGGAAAAAACGATCGCCAAAATCCTTCACCGTTACTGCAATTTCGGCTGGGCCAATTACTATATTCCGGGCGAAAAATTTCCGAGCCTGATCGAAGAATTGGTCGAGGTCGCAAGTCCGGCGGGCGAGGCCGGCCACGAGGAATTGGTGCGGTTTTTCCTGCGCACGCAGCGCATCGCTTCGGCGCAGGACCGCGCGGCCCGGCTGGAAGCGGAATTCTCCGTTTACCGTAAAAGTTGAACCGCCGCCGGGCGGAAATCGCCCGCTTGCGCGGCGCGCGCTGAATCTTGCGCGCGTGCTAAAATCCAACAGCGAGGGAATCGAAAATGCCGATCAAGCAGGCCGAGCCCGCTCAGGCTCATGGGATTTTGCGCGCGAATCCGGACGCGATCTATCTGGACGTCCGGACGGAGGGCGAATTCGCCGCGGGCCATCCGGAGGGCGCGCTCAACGTGCCCGTCGTATTTATCAAGGGGCCGGGGCAAATGGAGCCGAATCCCGATTTCGCCGCGGTGGTCGAGAAAGTTTTGCCGAAAGCGGCGCAACTGGTCGTCGGATGCATGGCGGGCGGACGCTCCCAGCGCGCCTGCGAGATACTGGAAGAATGCGGCTATGCCGACCTGACCAACGTGCGCGGCGGCTATGGCGGCGCCCGGGACGCGAGCGGCGCGGTCGTGGTGGTCGGATGGCGCGATGCCGGGTTGCCGGTGAGTCAGGAGACGGGCGATAAGAGTTACGCGGCGTTGCGGAGCAAGGCGGGCCGCTGATGCCGATCCGGCTGACGAGGATTTATACGCGCTCGGGCGACAAGGGGCTGACCGGCCTGGTCGGCGGGGAGCGCGTGCCGAAAGAGAGCGATCGGCTCGAAGCGTACGGCACAATCGATGAGCTGAACTCGATCGTCGGCATCGTGCGGACTTATCTTCCCGGATATCGCGAACGGCTGGGCGGCGATTTCGACTGGTATGCCGAGATGTTGCGGCGGATCCAGAACGAATTGTTCGATGTCGGCAGCGAGCTGGCGACGCCGGTTGGCGCTGAATATCCGGGGATGCATCGGATGGGCGAGGGCGAGGTCGAAGCGCTCGAACACGAAATGGATCGGATGCAGGAAGCGCTCGAGCCGCTGAAATCCTTCACGCTGCCGGGCGGCGGCGTGTTGAACGCGTTTTTGCACCAGGCGCGAACGGTCTGTCGGCGGGCGGAACGGGTCGGATGGCGGCTTAATCGCGAAACGCCGATCAACGAAAATCTGCTGAAGTATATCAACCGGCTGAGCGACCATCTGTTCGTGCAATCGCGATGGGTCGCGAAGCGGCTCGGCGAACCGGAATTTCTTTGGGATCGCGGGTTGCGGCTGGATCCGCGGGAACCGCGCGCGGCGCGGCGCAAAAACGCCGAACGCGGCGATTAGGTCGCGGGCGGAGAGTCCGGGGAAGATCAGGAGCGTTTCAGTCGATGGCGCAAAAAATACATCTGCGGCAGGCGCAGATCGGGCCGATGGCGAATTTCGTTTACCTGGTCGGCGATCCCGAGACGCGCAAAGCCGCCGTGGTCGATCCGGCGTGGGACGTGCCGGCGATTCTCGAGTTGGCGCAAAACGACGGCTACGAGATCGATAAAATACTAATCACGCATTATCATCCGGACCATCTGGGCGGCTCGTTGATGGGCCACAATATACAGGGCGCGTCGGAGCTGGTCGGGAAAATCGGCGTGAAAGTTTACGTCAACAAGGAAGAAGCTGAGGGCGTGCGGAAGGTTTCGGGACTGAGCGAGTCCGATTTGGTCAAGGTCGAAGCGGGCGATACGTTCAGTGTCGGCGGGCTGGAGGTTAAATTCCTGCACACTCCCGGCCATACGCCGGGTTCGCAATGTTTTCTGGTCGAAGGCAACCTGATTTCGGGAGACACGCTGTTCGTGAACTCCTGCGGCCGTGTCGATTTGCCCGGCTCGGATCCCGAAGCGATGTACCACAGCCTCAACCATACGCTGCGCAATCTCGACGATTCGACCGTAGTGTTTCCGGGGCACGCCTATTCGTCGGAACCATACACGACGATCGGAAATCAGAAGCGGCACAATATGTATATGCGCTTCCCGACGCTGGACGATTTTCTCGACGCGATGGGCTATAGCCGGTGAGGATTGCCGCGGCCGTCGCAATGCCATGGCGGGAATCGTCGAAAGTCCGGGCAAAGAGGCCGAGCGGCTGCGCGAGCAACTCGATCGGCATAACTACCTCTATTACGTTCTCGATCAGCCCGAGATAACCGACGCCGAATACGACCGGCTGCTGCGCCAGCTGGAAGCGCTCGAAGCGGCGCATCCGGAGCTGCGCACGCCCGATTCGCCCACCCAGCGCGTGGGCGCGGCGCCGAGCGAAAAATTCGGCGCGGTGGCCCATCGCCGGCCGATGCTCTCGCTCGCGAACGCGATGGACGCTGAAGAAATGGCTGAATTCGACGCGCGCATCAAAAGGTTCCTCAAGTCCGACGAGGAGATCGAGTACGTTGCGGAAGTGAAGCTCGACGGGCTTGCGGTCGAGTTGGTTTACGAAGACGGGCGGCTGGCGACCGGATCGACGCGCGGCGACGGCGTGAACGGAGAGGACGTTACCGCGAATATCCGCACGATTCGCAGCGTGCCGCTCAAGCTGATCAAACCGCCGCATCAGGCGCTTCCCAAACTGCTCGAAGTGCGGGGCGAGGTGATCTTTCCGCGCCGCGCGTTCGATCGGCTGAACGCCGAACGAATCCGGGCGGACGAAGCGCCATTCGCGAACCCGCGCAACGCCGCCGCGGGTTCGCTGCGGCAGCTCGATCCGAAAGTCACCGCGTCGCGGCCGCTCGACATCTTTGTTCACTCGCCCGGCTTGATAGAAGGCACCGGGTTCGATTCGCAATGGGAATTCCTGCAGGGCGTCAGGCAGATGGGGCTGAAGGTGAATCCGCTCTCGCGCATCTGTGCGAGCGGCGCGGCGGTCCTCGAATACTGGAACGAAATGAGCGAAAAGCGCCACGAGCTCGATTACGAAGCCGACGGCGTGGTCGCGAAGGTCAATTCATTCGCGCTGCAGGAGCGGCTCGGCGAGGTCTCGCGTTCGCCGCGCTGGGCGGTTGCGTACAAGTTCAAGGCGCAGCAGGCGGAGACCAAAGTGCGCGCGATCGAGGTGCAGGTCGGCCGCATCGGGTCGCTGACGCCGGTGGCGAAGCTCGAGCCGGTCGCGCTCGCCGGCGTCACCATCTCGAACGCGTCGCTGCACAATCTCGATGAAATTCGGCGCAAGGATATCCGCGCCGGCGACACGGCGCTGATCGAGCGCGCCGGCGACGTGATTCCGTACGTCGTCCGCGTGACGAAAAAGGGCCATCCGCGCGCGGACGAGTTCCAGATGCCGCGGCATTGTCCGGAGTGCGGCGGCGCGATCGTCCATGAGGAGGGCGAGGTCGCGTACTTTTGCGTCAACGCCAACTGTCCGGCGCGGATGCGTGAATCGATTCGCCATTTCGCGTCGAAGACCGCCCTCGACATCGACGGCCTCGGCGACAAGCTGGTCGCGCAACTGGTCGAGCGCGGACTGGTCAAGGAGCTGGACGACATCTTCCGGCTGACCGCGGAGCAGATCGCCGGACTCGAACGGATGGCCGACAAAAGCGCGGCGAATTTGATCGCGGCGATCGAACGCTCGCGGCATACGACGCTCGACCGCGTGATCAACGGGCTCGGCATCCGCCACGTCGGCGAGCATACGGCGCGGCAGCTTGCGATCCGTTTTCGAACGCTCGGCGAGCTTATGAAAGCCGGTGAAGAGGAACTGCTGTCGGTCCGCGATATCGGCGAGGAAGCCGCGCGCAGTATCCGTGAGTATTTCGACGAGCCGCGCAATCGGCGCGCCGTGGAGCGGCTGGCCGAGCTGCTCGACGTCGCGCCGGTCGCCGAGCCTGCGGAGGGGCGGGACGTGCTGCGCGGCAAGGCGTTCGTGCTCACCGGCGGACTTGAAACGATGACGCGGGACGAGGCCGAACGGCGCATTTTGTCGGCCGGCGGAAGGATTTCGGCCGCGGTGAGCCGGAAGACCGATTTCGTCGTCGCCGGCGCCGACCCCGGATCCAAGTTGCGCAAGGCCGAACAGCTCGGCGTCAAAGTTTTGGATGAGCGCGACTTCTTGAAGCTGCTCGAAGGCGAGGCGTGACCGGCGGCGATTCAGCGCGGCTGCGGTTGATTGTCAGCGGCCGGGTGCAGGGCGTATTTTTCCGCGCCGCGGCGCGCGCACGGGCGCGTTCATTCGATCTTTGCGGTTATGCAAGGAACTTGGCGGATGGGACGGTCGAAATCGTCGCGGAAGGACGGCGCGAAGCGCTGCGCGCCATGGCCGAATGGGCGCGGATTGGACCGCCCGCGGCCGGAGTGGACGACGTTCGCGAGGAATGGAGCGAAAGCCGTCAAGAATTTCAAGATTTCACGGTGGCTTAGCGGTTTGCCGGGCGCTGGCGTTATCCCTTTAACTTACGTGCGTCATTAGCTATAGTTTTAGATCGACATCTAAACTATCGGTCCAGCTAACGCATCGCGATTCCGCGATGCGCGCGGGCTGTCAGCCAAAGAGGAGTATCGAGGGAAATGGCTCTACCACCTGAGGCGGCTGGACACGCCGCCGAGTCCTCAGGTCTCGGAGGCGGCGCCGCCGCGAAGCCGCATGCGCGGCGCGACAGCGTCGTAATCCGTTTTGCGGGCGACTCGGGTGACGGGATGCAGTTGGCGGGGATGCAGTTCACCGCCGAATCCGCGCTGGCGGGTAATGATATCGCCACGCTGCCCGACTTTCCGGCGGAAATCCGCGCTCCCGCGGGCACGATCGCCGGCGTAAGCGGCTTTCAGCTCAATTTTTCGAGCCGCGAGGTCTTTACCGCCGGCGACGAGCCGAATGTGCTGGTCGCGATGAATCCGGCGGCGCTCAAGGCGAATCTGGATGATCTGCCTCCGAACGGCGTCATCATCGTCGATCGCGAAGCGTTCAGCGAGGCGAACGTCAAGCGGGCGGGGTATGCCTCAAACCCTCTGACCGACCATTCGCTGGACAAATTCCAGGTATTTCAGGTCGACGTTACGAAACTGACGACGGCGGCCTTGCACAGCACAGGGCTGAACAATCGCGCGGTCTTCCGCTGCCGAAATATGTTCGTGCTCGGGATGCTGTCGTGGCTGTTCCAGCGCCCGATCGAGAGCACCGAGCGCTGGCTCGAGGGACGCTTCAAGAAGACGCCGGAATTGCTGAACGCCAATCTGATGGCGTTGAAAGCCGGATTCAATTACGGCGACACGACCGAGATGTTCGCGAGTTCGTACGAGGTGCAACCGGCGAAGATCGTTCCGGGCCTCTATCGCAACATCACCGGCAACGCAGCGACCGCGCTCGGCTTCGTCGCGGCCTCCGTGAAATGCGGTCTTCCGCTGTTCCTTGGCTCATACCCGATCACGCCGGCGAGCGACGTGTTGCACGAACTCGCGGCGTTCAAGAACTTCGGCGTTTATACGTTCCAGGCCGAAGACGAAATCGCCGGGGTGAGTTCGGCGATCGGCGCGGCGTTCGGCGGCGCGATCGCGCTCACCACCACGTCGGGGCCCGGGATGAACCTCAAGGCCGAAGCGATCGGTCTTGCGGTGAAAACCGAATTGCCGATGGTGATCACGGACATTCAACGCGCGGGTCCGTCCACGGGGATGCCAACCAAGCCGGAACAGGCGGACCTGCTGATGGCGATGTACGGCCGGCATGGCGAATCGCCGATTCCGATTATCGCGGCGTCAACGCCGGCCGATTGCTTCGAGTGCGCGTATGAAGCGGTCCGGCTCGCGGTCAAATACATGACGCCGGTGATTCTGCTTACGGATGGACAACTGGCCAACGGCGCGGAGCCGTGGTTGCTGCCGGACGTAAGCAAGCTGGCGCCGATTAAAGTCGAATTCGCGTCGAATCCGGACGGATTCCTTCCATATAAGCGCGATCCCGAAACGCTCTCGCGTCCATGGGCGGTGCCTGGCACGCCCGGCCTGGAGCATCGGATCGGCGGACTTTCGAGCGAGGATCAGACCGGCAACGTCAGTTATTCTCCCGCCAATAACGAACTGATGGTGCGGACGCGGGCGCGCAAGATTACGGGAATCGTTCGTGAAATTCCGCCTACGTCAATCTTTGGCGACGTCAACGGCGGCGAGTTGGTTGTGCTCGGATGGGGATCGACCTACGGCTCCGTGCGCGAGGCGGTCAAGCAGTTGCGGGACAAGGGCAAGAGCGTTTCGCATATTCATCTGCGCTACCTCAATCCGCTGCCCGCGGACCTCGGCGGCCAATTGCGCAAATTCAAGAAAGTCATGGTCGCCGAGATGAACATGGGACAACTGCTCAAGCTGGTGCGCGCCGATTATCTGATTGACGCGATTGGCTGCAACAAGATCCAGGGACGCCCGTTCAAGGTCAACGAGCTGATCAACCGGATCTCGCGATCGTTGGAGGGCTGATTGGCGATGGCTACGGCGCTTACGCGAAAAGATTTCGTTTCCGATCAGGAAGTGCGCTGGTGTCCGGGATGCGGCGACTACGCGATTCTGGCGCAGGTGCAGAAGATCATGCCGGAGTTTGGAATTCCGCGCGAAAACGTGGTGTTTATCTCCGGCATTGGATGCTCGAGCCGGTTTCCGTATTACATGAACACGTACGGATTCCATACCATCCATGGCCGCGCTCCGGCGATCGCGACCGGGCTCAAGGTTACGCGCCCCGACCTTGACGTGTGGGTGGTGACCGGCGACGGCGACGGCCTGTCGATCGGCGGCAATCATCTGATTCACGCCCTCAGGCGCAATATCGACCTCAACATCCTGCTCTTCAACAATCAAATTTACGGCTTGACCAAGGGGCAGTATTCGCCGACTTCCGAGGTCGGCAAGGTGACGAAATCGTCCCCGATGGGTTCGGTCGATTTTCCGTTCAACCCGATTACGATCGCGTTGGGAGCGAATGCGACCTTCGTCGCCCGTTCCGTCGATGTCGAACAGAAACATCTGGGCGATACGCTTAAGCGCGCGCACAGCCATCGCGGCGCATCGTTCGTCGAGATATTGCAGAACTGCAACATCTTCAACGACGGCGCGTTCAACGACGTTACGGACAAGGCGATCAAAGCCGACCATCAGTTGGTGCTTGAGCATGGCAAGCCGCTGATTTTCGGCAAGAATCGCGACAAGGGCGTCAGGATGAGCGGCAACCGGCCCGAGGTCGTGACGCTGGGCAACGGCGTGACCGAGGCCGATTTGATCGTTCATGACGAGACAAATCTCGCGCTGGCGTTCATGCTCGGAAACTTACAGGCGCCGCTGCCGACGCCAATCGGCGTTTTCTACGCGACCAGCAGGCCGACCTACGACGCCGCGATGAATGCGCAGATGGCCGAAGCGCGCGCGAAGCAGGGCGAGGGCAATCTCGCGGATCTGCTGAAACGCGGCGATACCTGGACCGTCAACTGATCGCTGTTTAGCGCGCTGCGAACATAAAAATCCCACGGCCAAAACGGCCGTGGGATTTTTTTTCAGTCCGAACGGAAGCCGCGTGGGAGGAATCAAGAATCAGAATTTCAAATTGTACGCGCGGATCACATTCTCGCCGAGCAATTTAGCGCGCGGCGCCGGCGGAAGTTTTTCGGCGGCTTCTTCGAGTTCTTCTAGGTAATTGCCGGTATGGTCGGGATGCGGGAAATCGGAAGCCCAGAAAAAACGGTCTTCGCCGCACAGTTCCATCATCGAAGGCAGCGCATGTTCATCGGGATCGGCCGAAACCCAGATGTTTTTTCTGAAGTAGGCGCTCGGGCGTTCCTTTAGCGGCAGGCTGCGGCCGATGACGCTGTCGTAAACCGCGTCCATGCGATCGAACCAATAGCTGGTCCAGCCGGCGCCGACCTCGAGAATTATGATCTTGAGCTTCGGGAAGCGATCGAACGTTCCGTACTGAAAGAAGCTTGCGAGCGCATGCCGGCTCGCGTCCGACGCGGTCACATTGAGGAAAAAATGCTGCTTGCGCACATGGTCGAGCGCGTAGCGACCGGGCAGCGCCCATTGCGGTTCCAGCGATACGTGAATGCCGATCGGCACGTCGAGTTCCTGCGCCTTGGCGAACAGCACGTCGTGATCCGGATGAGCGTGCGGCTTGCGAGTCATTGTGAATTGCACCACCCATCCGCCCTTGCATCCCGCTTTGACGGCGCGCTCCAGCTCCGCCGCCGCGGCGGCGGGATCGCCCAGCGAGAGGTGGGCGACGGGAATCAGCCGCGACGGATTCTCGCCGCACCAGTCGACGATCCAGCGATTGTACGCGCGCGTCATCGCCTGCGCGTAATCGGCGTTTTCGCACTCCGTCTCCCAGGTCAGCGCGAGGCTTGGGTAAATGATGGCGGCGCGCAGGTTTTCGCGATCGAGCCGCGCGACGCGCTCCTTCGCGTCAACCGCGCCGAGCGGCACGTTTTCGCCGTACTTGCGGCGCGGATCGAATGAACCTTTTTCGCGAGTCACCTCGCCCATCGCCGCGATATTGCTGAACGTGCCCTTGCGCGAGACTCGCGACGGACGGCCTTCGATTTCAAGGTATTCGAGGCCTTCATCGTCCTCCTTGATGCGTAGCGCGGCCGCTTTGTAACGAGCTTCGCAATACCGCTCCCACAGCCGTTTGTCCTCAAGGATGTGCCCGTCGGCGTCAACCGCGTCGGCGTATTTGAGTTTGTGGATGTGTTCGTTGGTTTCGCGCATGGCTTAGCCTCGATTCGACTTTGGATTTCGTAACCCGGCTGAATCTGAAGTAGTTCGACAGTGAATTGTTCGTCAAGCGCGCGGAGCGTGTAATCGGAGATTCTCCAAGCGCCGTCGCGCATCGGCGCGGACTGGCGCGAGGCGCGGCGGAAACGGAATCCGGCCAACTATCCTTTTGGTAGTCCGAGCATCCGTTCGCCGATGATATTCTTCTGGATTTCGCTGGTTCCGGCGGCGATCGTCAGTCCGCGCGCGGCGAGCATCCGGTACAGCCATCGGCCGCCGTCAAGAGCATGGTCCGCTCGATATTCGATTTGCGCGTACGGACCCAGCAATTCCATCGCGAACTTGTTGAGCCGCACGTTCAGCTCGCTGTACGTGAGCTTCGGTATCGAGCTTTCAGGGCCCGGCGGACGTCCTTTCAAACGCGCGGTCAACTGGCGCAATTCCATCAGGCGCACGGCTTCGGCCTCGGCGCGAAACTCGGCCAGCCGCTGCCGGACGCGCGCGTCGTCCCACGCCGATTTGCCGTTGCGTGTCAGTGATTTTGCGACGCGGGCGAGATCCTCGACCAGCGGTTTCATGTCGCGCGCCCGCCGTTCATACATCAGCGAGGTTAGCGCCACCAGCCAGCCGTTGTTCTTGCCGCCGACGATATTCGCCTTCGGCACGCGCACGTCCTCGAAAAATACTTCGTTGAAGCCGCGATCGCCGGTCAGTTGCACCAGCGGCCGCACCGATATTCCGGGACTGTGCATATCGACGAGCAGGTAAGTGATGCCTTTGTGTTTGGGCGCGTCGGGATCGCTGCGCACCAGCAGGAAGCACATGTCAGCGTGATGCGCGTCCGAGGTCCATACCTTCTGCCCGTTGACGATAAAGTCGTCGCCGTCCTCGACCGCGGTGGTCTTGAGCGACGCGAGGTCGGAGCCCGAGCCGGGTTCGGAATATCCCTGGCACCAAATTTCCCCCGCCGCGAGCATCTTCGGCAGATAGCGCCGGCGTTGTTCCTCGGTTCCCCAGTGCATCAGGGTGGGACCGACCAGCGCGATGCCCTGCGCGTTCACCATCTGCGGCGCGCCGGCCCGCGCCAGTTCCTCATGGTAAATCACCTGCTGCGTCAGGCTCGCGGCGCGGCCGCCATGTTCTTTCGGCCAATGAATGGCGACCCATCCGCCGGAATGCATCCGCCGATGCCAGGCGACGCGGCGTTCCCATTCTTCGCCTTCTTCATCGGCGAAAAACTCGACCGTGAAGTCGGGCTTGCGATGGTCCGGCGGCAGATTTTTCGCGAGCCATCCGCGCAACTCATGGCGAAAAGCCTCGTCTTCGGCGCTGAATCGGAAGTCCATGCGCATATCCTTTCCGCCTGAAAGCGGCCGCTGCGATGCGGCGTTCGGGCGTGGAAGATCGGCGAAAGTTCGTCTTTGCGGATACTCGCACACGCCGTCGCAAAATCGCAAAGCGCCGCGCAAGCCCGCCGCACGCGCAAAATCGCGCTGGCGAGGTTGGTTCGTTTGCGCTTGGATAAAGATTAATCTCGCGACGGGGGATATTTAGCGATGGCCGCGTCCGCAGAAAGCTTGCCGCATCCCAGACGCCAACAGCCGCTTCCGATCCGGATCGTCCATTGGTGCAACGCCCTGTTCATCGTGCTGATGGCCGGCAGCGGCCTGCAGATTCTCATCGCCTATCCATATCTCGGCCCGCGCGGCGCGCTCTACGGATGGTATCCGTTGCAGGGGGTCGCGCCGCCGCAATGGCTGACGGTCGGCGGATGGCTCGCGGGCGGACGCCACTGGCATTTTGCGATCGCATGGTTTTTCGTGATCAACGGCCTGATCTATCTCGCCTATCTTGCGGGAAGCGGCGAATGGCGCCGGCGCATTTTCAATCCGGGGCGCGACGCGCGCGCCGCCGCCGCGCAGTTTCTCTATTACGCGAGGATTCGCAGGCGGCCGCCGCCGCATGATTTTTACAATGGCCTGCAGCGGCTGGCGTACACGTCGATCGTCGTCATCGGCGCCGCGATGGTTCTTTCCGGCCTTGCGATTTACAAGCCGGTGCAGTTTCACGTTCTCACGCGATTGTTTGGCGGATATGACGGCGCGCGCGTGGTCCATCTCGCCGGTCTTGCGATGATTGCGCTTTTCGTCGCCACGCATCTCGTTCTCGTCGCGCTCCATCCGAAGGAAATCGTCGCGATGGTGACCGGAGGAAAACGTGAATAGCCGGATTTCACGCCGCCGATTCGTAACCGGCGCCGCCGCGGCATCGCTCCTTGCCGGATGCGACAGCCGGCCGATAACTTCGTTTCTGCGCGCGATGAAGGACTGGAACGCCGGCTTCGAGGCGGCGCTGTTCTCGCCATCCCGGCTCGCGCCGGAGCTGCCTGAATCCGCGACGACGCCTGAAGACGATTTTCCCGAATATTATATTTCGGACGAAGCGCCCGACGTGCCGCCGAACTGGTTTCTGACGGTTGGCGGCCTCGTTGAACGGCCCCGGCGGTTCATGCTCGCAGAGCTTCAGGCGATGACGCAAACCTCGATGCGCGTGCGGCATCATTGCGTCGAAGGATGGTCCGCGGTCGCGTCATGGCAAGGGCTGCGCGTCAGCGATCTCGCGCGGGCGGCGGGACTCAAGCAGGACGTGCGCTACGTCGAGTTTCGTTCCTTCGATTCCGGCTACTGGTCGTGTTGGGACCTTGCCAGCGCGATGCATCCGCAGACGTTGCTCGCCTGGGGCATGAACGGCCATCCGCTGACCTCCGGCCACGGCGCGCCGCTCCGCGTCTATTCCGCCGTCAAGCTGGGCTACAAGATGTGCAAGTATCTCGCCGAAGTGAACTTTCTGGCGCTGGATAGCGGGGGCTATTGGGAAAATCAGGGCTACGACTGGTTCGCCGGCGTATGACGCGGCGGATCGATCCACCGCGCCGCAACCGGCCAAAAGAACCGGGCGGCCAGATTGACCGCCCTGCGCATCTTCGCGACCGACCGCCGTCCGCTCATCCCTTGGGCAGGCCGAGCACGCGCTCGCCGATGATGTTGTGCTGGATTTCGCTGGTCCCGCCGGCGATCGTGAGCGCGCGCGCCGAGAGCATCCGGTACGACCAGCGCCCGCTGTCCATCGCCATCGCCGCGCCGTGCTCGAACTGGCTGTATGGCCCGAGCAGCTCCATCGCGAATTTCGACATGCGCAGATTCAAATCGCTAACGGCCAGTTTGCCGGCCGATCCCTCCGGACCCGGCGGCAAGCCTTTGAGCCGGCGCGTCAACTGGCGCAGATTGCTGTAGCGGAGCGCCTGCGCCTCGCAGGCGAATCCCGCGATACGCTGGCGCACGCCGCTGTCATCCCACGCGGACCCGCCGTTGCGGGGAAGCAACTGGGCTAGGCGCGTCAATTGCCGCACCGGACTCATCATGTCGCGCATCGCCGCGATCGACGTCCGCTCGAACATCAGGGTGGTCACGGCCACCTGCCATCCCTGATTTTTTTCGCCGACGAGGTTTTTCTTCGGCACGCGTACGTCCTCGAAGAAAACCTCGTTGAAGCCCTTTTCGCCCGTCATCTGGACCAGCGGACGCACCGTCACGCCCGGACTGTGCATATCGACGAGCAGATAGCTGATGCCTTTATGTTTGGGCGCTTCCGGATCGGTGCGAACCAGCAGGATGCACCAGTCGGCGCGGTCGGCGCCAGACGTCCAGACCTTCTGCCCGTTGACGATAAAGTAATCGCCATCTTCGATTGCGCGGGTCTTTAGCGAAGCCACGTCCGATCCGGCGCCGGGTTCGGAATAGCCTTGGCACCAGATTTCGTCCGCCGACAGAATCTTCGGCACGTAGCGTTTCTTCTGCTCCTCGGTGCCCCAATGAATCAACGTCGGGCCGACCAGCATGATGCCGAGGCCGTTGACAATCCCCGGCGCGTGCGCGCGCACCATCTCCTCGTTGTAAACGACCATCTGCTCCAGCGTCGCGCCGCGTCCGCCGTATTCTTTCGGCCAGTTGACGCCGACCCATCCGCCGGAGTTCATCTTGCGATGCCAGGCGAGGCTGAGCCGCCAGTCGTCTTCGTTGGTGCGGACGAAGTCGCTGCCCGCTTCGTCGTCGCTCTCGGGACGGCGCCTGGGCATGTTCGCTTCGAGCCACGTGCGGAATTCCTGACGGAAAGCCTCGGCCTCCGCGCTGTATTTGAAATCCATCGATGACTCCCGATTTCCGGCTGCCGGCCTGCGCCGCGCATCGCTACGCCCGATCGCTCCAATCCGGCGCCGCCTGTTTGCGCGGATTGTAGCATGCCGAAAGCGTCGCGCCATGAAAAAACGCTGCGCCGCTTTCGTCTTTGCGCTTGCGCGAGAATTCGATCGCGTGGCGTCGGACGGCGGCGTCTCAACGCATGTTGTACTTATGGATATCCGCCGAGTTCATGCGGCCTGCTGTTGTCCAGAGCATGGTCGATCTCGCGCTGCGAGACCGTCTCGCCGCGCTTGATACGCTCGATGACGTGACGAACTTCCCGCGCCTTGATGGCATACGCGTGTCCAGGGTGGAGTTGGTGTCGCTCCAGCTCGTGGAGTTCATCTTGTCGGCGTGTTCCGCTTCTTGCAGCCGCTGCAGCAGTTTTTGCTTGTCGGCCGGCGCGGCTTGCGATTGTGAAACGGGCGGCGTGACTTGTCTGGATTCCTGTGCGCCATAAGCGGCGCAACCGCCGGATGACACGAGCGCCGTAAATATCGAAATCAGTGACGGGACGGTCCACCGCGCTACCTTCGACCAAAGGCTCACGGGTTTCATTCCACGCATTCTAACAAGACGGCGGTCCGCCTGAAAAATAGGAATCCAGGTCAATTCAGGCTTGACCGCACGCCAAGGTGTGCGAAAATCGGCGCATTCCTGATGCGACTCGACCTCGACATACCGCCCGGCGTCTTCGACGACGAGTTCCGCGCCGAAGATTTCGCGGCGCGCGTGCGCGAGTTCGCGGCGCTCGAATTGTTGCGCGCGCGCCGCCTGCACGAGCACGAAGCCGCCCGGATGCTCGGCGTCGAGCGCTGGGAACTGGTCGCGATGATGGAGCGGGCGGGAATCGTTCCGACCGAAAAACAATTCGACCAAATCAAGGGCGAGCTTGGCCGGCTGGTCGCCGCGCGCGGCGCGCGGACCAACCGCCGGGAGAACTGAACCATGATGCGCCTGTTGCATACGATGATCCGCGTCAACAACCTCGACGAATCGCTGAAATTCTATTGCGACGCGATGGGCATGAAATTGCTGCGCAAGCACGATTATCCCAACGGCCGCTTCACGCTGGCGTTTGTCGGATACGGTGACGAACGCAATCAGACAGTCGTCGAATTGACGCACAACTGGGACACCTCCAGTTACGATGTCGGCACGGCGTTCGGGCATCTCGCGGTCGGCGTCGATGATATTTACGGAACCTGCGACTTGCTGAAACAGCGCGGCGTCAAGGTTGTGCGCGAGCCGGGTCCGATGAAGTTCGGCGGTCCGGAAATAGCGTTCATCGAAGATCCGAACGGCTACAAAATCGAACTGATCCAACAGGGCAAATCCGCCGCGGCGTAGGACCGCGGCCGGCGGGAAGGAATTCACGATGAAAGTCGCGGTTTACAAGCGGCCCAACGAGATGGCCGTGATCGACGCGCCCAAGCCTCAGGCGAAGGCTGGCGAGGTCGTGCTGAAAGTCCACGCCTGCGGCATCTGCGGCTCCGATCTCCACGCCGTGCAGTACGGCTTCGGGATGCCGCCCGACACGATCATGGGCCACGAATTCTGCGGCGAGGTGCACGAGATCGGCGCGGGCGTGAGCGGATTCAAATTGGGCGATCGCGTCTCGGCGCTGCCCTTCAACTCCTGCGGCGAGTGCGATCGTTGCAAGCGCGGGATGGAGATTCACTGTCACAAGCTGCAGGGACTCGGCCTTGGCCAGTTGCCGGGCGCGTATGCCGAATTCGTCGCGTGCGGCGCGCAGAGCCTGTTCAAGCTGCCCGACAACGTATCGTCGCGCGACGGCGCGATGGTCGAGCCGCTGTCGGTCGGATTGCATGCGGTCAAACGATCCGGAATCCGTGCGGGCGACGTCGCAATCGTGATGGGCGCCGGCCCGATCGGCCTGGCCACGCTGACGTGGGCGAAAGGCAAAGGCGCGACCGTCGTGGTTTCGGAACTCGCCGAAGGCCGCGCGGAACTGGCGCGGAAACTTGGCGCCGACGTGGTGGTGAATCCGAAAGAAAAAGACCCCGCCGTTCAGGTGCGCGAGATGACCGGCGAAAGCCCGGCGACGATCTTCGAGTGCATCGGCGTCAAAGGCACGCTGGACAATGCGATCGAGATGGTGCGTCCGCGCGGGCAGGTGGTCGTGGTCGGAGTGTGCATGGAGCCGGATCAGATCACGCCGCTCAAATGCATCTTCAAGGAAGTCAGCGTCAATTTCGTGCTGGGCTACGATCCGCCGGATTTCGACGAGACGATCGCGGCGCTTTCAAGCGGCCGCATCAAGCCGCAACCGATGGTCACCGACGTCATCAGCGTCGATCAGGTGCCCGATATGTTCGAGGCGCTGCGCAAGCCGGGCGGCCGCGCCAAAGTGATCGTCGAATTCCCGCACTGATCGAAGTTTGGACACAGCCGGCGCGGCGCGATAGTTGCGACAAGTGATTGCAACCATCGCGCCGCGCGCGTATCGGATCGGCTACTCAATTCAGCAGGAAAGCGCGGAGTGCGGCGAGCGATTCCGGCTCGGTCAGGGTCGGCGCGTGTCCCACGCCCGGAATCTCCGCGATCCGCGTGCCGCGCAGCACACGGCCCATCCGCGCCGCGGTCTCGGCGGACAGGATGTCGCTTTCCGCGCCGCGCACAACCAGCACCGGCGCCGCTATTCGCGCGAACGGCATCCACAGGTCCATCGAACGCGCTTCGCTGCCGGAGCGCGGAATATTGCGGACCGCGGGATCGATCTTCCAGACCAGCTTGCCCTGTCCGTTCGGCTTGACCGCCCATCGCACGAACTCGATCAATTCAGGCTGGGGCGTTTTGGCGAGAAACGGATAGTTCTTGCGATAATAAGCGGCGACCTCGTCGAGGTTGTCGAATTCATTTTGCGCCGCCGTGAAATAGTCAGTGATGCGTCTCAGTCCGGCCGGATCGATCTCCGGACCGATATCATTCAATACCAGTTTCTCGACCCGCTCCGGATAGCCGCCCGCGAAGATCATCGAGATGATACCGCCCATCGAGGTCCCTACCAGCGTCGCTCGCGGCACGCCGAGCGTGTTCAGCAGCACGTCCAGATCCTTGACGTAAAACGGCGGCGCATACTCGCTCGGCGGTCCCCACGCGCTGTCGCCGCGTCCGCGCACGTCCACGGAAATCACGTGGAAACGGCCCGCCAGATGCGGCGCGAGCGCGTCAAAATTGTGCGCGTTGCCGCTCAAGCCGTGGATGCACACCAGCGTTGGCGCGCCGGCGTTGCCGAAATCGAGATAATGCAGCCTAAGGCCGTTGGCTTCGTAAAAAACGCTTCGTCCTGACAACGTTCGATCGCTCCGATTGGTTCTTTCCGTTCAGGTCCGGCGGTTCTGGCCGGAGCCGTTGTGCGCGGGCCGCGCCGCTTCGTTCGCGGGCGTTTCGATCAACGCGCGCAATTGTTGCGGTACGATGATCAGGCGCCGCCCGTCGCGGATGATAATTCCTTCGTCCTCGAATTCATTGAGCTGTTCGGTGGTGCGCTGACGCGATGCGCCGACCAGTTCGGCCAGGTCCGCGTGCGTCAATTTAAGCGTGAGCAAGGTTCCGCGCGCGTCTTCGACGCCGAATTTCGCGGTTAATTCCAGCAGCGCTCCCGCCAGGCGCTCGCGCACGCTGAGCCCGACGAAATTGGTGTAGCGCTGAAGCATCATCCACCATCGACCGACCGTGATTTCGAGCGTGCGGCTGAAACGCTCGAGCGGCACGCCCAGCACCAGACCGACGAAAGTCTCGGGCCGCACCACGCCGATCGTGCAGTCGCTGAACGCGTCGCATCGAAAAGGCCGCGTCACGTGCGGCAACAGCGAGGATACGCCGAACACTTCGCCCGGACCGACCAGCCCCACCAGCACGCGTTCGTCGCGATGGAGAAACGAAAGTTTCGCCACGCCCGAGAGCAGCACGAAGACGCGATTGGCGCTTTCGCCTTCAAAAAATATCGTATCATGGCGTTTGATTTTTTGCGGAACAAGGCTTTGCGCAAGCCCTTGCAACTGATCCGGGCTTAACCAGGCCAAATTGCGCAGCCGGCCCAATGTCTTCCCGTCGATTCCTGGTTTTGGCGACACAGATGCTTCCTAGCACAGCCGCACGGTTTGTCGCCAAGGCGACAATTCCGCTGGTCTCGCCCCGACGATCGGCGGATTTGGTCGCCCCCGCGACAGAGTTAAGGTTAACTAATCGTTGATACAGCCGAGACATCAATTAAACTTGCCGTCAGTAAGATGAACGAGAAAGCTGCGAATAAGTCCTCCGTCAGCGGCGAGGTCAAGGCGATGGGCGCGAAGAACAATCCAATGCTCGACGAAATGGCAAAACTGTTTGGGGTTCTCTCGGTCGAATTGCCGACCGCCGCGGCGAAGAGCCTGCTCGGCAACGGCGACCGCGAGGCGCTGCGTCAAACCGGATGGAAAGCCTACGACGCATGGATAAGCCTGGCTAACGAAACCGCGAACGGCCTGTACGGCAACCGCGCCTTCGGCGAAGCGGTTGGCCGGGGTATCGGCGCGGCGCTGCGCGTGCAGCGGGTGGTCGATGCGGCCGCCTCGGCGGTTTTCGGCAACCTCTGGCCCGCGCTCGGCCTGCCGACCGAGAGCGCGGTCACGGCGCTTCGCGATGAAGTGAAAGCGCTGCGCAGCGAAGTCCGCGCGCTAGGCGAAGAACTCCAGAGCGGTACGGCGGAAGACGAACTGGACGCCGGCGACGACTATGCCGCGTCGCGCAGCGCGGAGGCCCAGAACGCCGCCGCCGCGATGATCTGGAACGGATATCGTCCGGAACAGCCGCGCGTCCGCGGCGGCCGCAAGGAGGGCAAGAAGAGTGTCGCTCTTTAACGATATCGCCGGTTATTGGCTCGACGGCGCGGTCCGTACGCTGGATTCGATCGGCCGGGGCTTCGGCTCGCAGGTGTCGGCCGATCCGCCGCCGGTCACGCCCTACAAGGTCATCTACGAAGGCGGCAAGGTCAGCCTGCGGCATTACCGTGCGCCCAACCGCATTCACGCGACGCCGATCGTGCTGGTCTATGCGCTGATCAAGCGTCCGTTCGTGCTCGATTTGCAGCCCGGCAAGAGCGTGGTCGAACTTCTGCTCAAGCGCGGCTTCGACGTCTACCTGATCGACTGGCAGCCGCCGACTCGCGCCGACGCGTGGCGCGGTTTCGACGCCTACGTCAATCAGGATTTGGACAACG
The DNA here is from genome assembly GCA_021799495.1 of Deltaproteobacteria bacterium. Classification (GTDB taxonomy): domain Bacteria; phylum Desulfobacterota; class Binatia; order Binatales; family Binataceae; genus JADMIL01. The sequence goes on from JAJZAI010000040.1 coordinate 27,154, forward strand.
CCGTCCGCGCCGTGCAGATCGCCGAAGATATCGATCAGGTCAACGTCATTGGCTACTGCTTCGGCGCGCTGCTGAGCCTGCTCTACACGGCGCTCCATCCGGAGAAAGTCAAAAATCTGGTCACCTTGACCACTCCGTACGACATGGGTTCGCGCGATTTGGCGATCTACAATTTGATGGATCGGATCGACGATCGCGGCTTCGAGTTGATTGTCAAAATCTACGGGAACTGTCCGGCGTGGATGGTGAATTCGATGTTCACCGCGATGGCTCCGATGCATCACGCGCTCGACAAGTACGTCGGATTGTATCGCAACGCCGAGCGCGACGGTTACGCGGAGATGTTCGAGCTGTTCGAGCGCTGGATGCAAAGCGACGTGCCGCTGGCGGGCCGGATTTTTTGCGAATTGACATCGGAAATCTTCAAGGCGAACAAGCTCGCGAAAGGCGAGTTTGAAGTTGGCGGCCGGCGCGTCGATTTGAGCCAAATCACCATGCCGGTGCTGAACGTGGTGGCCGAGCATGACGATGTCGTGCATCCGAACTCCAGCCTCTCGCTGATCGACAAAATTGGCGGCACGGACAAGCGGAACCTCACTTTTCCGACCGGCCATATTGGCGCGGTGGTCAGCAACGGCGCGCTGAAGAAAATGTGGCCGGAAATCGCGGGATGGCTCGCCGACCGCGATAATCCGCTGATGTGAGGCGAATTCGCGCGAAATTCGACCCGCTTTGTCGCACAAGTGACAATTCGGCAGAAGCTGCCGGTGGTTGAGTGGTTAATTTGAAGAAATCCGCAAAAAGCGTCAAAGACGCGCAAAAAAAGACTTCCCACAAAGGGACTGGAGGATTGGACGCAGTGGAAAAGGAAAATCGCGAAGGCATGTTTGAAGCGTTCGGCAAGCTCGGTGAATCGTTCTTATCGCTCGATGGCGCCAAGAAAGCGGCCGCATGGTACATCGAGACCAGCGAGCGGTTCGCAACCCAGGCGCTCGAGTTGCAGGAGAAGGCGACCGGATGGGCCAAGGAAACCCCGCTCGCTCCGCTGTTCGAGGCGCAGCACAATTTCGCCCGCAAGCTGATCGAACGCTCGGCCACCGCCGCCCGCAATCTCTGGCAGGTTCCGGCGAACAACTAAATCCCTCCGCTTCCGGTTGTGACGATTGGCGCGGGCCGGTTTTTCGGCTCGCGCCTTTTTGTTGTCGATAACGACCAGCGCCTGCGTCGCGCCGCGCGCCGATAGCCGGCGGCCATCGGTCGCTTATCGCGCTTGCCGTCTGACGGCCGAAGGCGCCATTTCTTGACCTGTCCGAAACCGGGCAATGTTCTTTCGGCGCGAGGTGAAAAAATGGCGAATGCTCGATTTTGCAACGGCCGCGACGGCACGAAAATCCGCTACGAGGTTCGCGGCAAGGGCGATCCTCTGGCTCTGATAATGGGCTATAGCGGCTCGTCGCGGACGTGGGGCGAGCCGTTCATCTCCGCTATTTCCAAGCGTTTCCGCACCATCCTGATTGACAATCGGGGTACCGGCGAAAGCGACCATCCCGACGGTCCGTGGACGCTGCCGGACATGGCCGGCGATGTCGCCGCGGTGCTCGATGACGCTGGAGTCGCTCGGGCGCATGTCTATGGAATTTCGATGGGCGGAATGATCGCGCAGGAATTCGCGCTCCACCATCCGGAGCGCCTGCGCGGGTTAATCCTCGGATGCACCAACTGCGGCTTCGCCAACTCCGTGCTCGCGCCGCCTGAAGCGACAGCCGCGCTCGCGCCGAATCCGAACGAGCCGCTTGCCCAGCAGGCGCGGCGGATGCTCGAAGCGTGTTGCAGTCCGGCTTTCGTCGCGTCGCCGATCGGACAAAAGATTATCGACGAGCGGATCAAAGAGATGTCGGCGTATCCGGCGACGCCGCTTCATTCCTATCGCCGCCAATGGGAAGCGATCGCGGCGTTCGACAGCTTTGCCCGTCTGGGACGGATTAAAGCGCCTGCGATGATAATCACGGGCAGCGCCGATCCGATCGTGCCGGCCGCAAACTCGGATCTGCTCCAGCGCGGAATCCCCGGCTCGAAAATGCACTCTATTGAAGGCGCGGGCCACCTGTTTTTCTGGGAAGCGCCGGAGGAAAGCGCAGAGGCTCCGGGCGATTTTCTCGTTCGGCATTGAGGCGGCTAAAGACGAAGTCGCACAGCAACCGTTTTGAGATTGGGTGAGGAGAGACTGCGATGGCTGAATTTGAAACGATACTGGTCGAAAAAGTTGAAGATAAGATTTGCCGGCTTACGCTGAACCGGCCCGAGAAGTTGAACGCGCTCTCGCCGAAACTGCTGAGCGAGTTCGATCGGGCGCTCGACGAATTCGAGGCGGCGCGCGACCTCAGCGTGCTCATCATCTGCGGCGCCGGCCGGGCGTTCTGCGCCGGCTACGACTTGCAAGGCACGCAGCAACCCGGCTCGGGGTTCACGGTCAGCAGCGACCGGATCAATCTGCACAAATTGGTCGAGCGATGGCAGCGGCTGTGGTCGCTGGGCAAGCCGACGATCGCGCAAGTGCATGGCTATTGCCTTGCCGGAGCGACTGAGCTGGCTGGCCATTGCGATATCGTTTTCGCCAGCGAAGACGCCCAGTTCGGCCATCCGGCGGGCCGCGCACTCGGCATTTTGCCGACGCTTTCGATGTGGCCTGTGTTGATCGGGCCGCGCAAGACCAAAGAATATTTTTTCACCGGCGACCTGATGAGCGCGCAAGAGGCGCTCGAATGCCATCTAGTGAATCGCGTGGTTCCGAAAGATCGGCTCGACGACGCGACTCTCGCCTATGCGCGCCGGGTCGCGATGGTGCCGGTGGAGCTGCTCGCGCTGCATAAGGCGGCCGTGAATCGATGGCTCGACGTGCAGGGAATTCGCGCGCTCGAACAATCGGCGGCCGACCTCGACTGCCTCGCCCATCAGACCGACACCGTTAAGCAATGGATGAAAGCGAGCCGGGAGCGCGGGCTTAAGGAAGCGCTCAGCGAGCGCGATCGCCCCTTTGCCGCGCGCAAGTAATCATCGGCGCCGAAATGACCCGGGATTTGCGCGAATCCATGCTCTAATCATCTGGCGCGCGCCAATCCGTCAATTTGTAGCATTCTGAAATATCATGAAGGTGCGCGGCCTGTTCCACCGCTGCAACATCAGTTGGATGAGCTGAATAGAGTAATCGAAAAAGGACGGTATGTGGATGCGATAGCTGGGCAAAGCTGTCTGGCACGGCCGATGCTTGTTTCCCCTTCGCGCTGCCGTCGCCAAACGTACGACGGTGCAAGGGGAGGGCGAACCGATGGAAATATCCAAAGGTTCGAGCATCAACGAACATGAGTTGTCGATTGTGCGCGAGGGCTCAGGCGTCGCATCCGGCTTGATTCGCCGGGTATTCGCTTCGTGGCGGCGAACGCCCGCTGCGATTGCTTATCGGCGAATTGACCGGCCGCGAAGATCAGTCGATCGCAGCTTCCAGGAAAATAGCCCAACTTACGAGTAGGCGCCGGCTGATTCTTTGTTATGAATGGCGCCCGGGTGGCGGCTTCCAAAGCATTGAGTCGTGCGCGCATGGCGCGCGCTTCTTTCGTTATTAGCTGAACGGAATTTTGCTCGATTCCGCGCAATTTTCGCGGCGGCGCGATGCCGCCGACAAATTTGCGGCGGCCATAATTTGCCATTTAATTTAATTTTTCGGCGCGCCGTGTGAATCGAACGCCAACTTCCGATGGCCGGCCTTCATCTTCTTGCCGGCTATTGCGTGAAAATTCCTGCCGGATACGGTCGGCGAGCCATGCGTTAGCCCGATGGCATCGGTCTTGAAAACGTTTCTTGTCCGTGCGCTTGCGACCGAGTCGCTGGAACGATGCGAAGCGAAGCGTGAAACCGCGCGGCGGCGCGGTCGCGTCGCTGATCGCGATTGCATGTTTCGCTTTGAGCGGCATCGCCGGCGCGCAAGGCGCGAAAACGCCGCGGCTGGGGGTTTTCGATTCGATCGCGTCCAATCTTCACGCCTTTGCCGCGAATCCCGATTCCAAAAATCGCGGTTTGGATGGCGCGGTCGGCAATCTGCTCGCGCTGTCGCGCCAATGGAGCACAATCCGGCCGCTCCTGGAAAATCTTGAGGCGGCGCGAAGCCGCGGCGCAAGCGCCTCGATTCTTTCATTCAACGATCTGTTTACGGGCGCCTTCGGCCCGCTGATATTTGGCCCGCGGCAGATCTCCGGCATCACGCTCGCGGCAACCCGCTTCACCGGCTTTACTCAAAACGAAACGGCGAACGCGTGGTGCGGCGCGAACGCGGTGGTGGCGTTCAACGACACTGGCAGCGAGATTCGCACGATGCTCGGCGGTTCAGGCACGAGCGCTATCGGCTATTCACGATCGTCGAATCACGGAATCGCGTTCAGCTACCAGCAGGCTCCCACGCCGCCGTCGAATTCATGGCAGGCGGTGATGGGCGATCCGTCGATCGTTTGCGCCAATTTGAATGACTTTTATTATTCGGCGATCTGGTACGACAGCCTGAATAACCAGATTGGCGTGAGCGTCGCGCAATCGAGCGACGGCGGCGGTTCATTCACGGCGCCGGCGCCAGCGATCCTCAAGAGTTCGCTGACCGATATCGTTGGCCAGGACAAACTCGCCGTCGATCGCGGCAATTCGGAAAATCTGTATCTGGTTTTCTCTGATATCGATTATTCCGGTTCGGTGTGCGGCACGGATCAGTACGGACAACCGATTCCTCGTTATGCGATCGAATTGGTTGCATCCAACGACGGCGGCGGCGCCTGGAGCAGTCAGCCGGTGGTCGTCGATCAGGTTTGCGCGGATCAAAACAATCCCTATGCGTCCGATGTTTGGCCGCAGGTGGCCGTGGGTCCGGGCGGCGTGGTTTATGTGGCGTGGGAGGCGATGGGCGTCAATGGATCGGATCCGACCGCGCGCGCGATCAAAATCGCCCGTTCGACCGATTCGGGCGCCACTTTTGGCCAGCCTGTCACGGTCGCGAGCGTGGTGGCGATCGGCGATGGCGCTGAAATCCAAGGCTTCATCGCATCCAATGAGGCGCCCTCGCTGGCGATTGGACAAGGCCAGAAGAACAACGGCGTCGTTTATCTGGCGTGGGCGAACGCGGCTTACAGCGCCAAGGATGCGCTCACGACAACCGGGCTTTACGGGATGGCGGACGTGATGTTCGCGCAGTCGTCGAATGGCGGCGCTGATTGGTCGTCGCCGATGCGCGTCAACAACAATCCGGAGGGCGGCCGGTTTCCGTATACCGATCATTTCGAGCCGGCGATAAACACCGACAAAACCGGGAAAATCGGAATCTGTTTTTACGATCGCCGCCGGGTGGTGTCTGTCAATTGGTAGAAAAGCAGTGGCATCCGAGATCCGCGAGAGTTGCGCAGTTGAATTATCAAGTTGCTACTAGGCAGCCTCCGGAT
>JAJZAI010000080.1 GCA_021799495.1 Deltaproteobacteria bacterium
TCCGCTCGCTGTCGCCGGTCGAGTCGCCGCGGCCGCTCCCGCGATCGCCAGCTACACGCGCGCGCTGCGGCGCGCGATCGCCCAACGCGCTCCCGACGCGATCCATACCAACGGTTTCAAGATGCACGTGCTGGGCGCGTGGGCGGCGCCGCGCGCGACGCCGCTCATCTGGCATCTGCATGACTACGTGCGCGCCCGTCCGATGATGTCGCGATTATTGCAAGCGCATGCCGGACGAGCGGCCGCGATCGTCGCGAATTCGCACAGCGTCGCCGCCGACGCGCGCCGCCTTTTCGGCCGCCGGGCCGGCGTCATAGCCGTCCACAACGCGGTCGATCTCGAACGATTTTCGCCGGCCGGGCCCATGCTCGATCTCGATCGTCTGGCGGGATTGCCGCCGCTCGGCGAAGGCGGCGTGCGGGTGGGCCTGGTGGCCACGCTCGCGCGCTGGAAAGGCCATCGCACGTTTCTGCGCGCGCTCGCCGGCCTGCCCGCGCATTCGCCGGTGCGCGGTTACGTGATCGGCGGAGCGCTTTACGAAACCGCGGGCAGCCAGCATGCGCTCGAAGATTTGCGCGGCTACGCCGGCGCGCTCGGGCTGGACAGCCGCGTCGGTTTCACCGGCTTCGCCGCCGACGCGCCCGCGGCGCTTCGCGCGCTCGACATCGTCGTGCACGCCAGCACGGAGCCGGAGCCGTTCGGGCTGGTGATCGCCGAAGCGATGGCGTGCGGAAAAGCGGTCATCGCCAGCGTGGCCGGCGGCGCGGCGGAACTTTTCATCGACGGCGCGGAAGCCTTGGGCCATCGGCCGGGCGACGCGGCCGAGCTGGCCGGCGCGATCGCACGGCTCGCGGCCGACCGCGCTTTGCGCCTGCGCCTGGGCGCGGCGGCCGCGGATGCCGCACGCCGCCGCTTCACGCGCGAACGCCTCGCGTCCGAGCTGATTCCAATCTACGAACGCGCGACGGGCGAAAAACGCGCCCGGCCGGCGGCCTGAACCCTTCGCGATCGATTCGCTTGCGGATCCTCCACGTACATAGCGGGAACCTGTTCGGCGGCGTCGAAACCGCGCTTTTGTCGCTGGCGCGGGAACAAGCCCGCGCGCCGCGAGTCGAACCGGTATTCGCGCTCTGCTTCGACGGCCGCCTCGCCCGCGATCTGCGCGCGCTGGGCGCGGCGGTCAGGATGCTCGCGCCGGTCCGGGCGCGGAATCCGCTCAGCGTGATGCGCGCGCGGCGGCGGCTGGCCGAGGTTATCGAGGCCGATCGAATCGCCGCCGTGATTTGCCATATGGCGTGGGCGCACGCGATCTTCGCGCCCGCCGTGCGCCGCTCCGGCCGGCCGCTGGTCTTCTGGATGCACAACGCGGCCAATGGACGCCATTGGGTCGAGCGCTGGGCCGCGCGAACGGCGCCCGACCTCGCCATCTGCAACAGCAGCTTTACCGCCTCGACGATAGTGAAACTTTTCACCCCTGCGCGAAACGAAATTCTGTGCTTTCCTGTCGCAACGGGCGGACCGCGCCTGCCGCCGTCCGAACGCGACGCGATACGCAACGAACTTGGCGCTCCGCCGGACGGCGCCGCGATTTTGCAGGCGAGCCGGATGGAGCCGCTGAAGGGACATGAATCGCATCTGCGGGCCTTGTCAACGTTGCGGGAGCATCGGGATTGGGTCTGCTGGATGGCGGGCGGCGCAGAGCGGCCGCACGAACGCGCATACCTTGAGCGTCTTATGATCCTTGCGCGCGAGCTTGGCATTGACGGGCGGGTCAAATTCCTTGGCCATCGCGACGACGTTAATCGGTTGATGCGCGCCGCCGACATCTTTTGCCAGCCGAACGCCGCGCCCGACGCGTTCGGACTGGTTTTCGTGGAAGCGCTTGGCGCCGGGCTGCCGGTGGTTACGACGGCGATGGGCGGCGCGTGCGAAATCGTCGATGAGCGTTGCGGAATCCTGACGCCACCGGACGACGTTCCGGCGTTGGCGCGGGCGCTGTCGAATTTGATCGAAAATCCGGCCGAACGGCTGCGTTTGGGAAGCGCGGGTCAGGAGCGGGCGGCGACGCTCTGCGATCCGGCGGCGCGGATGGCGCAGTTCGAAGAAATCCTGCTCGGCCTGTGCGGCGGCGCGTCCGCAGAGCGCAAGGCGCACGCGGGGAGCCATCGATGACGCCGGGCGATGCCGAAATCGCGCGTGAACGCCCGACCTCAGCCGAACGCACCGGCGTGAGCGTCGTGATTGCGACGTACAACGGCGCGGCGCGCGTGCCGGATGTCTTGGCGGCGCTCGCCGCGCAGACCGCTCCGGACGGCTCCTTCGAGGTGATCGTCGTTGACAACAACTCCACCGACGGCACGGCGGCGGCGGTCGAGAATGATCCGGCCACGGCGGCGTTGCGCATGCGCGGCGTTGAAGTTCGCGTCGTCGCCGAAAAAAAACAGGGACTGACGCACGCTCGAATCAAGGGAATCTGCGAAGCGTCCAGAGAGTTGGCCTGTTTCCTCGACGACGACAACCTTCCCAACCATGATTTTATCGAACTGGGACAGATTGCGTTTGAAGATCTAACTATCGGCTTGGTCGTTTCGCGAGTTTTTCCATCCTGGGAAACGACCCCATCACACGCGATTATGCGGCGCCAAAGCCTGTTCGCCGTAAACAGCTATCTTGGCGGCGCGGCACAGGAATTCGATATGCACTCCCCGATCGCGCCGATAATTGGCGCCGGCCTATGGGTGCGACGCGAAGCATTCCTGAAAGCAATCCCATGGAGAACGCCCGAACTGTTGCTGTCTGACCGATCCGGAGATCGCTTGATATCGGGAGGAGACATTGAAATTGGGATTTTAATTGGTCGAGCCGGCTATCGACGCATATACGATCCTGGTCTTTGCCTGGCACATCGCATTCCCGCATCGCGTCTCGAGACCAGATACATGCGGCGATTGATTCAAGGAATCGTTCGCAGTGAATTGACCCTGAAGGAAAAATATCTTGGCGAGCGCGTGAGCCTGCGTGGCCGCCTGGCTTTCGTTGCGCAGCTTCTCGCCGCGCCTCTTGTTGGTTTGTGGCGTCGCGACGTGAAACGCGAGACCGCGTTTATCGCCGCGGCGGCGATCGCTCGCCTCAAAGGACCGTTCCGGATCTCAAAATGACGCGCTTGCGTGATCTGATGACGCTCACAAGCCGGGCGAGATACCTGCTCTGGCGTACTGGCGCGTTCGGCGACGCTGTCGCCGTGCGCTTGACGACCGGCGAACGAATCATCCTGGAACGCTCGATGCTGATGGGCGCCAGCGTCGCGTACGAGATCTTTGTTTCCAAAATATATCGATCTCCTCGCTGGCTCGATTCGCGCCGTATCAAACGAATCGTGGACGTCGGCGCGAACGTCGGATTCAGCGTGGCCTATTGGGGAGCGCAATATCCACATGCGCGAATTGACGCTTTTGAGCCTCATCCAGCGCATATCGCGACGCTTCAAAAAACGATCGACCTCAATCATTTGAGCGATCGGGTCGCTATTCATCCTGCGGCGATCGGCGTGTCGTCCGGCGTTTTTCAATTACGCAGCGCCGGAGTCTGTTCGACGTTGGAAAAGAGCCCCGAAGTTTCGAACCGTGATTTCTCCACCGTGATGGATACTATCGATGTTCCAGTCGTCGATTTTTATTCCGAAGCCGGTAGCGACCAGATCGATCTGCTTAAGATGGATTGTGAAGGCGCGGAATACGATGTGCTGATGGATTCTCGATTCGCGGATATCGACGCCGCCGCAATGGTAATCGAATGGCACGCGACGACGGCGCATCCGCAGGCTGAAATCGAGCTAATCGAGCGGCTGCGAAATTTGAGATGGGACGTTTTGCCGACGGCGGCGGATAATTCATACCCCATACCTGATTTCGGAATTCTTCGAGCCGGCGTCGTATGGGCATATCGTTGAATTTCATTTCAGAACGAATGACGAGCGCTGTCTTCGAAGCGATCGCTGGATGTTAGCGCTAGCGCTTTGCGTAGTCGCGCTTTTCGCCGGCTTCTTGTCGGGGCGGCGCTCGCTCGCCGCCGGCCTGATCGCCACGTCGGTAATCGGCTATTTCTACGGCATCGTGCGCGCCAACGTTCCCGCAACCGCCTCGCACTTCATCTTCGACGCCGCCTCGATCGGATTCGTCCTTTCCCTTTTCACCCGCGTGCTCACGCCCGCCGAGCGGCTGAGATTGCGGCCCCTGATGCCGTGGATCATCGCCCTGTTCGCATGGCCGACGCTGCTGCTGCTGCTGCCGCTGCAGAATATCCTGATCGAGCTGGTCGGCTGGCGCGGGCAGGTCTTCTTTCTCCCTTATATCGCGATCGGCGCGATGGCCGACGCTCAGACGGTGCGGCGGTTCGCAGTCGGCCTCGGATGGCTGGCGTTCGCCGAACTCGGTTTCGCGCTCGCGGAAATCCACTGGGGCGTGCCGCGGTTTTATCCGCGCAACGCCGTGACCGAGATCATCTACCGGAGCATGGATGTCGCCATCGGGTCGAAAATGGCCTACCGCCTGCCCGGCACCTTCGTGCAGGCCGCCGCGTTCGGCGGACAGGCGGCTTCGGTGATTCCGCTGCTGTTGGGCGCGATGCTGCAGGAGCCGCCCGGCTCGCGCACCCGGACGCTGCTGCTCGCCGCGATCGGCGCATCGGCCGTGTGCGTTTTCCTGTCCGCTTCGCGCACCGACGCGGTCATTTTGTTCGTGCTCGGACTGGCGGCGACCTTCTCGGGACGGGTGCGCAATTTCCCGTGGTTCGGATGGGTGGCGCTGGTAGCGGTCATCAGCGTGCTGATAACGGTCTCGCCGCGGATGCGCCGCTTCGTCACGCTGGAAAATACGAAGTACGTCAAAACGCGCATCAGCGGCAGCGTCAACGAGAATTTCCTGTATCTGGCGTTCGACTATCCGATGGGCAACGGCCTCGGCGGCGGCGGCACGAGCATTCCGTATTTCTTGCAGCCGCTTTTGAAAAATCCGATCGAAATTGAAAACGAGTACGGCCGCATCATGCTCGAACAGGGCCTGCCCGGACTGGCGCTCTGGCTCGCCTTCATCCTGTGGATGCTCACGCGCCCGCTGGCGAGCGAGCGCGATCCATGGCAACTGGGCAAATGGCTCGGCCGGATTGAGCTGGGCTTTTTGTTCGTGATCGCCCAAACCGGCATGGGCCTGCTGACCGCGATTCCGGGCACCGCGCTCGTGCTCTTTTATGCGGGATGGATTTCGGCGCCGCATGTCCGCGGCGCCCCGCTCGTCCAGCGCCGATCCGCGCCCGCCGCCGCGCCGGTCGGCCATACCGCATGAACGCCGCCGCGCCCGCGAATCGTCACACGCCGCCGCCATGGACGATCGTCTGCGGCGGATTCCATCGCGACGGCGGGATGGATCGCGCCAACGGCGAACTCGCGCGTTATCTGGCCGAATCCGGCGCGCAGGTGCATCTGGCGGCGTATCGCGTTGACGAGGAATTCGCGGCGCTCCCGAACGTCCATGTTTATCTGGCCGAGCGTCCCGCCGGTTCGTTCTTTCTGGCGCGGCGGCGGCTGGCGCGGCTTGGCCGTGAGGTCGCCAGTCGCGTGCTTGCGGAAAATCCCGCTGCGCGCGTCGCCGTCAACGGCACGAATTGCGCTTGGCGGGATATAAACTGGATTCATTACGTGCATGGGGCGTGGCGCGGCGGCGCGGCGGGTCCGCGATGGTTCCGAATCAAAAATCGAATCAGCCGCGCCCGCGATGTTTCGCTGGAACGGCGCCTGCTGCCGCGAGCGCGCATTTTGATCGCGAATTCGGAACGCACTCGGCGCGATTTGATCGAATGCCGCGGCGTGGCGCCCGAGCGCGTTCGCACCGTCTATCTCGGCTGCGGGCCTGAATGGCGCGCGGTAACCGCGGAACGCCGCGCGGCGGCGCGCGCGGCGCTGCAGGCGCCGATCGACGGCGACCTGGTCGCGTTCGTCGGCGCCTTTGGCCACGACCAGCGCAAAGGTTTCGATACGCTATGGGCCGCATGGCGCGAACTGGCGCGCGATCCGTCGTGGAACGCGACGCTGATCGCGGCGGGCGGCGGGCGCGGCCTCGAACGATGGCGCGCCACGGTCGCGCAGTCCGGATTGGCGGACCGTGTGCGAATTCTCGGGTTCACGCGCGAGGTTCCCGAAGTGATCGCCGCGGCCGACCTTCTGGTGAGTCCGGTGCGCTACGAATCCTACGGCCTGAATGTTCACGAGGCGCTATGCGCGGGCGTGCCGGCGATCGTCAGCCGCGCGGCCGGAGTCGCCGAGCGCTATCCGGCTGAACTCGAAGACCTGTTGCTACCCGATCCGGACGATTCGGAAGACCTCGCGGCGCGCCTGCTGCGCTGGCGCTCGCGGCGCGAAATCCTGACCCGGCAGGCCGCGGCGCTCGGCGCGCGCCTGCGCGCATACACCTGGCGCGACATGGCCGCGGCGTTCGTCACCGCCGTCACAACGGCGCCCGCCGGCGCGATTGGATCGGAATCGGCGATCCGCTTTGATAGAGCTTCGACGCAATGAAAGCGCTGCGCCGCGAAACCATGAAAAGTCCGTTGCCGATGGAGGAAAATCCGCTGAACGCCGAGGCGCCGCCGCACTGCGAGCCGGTTTCGGCCGGCGACGGCGCCAGCGGCGCGCCGCGGGTTCCCACGCTGGTAATAGAAGGCGGAAAAGGTCTTGGCGGTCTCGATTTTCGCGACCTGTGGGCGCATCGCGACCTGCTCTATTTCCTCGCCTGGCGCGACGTGAAGGTGCGCTACAAGCAGACCGCGATGGGCGTGGCGTGGGTGATTCTGCAGCCGCTGCTGACGATGGCGATCTTCACCGTGCTCTTCGGGCGGCTCGCCAAGGTGCCGTCCGACGGCGAGCCGTATCCGATTTTCGTTTTCGCCGGGCTGCTGCCGTGGACCTATTTCAACCAGGCCGTGACCACCGCGAGCAACAGCCTGGTCGGCAACGCCGCGCTGATCACCAAGGTCTATTTTCCGCGCCTGGTGATTCCGGCCGCGGCGGTGTGCGCCGGCCTGATCGATTTCGCGATCGCGGCGGCGATCATGTTCCTGATGGCGTTCCATTACGGCATGCCGTTCGGCGCGAGTCTGCTGCTGATACCGCCGCTGATGGCGCTGACGGCGCTGTTCGCGTTGTGCGTGGGCATGTGGATGTCGGCGTTGAACGTCAAGTACCGCGACGTGCGCTACGCCCTGCCCTTTCTGCTGCAAATCTGGATGTACCTGACGCCGATTATCTATCCGCTCAATTTCATCCCGGAACGCTGGCGCTGGCTGCTCGCGCTGAATCCGCTGAGCGGGATGATCCAGGCGTTCCGCGCGGCGGTCTTCGGCCGCGCCATCGACTGGAGCGGCCTCGGCCTGGCGTGCGCGATGACCGCGATTTTTCTGGTCGCCGCCGGATGGTCGTTCCGGCGGATGGAGCGGCAGTTCGCCGATATCGTCTAGCAGGGCGTTGATAAACGCCTGAATTTCACTCGCCTATAATTCGTCTGAGTGGGTAATCGTGGTTGAGGAGGAAGTGGCGGATGCGCGGTGAGGAGCGGCGGCAGCGGCCGATGCTGATGGT
>JAJZAI010000081.1 GCA_021799495.1 Deltaproteobacteria bacterium
GAGAACGCTCGGTTCGTTCCTCGAAGGGCAGTTCGGCATCGCGCTGTCGCTGGCGACGACGCTGCGCAACCTCGCCGATCCTTCGCTGCCGCGCGTGATCGCCGACGCCTGCCTGGCATATTTCTTCGCCGCCGACGGCTACGCGACGCTCGACGCGATTCATCTGCGCCCGCCGCTTGCCGCGGGCGGCGGCGCGGGCCAGCGCGACGCCGACCGTTACGTGCGCGATCTGATTACCGTGATCGTCGAAGCCGCCGGCAACGTGCAGTATGGCCTGCGCGATCGGCTGGCGCGCGCGCTGGCGCTCTTCCCGGCGGCGCGGCATGACGCCGTGATGCGATGGTTCGGCGGGTTCGGCGCGATGGCCGAGGCGGGCGTGATGGCCGCGGTCGAGGAGACGCTGCGCGGCATCGGGCAGTTCCAGGGCAACGCGATCGTCGCGGCGGCCGGCGGCGCGTACGCCGGAACCGCGGCGCGCAAGGCGGCCCAGCACGTCTTTCTGAGCGAGCTGGGCGTCTAGCCGCGCCGCGGCGTCATTGCCGGCGGCCGTCGCGCAGGGCTATGCGGCGACGCGCGGCACCACCTTGGTCCAGAACTGCTCGAGGATTTTGAGGTTGCGTTCGTGCGGAATCAATCCGTTGTACATCCACGCGAAAATCCACTTGATCGGCAGGCGCTTTTGCAACCGCTCGAGCTGGCGCGTGACCGTATCGATCGTGCCGACCAGCGCCAGGCTGTTCTCGAACAGGTCGGGAGTTTCGCCGGTCTTCGGATCCTGCATCGCCTTGGAAAAACCGAACGGCTCGAACCACTCGTGCCCGCAGAAGTAGCCGCTCTGTTTCCACATGTCGCGCGCTTCGGCGTCAGTGTCGGCGATAATCACGTCGCGCAGCACGCCGAAGCCCTCGCCCACCGGCTGGCCCGAAACCGAGGCGTAGAGTTCCGCCAGATGACGTTCGTAGTCGGGAAACAGCGGCGGAATGACGGCGGTCACGCCCTCCTCCGCGCACCATCGGATGCTGCGCTCCGAAGAGGCGAAGGGCTGAAAGATCGGCGGATGCGGTTTCTGCACCGGTTTCGGCACGACGCTTACCGCTTTCACGATTCCGTTTTCGACGCCGCGGCCCCATTTCCGCGTCGCCTCGATATTCCAAGGCGTTTCGCCGGGCGGCACGCGCCAGTAGCGACCCTCGTATGACAGCATCTCCTCAGTCCACGCCCGCTTGATAATCCGGTAGCACTCCTCGAACGCCGCCCGGTTCGCGTCGTCGATCGCGTCGTGCTGATGGGGCTGGGCGCCGTGGATGCCGTGGGTCTGCTGCGCCATGATATCGACCCATCGCCGCTGATAGCCGCGCGCGAACCCGGCGTTGGCGCGTCCGCCCGTCATGTGATCGAGCATCGCGATATCTTCGGCTACGCGAATCGGATTGTTGGCCGGCAGCACGATTCCGAGCTGGCCAACGCGCAGCCGCTTGGTCTGCATCCCGATATACAGATCGAGCATCACCGGATTGTTCGAGACCTCGAATCCCTCGGCGTGGAAATGATGCTCGGTGAAGCTGATCGAGTCGTAACCGAGCGCGTCGGCCAGTTGCGCCTGCTCGGTGATCTCGCGCAGCATCCGGTCGTACACATCGCCGCGCAACGCGACCATCCCGCGCTCGATTTCGGAGCGGCTGCCTACCGAAGGGAGATAAAAGAGCGACACCTTCATGAATTACTTCTCCTGATAATGCTTCGGCGGCCGCGCCGCTCGCGTCGAGCGAACCTCGCCGACAAACATCAGCAAAGCTAATGAACGGATTCTTTTATAGCAACCGTTTACCGCAAGCGCGGTTCGCGCGGCGGTTCAAACGCAAAGAGGGCGGCCGACGGTGCGGCCACCCTCTTCTTTGCGCGCGATTCTCAGGCGCGATCAACTATTCGGCGCGTTGTTGCCGCGCGTGATGCCGATCCGCGCGCGCATCGTCGCGGCGTTGATCGTGCCGGAACCGCCGCTCACGCTCACGCCTGTCGCGACGCAATGATACGCGCCGGCGTCGAGCGCGCTCGCCAGGTTATCGTGCAGCAGCGTGCGATTGCACAGCAGCGTCGTGGTCGTCGTGCCCGACCCAAAACAATAGGCGCCGGAATTGTTGGCCGGCGTATAAGTGAGACTGGCCGTGAACGAACCTGCGCCCGAACCGAAATTTCCGCTCGGAGGCGTGATCGATCCCGAAACCGAACCCGAACAAACATTTTCGGTCTGGCTGTCGCCATTCACCGCCGTGAAGGTCTCGGCGCCGCTCAGATTGCCCTGCGTGTCGGCAATCAGCTGGCCAAGGCCGTCAACCTGAATCGTGGTCGTTTCGGACGCGACCGTGGCGTATTCCACGCCCTGAAAGCTCAGGTTCATATTGCCGCTCGGCGTCGGTCGCGACGGCCTCGCCAAAGCCGCTCCGCTTCCCATCCCGGCGATCGCCAGTCCGGCGATCGCCGCTCCGATTACATACCTCCGCACTCCCATTTGGCTTCTTCCTCCTTGCCCCTTTGGGTTGAACGATCAAATGCCGCTTTTGAGCGGCTATTGACGCCTGACTAACGCTTGATTCCCCAGAGCAGGAAGCCCGTGCCGCCAGCCAGCGTACCGACGCTCGACACGACCGAGGCGGTGGTCCGCCAAGCCGCGTTGTCCTGGTTCGCCAGATGGTCTTCGAGCTGCATCTTCTGCTGGGGCGACAACTGGCTGTATGGCTCGTTGTAATAGCTGGGCGCCGCTTGCTCGGCCGCGCCCTGCGGATCCATCGCGGTGCATCCGGCGATCGATGCGGCGAAAGCGGCGGCAAGCATCAAGGCCAGAATTCGCGCTCCCCGCCGCCTTGAATTGCTCGACATAATTGCGGTTGTCATCGAAGTCCGCCTCTCTGGCCTCTTGGACGCGGCGTTGCGCCGATTCGTTTACGTCGGCGGATAAATTTCATCGCCGCGCCGGGCGCGCGAAAATCAGCCGCTGCGAGCGGAAATTTTTCCGGCGCCGGTAAACGTTTAATCGCTTAGCTTCGTACATAGCTTCAGCTAGCATCGGGTAGCGGCCCGCGCGCCGGAACTTCGGCCGGCGCGCGCAAATGTAGTGGCCAATTCCGAACGGAGCAGACCGTAACCTGGTGGAGCCGTCAGATGAGGAGTTGTGCGCAAGGGTCGCCGCGAACGATCGAGCCGCGTTCGAGATGTTGCTCGATCGGCATCAGGAGCGCGCATGGCGCGTCGCCGCGGCGATTCTCGGCAATGACGCCGAAGCGCGCGACGTTTCGCAAGAGGCGTTCATGCGCCTTCTTCAATTCGCCCATCGCTTCGACCGGCGGGCGCGCTTCACCACCTGGTTCCACCGGATTCTGGTCAATCTGTGCATCGACCATCAGCGCCGCTCTCGCTGGTGGCGGAAATTCGTGCCGCTGGCCGGACCCGGCGCCGACCCGGACGATGAAGACGCGGTTGACCCGCCGACCGAAGAAGACGGTCCGGAGGAGCAAACGATGCGCGGCGAGCAGCATCGCCGCGTCCGCGCCGCGCTGGCCCGGCTCACGCCGAAACAGCGCGCCGCGGTGGTGATGCAGGTGCAGGAGGGATTGAGCAGCCGGGAGATCGCCGCGGTGCTCGGATGCACCGAGAGTACGGCGCGCGTGCATGTCCATCGCGGACTGATCGAACTGCGCAAACTGATGGCGAGGGAGGCCTGAGATGAGATTTTCACGTCATCCTGAAACCGCCCTTGCGCCGCTGCTGCGGGGCGAACTGGAAGACGGCGAACGCGCCCGCGTCGCCGCGCATCTGGAAGGATGCGCGCGCTGCCGCGCCGCCGCGTCGGGATTGGCGGAAACCGCCGCCGCGCTGCGCGCCGGATTGGCCGCCGCGCAGCCGCCGCAAGATTGGACCGCCTACCGCGCGCAATTGTCGCGGCGGATCGCGAAGGCCCAGGCGCCGCAGGACGACGATCGCGAACTGGAAGTGCCGTGGGGCGTCTGGGCCATGATGGCGCCGCTGGGAGCGTTCGCGATTGTCGCGGTAATCGCGATGGGCGTGATGCTGCGCGATTCGATGATGGGTGAAATTTCCGCGCCTCCGCCCGATCAGCTCGCCGCGGCCGGGGAACTGACCGAGGTCAATCTGGACCTGATGCGCAACTATCCGCTCGTGGCCCATCTCGATATGTTCGAGAATTACGATGTCATCGAACATCTTGACCAATTGCCGGCGGCGCCGCCCGGCGGCGGCGGACCGACGTCGTCGTAGAATGCTGGCTTCGGCTACGCTCGCAACCGCCTTGATCCTGAGCGCGATCTCGCGCGGGTTCGCGCAGGCGCCGCCGGACCCGCAGATGCTGCTGAATCTTGACCTGTTCGCGGCGCCGGGCGGCGGTTCCGGCGCGAACGAACCATCCGACGGCCGTCCGGAATCTCTCGTGGAACAGATTCGGACGCTCCGCGCGCTCGGATTTTTGGGCGGGCGGCGGAATTACGGCGCCGCTTCGGATTCCAATCAAGCGCCGCCAAATCCTTATGCCTCTCCAGCGCCGCCTTACGGCGACCAGGCGGAGCCGATAGAGTGAACCCGCCGCGTACATCGAGTGGCGCCTCGGGACGCACATCGGCGGCTTGGACCGGTCGTTCGTTGGCGAGCTTTTTCGTGCTGTCGCTCGCGCTTGGCGTAATCTGCGCGACCGCGGCGCGCGGCCGTGCGCAGGCGGGACCGCCTTATCAGGATCAGGGCGTCCGCTCATTTATCGAGCGCTATCCCGATCAATGGTCGCGGCTGAATCCCGAGCAGCGTCAGCGCGTGCTGGACAATTATCGGGCGTGGCGGCAAATGACGCCCGAGCAGCGTCAGGCCGCGCGCCGGAATTTTCAGCAATTCCGCAATCTACCGCCGGACGAACGCCGACAGGTGCTGGAAGGGATGCGGCAATGGCGTCAACTGCCGCCCGAGCAGCGCGAGCGGCTGCGCGATCAGTACAATCATTTCCGCCAGCTACCGCCGGAACGACGCCACGAGCTGATCCAGCGCTATCAACACTTCCAGCAACTGCCGCCGGAACAGCGCGAACACATGATGCGCAATTATCAGCGTTGGCGGCAGATGACGCCCGATCAGCGCGATCAGGCGCGCCGGCGATGGGGCTTTTTCCGGCGCTGGATTGGCCGCGGCCACAGTCCGCATCCCCCGCACTGACGCGCACGCGCCGTTGATATCGCCGCCCTCGGCTTCATGGTTCGCCGGCGTCCCTCCGCCGCCGCTTAGAAATTGTCTTCCGGTTTCAAGGTGCGGAACAGCCGCATCAGAGTGGCGTGAAACTGCTTTTCCTCATCGCCGATGACCGAGAAGTATTCTTCGTAGGCGCGTTCGACCAGCGGTATGGAGCGCAGGATGATGTCGACGCCCTCATCCGTCAAGGTGAGCAACTTGCTCCGGGTGTCGCGCGGATCGGGGGCGCGGCGAATTGCGTGCTTGCGTTCGAGCGCGCGCACTACCTTTGAAATCAGCATCGGATCCATCGCGCAGAACTGAGCCAGTTTGGCTTGTGAGGGCGGTTTCCCGTTACGCGTGATCCATAAAGCGGAGCCGAGCACGATGTACTGTAGATGAGTCATGTCGGCTTCAAGCAGAGCGCTGTTGAGACGGCGCATCCAACCATGCGCGGTCTGCCAGAGCAGATAGCCAAGACTGTCTTCGGGCTGTTTGAAGCGCGATACGGAATCCCAATCGACCGCTTCGACGGGCGACGGCTGATTCGTTTCCATAGCTACCTTTGTATCGCTATTGGAGGTTATTGGCGTCTTGATGGCCAAGCGGCTGTTCTCTCCCCTAGTGTTCCAGCTAATTCTTAAACTCGTTTTGAATTAGCCGGCATGAATGTCCCCCTGAAATCCGTGACGCAGAACAAGCGGTTTGTAAAGAGTATTATCGCGTTCTCAAGTCCGAGTCATCACGGCGCCGTATTGCTGAATTGGTCATTTCGTTGCCACATTTGGGTGCAATAAGCGATGCATGCGTGATCGATTTTGGCGGCGCTCTGATCATTCGCCGGTAAAGTCCTTATACTGGTCGCGATTATCCGCGCCTGACGCGCATGAACCCGGGAGTACGAACGAAATGGATGGTGGCGAATTTGGCGCAAATCGGCAAGCCGTATGGTTTCCCAGCTTGGACTATGTGCGCGGCAGCCATCTGGAAACGCTCGCGAGAGCGCTTGGAATCGCCATCGATCCCGCGGCGCCCGAGACCGGTTATGCGGAGCTTTATCAACTTAGCGTCAGCGATCCCGAGAAATTCTGGCGCAGGACGCTGGACCTGCTCGGCGTCGAATGGTTCGCGCCTTACACGCGCGTTGTCGATACGTCGGCCGGCGTGCAATGGCCTTCATGGTTTGTCGGCGGACGGCTCAACCTGACCCACAACGCCGTTCATCGTCATGCCCGGAGCGCGCGCGCGCCGGAACCGGCAATTATCTGGGAAGGCGAAGACGGCGCCATCGTCACGCTCTCCTATAGCGACCTTTCGCGGGCGGTCGGACGCGCCGCCAATGCGCTCGATCGCCTCGGAGTGAAAGCGGGCGATCGCGTCGGAGTATTCATGCCGATGCTTGCCGAGACGGCCGTGGCCGCGCTCGCAATCGCGCAGATCGGCGCGATCCTGATTCCAATCTTTTCAGGCTACGGCGCCGAAGCCGCCGCGATTCGCCTGCGCGACGCCGACGCCAAGCTGCTCATCACCGCCGACGGCTTCTGGCACCGCGGCCAGCGCGTCAATCTGCTCGCAACCGCCCGCGCGGCCGCCGAACTCGCCGTATGCGTGAAACAGATCGTCGCGGTGCGCCGGATGGCGCCTGACCAGCCGCTCGCCGGAGCGCTCGCATGGGACGAAGTCGTCGGCGCCGAGGGCGACACGGCGCCGGTTGCCTCGATGGCGAGCATGGATCCTTTCATGATCATCTACACCTCCGGCACCACCGGACGGCCGAAGGGAACCGTGCATTATCATGCGGGCTTTCCGCTCAAAGGCGCGCAAGACATGGCGCATCTTTTCGACGTCCGTCCGGGCGAACGGATTTTCTGGTTCACCGACATGGGCTGGATGATGGGGCCGTGGTTGATCGTCGGCGCCTTGACGCTCGGCGCAACCGCGTTCCTCTATGAGGGCGCGCCCGACTTTCCCGCTCCTGACCGGATTTGGAGCATGATCGCGCGCCATCGCATCACCCATCTCGGCATCTCGCCGACGCTGGTGCGCGCGC
>JAJZAI010000007.1 GCA_021799495.1 Deltaproteobacteria bacterium
TATCCCAGGCCGAGCGGCGCCTGCGCGGCCGGCCGCGCCGCCTGATCGACCACCAGGCGCAACGGCCGCGGCTTTTCATCCGCTTCGGTCCGCGCGCCGTCGTCCGTTTGCCGCTGGTCCGCCGCCGCGGGCTCGGTCTGATCGGCGAGCCGCGCGCGCAGCGCGTGATAGATCAGCTCGAACACCGCGCCGCCGTTGCGGAAACGGACTTCGGTTTTCATCGGATGGACGTTCACGTCCACCTCTTCCGGACGCATCTCGACGAACAGCGCCAAGGCGGGAAACCGCCCGCGCGGCAGCAGCGTCTGATAGCCCTGCGCAATCGCTCGCGCGATCAGGCGGTCGCGGACGGCGCGGCCGTTCACATACGCCAGCGCCATCCGCGGCGTCGCGAACGATTCCTGGCTGGTGGCCGCAAGCCCCCACGCGCGCATCCCCGCCTCCCGCCAGTCGAACGCCAGCATCCGCTCCGCCAGCCGCGTCCCGAACAACTGGCGGACCCGTTCGGCCAAAGTCGCCGCGCGCGGCAGGTCGTAGATCGTCCGGCCGTCGGCGCTGAGCGTGAAGGCGATCCGGAAATTCGCCAGCGCAAGGCGCCCAACCGCCTCGACCGCCGCGGCCTGTTCGGCGGCCGGCCGCTTGAGAAATTTGAGCCGCGCCGGCGTGTTGAAGAAAAGATCGCGCACCTCGATTCGCGTGCCGGGCGCGATCGCGCATTCGCGCGCCGTCTCGACCTCGCCGCCCGGCGCGAAAATCTCGATTCCGGCCGGATCGGCCGCCCGCCGCGTGCGCATCCCGAGCCGCGCCACGCTCGCGATCGAGGCCAGCGCCTCGCCGCGAAACCCGAGCGTGCGAATCGCGGCCAGGTCGCTTTCGTCGCGAATTTTCGAGGTGGCGTGGCGCCGGAGCGCCACGATCGCGTCTTCACGCACCATCCCGCAGCCGTCGTCGCCGACCGCGATCAGTCCGGCGCCGCCGCCCTCGAGCTCGACGTCGATACGCCGCGCGCCCGCGTCGATCGAATTCTCGATCAGTTCCTTGAGCGCGGACGCCGGCCGCTCCACCACTTCGCCGGCGGCGATCCGGCTCGCCACCTGTTCCGGCAGAATATGGATTACCCGCTCGCCCATCGTGCGCCGTCCAGCCTCAACAATGGAGTCGCGCGGGCGCGGACTCAAGCGCCGACCGGCCGCTTGGGCCCGCGCGCGGCGGATTTGCCCACAACCGCGCGCGGCGCTGTGGATTGAAATGCGAGCCTCCAGGACGCTTTGCTTATGCCGCCGCGCCCGCTAGGATTATCGGTTCCGGTCGGGCGCGCGCGGCCCGCCGGCAATTTCCCAAGGCGCAGGATTCGTCCGATGAGACATTGTGCGATATGCGGCAAAGGCCCGTCGGTGGGCAACAACGTGAGCCACGCCAACAACAAGACCAAGCGGCGCTGGAACCCGAACCTTCAGGAAGTCCGCGCCGCGATCGGCGGCGGCGTGCGCCGGGTGCTCGTCTGCACGCGCTGCATCCGCAGCGGCCACGTGCGCAAAACCGCCTGACCGGCCCGCCGCCCCAACCGCGCTAATCGAACAGCGCCAGCAGCTTTTCCGACGGCCGCGCGATCACCGCGCGCCGTCCGCGCACCACGATCGGACGCTGCATCAACTCCGGATGCTTCACCAGCAAATCGAGCGCCGCGCCGCGCTCGGCGTAATCGCCGGCATTAAGGCCAAGCTCGCCGAAACGCTTGTCCTTGCGCACCAGGTCCGCGATCGGCCCTTCGAGCATCGCGGCGATCTTTTCCAGCTCCGCGCGCGACGGGGGATTTTTGAGATATTCGATGGTGTCGAACTCGACACCGCGGCGCGTCAGCAATTCGCGCGCGCCGCGCGATTGGCCTCAGCCAGGGTTGTGATAAAGCGTCACGCGTTCCATCGCGCCACGACCTCCCACGCAAAGCTTTCCGGCGCCGCCGCCGGGATATCTGGAAATTAACCGAACCCTGTCGCCATTGCGAGCGCGTTGCGGCTATGCTTTATCGCTTTCGCAAGACTCGCGCGCGCCCGCCCGCGCCGCTAAAGATGGAGCTCCGATGAGACCTGAGCGGACCGCAAAACCTGATTCCATGATGCGCGGCGCGATGCGCCGTCTGGCGCTGGCGGCGGCGCTCGTGCTGCCGGCGGCCTTCGCGCCCGTGGCCAACGCCGAAGCCGGCCGCGTGAGCGGCGTCCTGACAACTTACCAGGGCCAGCCCGACGCGAGCCGCGATCTGCATTTCGAGAATTGCATCACCCACGACAACTTCCTCGCGCCCACCCACACTGACGGCTCGTTCGCGCAGAGCCTGCCGCCCGGATGCTACAACCTGCGGGCGGAACGCGGCGCGATTCTGAGAAGTTCGATTCAGGTTGGCGAGGCGCCAGTCAGTCTCGGGCAGGTGAGCGATCTCGCGCCGCTGGCGCCAGCGCGCTTGTGGAATCTCCAATCGCTCTTTCCGACGCTGCTCTACAGTCCGGCGCCTTCGACCGCGTTCGTCTTCACGCGCGACACCACCGTGGTGCCGAACAGCGCGCCGAAAATCGCCGCGCCCAGCTCGGAAAGCGCGTGGCTCAGGGCGCAGCGCGAAAACGGGATGGGCGTGGGCGCGAAAGCGGCCGGATCGGTCTCGAACCGCGGCCTCTTTCCAATCAAGCCGGGCGCGGCGGCGGCGCCGGCGGAAAGCTACAATCCCCCCGGCGGTTTCGGTCCGCAGAGTCCCGCCGGCAGCCCGTCCGCGCCCTGACCGTCCACTCCCGCCGCGCTGGCCGGCGGCGCGTTCAGGCCAGATGGTCGGCGACGAAATTGCGCACGTCGCGGAGCATCGCCGCGACCGCCGCGCGCCGCGCTTCGGCGCTCAGCGGCGCGATTTCCAACGCCCGCCATGCGTCGATTTTGCGCCGGATCGCGACCGGATAGACGCCCGCCTGCCACAGCCGCCGATTCAGCTCGCCCAAATCGTCAAGGCTTTCGCGAAACGCTATCTTGCGCACGCGCGCGTTGCGCCGCAGCGCGTCTTCGAGCACCGCGACGGCGATCGTCAGCGCTTCGCCAGCGCCGCCGGCGGCCAGGCGCCGCTCCGCGATCGCGATCAGGTCGTTGAGCACCTCGGCCGCCGCCAATTCCTCGACTCGCGCGATCCGGCCGAACGAAAGATACTCGCGGGCCGCGCGCAGCACCGCCTGGCCGCGCGCGACCGCATTCAGATACGGACTGTCGCAGGAAAATTCGTATTCGCGGAGATACGGACTGTCGGCGCCGAACGCCTCGGCCAGAAACGCAAGGCATCCCACGCGCCATTGCCGAAACCGCTCGGCGTCGACCATGTCCTGATGCGACAGCTCGGAACGATAATGGCTGGCAAGAACCGTCTCGCCGCTCGTCAGCAGATCGGCGAGGCGATCGCGTACGCCGTCGAGATTGACCGGCTGCGAAGCGCCCATGGCCGCTCAGATTACGGATCTTGCAGGCGCGTTCGCAACCGGGCCCGAACGGCTAATGCCGGCGCAAACCCAGCGCGTTCAGGATGGAAGCCTTTTCACGTTGGCAGATTTGGCTGGTTTCCGCGCAATGCCAGCCGTCCTGTTCGCGAGTCCATCGACGATACAGCCGATCGACCCCCATGCCCCAGTTTTCCAACGTGACCGGAATACGTTTGCCGTCCGGAGTCCGCAATACCACTACTTTTCGCATAGCGCCGCCCCCTTGCCGACACGCCGGTGCGAATACCGGCTGGATCGGCGTTTTCACGCCCGCATCAGTCGGCAATGCATGGACAAATACCAAAAAAGGATGCGCCAATAAAGCCGTCAGGAGCAAATTGCCGCCCGGCGCATCCGCCGGCGCCGCCGGCCGCAGGCGAAAGAAAAGCGGCCGATCCGAAGCCGGACCGGCCGCTTGCGACATCGACGCGGCGCGCCCGGACGCGCCGCCGGTAAATCGGGGTTATCCGATCTGGTTGCCCACCACCGAAACGAAGCTGACGCAGCGTCCCGGCTGGCCGCCAAGATTATGCGTGAGGCCCATCCGCGGATTCTTGAGCTGGCGCGGGCCGGCTTCGCCGCGCATTTGCAGCCACATCTCGTACATCATGCGCAGGCCAGAGGCGCCAATCGGATGGCCGAACGACTTGAGGCCACCGTCGGGATTGACCGGCAGCTTGCCCTCGAGGTCGAAGAATCCCTCCATCACGTCCTGCCATGCGCCGCCGCGTTTGCTGAAGCCGAGATCCTCGTACAGCACCAGTTCGGTCGGAGTGAAGCAGTCGTGCACTTCGGCGAGGCTGATTTGCTCGCGCGGATTGGTCACGCCGGCCTGGGCGTAGGCGTCGCGCGCCGAAGCGACGACTTCGGGGAAGGTGGTGAAATCGTACTCGGGCGAAAGCGGCCCTTCCGCCGGTCCGGCGACGAACGACAGCGCCTTGATATAAATCGGATTCTTGCAGTACTTGTGCGCGTCCTCAGCCCGCACCACGATCGCCGCCGCGGCGCCGTCGGACACGCCCGAGCAATCCATGATGCCGAGCGGGTCGGCGATTTTCGGCGAGTTGCGGATCGCCTCCATCGGCACTTCTTTCTGGAATTGCGCCTTCGGGTTGCGCGCGCCGTTGCGATGGTTCTTCCAGGCGATCCGGGTCAGGACGTCCTTGCCCTTTTCCGGATCGAGTCCGTACTTCTTGAAATAGGCCGGAGCCAGCAGCGAAAAGAGCGCCGGCGGCGTCATGCAGGCGGGCGTGCCGTCGTTCGGCGGATTCGCCACGACAAGGCCGGAAAAGCCGGAATCCTTGAGCTTTTCGACGCCAATCGCCATCGCAACGTCGAACGCGCCCGACGCGACCGCGTAGCACGCCTGCCGCAGCGACTCCGAACCGGTGGCGCACATGTTTTCGACCCGGGTGACCGGCTTGTACTGAATCTTCAGCGGTTCCGAAAGCGTCAGGCCCGAAACGCCCGAGCCCATCGTGCCCAGCCAGTAGGCGTCGACGTCGTTGGGATCGATTCCGGCCGAACCGTAGGCCTCGTAGGCGGCTTCGACCAACAGGTCCTCGGCGCCCTTGTCCCAATGTTCGCCGAACTTGGTGCAGCCCATGCCGACGATCGCCACGCGATCCTTGATTCCCTTGCTCGCCATGAATTCTCTCCTTCCGTTCCGGGCCGGTTCAGCGCCGGGGACGCGCCTTCCAAAAATAGTTATGGACCCCGTCGGCGGTAAAGAGGCGCCGAAAGGTCATTTCGACCTCATCGCCGATCGCGACCTTGTCCGGTTCGCAGTCGGTCATTTCGCATAAAAAGCGTCCGCCGCCTTCATAGTCCACGACCGCGTTGATCGTGGGCGGATTCAGCGAATAGGCCAGCCGGTCGATCGCATAGGTGGCGATCCGGCCGTGGCGATCCGCGAACGGATACGGATCCATCTTATCAAATGCGCGGCATTTGACGCAGACCCGCTGCGGCGGCAGTTGCGGCGTGCCGCAGGCGCGGCATTTCGAGCCGATCAGCCCGAATTTCCACTTCTCCGCGCGCATCATCGGCGGTGCCGCGGGCCGATCCGGATCGGGGCGCCGGGGCGGCTCGGTCGGCAGGATTTCGCGCCATTTGAGATAATTGGCGTAGCTCACGTCGCCCTTCGACTCGACCATCCGGCCCACCGAACGCACCGGGCGGAAGTTGGCGTTGGCCGGCGCCACCTTGAGCACCATCGCGTCCGCGCCGTCGCCGACCGTTGCCACCAGAATCCGGTCGCCCGGTTTGGCCGAGGGCAGCACCGCCGTGAGCATCAGGGCGGCGTGCGCCGCGCCGGTCTGTCCAACCGTCAACGCCAGCGAGTCGGCGACGCGCGCCGGATCGAACTTGAGTTCGCGCAGCGCCTCATCGGCGGCGCGCTGATTCGGCGCGTCGAGAACGATTTTGGCCAGATCGCCGGGCGCGACTTTGGCTTTCTCGAGCACTTCCCTGATTATTTTGCGAAAGAACGGGCCGTAGGCCTGCGTGAGGGCGAAACGCTCTTCCCAGGAATGCGAGAAGCGTTCGCCGGGCGTGCGCCATGAATCCAGATATTCGCGCGTCAGCGAGGCGCTGGCTTCGATTTCCGCGATCACGTTGTCGCGGCCGAAGATAAACGCCGCCGCGCCGTCGCCGCCGGATTGTTCGAGTTTGCCTTCCGGCGCGCCGAGCCGGCAATCGGCGAGCGCGACCGCCGCATGGCCGCCGCCGGCGGCCGCCGATTCGGCCGCCTGCAACATCGCGCTCAAGCCGGCGCGAATCGATCCGGTCGAGTCGATCGCGCGAATTTCCGCCGGCAACCGCGCCGCCGCGCCGACCAGCGCGGCGTTCAATTTCTCCAGATAGGGCGCGGTGGTGGTGCCGAAGATGAGCGAACGGACCTCGGCGCCGGGCGCCGTCTTGAGCGCGTCGCGTAACGCCTCGACCGCCATCGATACGCTGTCTTCGTCGAAACTGGCGACGGCGCGTTCGCCACGCGTGGCCGGCACGCCGAGCACCGCCGCGATTGCCGCGCGCTTGAGCCGCCGGTAGGGGACATATGATCCGTAGGAAACGATTCCTGCCATAGGCGCATTAAAAGCCCGCCGCCCACGCCGCGTCAACTCATCGCTATAACCGCGCGCGCAGCGCCGCGCGATCATGCTGAATTATGCGGAGACGAAAGCGACGCGGAAGGCTTGCGGGTCAGGCGGAGAGGCCGGCGGCGCCGCCCGGACCGGGAGACGACGCCTCCGGCGCGGCGCGCGGCGGCAGCGGACGGCCGAGCGCTTTTTCGAGCGCTTCGATCAGGGCGGCGCGCGAAATCGGCTTCGCGATATGGAAATCTCCGCCGGCCTGACGGGCGCGTTCGGCGTCTTCGCGCAGCGCGGCCGCGCTCAGCGCCACGATCGGCGTGCGCGCGCCGCCGCGGCGCTCCTCATCCGCGCGCATCGCGCGGATCGCGCCGTAGCCGTCCAGCACCGGCATCTGCAGGTCCATCAGCACGATGTCATAGCGGCCCGCGGCGAATTTGCGGCACGCGACCTCGCCGTTTTCGGCCTCCTCGACGAAACAGGCGAAGCGCTTCAGAAATGCGCGCAGCAAAAACCGGTTGTCGAGCGAATCGTCAACCACCAGGACACGCACTTCGGGCGCGGCCGGCGCCGGATCCGCGGCCGGCGCGCCGCGCGCCTCGCCCGCGCGCTCGGCCGCGACGGCGGGCGCGGACGCCTCCGGCGCCTGATCGAACACCGCCGTGAAATGAAACGTGCTGCCTGCGCCAACGCGGCTTTCCACCCACACCCGGCCTTCCATCAGTTCGACCAGGCGCCGGACGATCGTCAGGCCGAGCCCGCTGCCGCCGTAGCGGCGCGCGGTCGAGGAATCGGCCTGGGTGAAGCTGGCGAAGATGTCGTCGAGCTGGTCTTCGGGAATGCCGATACCGGTGTCGGTCACCGCGAAATGAAGCGCCACGCGCGCCGGCGCGTCCGCGGCGGCCGGCGGCGCTTCGGGTTGCGCGTCTGAGGATGGCTCGATCGTGAGCGTGACGCGGCCGGTTTCAGTGAATTTGATCGCGTTGCCGAGCAGATTCAGGAGCACCTGGCGAATCCGCAGCTGATCGCCGATCACCGCCGCCGGCGTCTCGGGCGCGATTCCCAGTTCGAGCGCGAGACCGTGCTCGTCGGCGCGCAGGCGCAGCGTATCGACCACGCCGGCCGCCAGCGCGCGGAGATCGAACCGCGAGCGCTCCAGGCGCATGCGGCCGGTTTCGACGCGGGCGAGATCGAGGATGTCGTTGATCAGGTTGAGCAGGACGTTGCCGTTGCTGCGCATCAGGGCGAGATATTTGCGCTGTTCCGGACCGACGCCGGATTCAAACAGCAATTCGGCCATCCCGAGAATCGCGTTGAGCGGCGTGCGGATTTCGTGGGACATGCTCGAAAGAAATTCGGACTTCGCGCGCGAGGCCGCCTCGGCCGCTTCGCGCGCCGCGACCAGCTCGCCCTGAATGCGCCGGAGCTCGGTGATATCGCGGCCGATCGCAAGGCGGCAGGGACGGCCGTCGAAGTCGATTTCCGCCGCCGACAGCAGAAACGTGCGCTGTTCGCCCTGCTTGCCGCGAAAGGTCATCCCGAGATTGCGGATCGTGCCGTTGCTCTGGAGCAGCGCGGCGCAATATTCGTGCATCCGCGGGTCCGGCCATAAGCCAAGTTCCAGACCGGTTTTGCCCACCGCTTCGTCCGCGCCGTGGCCGCTCAGGCGCACGAACTCGTCGTTGACGAGGACGATCCGGCCATCGCTCGCCTGAGTGATCACTATCGGATCGGGACTGGCGTCGAAGATGCGCCGGAATTGTTCATTGGCGCCGGGATCAAGCAAGGGGGCGAATTCCGATCGAGCGTTAAATCTTAGCCAGTCAGCAACCGTCATGCCATCGCCGACCGCATAATTCACGTTCACACAAGTCGCTAAAGACAAGGCTGAGACTCAAGCGGGGTCAGCGTGCTGTCGCAAAACCGGCAATTTTTTGACAGACGGATGTTTCGCCGGCGAACTGCTCCTTGCAACGCGAGCAGGCGCGCGCCGCGACGCGGCCGGCTTAGCGGCGGCGGAATATCGTGTCTGAGGATCGCGTCGTGAACGCGTACGCGCGTGGGCCGAAGTGTTTCAGATATTCGCGCAGCGTCTCCACGCCCACACCTGCGGCGAGGGGCGCGTCGGCGCCTCGCTCGAGCTGCCGCACGCGCCAATGGCCGGTATCGAGCCGAATCAATATCATCCGGTCGCGCCCGATCTGGGCGTTGCCGCGCTTGCCGAAGTGGCGCAACTCCAGACCGTACTCGCCCAGCAGATGGTCCCAGTAAACCCAACTCATCTGGAACACCTGCGGGCGTTCGGGCGCCATGTCGGTCGGCACCGAGAAACGTTCCATCAAAGCGCGCATCAGATTGCGCGCGTTCTCGACCTCGGTCGGCGACGATCCATGCTCGACGCTTACCGCCTTGAGCAAGCGGATTTTTCGCAGTGCATCGGAGAGGTTCATGCTGTGCCGTCGCGTCTGTGTGAGAAAGCTTCCGCCTCGCGATTCGCCTAATACCGCCGTATACAGCCAGCGTTTCTACAACGCTGACGCATTTATAACAATAAAGATAAAACAGTCCAAACAAGAACCAAAAACTTTTCCAGGAATCGTTAAAAGATGCGCAGCGGTTATCCACATGCGCTTGATTGTCAGATTCGTCACGAATCCATCAGGATGAAATCTTTCACCCTAACAGAGCCATTTAATCCTAAACAGTTTGGTTTTGTTTTAAGATGGCGTGCCTAAGCATGGACGCCGCCGGAATTGCATTAAAGCGACGCCTTCGCGCCGCTCAGGCGCCAGTGGAAGTGAAGATGACCACGGCGGACGCCCACAAGCGCCAGCCGCGTGATCGGATGCCGAACTACTTCACCTGTTCCCAATCGGCGTGCGCGCCTTCGGAATCCTGGTTTTGATCGTCGCTTGTGGATTCGCGGTCGCGCGGATTGGGATCGGTATAATCATGGATAATTTCGGTATGCGTGCCGCTGGAGCCGCCCGCTTGCGCGCCGGCCGGCGCAAGAGGATTCGGCGGACTGACGCGCAGGGCGCCAGCGCCCATCCCCGAGCCGGCCGCCGCGTTCAGCGTCGCGCCATATTCACCCATCGTTTGCGCGCGCGCGGCGGCTATCGGCCCGAGAACCAATGCCGCGCATCCGGCAACCACAGCGGCGGAATATCGCCATCCGTTCAGGCGTTTCATTCGCGCTCCCTCCCCGCGAGCGTCACGCCGAAGCAAGCCGCGCGCATACGCTCGCCATTTCCCATCAAATAGCACCAAAACGTCCGACGTCATATATCATTCCGCGGCGGCGAAGCCGGCGGAAAACGCGCCACGCCGCCCAAGCACTATCATGCAAGCATTTCGCTGCGAATGGCTTTGTGATTATGCTCGCTGAAGGTGCTCAAGGAGGCGATCATTGATCATCTTCGATCAAGTCCTTCTCTCCATTGGGTGTCAATCGAAATGATCATGAAAAACTTTACTATATAAGTTCAATCGCATTCGTGGCAGGCGAATATTAAGATTCGACTGTCATTTAATCTTGCTGTGGTGCTAGTCCCATCTTGGATGCTTCGTCGGGATCTAACTTGCCTACCTGCACAATATGCGTGTGTTGAGGGCTCGAACTACCGTCCCAAAAGGTGAGAAATTCGAGGCTGCCTTCTGCGGCAATATTAATACCCTCGAAACCGACCAGCAAATTTGCTTTGACAAAATTTACTGTCTCAGCGTGAATGCTCGGTGCTAAAGGATCTCGAGTCTCCTTGGGACCCGTGCGCACGGGAGTGACAATTGCGCTACCACGAAGTTCGATTTCCACTTTTGTCCCTGTACGAACTTGGCTCCATCGTTGGAAAAGGCATAACTTTGAAATTTTCGCTGGAAGTTGGACGAGAAGGAGCTTCTCGTCATAAAGTCCCATGAGGCTAATTTTGCGCCCGGTCTCCGACCTTATATCGTCACAGACGAAGCTGGCTTCGAGTTTCATAAACTTGGCTCTGCGCAGCAGATGGCTGTTTTGGCAGGATATTGACCGAAGCGGAATTTTCGTCCGTCGCGCGGATCGCCTCTGGCGCGACCGTCTGGCCTCTGTCGCTCGCCTTGGCCGTCATCGTTACGGAGAATGAAGTACCGTTATTGGTGCGGCCTTCGACTAATGGAAGCAAACCGGCGTCCGTAGGAAAACGTACTGACTCGACGAGAGATGCCCCAACGGTAATTACCTGGCTAGCAGGAAGCTCGGAACGACCGAATCTATCCTCAAGCAGCCGCATCAAATCGATCGCGGCCGGCCGGGCGACAAAATTCCGCCCTTTTCGATTCACAAGTTGGAGTTCTCCTAAACGTACCAAACGATCTTTCATCTCTTGTGGCGACGCTGCATAGTCCCGGCAGAGGTCTTCGACTGATCTCGGAGATTCTGCTTTGGTTAGGATGTATAGTACCGTGAACGTATCGTCACGGGAAAAAACTTTGAAAAACCGCTGAAGAATATCTGGCCTCGTCGACGCTGGCGGCAGGGTAGTTTCCATAATTCAAAGTCTCCGGCTTTTTATGGGCGCCTGGCGCCTCAACAGCGCAATTTCCTCTTCGATGGCCATCTGGAGAAATCTCTTATCATTCACGAAATCGACGGAAGCGAGCGTGATGCAACAGGCATCAACGTGTTTATCGGTAAAAAACGCTGACTTCCCGCCGGCCGCATTGATGTAGCGACGCACTCCTTCGATAAATTTGCCCTTGGCGGCAAGGGGAAGCCAGAGAAGCAGCTTCTCGCCCAATATCGGACCAAACTCATGGGCCTCTCCCATCGGTCCATAGTCGGTTGCAAGAATAACGACAGCATCCATGTCTCTCACTTGCAGCAACTCGAGGAGATTTGACGGGGCTGGATGGTTCCGCGAAACCAAATCCTCACTGAAATATGCGAAATGGCCATCGGACTTTAGCGCGGCTTTTATCTGCTTCCGCTTCTCGGCGAACCTTGCCTGTGATCCTGTAGCTTCGGGCGTGGGACCCCAAACTAGCACGTGCAATTTGCGCTCCGCAGCTTCGCTCAGCGCTATTACTTCAAGATGGCGCGCAAAGTCTACCTCGCTGCGGCGAGGGCCTCCAGCCGGATTCAGAATCAACGGCTTCCGTTGGGCTTTTCCGCAGGTGCCGCAAATTGGATACCTTGGCGACAAAAGCTCGCGAAATTCTAACGTCCCGGCTGCCCTTGTATCTTTCGCGCAATACGAGCACTTCAAATCGTATGCGCGGAAAAACCGCCCTCCCTGGTGTTTACGCCCGCAATTACCGACTCCATTGTGCATCCGTAGCACTATTTGATTCGGGTCGCTAGCGAACGTGAGCCTGCTGTGTCACAAATCTTGAGATCGAGGAGCTTCTATTGAGCGGTTTCGCACGCTGGCGGGTTTCATAACGCTCACGACAGGAGAATGGACTGGGGAACGTTATCTTTGCAGCCCATGCGCCGATATCGCTCCGATTTGGCCGGAAGATAAGGGTGAAATTTTTCACAAACATTGATCGCGCAAAATTTTCGACGCCACTAATTTCAGCGCTTGATTGTTATAACCGACTTAAACATCGCTTCTTCGCGACTAGCCCTAAGCAACCGAGGGTAAAAACGAGAACGGGAACGTCATAGCGACGTATCCGAACTGCCCTTGGTTCGTAGTCGCAGCTTTCGGGTCTCTATCGAAGGTTCATGATTGCCCCGCATCGACCTTAGTCGCTTCAACGCCAAAAATGAGCCAGCCCGAACCCATATTCGACAGCTTTCGATCTCCGTGCCGCAGGTGGTCAAATCAATCCAATCTGCTTCTAAACATTTGAATTTATTGATATTTCCCAGGTCAGCCGCCGATTTGGTACATCGAGCGGTCGCGCGTCGAGCGCCCCTCCAGCAGATGATGGCCGGTGGGCTTGATCGCGACCGCCCTGGCGAGAATCCCTGCGACCGCCGCGATACCGCCGTCGCCGTTGCCCGAACGCAACGCGGCGCGTACGTCGAGTTCGTCGTCGTTGAGCAGGCACAGATGGAATTTGCCGTCCGCCGTCAGCCGCATCCGGTTGCACGATCCGCAATACGGCTCGCTGACCGGGCTGATAAAGCCGATCACGCCCGGCGCGTCCGCGAGCCGATAGTTGCGCGCCTCGTCCGCCGGATTGGCCGAGGGCAATTCGGCCAGCGCGCCCAACTCCGCTTCGATACGCCGGCGAGTCTCGATATTCGACACGTAGCGCTTGATTGAGAGCGACGCGCACTCGCCGCCGCCGAGCGGCATCAGTTCGATGAATCTGACGTGCCACTGCCGCTCCAGAGTCAGCCGCGCGAGGTCGATAACGTCGCCCTCGTTGTAGCCTGCGGCGACCACCGCATTGAGCTTGATCGGCGTAAGCCCGGCCGCTTCCGCCGCCATCACGCCGCGCCAGATCCGATCGAACGCGCCCCAGCGCATCTGGCGCTCGACCGTCGCGGGATTGAGCGAATCGAGATGCACATTGATGCGGGCGAGGCCGGCGGCCTTGAGCGGCGCGGCCAGCTTGTCGAGCATCAGCGCGTTGGTCGTCAGCGCCAGCTCGCCAACGCCGGGCACGGCGGCCAGCCGCGCGACGATTTCGAGCAGGTCGAGGCGCAGGGTGGGTTCGCCTCCGGTCAGGCGGAACTTGCGAAAGCCGATCGATACGGCGGCGCGGACCACCCGTTCGATCTCCTTGGGCGTGAGCAATTCAGGATTGGGCAGGAAGCGCAGGCCTTCGAGCGGCATGCAATAGACGCATCTCAGGTTGCATCGATCGGTGATCGAAATGCGCAAATAGTCGATTTCGCGATTGAAAGAATCCCGTGGCATCGTTGCCGCCGCGGCGCCGGCGGAAAGCCCGCCCGGATTGGCGCGGCGACGGATGAACGCGCCGGCGCGCGGTCACTTGACGATTCTAATCGTCACAAACACGGCGTTACAACCTGCTGACCAACTGGTCGGGCGCACTGCTGACGATCCTCGCCCGCGCTTCGCAGACGCGCATCAAGCTGTTACAATTTCGTGAAACTATTCACGGCGCGCGGGCTTTCAGGCTCGCGGCCATGCGCGAACGGAGCCGGATGCGGCGCGTGCGCGGATGGCGGCCGAAAGTATCGAAGGGGTCATCCGGGATGCTTGCAAAGATGGCATTGGCGTTGAGCCTCGGCGCGCTCGCGGCATACGCGATCGGGCGGATGCTGGAGGATGAGGATGAAGCGATGATTACCCGCGCCACCGAAGAGCGGCTCGCGGCTTTGCGCCGCCATCTGTTTCGCGACGAACCGGAGCAGGGACTGGCCCTGGCGCGGATCGATTCGGCGAACGTTGCGGCGCGCTGATTCGTGAGGCCGAGCAAACCCATCCAGAACCGGCAGAACCTGCGCCAGATGAATCGAAATTCGAGCGAGCCCCGAGGCGCGAGGGCGGCGAATACCCTTCGCTACCGCGCGTTCGGCGCGCTGGCGCGGCTGGCTTTGCGCCGGCCATGGACCATAATCGCGCTCGCCGGGGCGCTCGCGGCGGCTTGCGTGCTCTACACCCGGGCGCGGCTCGAATTTCGCACGGGCCAGGATGATCTGGTCACGGCCACCAATCGCGCGAGCCGCGACTATTTGCGCTACACCGGCGAATTCCCCGACCTCGACGGCCTGATCGTCGTAATTCGCACCGCGCCCGATCCGGCGCGCGCCGAACGTTTCGCGGATCGCCTGGCCGCGCGGCTCAAGGCGGACAAAGTCAACGTCCACAGCGTTCTTTATCGTCTCGATCCGGCCACGCTCGGCGGCGACGGGCTGCTCTACATGAGCCGCGGCGATCTGGGCCGGATGGCGGACCGGCTGGGCGCGGCCGCGCCGATGCTGGCCGCGTACGCGGCGCATCCGGAGCTTGCGACCGTTATCGCGATGGCGAACCAGGAGCTCGACACGGCCGCGCGGCATGCGGTCGCCGGAAGTTCGAGCGCGTCCCCGGCTCATCAGCCTCAATCAAATGAGCCGGCCGGCAGCCTGATTTTCCTGCAAAGCGTGTTGCGCGGGATGCTGGCGGACCAGAGCGCCGCAGCGACGTCGCTTTTTTCGGCCCTCAATCCGGGCGAAGATCGTGACGGAATCGACGACGGGTATCTCGCTTCCGACAACGGCAAATACCTGCTGATGAACGTCGCGCCGGCCGATGGCGCCGCGAACGGCCCGGATCCGGTCGATGCGATTCAGGCCGACCTCGACGCGGTGCGCGCGGAATTTCCCGGCGTGGACGCCGGGATGACCGGAGGTCCGGCGCTGGCGCGCGCGGAAGCGGCGACGACGCAGCATGACATGACCATCGGCTCGATCGTCGCCGTCACCAGCAACGTCGCTTTGATCGTAATTCCGTTCCGCGGGATTATCGCGCCATTTTTCGCGATCGTCGCGCTGCTGACCGGCGTGGCGTGGTCGTTCGGCTTCACCACCCTCGCCGTCGGCCATCTGAATTTACTCTCGGCGGTTTTCACCAGCGTGCTTGCGGGAATCGGCATCAATTTTCCGATCCATCTGATGGCCCGCTATGACGAGGCGCGCGCGCGCGGTGCCGCGATGCCCGAAGCGATCGAACTGGCGGTGGTCAACACTGGCGCCGGCGTCTTTTCGTCGGCTTGCATCATGGCGCTGGCCTTCCTGATGCCGATGTTCACCGACTTTCGCGGCATCGCGGAACTGGGACTGGTCTCGGCGGCGGGACTGTTCATGTGCCTGATCTCGGCGTTGCTGGTCTTTCCAGCCTTTCTGGCGATCCGCGATCGGCGCCGGGCGCCGATCGCGAAGCCCGCGCTCAAGTCGGCGCGCGCCCCGCGCCGGACGACGCTCGAGCGGATTTTCGCGAAGCCTGCGTGGATCGTCGCGGTGAGCGCGGCGCTGACGATCGCCGCATTCGCCGCGGCGCCACGGGTCCATTTCGATCAGAACGTGCTCAAATTGCAGGCGAGCGACGCCGAAGCGGTGCGCTTCGAAAATATCCTCATGCGCGATTCGGGCCGCTCGTCGTGGTTCGCCGTATCTTTGGCGAAAACGACGGCCGAGGCCGATCGCAAAGCCGCGGCCTTCCGCCGCCTGCCCGAGGTTTCCGACGTTCAGACCATCACGAGCTATATCCCCGCGCATCAGGCGGAAAAGCAGGCGCTAATCGCGCGGCTCGCCGCGGCGCTCGGCTCGATTACGGTGGCTCCCGCGCGGCCTGCCGATCCGGGCGCGCTGATGGCGCAACTGGAAGAACTTGCGGCGCGGCTTGGCGCCATGAGTCGTTTCGATTCCACCGGCGCCGTGACCGAAACCGAAAAGCTCGCGCGTGACGCGATCGCGCGGCTGCGGACCGATCCGCACGCCTTCGACGTTTACGCCGCGGCACTGCGCGCGAATCTGGCCGGCGAGCTCGCGCGCCTGAATACGCAGTTGCATCCCCACGCGATCGACGAGCACAACCTGCCGAAACTGCTGCGCGAACGCTTTATCGGCAAAACCGGCCTTTATCTGGTGCAGATTTACCCGAAGGGCGACATCTGGGACGACGCGCCGCTGAGCCGGTTCGTCGCGGCGGTGCGCACGATCGATCCCGACGTTACCGGCCCGCCCGTGCAGACTTACAATCTCGCGACGATCATGCGCCGCGGCTACGAACGCGCCGCGGTGCTCGCGCTGATCGCGGTGTTCGTCTTCGTCTTCGCCGATTTCCGCAGCCTGCGCGACACGCTGCTCGCGACCGTGCCGCTGATTTTCGGCGGCGCATGGCTGATCGAAGCTATGGGCCTGCTCGGATGGGAGTTCAATCTCGCCAACCTGTTCGCCGTGCCGATCATAATCGGAATGGGCGTGGACAACGGCGTCAATATGCTTTACCGCTGGCGCGAGGAGCGCGACAAATCATCGCTGATTCTGACCCGCGCGGTCGGCAAATCGGTGACGATCTGCTCGCTCACGACGATCGCCGCGTTCGCCGCGCTGATTCCGGCGCGCCATCGCGGAATCTCCAGCCTCGGCTGGGTGTTGAGCCTGGGCGTATCGCTGATCCTGCTCGCGACGCTGATCGTGCTGCCGGCGCTGTTCGAACTGATCGGAGCGCGGACCAAACCGGCGCCGCGCGCCGCCGAAAGTCCCGCGCCGCTCATTCCGGAAATCGTCGAGAGCGAGCCGGAACCCGCACGGCCGGAACCGCCGCGCGCCACCGGCACCGGCGGCCTCTGACCGCGCCGGAATTTGCGTAAGGATCGCGAGGACGCCGCCGCGGCGCGATAGTTGCGCTTTATTGCAACTATCGTGATGCGGCGGGCCGATCGCGCGCGCGCTTCAGACGGGTTTGAATTTGACCAGCGTATGCTCCGGCGTGACGTCGTCGAACGCGACCGTCACCGGCATCCCAATCTTTATCTTCTCCGGCTCCGCCATCAGGTTCGTCGTCATCCGCGGCCCTTCATCCAACTCGACGATCGCCAGCACATACGGACCGTCGGCGAAAGCGCGGCTCGAAGCGCGGCGCACGACGGTGTAGCTGTACAGCTTGCCCCGGCCGCTCACGTTGCGCCATTCGAGGTTTTCGGACAGGCAATGCGGGCATCGCGGACGCGGATAATAAATGAATGCGCCGCATCCGCCGCACTTCTGAAGTTTCAATTCATGGCGCCGCACGGCATCCCAGTACGGAGCGCTGACCGGCGACGGTTTCGGCAGGGGTTTATGATATTCGCTCATGCCCGGCGCTCCAGAATCAGGCTGACCTGTTCGCTCATGATGCCGCCGTTGCCGTTGACGTAGGCGAGCGCGGCGTCCTTGACCTGCCGTCCCTCGCCGCGGCCCATCAGTTGGCGGATTCCTTCGACCACGTGGCTCATGCCGCCGCCCAGTCCCGGCTGTCCGAACGAGAGCTGTCCGCCATGCGTGTTGCAGGGAAAGTCGCCCGCGTAAGAAAGATCGTGCTCCGCGGCGAACGGCCCGCCCTGTCCCTTTTTGCAGAAGCCCGCGTCTTCGAGCGTGACCAGCACCGTGATCGTGTAGCAATCGTACGGGCAGACCAGGTCGATATCCTTGCGCTCGACGCCCGCCATCCTGAAGGCGTTCTCGGCGGCCGGCTTGATCGGCGAATCGGTCAATGACGGCGCGTACGTGATGCTGGCGTGGTTCGAGTACTCGCCCGCGCCGATCAGCCATACGGGAGGATTCTTCGCCCGCCGCGCGACTTCCGGCGACGCGACGATCACCGCCGATCCGCCCGAGCACGGGCTGACGATTTCAAACAGATGCAGCGGATCGACGATCATCCGCGAACCGAGCACGTCGGCGATCGTGAGCGGCTTGTCGCCGAACGCCGCCAGCGGATTTTTGAGCGCGTTCGTGCGCTGATCGACGGCGACTTTCGCCATCTGCTCCGGCGTGGTGCCGTATTCGTACATATGGCGGTTCGCGATCATCGCGTAACCGCAGTTCGCGCCGATATTGCCGTACGGCGCCTCGAATTCGCGCTGCACCGACACCACCGGCACCTTCTGATCGCCAAGCCGGTTCAGGTCGGCGACGATGCACAGCACCGCCGAACACATCCCCGCGTCGATTGCGGCCGCCGCCCGCCAAATCATCCCGGCCGGACTGGCGCCGCCGATATCGACGACGTTCAGCATCCGCGGATTTATCCCCAGCACCTCGGCCGCGCTGGCGGGATAGATGAAGCCGGGATCCGCTACCGGCATCCCGACCAGAAACCCGTCGATATCCTTCTTTTCAAGGCCCGCGTCGGCGATCGCTTCCGCCGTCAGACGGCCCATCAGGCCGAGCGGCGTAACGTTCGGCGGCGCTTCCTTCCATGGCTTGAGCTCGGCGATTCCGATCGCCGCCGCTTTACCCTTCAAACTCATCGGCGCATCGCTCCTGAATTTCGATTGAGTTGGGATTAGCACAGAAATTCCCGCCGGCGTTAGCGCATCGGCACAGAACCCTCGGCGCTGACACGGCGCCGCGCATCGTGTAGCGTGATGCGGTTAAAGGAGTGCTATCCATGGCGTTCATTCTCTGCGACGACCACAACCTGTCCGTCGAGGCCGACGGCATCGACCCCGCCGCCGCGCGCAAGCTGATGCTCTCGGAGCCGAAGCCGAATCCGACGCCGATCGAGCAGGAAGTGATCGACTTCGGCAAAGTCCATCGCGAATGCAATCTGCGCGTGCTCGCCGATTGATTCGCCGCGCGCGCCGATGCGCGGCGTGGACATGACGGGCCGCGCTTTTGTAAGTTCGGCTTGACGCGCCCCAGCGGGCCGCATTGGAACCGGGAGCTCCACGATGCCGCCATTCGAGTTGAAAGACCGCGCCGCAATCGCCGGCGCCGGCGCGTCGGCCTACGGACGGCGCCTGATGCGCAGCGCGATCGATCTCGCCGCCGACGCGATCGCCGCCGCGCTTGACGACGCCGGACTCGCCCGCGAACGGCTCGATGGCATGATCGTCACCTTTGGCTCGCCGATCGGCGCCGACGCCGACACTCTCGCGCAGGTGCTGAACCTCAAGCTCCGCGCCTACAATCAGACCTGGGCGCACGGCCGCTTCACCGCGAGCGCGATTCAATGGGCCGCATTGATGGTCGCGGGCGGGATGGCCGATTACGTCGCCTGCCTCGCGTCGGTCAGCTTCTCGGGCCTGCGCCGGCCGATGATGGGCGGCGCCGGAGACAGCGAAGGCGGCCGCGAAGCCGGCGGTTCGCACGGCGAGGATCCCGTCTTCGGCATGACCTCGCCCGGCGCGGGCGCGGCGCTCGTCGCACGGCGCTACTTCGAACGTTACGGCGCGACGAGCGCGCAACTTGCCGCGATACCGGTCGCGTTCCGCAAGCACGCGGCGCTGAATCCCGCCGCGATCATGCGCGAGCCGTTCTCGGTCGGCGATCATCAGGCGTCGCGCTTCGTCTGCGAGCCGCTCCATCTGCTCGACTATTGCCTGATCAACGACGGCGCCGCCTGCGTGATCGTGACCAGCGCCGAACGCGCGCGCGACCTGCGCAAGCCGCCGGTTTATATCGCCGGGATGCAGCCGCTGCCGGCCGGCCGCGAGGAATTCATCTGGGCCTATCCAGGTTTCGGCGTGGCCCAGCAATCCGTCTTCGATTACGAACCCGGCGAGCAGCCGGTTTATCGGATGGCCGGCGTTGGCCCACGCGATATCGACGCGCTCTTCACCTACGACGCCTTCTCGATTCTCGCCTGGATCGCGCTCGAACGCTTCGGCTTCTGCCAGCCGGGCGAAGCCGCGGCCTTCACCCAGGCCGGCCGGATCGAACTGGGCGGCGCGCTGCCGATGAACGTCAACGGCGGCCTGCTGTCCGAAGCGCATATCATGGGGTGGAACCATCAGGTTGAAATCGTGCGGCAATTGCGCGGCGAATGCGGCCCGCGGCAGGTCGCCGGCGCCAAAGTCATTCAATGGGCGAACGCCTACGGCGACTCGCTGATTTATCATCGTTA
The DNA here is from genome assembly GCA_021799495.1 of Deltaproteobacteria bacterium. Lineage (GTDB taxonomy): Bacteria > Desulfobacterota > Binatia > Binatales > Binataceae > JADMIL01. The sequence continues at coordinate 20,095 of JAJZAI010000007.1, forward strand.
GAAGGCGGAAGAACCGGCCGCAAAGGATAGCGATGGCTGCGAACCAGGACGATTACCCGAAGCCGCGCCCCGCGCTCAGCGCGCTCAACCGGCCCTACTGGGAGGCCCTGCGCCGGCGCGAATTCGTGCTGCAACGATGCGGCGAATGCGCGATGCGATGGTATCCGCCGGCGCCGCTGTGTCCGCGATGCTGGTCGCGGCGGATCGAATGGGCGCCAGCCAGCGGCCGCGGCCGCGTCAGTTCGTGGGTGGTGTTTCACCAATCCTATTTCCGCGGCTTCGACGCCGAAATTCCCTACAACGTCGCCGAAGTCGAGCTTGAAGAGGGGCCGCGCCTGCTGACCAACCTGGTCGGAATCCGCAACGAGGAAATCCGCGCCGGGATGGAAGTCGAGGTGGTCTTCGACGAGGCCGCGCCCGACCTGACGCTGGCGAAGTTCCGGCCGCGCCGTGCATCGGCGTAGCACGGGCCGATTGGACAATCGCGGCCCCATTTTGTAGTTTTGCTGTCGGCAGTTTCGCAGTTTAACTAATTTTTCCCGCCGTCAATGGGGAGGTACGTTTGATGTCTCAGAAGCCTCGCATGCTCGAAGGCTATCGCGTCCTGGACTTCACCCAGTTCGTCGCCGGCCCCACCTGTTCACGCCTGCTCGCCGAGATGGGCGCCGAGGTGGTCAAGCTCGAACTCGCGCCCGAGGGCGACCGCGTGCGCGGCGGCGGCCTCAAGCCGCTCAAGCCGGAGTTCAAGGATTCGAGCCACAGCACCTATTATCTCCAGCACGACCACAGCAAGCTCAGCTTCGCGATCGACATGAAGAAGCCCGGAGCGCGCGAGCTGGTGATGTCGATGTTGCCGAAGTTCGACGTGCTGGTCGAAAATTTCGCGCCCGGCGTGATCAAGCGGCTCGGCTTTTCGTACGAGGACGTGAAGCAGGTCAATCCGAAGATCATCATGTGCTCGATCTCGATGGGCGGGCAGACCGGGCCGCTCTCGGTCAAGGCCGGGTATGACTATATCGGCCAGGCTTACGCCGGAATTTCCGACGGCATCGGCGAACCCGAACGCGCGCCGTCGGTCACCACGATGGCGATCGGCGACGTATCGACCGGCGTGGCCGCCGCGATGGCGATCGGCTTCGCGCTGATCCATCGCGAACGCACCGGCGAAGGCCAGTATCTCGATGCCTCGCTGCTCGACACCTACTTCCACATGCACGAGGTCACGGTGCCGCAGGTTTCGCTGCGCGGCGACAAGTACAAGCCGACGCGCGGCGGCTCGCAGCATCCGGCCGGCGGCCCCACCGGCATCTACCACTACCGCGGCGACCAGTACGTTTACCTGTGCGTACCGACGGCGCATCAGTGGGTCCAGTGTTGCCGCGCGATGGGGATGCCGGAGCTGGCGACCGATCCGCGCTTCCGCAGCGCGCGCGGCCGGCGCGACAACTCCGCCGAGTTGCAGAAGATCATCGAGGATTGGCTCGCGTCGCATCCAACCCGCGACGACGCGATCGCCGCGCTCGACAAGGAACGCGTGCCCTGCGCGCCGGTTTATACGGTCAACGAGGCGATCAAGCATCCGCATCTCAACGAGCGCAAGACCGTCCGCTGGATCGAGGATCCGATGCTCGGCCGCGTCGCGATTCCGGGGGTGCCGGTAAAATTCTCGGCGTGGCCCGATCGGACCGATCTGCGTTCGGCGCGGCTCGGCGAGGACAACGAACGCATCCTGCACGAATACGCGGGCCTGTCCGACGACAAGATCAAAAAGCTCTACGCCGAAGGCGTGCTGGTGCGCGACAAGACCCTCGACGTCAAATCGGCATAATCGCCGAAGCGGCGTATCCACACTGAACGAAAAGGGCCGCGCGAAAAATCGCGCGGCCCTTCGCTTTTTCCGATTTGGCGTGACGCCGGCGAGGCGCGGCGGAGCCGCTACGCGCTCGGCTTGTCGCGCTCGGCCAGCATCTTCATCAGACTCTGATAGGTCGGCGGCATCGTGACGGTTTCGCGCATCGCGACCGTTATCGGATAGCGGACTCCGCCCTTGTGCGTGCCTTCAAGCCCCTCGACGATCTCTTCGGCGTATTCCCACGGAAACGCGAAGACCATCTCGGTGTCCTGGGTGCCGCCGAACACGCGGTCGCCGGTGCAGGGCAGGATCACCTTGGGCGCGTTGGCGGTCATGGTCTGAATCACGATTTCCGCGCAATCCAGCCGCCCTCCCGTCGAACTGGTGAGATTTCCGCCACGCCGATAGAGTGCGGCGTGCGCCAGCCGCAGCACCTGCGCGCTGTTGCCGTAAACCGCTACGACATGCGGCGCGAACTTCGCGCGATTGAGCGGCGCGACACAAACGTAATCATACGATCCGGGCGCGAATTTCCAGGTGCTGGCCTCGAGCTTCGCCGCCGCTTCCTCGTCCTTGCAGTACATCCCGTTCGACGCGTATCCGTGCAGATACTCGTCGTTGGGCGCGCGGAAGCCGAACGCGATCGCCGCGAGCGGACAGATAACGTCGTCGCGGCCGACCGCGATTCCCCATCCGTAGCGCCGCGCCACGCCGATCGACTGGCAGACGATCCAGTTTTCTTTGAAGCTCTGGCTCGGCACCTTGACGTCGTCGGGCATCGCCTCGCCCTTCTGGAGCATCCGGATCGCCAGCGGAAAAGAATCGGGCCGCACGAAGCGCGCGATCGCGTCTTCGAGCCGTTTGAGCGTCGCCGCCGTTTTTTCTTCCATTGTCTCCTCGTCTCGCGCGCCGCTAGCGCCGTTTCTTGCGCGGCGCCACCCGTTTCGGTTTCGCGCCCCGCGCCGGTTTGGTTTTTTTCGCCGCTTTCGCCGGCTTGGCCGCTTTCACCGCGACGCGCCGGACGGGGCGCACGGCGCGAGTACGCGCGGCGCGCACCGCGCGCATCGCCGGCTTCGCTTCGCCCGCGCCAGCCTCGAGACCATCGGTGCTGAACGAGCGTTTCTTGATCAACACGCGCCGCTCGCCCTCGAACACCGTCTCGCCGCGCTGGTTGAGGCCGAGATGGCGGAAATGGACGAGGCCGACGTTCTGATGGCCGCGCAGCAGTTCGGGACTGTCGTCTTTCCACAGGACCTCGGTGAACGCGTGCAGCGTATCGCCATGCAGCACGGATACGCGGAAGCGAACCTTGTCGAGTCCGACCTCCTCGACCGCCTGCTCGCCCGTGTCCTGCATCGCGAGCCCGATCACCAGCGACGCGGTGACGCCGCCGAAGACGATCCGATGCTTCTGCGCGGCGATCTGTTCGGCCAGCTCTTCGTTGAAATGGAGCTGCGCGGTGTTCATCACGAGGTTGGTGATGAGCACGTTTTCGAGCGCCTCCATGGTCTTGCCGCGCGCGTGCTCGTACACGTCGCCGGCGTTGAAGTCTTCGTAATAGTTGCCCCGGCCGGTCAGGGCCGCCGCATCGACGCTCATTCGTTTCCTCCGAGCAGGCGGTCCGAGATGATCCGCAACTGGATTTGCGAGGTGCCCTCGAAAATTTTCGTCAAGCGCGCGTCGCGCCAATAGCGTTCGAGCGGCAGGTCTTTGGTGTAGCCATAGCCGCCGTGGATTTGCAGCGCGTCGCTGGTCACCCGCTCCGCCATCTCGGAGGCAAAATACTTGACCATCGACGCCTCCTTGTCGCAGCGCCGCTTGCCGTCGACTTCGGTCGCGACGAAGTACATCAGTTGGCGCGCCGCCTCGATATTCGCCGCCATCTCGGCCAGCTTGAAGCGAATCGCCTGGAATTCCGCGATCGGCTTGCGGAACTGCACCCGCCGCTGCGAGTAGGTGAGCGCGTCCTCGAGCGCGCCGCGCGCCAGCCCGATCGCCCGCGCCGCGGTATGCACCCGCGCGATTTCAAGGAACGACATCATCGTGTAGAAGCCGCGGCCTTCCTTGCCGATCACCGTGTTCGCGGGAATGCGGAAATTGTCGAAATGCAGCTCCCAGGTCTTCCAGCCGAAATACCCGATTTTGCGGATCGGCGATCCGGTCACGCCCTCGGGCAGCTTGCCGCGCTCCTTTTCGATCAGGAACTGCGTGATGCCGACGTGGCGGCGTTTCTCTTCGGGCGGCGAGGTGCGGGCGAACAGATGGATAAAGTCGGCGCCGTCGGCGAAGGTGCACCACGTTTTGGTGCCGTTGACGACGTAGTAGTCGCCCTCGCGCGTCGCCCGGCAGGCGACGTTGGCGAGGTCGGAACCGGCGTCCGGCTCTGACAGCGAAAACGCGCCCAGCAAGTCGCCGCGCGCCATCGCGGGAAAATATTTGCGCTTCTGCTCCTCGCTGGGATCGCCGTAGATTCCGTTGCCGCGCGCGATAATGCTCGCCACGCTCATCCACGCCCGCCCCAGTTCCTCCGTGACCAGGGCGTACTCGAACACGCCGAGGCCCAGCCCGCCGTATTCCTCCGGAATCAGAATTCCGAAATAGCCCAGCTCGCCCATCTTGCGGCGCAATTCCATCGGAATTTCGCCTTCGACCGGATCGAGCTTGTTGGCCGCCGGCAGCACCTCGTTCATCGCGAAATCGCGCGCGGTCTGCTGAATCAGTTTTCGTTCTTCGGTTATGTAGCTCATCAGGAATCGCCTCGCTTGGGCACCAGATTCGAGCGGCGAAAATCGACCACGCGGGTTCCGGCCTTCGGCCCATCGGCGAAAAAGCCCTCGGTATGCCAGGTAACGATTCCGGACTCCGGACGGCTCTGGGATTCGCGCTTGTCGGCCACCGTGCTGCGCGCGGTCAGCGTCGCGCCAGGATAGACCCGCTCATAAAAACTCAGGTTATCGACGCCGAGGAACAGCCCCCCCGCCTCGCTCAAGTCCTCGACCGAGAGGCCAAAGACCGTCAGAAAGACCAGCATCGGATTGACGACGATCCCCGGATGGCCGTGCGCGCGCGCGAACGGCGCGTTGAAGTAGAGCGGATTGTACGAAAGCGTCAGGGTCGTAAAAAGACTGTTGTCGCCCTCGTTCAGCGTACGGCCCCAATGATGGTTGAAAACGCGGCCGATCTCGAAATCCTCGTAGAGATTGCCCTTGGGCAGTTTTCGCGCCCGCGCGCGCCAGTCGTCACTCATCTGCGATGCTCCATCCGCTCAGCATGTTGTAATCGTCTCCGCAAGTTCCGGCCGCACATGGCGATAGTTCGCCGGATCGTCAACCCTGCGCCGCCGCCGGTCTGGTAATTTGCCATCCGGAGCGCCGTCGCTGCAAACTATTGCTCGCCGTCCGCCGTCTCGTGATCCGCAAAGGCGCAAGTGTCGCCGCGACCGCGATTATGCTATCGCTGGAAGAAACGCGGCACGACGCCTCTCGCGCAGGAGTCGCCAATGAAGCGTAAAACTTTCTCCGGTCTGGTTGTCGCCGCGCTGACCGCCGCGGTCTTCATGATCAGCGGCCAGGCGCGCGCGCTTAGCCTCTCGAACCTGTTGGGCGGCGAGTCCGGGAACGTCCCCGGACTCAAGCTGATTCACGCCGGCGATCTTTCGGCCATGCTCGCGCATCACGCGGCGAATCTTTACGTGTATGACGCGAATCCGTCGGACGTGCGAGCCGAATACGGAGTCATTCCGGGCGCGCGGATGCTGCCCTCCGCCGACGGCTACAACGTCGGCGAGACCTTGCCGCCGAATAAACGCGCGACGCTGGTCTTTTACTGTCACAACCAGCATTGAATGGCCTCGCACGAGGCCGCCCGGCGGGCGATCAAAGCTGGTTACGAAAACGTTGACGTGATGAGCGACGGAATTGCCGGATGGAAGGCGGCGGGCGATCCGACCGTCCCGGCGCCGGCGGGTGCGAGCGACTGACGGGTCGCGCGTTTTTTGGGACCATCCGCATCATGCGCCAGCCTGCCGGTCGCGTCGTCCGTTTGATAATATCCACGAATCAAGCCGTCGGGAGATTCGCTATGCGCGCCCGTTTGACCCCAGTTATCGTCGCGATCGCCGCGTTCTGCCTGGCGACGCCGCCAGCCTCGCACGCATTCGACTGGACCAAAGCCTTCGGCGGATTGGGCGAACAGGAACAATTCCACACCTTCAAGCTGATTCACGTCAAAGATCTGAAAAACCTGATCGACGATCACACCCCGAACCTGCATATCTACGACGCCAACGCGCCTGAAACCCGCGATAAATACGGTGTTATTCCGGGGGCGCAACTAATCGCGGCGCCCGGCGGTTATCGCGTCAGCGCCACGTTGCCGGCCCAGAAGAGCGATCCATTGGTGTTTTATTGCGCCAATCAGGTCTGTATCGCGTCGCATGAAGCCGCGCGCCGCGCGCTCGCCGCCGGTTACAGCGACGTCAGCGTGATGAGCGACGGAATCATGGGATGGAAAGCGGCCGGCGAGCCGACCGTTTCCGCGGCCGCCGCGAGCGCCACGCCGAAACCGGGCTGACCGTTTCGCCCGCGCCGAACCGGCGGAACAGCCGGGTTTTCGCCCATCCCGACCCAGCTGCGCTTTGCTGGGCGCATGAATTGCTCATGCCGGTCTGGATCGTGAAAAGCGATCAAATATAGTGGCCGCGTGTCAGCGACCGACCCCGACCGCGCCGCCGCCGAATCTCCGGTACGCGAACTGACCCTCCGCGCCTTTGTACTCGGCGGCGTTCTGGCTTTGATTCTGGGCGCCGCCAACGCCTACCTCGGTCTTTATGCCGGGATGACGGTCTCGGCCAGCATCCCCGCCGCCGTGATTTCGATGGCCGTGCTGCGGATGCTCGGCCGGGCGACCATCCTCGAAAACAACGTCGTACAGACGATCGCTTCCGCGGGCGAGGCGGTCGCGGCGGGCGCCATTTTCACCTTTCCCGCATTGATCATTCTTGGCCAACGCGGACCTTTGCCTTATTGGACGGTAAGCCTGCTATGCCTCGCCGGGTCGGTCATGGGGAGCCTGCTGATCGTCTTTCTGCGGCGCGCCTATATCGTCGATGAGCGGCTTCCATATCCCGAAGGCGTCGCTTGCGCCGCCGTCTTGCGCGTTGGCGAAGCGGGCGGCGCGAGCGCAGCTCCGCTCGGATGGGGAGCGCTGGGCGCGGCATTGCTCAAAACCGCGCAGGATATCCTCGGCGCCGTCCCATCGTCGCTCGGCGGCGCACGCTGGCTCGGCGCGGCGCCCATCGCTGGGTCTATGAATATTTCGGCAGCGCTGCTCGGCGTCGGCTATATCGTCGGCCTCAGGATCGCCGCACTGGTTTTCGCCGGCGGCGCAATCGGATGGTTCGCCGCGATTCCGATCGCCGCGCATTTTCATCCGGAGCTCCGCGCGCTTGCGCCGGGCGACGCCGCCGTCCGCCTGTGGAGCGGCGAAATACGCTATCTCGGCGTCGGCGCGATGCTCGTGGGCGGAGCGGTCACGCTGGCGCGGCTGCGCGGACCGATCGCGCGCGGATTCGCCGGAGGCGTCCGGACCTTGCGCGCACGATCGGCGGCGGCGACGCGGCGCGAGGAGCGCGACCTTCCAATAATCGCCGTGCTGGTCGCGGTCGGCTGCTGCATTCCGGTAATTTTCGCGCTGTGCCTGGCTATTTCCGGTTCTATCGCCGTAAGCGCGCTGCTCGCGATCGCCCTCGCCGCGATTGGCTTCTTTGCGACGGCGGTCGCGGGCTATCTGACCGGCATCGTCGGCGCATCGAACAATCCGGTTTCGGGCGTAACCATAATCGTATTGCTGGCGGTCGCGATCTTGCTCGCCGCGCTCGGCGTTGGCGCCGCCGTCGGCCCCCGCCTCGCGATCATGGCCGGCGCCGTGGTCTGCACCGCCGCCGCGATGGCCGGCGACTCGCTGCATGACCTCGCGACCGGCTTTCATGTTGGCGCGACGCCGCGCGCGCTCGAAATTGCCGTTCTCAGCGGCGCGGCGCTCTCGGCTTTTATCGTCGCGCCCATCCTGAATTTGTTGATTCGCGCCTATGGCATCGCCGGCACCGCGACCGCGCGCGCGCAACCGCTCGCCGCGCCGCAGGCATTCCTGATGGCGAAAGTGGCGGATGGCGTATTCCATGGAGGCCTGCCGATCGCCGCAATCGTAATCGGCGCCGGGCTTGCCGCGCTGCTCGCCGCGCTCGATTATCTGCTCGAACGCGCCGGGGCGTCGTGGCGCACGCCGGCGATGCCGGTGGCGATCGGGCTTTATCTTCCGTTCGGATTGGGCGCGGCGATTTTCGCGGGCGCGCTGGTTCGCGCCGCGAGCCACGCCCGCCGCCAATCATCGGAGGAAGCCGGGCCGGGCTTGCTGGTCGCGGCCGGGATGGTTGCGGGCGAAGCCCTGACCGGCGTCGCCGCCGGCCTGATGGTCACGCTCGGATTCAGGCTTCCGCTTTGGTAGTCGCGGATTTGAATCGACGCTAGCGCGAAGGCGCGGCGTCGCTCCGGCTGTCGCTATCGCCAATCGCGAAGTTCGAGCGCAGGTCGGCAAAACGATCGCGCAGCTCGCTCGCGTCGCGAAACGCCTGCGCAAGCTGCTCGAGACGCTGGCGAATCTGACGCACCGGCTCCAGCGCAACGACCACTTCGCCCAAATTCTCCTCGAACGCGGCCGCCAGGCGGTCAACCTGATTCTGCAGCTCGCGCATCGGCGCGAACGCCTCGGACATCCCGGCTAATTCGAGCCGCAAACCGCGCACCGGCGCGAACGATTTGGCGAGTTGCTCGATTTGTCCCTGAAACCGCCGCAACGGTTCAAAAGCCTGCGCCGCCGATTGGCCAAGCCGCTCCAAACGTTCGAACGCCTGGGAAAATTCCGCCAGCGTCGCGCGCATCGAACGGGTCTGCTCAAACACCCTGGCGACGGCGGCGCCCAGTTCGCCCGATTCGGTTGCGGCGCCGCGCTGAAAGCCGCTCGCAACGATCGGCGCCGTTCCGGTCCCGGCAACCTCGGCTTCGGCCGGAGCGGCGTCCTCGCTCCCAGCGACGGAATCTTTTGCGTCCCCGGCCCGCGCGGAAGCGCTCGTCGCGATCGCTGCCGGAGCGGATTCCGCCACGGGCGATTCGCCGGCGGCCGCCTCCGCCGGATTCGCGCCAGCAATAATCTTTGACGGCGCACCGGCGCGCTTCACAATAAACATGGGTTCGGATTCGTCGGCTGCGCCCGCGCCGTCGCGTGGACCGCCGTTAGATTCGCCCTGCTGTTGCAGGAATCGCTTTCGCAGTTCTTCCAGCTTGGAACTCATCACACATCCTCAAGGCCTGGACCCGCCACGCTTCGGGCGGCAGCAAAAGGCATTCCATCGATGCGGCAATTTTTAATCCTGAATTGATTAAACCCTCTCTAATCATCAATTTCAACTGAATGAATAAAATAAACGTGTCAAATCTAATCAACAGATGTTTTTGGTTAAAACAGAAAAACAGACAGGGATACTCAAACAATTGAGCAAAATCGCAATTTGTTGCATTTTCGCAACATCAGCCTGGCGCGACAGAACAACCCGGCGGATTTGCCGAGCGGCGGTTTCAACCGCTCCGGATGGCCGCGGACCGCCTTGTTTTGGTTCCAGCAATCGGTCAATCTTTGGGTAACAGCATCCTTTTCTTTCGATCCTCCATCACAACGAAAACAGTTTCGTCGCCTTCAAAATTCCAATCGGCGTGGAGTTCGGCATGGAGCACCAGCACAAGAAATTCGAGCAGGAACTGAGCGACCTGCGCGAGAAAGTCGGCCAGATGGGCGAGTTGGCGCTCGATCAATTGAAAAGCGCGCTGAGGGATTTGACCAGCCACGACGTTGGCAACGCACGGAGCTTGATCGAGCGCGACGCGGGCATCAACCGGATGGACGTCGAAATCGAAGCGCGATGCCTGCAACTGCTGGCGTTGCATCAGCCGGTCGCGGCGGATCTGCGCACGGTGGCGGCGGCGATGAAGATAACGACGGAACTCGAGCGCGCCGGCGATCGCGTGGTGAACATCTGCGAAGCGATCCACGACCGCGAAGATGACGACGCGGTCGCCGCGCACGCCGAAATCGCGGAGATGGGAGCGCTGGCGGTCACGATGATCGCGGACAGCGTCAGCGCGTTCACCCAACGCGACGCCGCGATGGCGCGCCAAGTTTTCGCGACCGACAAGAAGTTCGACGCGCTCTACGGAGCGGCGTTTCCGCGCGTTATAGCGATCAGATCGGCCGATACCGCCAAAGCGGCGCAGGAGGCCAAACTCGCGTTTTTATTGCGCGACCTGAACGAAATTTCCGAGCACGCGACCAATATCGCGGAAGCCGTAATCTTCATGGTGGCCGGCAAAGATCTGATGCACATGGATCTTCACGAGCGCCGTTCGAACGGATAGGGAATCTCTGCAAAAGGTCCATCCCGTCATTCTGATCTGGTCCTGAGCGCAGCGAAGGACGCGGCGAAGAATCCCGGGATTCTTCACTCCGCTACGCTCCATTCAGAATGACAAGCTGGCTTGCGCGGAGCTTCCATAGAGCGCCGCAAGGCGGCGAAGCGCGGGAGCGCTGCCGCCTTGGCCCAATGGATGGATTCGCTTTGAGCGGCGGGAGAAGCGGCGTCAGGATGCCGGCGCGTCCCGCGCGCCGTAACGATCGAGCCGGTTGTAGAGGGTTTTCAGGCTCACGCCGAGGATTTCGGCGGCGCGCGATTTGTTGCCGCCGGCGAACTCGATCGTGCGCTTGATCAATTCGCGCTCCACGTCGTCGAGCGAGGTTCCAAGCCGGATTTCGAACGCGCCGCCGCCTCCGCCGCCGCGCCGCAAGTCCGCGGGCATATCGGCGGCGCCGATCAGCGGTCCGCGCGTGACGATCAACGCCCGCTCGATCACGTTGCGCAACTGCCGCACGTTCCCGGGCCAGCGGTAGGCCTTCATCAGCTCCAGCGCCTCGGCCTCGATGCCGGTGACGGTCTTGCCCTCGGGCGGCGGAATCGTTTTGAGGAAATGTTCAGCCAGCGTGGAAACGTCGTCGGGCCGTTCGGCCAGCGGCGGCAAATCGATGGTAAAAACGTTCAGGCGGTAGTAGAGGTCCTCGCGAAAGCGGCTCTCGCGGATCGCGGCTTCGAGGTCGCGATTGGTCGCGGCAAGGACGCGGACATCGACGGAGATTTCCGCCGAACCGCCCAGCCGGCGGAGACGGCCGTCTTCGAGCACGCGCAACAGCTTGGCCTGCAATTCCGGGCGCATCTCGCCAATTTCGTCGAGCAGCAGCGTGCCGCCGTCGGCGCTCTCGAAACAGCCTTCGCGCCGGCGGTCCGCTCCGGTAAAAGCGCCCCGCTCATGGCCAAACAGCTCGCTCTCCATCAGCGTCTCGGGCAGCGCCGCGCAATTTATCGCCACGTACGGACCCGATCGCCGGGGCGAAAGCTCGTGGATCGTGCGCGCGACCAGTTCCTTGCCGGTGCCGCTCTCGCCCGCCACCACCACCGACGCGGAACTTGGCGCGACCTGCTCGATCAGCGTCATCACGCGGCGCATCGCCGCCGAATGCCCAACCAGACCGCCAAGCTCGCCCGCGCGGGCCAGCCGCCGCCGCAGGCGCTGATTCTCTTCGGTCGCGGTGAGATGGGCGCTCAGGTTGCCGAGCAGAACGCGCAGATGCGGCGGATCGACCGGCTTGCGCAAGTAATCGTAGGCGCCGAGCTTGATCGCCTGCACCGCGTCGGCGATTTCGCCCTCGCCGGAGATCATCACCGTGGGAATCGCCAAGCCGCGCTCGCGCATCTCGGACAGGACTTCAAGCCCGTTTTTCTTCGGCAGGCGCAGGTCGAGCAGCAGGATGTGCGGATCGAACGAATCGATCAGTTCGAGCGCGCGGGCGCCATCGGGCGCAATTTCCACCGCGAAGCCCCAGGAAGCGATAAGTTCGCTCCAGGCCTGGCCGGTCGCGATATCGTCCTCGGCGACGAGAATGCGCTTTTGGGATGCCACGGGAATAATAAACCGATTTCGACAGAGAGTATCATCGGCGGTGATGGCCAGTAAACTTTGCGCTCTGGACCGATCCGCCGCGCAGGGTTTGGCGCCTTCGTATCGTGTAGGAATTACATCCTCGCGGCCTCTCGAATGCGGCTTGATTCTTCGGAAAAACCTCATTCTGACTGGACTTTCCGTCGCTTCCCGCGAGGTGGCATCGGCTTTGCGCTGCAACCTCCGCATGAGTCCAGACGATCGCGCGATGATGCGCCAGGACCGTTGGACCATGGGAGGCGGAAAATGCGGGAAATGAACGGCGCGGAAAAACCTTTCGACCGTCGAAATAATCGCGGTCGCGCGCGAGACGCCGCCAATGGCGGCACGGGCGCGACGCTCGAGCGCCTGATGGCTATTTTCGGGCTGACGGCGCTGCTGTTCGCGGCGGTGGGGTTAAAAGCCCAAGGCGCCGCAATCGCGGCGGGAGATCCGCTCGCGACGGTCAGAACCTCGGTCGATCAGGCGCTGCAAGTGCTGCAGGATAAATCGATGGCGCGCGCGCAGCGCCAGCGCAAAGTGATCGATCTCGTGGCGGACCGCTTCGACTTCACCGGCATGGCGCGCTCGTCGCTCGGCTACAACTGGAGCAAGCTGACGCCTGAACAACAGCGACAGTTCGTGCCGCTCTTCACGTCCTTCATGGAAGACGCTTACCTCGACAAACTGAGCGGCTATTCCGGCCAAAAGGTGGAGTTTACAGGACAATCGATGCAGGGCGGCGGCTATGCTGAAGTGCGCACAACCGTGGCGCCGTCCGAATCCGGCCGCGCGCCGATTAGAATCAATTACGAGATGAAGCGCACCGGCGACGACTGGAAAGTTTACGACGTGACGATCGACGACATCAGCATCACGGCGAACTATCGCAACCAGTTCAATCGCGTGATCAACGAACGGGGCTTTCCGGCGCTGGTCAGCGCGATGCGGCGGAAGCAGCAGGAATTGCGGAGTTCGATCGGGGCCTGAAGACGGGCAAATCCGGAGGGCGCTGTTTCGCGCGCAAGACCCAGGGAAGCTGCGCACAAGCTAGTTTGTCATTCTGAACGGAGCGCAGCGAAGTGAAGAATCCCGAAAAAAGCCGACAACGAAACGGATCCCGGGATTCTTCGCTGCGTCCTTCGCTGCGCTCAGGACCAGCTCAGAATGACAAAAATGCCGATGGTGGTTGAAGATTCTGAATTCAGGTGCGGCGGCTCCTCCAGAAAAACCGCATCGCGTTCGTATCGATCGTGCGGTTCTTGTGCGGAGGTTCCCTGGCGGCGCCCTCCGGAGCGGAAAAATCTCTGGATAACCGGAACCGCTTATTTCTTCGCTCCGCCAGAAGTCGCCGTATCCGTTCCAGGTTTCAGATGAGAATGATGGGCGCCGGCGGCGACTCCCGGATGACGGGCGATCCATTGGCCGCCCCTGGTCAACGGCAGAAAGTTGCCCGGATGCTCACGCAGGGCGTCGCGCACTTCGGGATGGCTGTCGAGAAATGTCTTGAGTTCCGGATTTTTCGCGAGAAAGCTGTCGCTGCGCATCAACTGAGGATTGCGGCTGAGCTGGCCGATAATCTCCGGATGCTGCGCGCTGAAGGAGTCGAAGGCGTGATAATCGGCCATCGGAAGATCGGTCGATGGCGCGCCTTCGTTTTCCACGATTAGTTTCGAGGTCTGAGCCAACGCGAGAGCCGGCCGCATAAGCATCAGCAATCCGGCAAGAGCTCCAAACATCAGGCAGGCGGCGCTTGTTCGTTGCATGGCGAGTGACAGACCTCCGAGGCTCAGGTGCGGTCGTCGGGCCGAAGCGAAACCCGAATCGGCCGCTTCGACCGGGAAAAACGATTCGCGCCAGTTTACCATCCGAGCGGCAAAATCGAGAGACCCGAAAGCCGCGCGGCCGCGCCAACATTGTCGCTGCGGCGGGCGATATGCTAGGAGCCGGAATGGGGCGGTTGCCGGCGCGCGCCGGCGGCCGGGAATATTCGGATGGTATCGGGGGCTGACATGCCACGAATCCGCTTGTGGACCGCGCTGGCGGCCGCGATTTTCGCCGCCGGATGCTCGCATCGGGCGCCGTCAACCGGCACGCATCAGATGCTCTTCGTCACGTTGCCGGAAGCCCATGCGGTGGCGGTCTATCGCGCGGACGCGACGGGAGACGCCGCGCCGCTGGCGACCATTCATGAAGCGGCGGCCGATTACCCCGTCGATGCGAGCATCGACATGCGCAACGAAATCTTCGTCGCGAACCGGGACGGGATTATCAAGATTTTCGCCGGCCGCAATTACCATTACGAGCAGGTTCGCGTCGTCGGCGGTCCGAATACCGGGATGTCCCATGTGACGGGGATGGCGGTCGATACATCCGGCGACATCTTTGTCGCCGACCAGGGCGCGCGCGCGGGCGACGCTCATATCGACTGGTTCGCCGCATCGCTCAACGGCAATATCGAGCCGGTCCGCGTAATCGAGGGGCCGCATACCGAATTGACCTCGCCCGGCGGCATCGCGATCGACAGCACCGGCGAGACTTTTGTCGTCGATCGCAAGACCAATCGCGTCCTGATCTTCGCCTCCGACGCATCGAAAGACGCCGCTCCGGTCGGGATGCTGGCGGACGGGCTGAACCAACCCCGGCGGGTTTTCGTCGATACGGACCTGGACGTGTTCGTGACCAATGGAGGCGACAGCAGCGTGGCGGTTTTTGTCGCGGACGGCCCGCAACACTGGCTGCTGAACGGAAAAGTCACCAGCGCCGCGATGAAAGATCCCGACGGCGTCGCCGCCGACGGCATCGGCCGGATCGCGGTTGCGGCGCCGAACGCGATCCTGTTCTTCCCGCTGAATGCGAAGGGGTCGATTGCGCCGATCGCGTCATTGCAAGGACCTGGGCCGATGAATCCGTCCGCGCTGCTGATTCGATAAAGAAATCGCTTGAACAGGGCATATCCGCTAATATGAGGACTGCGTCACGCCGGAAAATCAAAAGGCTGACGGAATTTCGATGAACGCCGAAAAACGCAAGAAGTTTCGCCTGGCGGCGCATCTCTTGCTCGCCGGTACGATTATAGCTGGAGCGGTGATTCTGGACGGCGTCGCCGAGCGCTATTACTTCTATTCAAACTGGATCAAGCTGCAGAACGCGGCCTATTCCGCCACGATTGCCGGCTCCACGTACCTGCCGTCGCATCCGCGGCGGGCGTTGGCCGTCGCGCGCGAATACGCCGAACTCAACGGCGTGCGCGCTAACGAGATAGTCACCGCCCGAGTCGCACACGGCAACCGAACGATTATTTTGAAGGTCAAGCGGGCAATCCCGTTTTACCTCGACGGCGCCGTGGTTGGCGCCACGACACGTTCGATCAGCGCGACTGCGGCTTCGCCTCCGCCGCCGCCGCAATCGATGCCGGCGCGGCGCGGAATTCAAGCCTGAATCGCCGCCGCTTGGCGCGTTCGTTCGCGTTCGAGCAACGGCAACGCGCGTTCGGTCTCGCGCCGCAGTTCAGCCAGATATTGCGCCGCCGCGCGGAACTCGCGCCGCAACGCCCGCATCTCAAGTTCGCCGGCCAGCGCGCTCAAGCGATCCAATCCGAGTCCGCCGGCCGAACCTCTCAGGCTGTGCGCCGCGCGCATCAGCGCCTCGCCGTCGCCGCCCGCCAGCGCGTCGCGCATCGCCTTGATCCGCGCGTCGATGTCGCGCTGGAAGAGGCTCGCCAGTTCGCCGACCGGATCGCGCTCCGTGGCGCTGGCGAGATCGCGCAGTTCGGCGATGATCTCCTCGTTCAAGCTGGCGCGCTCGTCATGCATCGGCAAAGCCGTCTCGGCTTCAGCGGCGTCCGGTGCGGGAACCAGCCAGCGTTCGAGGATCACGCCGAGACTTTCGAGGGTGACCGGTTCAATCAGAAAATCGTCCATTCCCGCCGCAAGACATTTTTCACGGATGTCCGCCATCGGCCGCGCGGTCATCGCGATAATCACCGTCTTTCGATCGCCGGACTCGCGGCGCCGGATTTCGCCCGCCACGGCGTAGCCGTCTAAATCGGGCATTTCGCAATTCAGCAGAACGGCGGCGTAATCGGCTACGGCAAGAGCGTCAAGTCCGGCGCGGGCGTTTTCGGCGGCATCGCCGGCGTAGCCAAGATTGCGCAACTGGAGCAGCACAATCTTACGATTGACGGGATTATCCTCAATTACGAGGATTTTTGCAGTCGCGGCCGGGGCGTGTCCCGATGCGTCCGAAGGCGGCCGAATCGGCCGCACTTTACCCTCGGCGTTGACCGCGGACTTCGCGGCCGGCGCATGCGGCACGCGTGCGATCTCGACCAGACGCTCAAACAGCCGCGCCGGATTGATCGGTTTTCTCAGGCAGCCGTCGGCGCCGCCGAGCGCGTTTGCCGCTTCGCCCGCCGGCGTCATCAGAAGCACCCGCGCGGCGCGCAGGCGCGCGTCGGCCTTGATTGCGCGGACCAGCGCGGCGCCGTCCATGTCGGACAATCGCGAATCGGCCAGCACGATGCCGCAGGGCGCGCCGGCGGCCACTTGCTCGCGCATCAAGGCCAGCGCTTCCTCCCGTCCGACCACGGCGCGCGCATCGACTCCCCATCCGTTCAGACAGGCGAGCAGCGCACCCCGCACCGCCGCGTCGTCATCGACGATTACGGCCGCGATTCCGCGCAGCGCGTCGAAGCCGGCGGCGTCGGACGAACGGTTTTCGCCGGACTCGAAGGCGAGCGCAAAGGAGAAATGCGAACCGCCGTCCGCGGCGGCGCCGCATTCGAGCCGTCCACCCATCGCTTCGACCAGATGCGCGGCGACAGACAGGCTCAGTCCGGCGTCGCCGAGGTCGCGTCCGTCGCTCGCCCGAATCCGCGCGAACGGGCGAAACGGATCATCCGCCAGCGGCGCCGCGAGCTTGACCGACGCCGCGCGCACTTCGAAGCGGAGATGCGGACCCGGCTCGCCGTGGCTGGCGGCCGGCGCCGCCGTGATCACGAGCGCGCCGCGTGCGGCGAATTTAAGCGCATGATTCAGCAGGCGCTCGATTATCTTCCGCAATCGTTCGGAATCGCCGCGCAGCGAGCGGGGCGCGTCCGGCGCGATCGCGACCGCGATTTCGAGTCCCAGCGCGGCGGCGCGTTCCGCAACCCCGTCGGCGGCCGCGCCAAGAATTTCATAAAGATCGAAATCGGCCAGATCCAGTGCAAGTTTTCCCGAAACCAGACGCGAATATTCGAGCATATCGTCGACAATCCGCATCAGCATCCCGCCGCTTGCCGAAATCGTCCGCGCCAAGTCGCGCTGGTCGGGACTCAGCCCGGCGTTCGAGAGCAGTTCGGTCATGCCGATCACGCCGTTGAGCGGAGTGCGGATTTCCTGGCTTAAGCCGGCCAGAAAATCCGCGCGATGACCCAGCTCCACAAGCGTCGCCGCTTGCGCCTGCGCCAGTTCCGCGCGCATCCGGTTGCGCTCGGCCAGATCCTGGAAAATCATCACCGCGCCGGAGCCCGCGATGCGCGCGACGGCCAGCGCGACCTCGATTAGCCGGCCGTCGCCGGCCTGGCGCACGGTTTCCATCTCGACAGCCAGTTCGCCGCGCGCGGCGCGCGCCAATAATTCCTTTTCTTCCTCGACGCGATCCGCGGGCGTCAGGAAGGACGGTTCGCGGCCGGTCGCGTCATGCGCCGCATAGCCGAACATCCGCTCTGCGGCCGAGTTCCATGCGTAAATCCGGCCCCGCTCATCAATCGCCGCGATCGCCGCGGCGACCGCGCCCATCAGCGCGCCGAGCAAGGCGTCAAGAGCGTCGGCGCGCCTTTCCACGGCAAGGTTTCGCGCCACGGCCACGATTCCCTGGATGGCGCCGCGATCGTTGCGCAACGGCCGGACAGCACAGGCGATCCATGCGCCCTCCTCGCGTCCGCGCGGACGCACCAGGCATTGCATCTCGACGTGTTCGCCGTGCAGCGCCCGTTTTGCGGGCCATTCGGCCAGCGGCAGCGGTTCGCCGCCGTTCGCCCGCACGACTTCGATCGTTTCGGCAAGGCGATCGATCGGCTGCAATTCGGCGATCCCGGTCCCAAACAGCCGGGTCGCGGCCGGGTTCGCGCGCAGCGGCCGCAGATGGGCGTCGCAGACGATCAAGGCCTCGTGCGAGGTTTCGAAGACCGCCGCCAGAATTCCGCTTTCGAGATGCAACCGCTTGCGCGCTTCCGCCAACGCCGCGGCATTTTCCGCGGCGGCGCGGCTGCGCTCGGCCAACTGTTCCTCCAGCCGTTGGTTGAGCCGCGCCAGCTCGCCGCGATGCTGCACGCCGGCGGCGACCATCAGACGCGTCGAACGAAGCGCGCGCACCGCAAGCAAGGCGGCGAGCCAAAGCGCGCACAACGCCGCTCCCGCGCCGAACGCGATCGCCGTCAGTTGAAAGCGCGCATACCGGCGCGCTTGAGCCTCCCGCGCCGCCGCGAGCGCGCGTGCGGCCACCGCCATCGCCCTGACACGAGCGCGCAAGGAACTTAAAGCGGCGGAAGACGGAGCGGCTGGCGGCTGAGCGGACGGCGACGATACGCCGCCTGCAACTGGTGGCGTGTTTGCGCCGAATACGGCATTCGAGGCCGCTTCAAGCCGCGCGATATCGTCAGCGATCGGCGGCTCGGCGGCGGCGAGCGCCCGCAATGCGGCAAAATTATGCCGAACGCGGTCGGGCGACGCCATTTCGCCGTCGGCCAGGGAGGCGCGCAGGGCGTCAAGCGCTTCGCCGATCCGATACGAACGATTGGTCTGAAGATCGCGCGCGACTTCCCGGCTGGCCGCGAAATAAGCGGCCAAACACGCGAACAGCAACACCGTGGCGGCGCCAATGAGAGCTATCCAGAGCCCACGGACAGGCGGAACGGGCGCGTCCGCCGGCCACGCGGCTTGCTCCGCCTGGCCAAGCGCAAGAGTTTCGTCCGCAGCCGGCATTTGAATTCGCGAACCGCCGCGTTCCATCGCGATTTTTCAGGATGGAACGCGAGCGGCTCACCACCGCCATTGGAGCAACATCCGTACCGGCAAAATGGCGGTCGCAACGCCTCATGACGGGACACTTGTGTCGCAAGTATTGGATTCGCGCGGCGTCACGCCGCGCGCCGGCGCGCGGCCGCCATCCCGAGCTGATGCGCTGGGAGGCCAAAAAACAAACGGGGCGATCTTCAGTGAATGAAGACCGCCCCGCGCCGCAAAAACGGCGAATAACGCGTAGTCTTACTTCAGGCCGCGCACTTTGCCGTTGGCCTCGCGGCTCCAGGATTTCTGCAACCACGCCTGCAGCTTCGGCGTCGCCGAGAAATCGAACTTGACGTAGGTGCCGAACGACAGCACCGAGGCGACGTTCAGATCCGCGATCGTAAAGGCCGAGCCGAGCAGATTCTCGTGACGGCCGAGCACGCCGTCGAGCACCGCAAGCGGCGCTTTGAGCGCCTCGCTCGCGTCCTTGACGGCCTGGTCGCTGCGCTGCTCGGCGGGCAGAAAGAGCTTGTGCCGAAGAATGGCGAGCAGATGCGGCTCAAGCTCGGTCATCGCATAAAAGCTCCATTGATAGACGCGGCCATGATCTTCCACCGACGCCGGCCAGAGCGAATTCTTGCCGTACTTTTCGGCCAGATACAGATTGATCGCCATCGATTCGCAAATGAAGAGGCCGTTGTCCTCGAGCACCGGAACATGGCCGATCGGATTGCGCTGGAGATGCGCGGCGCTCTTCGCGTCCGCGACGGCCACTGGTTCGTGTTCGTATTTTACGCCAAGTTCTTCGAGCGCCCACAGACAGCGGGCCGATCGCGATTTGGAAGTGCCGTACAATTTGACCATCGGTCAGTCCTCCGCGACAAAGCTGTTAATTCCGCCTTATTTAGCGCGCCGATGGGGCGGGATACAAACGCCCCGCTCAGCGCGTGCGCCGCGGCGGCCTGGCGGAGGCGAGATCCTCGGCGGCGGCTGCGAGCGTCCGTCCGGGACCATCGAGCGGCGGGGTGATGCATTCCTCGAGCGGGATCGCGGCTTCGGCCTGGCGCCGGAGCAGCTTGCCGGCGGTGCGGCCGTCGCCCTCGGCCAGCGCGTCAACCACCGCCTGATGGGCGTCGGCCACGGCGGCAAGATCGGAATGGCCGCGCGCCAGATGCACGCGGGTGCGCACTTCGAAATTGAGCGACTCCCACGTGCGCAGCAGGATGGAGTTGCCGGAAGCCTCGAGAATCGCGCGATGGAACGGCACGTCGTTGCGGGCATAGCGTTCGATATCCCGCGCGCGCGCGGCCGCGCGCAGCTCGGCGACGCGCCGGCGCAGGCCCTCGACCCGTCCCGCGAGCCGCGGCGCGGCCAGCCGCGC
This sequence comes from Deltaproteobacteria bacterium, assembly GCA_021799495.1. Lineage (GTDB taxonomy): Bacteria > Desulfobacterota > Binatia > Binatales > Binataceae > JADMIL01. Next base: position 40,396 of record JAJZAI010000007.1, read on the forward strand.
CGCAAGCTGTTCGAGCGCCGCCCGCACCTGATACGCCTCGCGCATCTCGCGCTCGCTGACCTCGCGCACCCGGGTGCCGCGCCACGGCTCGGTGCGCACGATTCCAACCGCCTCGAGCTGGCGCAGCGCCTCGCGCACCGGCGTCTGGCTGATGGCGAGCTCGCGCGCCAGCCGCAGCTCGACCAGCCGCGCGCCGGGCGGATAGACGCCGTCCAGAATCCGGGCGAGAATCAACTGGCGGACGCGCGCCGCGGCCGGTTCGCGCGCCAGCGCGCAGCTCTCGCCTTCCCCCTGCCGCTCGACCTTTTCGACCGGTTCGGCCATTGACTGACGATTATCGATTACCGATACTTCACGCAAGCTGTTTATCGATTATCGATTCTTCTCTCCGATGACTTCACGAATGCCTGCCGGCGCGCGCCGGACGCGCTAACGCCCACTGAGGTCCCACGCATATGATGTGGCTGGTCCGCCTCGCGCTCAGGCGTCCGCTCTCCGTAGCGGTAATGGCGCTGCTGATGCTGGTGCTGGGGGCGCTCTCGTTCTACGAGATGAACATCGACATTTTCCCGGCGATCGACCTGCCCGTGGTGATGGTGGTCTGGAGTTATCCGGGGTTGAGCGCGGTCGACGTCGAGCGCCGGATGGTGTTAATCAGCGAGCGCGCTTATTCGACCACGGTCGACGGAATCGAACATATCGAGTCCGAATCGATCAACGGACTCGGCTTGCTCAAAGTCTATTTCCATCCGGGCACGGATATCGGCTCGGCAATCGCGCAGATCAACGCCGTTTCCGAGACCATCCTCACGATTCTGCCGCGCGGCACGCAACCGCCGCAAATCATTTCCTATAACGCCTCGAACGTGGCGGTGGCGCAACTCAACATTTACAGCGACACGCTGTCGGGTGCGCAGCTTTTCGACTACGGACTCAATTTCATCCGCGTTCAGCTCTTTACCATTCCCGGCTTTTCCTCGCCCGCGCCGATGGGCGGCGTGCAGCGCGCCGTGATCGCCAACCTCGATCCGCGCGCGCTTTACGCCAACAATCTATCGCCCTACGACGTTGCGACCGCGCTCTCGCAGAGCAACGTCGTGATTCCGTCGGGCGAATCGCGGATGGGCAATTTCGACTACAACGTCGATATTAACATGAGCCCAGCGACGGCCACCGGCTTCAACAGCCTGCCAATCAAGTATGTCAACGGCGCGCCGATTTTCATGCGCGACGTCGCGCCCGTTTCCGACACCCATCAGCCGCAAACCAACGTGGTCCGCGTTAACGGCAAACCGGCCACGTTCCTGCTCGTGATCAAGCACGCCGCGGCCTCGACGCTGGCGGTCGTGAACGCGGTCAAACGCCGCCTGCCCTATATCCGGGCGACGGCGATCAAGGGCCTTAAGATCTCGCTGACGTTCGACCAGTCGGCGTTCGTGCGCGCGGCGCTGTGGGAAGTGGTGCGGGAAGCCGGGATTGCGGCGGCGCTGGTCGCCCTGATGGTGCTGGTCTTCGTCGGCTCGCCGCGCAGCATGGTGATCGTGATCATCTCGATTCCGCTGTCCATCCTGACCGCGATCGTCGGACTGAAGCTGACCGGCCAGACGATCAACACGATGACGCTGGGCGGAATCGCGCTGGCGGTCGGCATGCTGGTCGACGACGCGACCGTCGAAATCGAGAACATCCATCGCAACCACGCGATGGGCAAGCCGCTGCTGGTCGCGATTCTCGACGGCGCCACGCAGATCGCCACGCCCACGCTCGTCGGCACGCTGTCGATTTGCATCGTCTTTTTCCCGGTCGTGCTGCTGACCGGCGTGGCGCGGTTCCTGTTCACCCCGCTCGCGCTCGCGGTGGTGTTCGCGATGCTCACGTCCTACCTGCTTTCGCGCACGCTGGTGCCGACGATGGCCTCCTACCTGCTGCCCGACACGCACGAGGAAGACCCCGGCTCGGGACTGTGGGGCCGTTTCCTGCGCGGCTTCGAGGCGCTGTTCGAGTGGATTCGCGGCGGCTACGTCGCGGCGCTTACGGGTTTTATCGCGCGGCGCGGGCTTGCGCTCACGCTGGTCGCGCTGATGATCGCGGCATCGATTCCGCTGGCGTGGACGGTCGGCGAAGATTTCTTTCCCGCGGTGGACGCGGGATTGATGAAGCTGCACGTGCGCGCGCCGACCGGAACCCGGATCGAACGCTCGGAATTCATCGTCGACAATATCGAACGCGCGATTCGCGGGATTATTCCCGCGCGCGAAATCGCCGGCATCACGGACACGATCGGCCTGCCGGTCTCCTACGATCTGGCGTTCTATCCAACCGACAACATTGGCGATCAGGACGCCGAGATACTGATTCAGCTTTCGCCCAACCATCATCCGACGGCGGCCTACCAGCGCGAGATTCGCGCGATGCTGCAACGGCGGTTTCCAACCGTCACCGGCTATTTCCAGGCCGCGGATATCGTCAACCAGGTGTTAAATTTTGGCCTGCCGGCCGCGATCGACGTGCAGGTCTCGGGCAACAATCTGCAAAACGATTACGCGATCGCGCTGCGGCTGCAACGGATGATGCGCGCGATTCCCGGCATCGTCGATTTGCGGATCGCCGAACCGCTCGATTACCCGACTTTCCGCGTCAACGTCGATCGGGCCAAAGCGCTGCAGGTCGGCGTCACGATGCAGGATGTCGCGTCGAGCCTGCTCGCGTCGCTAAGCGGCGACACGCTGATTTCGCCGAATTTCTGGCTCGATCCGAAAAACGGAGTCAATTACGACGTAATCACGCAGACGCCGTATCACATCAACAGCTCCGTCGCCGCTCTGGCCAATACTCCGCTGACCAACGGCGAAAGCGTCGGCACGGTTTCCGCCACGCCCGGCGCCGGCGCTTATAACGAGCCGGGATTGAACAGTTCGATTACGCCAGTGCAGTTGCTTTCCAATGTCGCCGCCATCGTCCACACTGTTGATCCGGCGGTGATCGACCACTACACGGTGCAGCGCGTGATTGACGTCGATTGTGCCGTGCAGGGACGCGACCTCGGCGGCGCCACCGGCGACGTCGAGCGGGCGATCTCGCGCCTTGGCCGATTGCCCGCCGAAAACCGGATCGTCATCCGGGGCCAGAGCCAGGCGATGCGGGAATCGTTCACCACGATGGGCGCCGGGCTGATTCTAGCGATTATTCTCGTGTACCTGCTGATGGTCGCGAATTTTCAATCGTGGCTCGAACCGTTCATCATCATGATGGCGGTGCCGGGCGCGCTGGCCGGCGTGCTCTGGATGCTGGTGCTGACGCATACGACGATTAACGTGGAATCGCTGATGGGCGCGATCATGGCGGTGGGCGTCGGCGTGGCCAACGGCAATCTGCTGATCACTTTCGCCAACGAGATGCGCGAGGAGGGACGCGGACCGGTCGATGCGGCGATCGAAGCCGGGCATATCCGCTTCCGGCCGATTATCATGACCGCGCTCGCGATGATCCTCGGGATGCTGCCGATGGCGCTCGCGCTGGGCGAAGGTTCCGAGCAGAACGCGCCGCTGGGACGCGCCGTGATCGGGGGGCTGTTAGCCGCGACGATGATGACGCTCTTCGTGGTGCCCGCGGTATATTCGATCTTCAGCCGCAAGCTGATCGGCAAACATGAGCGCGACCAGCGCGTGATCCAGGCTTCGATGCCGGGAGCTTAGGCGGAGGACGCATCGACCGTGGCCATCGAAACATCCACCACACCCGCGCATCGGCCGGGCCGCCGCCTGATGGCCGGATTGGGAATCGCGGCGATTGTCGCGTTTGTCGCTTCGACCGGGCTGGTGCTGGCGCATCAGTCGCGGCTCGAATCGCAAAGCCGCGCGCTCGAACAGGAAATCGCCGCGGGACCGCACGTGCTGGTGGTTCCGGCCGGCCAATCGGGCGGCGGGCGGACGCTCGAGATTCCGGCGAGCGTTCACGGCTATATCGAAATTCCGGTTTACGCCAAGGTCGCCGGCTACATGAAGACCATCCGTGTCGACAAGGGCGACTTGGTGCGCAAAAACGAAGTGCTTGCCGTTATTGAATCGCCTGAAACCGACAAGGCGGTCAACGACGCGCGCGCCAATTACTGGCTGCAGCTCGTGACCGATCGGCGCGATCAGGTGCTCGTGCGCCAGGAAGTCATTCCGCTTCAGGCGGGCGATACGCAGCACGCGCTGATGTTGCAGGCGAAAGCCGCGTACGAGCAGGAACTGGCGCTTCAGCAATATGAAATCGTGCGCGCGCCGTTCGACGCGATCGTGACCGCGCGTTACGTCGATCCCGGAGCGTTGATTCCGGAATCGACCGCAACCAACTCGGCCAATACGCCGATCGTGGCCCTGGCCACGCTGGAACCCGTCAGGATTTACGCCAACATGCCGCAGTCGCTGGCGAGCTTCGTGCGCGACGGCGACCCGGTCAAAATCACTGTCTCCGAATATCCCAGCCGCGTCTTCACCGGAACCGTCACACGCCATCCGGCCGCGCTCGACGCCGATTCGCGCACGATGCTGGTCGAAACCGATCTGCCGAACCGCGACCACGCGCTCCTGCCTGGGATGTACGCCAACCTGAAAATCGCCACACGCGCCAGCGCCAAATCAATCACGGTCCCGGACGACGCGCTGGTTTTTCGCAACAACCAGGTGTACGTGCCGGTGGTGCGCGACAGCCGCCTGCATCTGGTTGACGTCAGGCTGGGACGCGACGACGGCTATCGCGTGGAGATCAGCGGCGATGTGCATGCGGACGATTTGATTGCGATGAACGTCGGGCAGGCGGCGCGCGACGGCGAACAAGTGCAGGTCGTGCGCGGCGAAAAAACCGGCGGCTGAACGCGGCGGCGGCGCGCGGTCAAATCCGCAGGATTATTCCGCGGGTCGGCGCGCCCGTCGCCATCGTGATCGCCCGGACATAAAGCGCCACCTGCGCACGGTATTCCTCCAGCCGCGCGTCAAGCTTCGCGTCGGTCTTGTAATCCACCACTGTCCACCGTTGCGCGCCAGCCGCGTCCATCTCCATATAGGCGAGGTCGATAAGTCCCTCGACCAGAGTTCCATCATCGAGGACGGCGCTCAGCGGCGTCTCTCTGCGCACCTCCGCCGCGGACGCGGCGCGGCGCAGCGGTTCCGCCTGCAGCGCTTGCGCGACCGCCGCGATCGCGGCCGCTATTTCATCGGCGCCGGAGCCGGTCATCCGCGCGAAGTATTCCGCCTGCCGCGCGAGCGCGCCGCGCTCCGCGTCCGGGCGCGCCCGCTCCATCACGGCGTGCACGAGCGCGCCGAACCGCCGTCCATGCGGACGATCCGGAGCGTGCGGCAGCTCGATCACTTCAATCGCCGCGCTTTCGGGCGCGGCGCCCGCTCCGATCGCCGCGCTTTGGCTCGCCGGAACGATCTCGCGCGACGGCGCCGCGCCCGCGGCCAGCACCTGCTCGCGGCGCTCGCGCCACCGCTCGTGCTCGATACGCGACTGTTCCGACCGGACCTGGCGTTCGTCCGCCTGCAGCAACGATTCCTGCCGCAGCCCCATCGTCTCGCGCACATTGAGTTCGAGCAGCGTGGTGTCCCACCAGACCACGCGATGCGTACCGGCTTCCGGCCGATGCGTGCCCGGAGTCACGCCCGGTCCGCGCGGCCGCGCGTTCGGCGGACGAAAGCCGGCGCGATCGGACTTGAACGGCGGGCAGCCGGGGCCGCTCCGTTCGATCGGCGCGCGCGCCTGCCGGGAATCCGGATAGATCACGGGATGCAGCCGCGCGAGCCAGCCCTCGCGCCGTTCGTCGCCAACCGTCGGGATCACGAGCAGGTCACGCGCCCGCGTCGTCGCGACGTAAAGCAAGCGCACCGCTTCCTCCTGTTCGCGGCGCATCTCGTCCGCTTCCCGATCCAGCAATTCGCGCGGCGCGCATCCGGCCAGTCTCAGCGCACACAGCCGCCGCTCTGAATCCAAAAAACGTCCGGCGCGGGCCGGCGTTTCGTTGCAGGTCGAATCGGCAAGAATCACGACCGGAAATTCGAGACCCTTGGCGCGATGCACCGTCATCAGGCGCACCCCCTCGGCGCCGTCTTCGACGACCGGCACGTCGCCGGCCTGCTCGCGTTCGCCGCGGTCTTCGAGAAATTCCAGAAAGCCGCGCATCGAGCGCGCGCCGGCGCGGCCGTCGTAGCGCCGCGCGATATCCATCAACCGTCCAATATTGACCAGCGCCTGATCGCCGTTCGGCCAGATCGCGATCGCCGCATGCGCGCGCGTGGCCGCCAGCATCCGCGCGATCGTCTCCGCGATCGGCCGCCGGTTCCGTTCATGATGGAGTCCGCGGAGAATCGCGAGCGCCGCGGGGATGTCGCGCAATCGCTCCGGGACATCGTCCCGCGGCGGCGCGAACGGATGCAGCCGGCCGATCGTCGCGCGATATTCGAGCAGCGGGCCGTCGGCGATCGCGAAGAGCGGACCGTGCAGCGTCGCGAACGCCAGCAACTCGTCGTCGGGCCGCTCGATCGCGCCGAGCGCGTTGCGCAGCGCCTCGATCTCCTCGCGCTGATGGAACGAGCCGCCGCGCACGAGCACGTGCGGCACGAGCCGCGCCTCGAGCGCGCGCACGTAACGCCGCGTCACGTCCCGCCCGTGCGAATTCATCCGTCGGAACAGCACGCATACATGCCGCGGCTTGACCGGAACGCGCAGATTCGGCGCCTCGCGTTCCGTCACTGTCCAGCCGCTCTCGCCAACCAGCCATTTGATCCATGCCGCGATCGCGTCGGCCTCCGACTCCTCGATCCGCCACTTGGTGATCGAGCCGTAATCGCCATACGGATTCGGCGCCGGCAGCGCGACGATCGCCGGTTGATCGGGATACGGCCGGCGAAAGCCCTCCAGCGCGACGTACGCCGGCTGCATCGGAGTTTCCTCAGGCGCCGGCGGCGCGAACGCGTCCGCGAACGCCGAGTTGATCATGCCCTGCAGTTCGGGTTCCGGCGTCGCGCGGAAACTCACCGTCAGATACTCGATTTCCGCGCCCGCCGCTGCCAGCCGGCGCTTGATCGATTCGTAAAGCGCCACGTCCGCCCGCCGGAACCGGTAAATCGATTGTTTCGGATCGCCGACCAGGAAAAGTTTGCCCGCCGCGGGCCGCGCGGCGCGCCAATCGTCAACGGCCGGATCGTCCGCCGCGAGCAGCATCAGGATTTCCGCCTGCAAAGGATCGGTGTCCTGGAATTCGTCCACCAGAATATGGGTGAAACGGCGCTGCAACTCGCCGCGCACGATGGCGTCGCGGCGGATCAAATCGCGCGCCGTCAGCAGCAGATCGAGAAAATCGAGCCGCCCCTCGCGCCGCTTGATCTCCTGGTATTCGGCGACCACCGGCCACAGTTCGCGCCGCAGCGGCGGCGCCAAATTCGCGCCCGCGCGATCGCGAAATTCGACCAGCCGCGCACGCAGTTCGTCGCGCCGCTTGAGGATCGGCGCGCGCTCGATTTCGCCGAAAAATTCGCCGCCGCCGCGCCATCGCCAGCGCCCATCGGCGCCGCCGAGCAGGGCCGCCAAGGCGTGCTCGAGCGCGTCGTAATCGCGCGGCCGGACCCGCTCGAGCCGCGTCGCTTCGGCGATCGGCCGCGCGATCTGATCGAGCGCGCGCGCCAGCCAATCATCCGGATCGCCGGCGCGCGCCAATTCGCCTAATTCCGCTATTTCAGCAACCAGGCCGTCGATCGCCGCATCGCGCTCATAGGGCTCATCGGCCCAGGCGCAATCGAAGTCGCGCCACTCGATCAGTTCGCGCGCCGCCGCCAGCAGCGCCGGCCGCGGCCCGTCGCGCTCGCCGGGGTCGCGCCGGCGCAGGATTCGCCGCAAACCCTCGCCCGGTGCCGCGAGCGCGCGTTCGAACCAGCGCTCGAAGGCCTGCTCGATCATCTCCTCGGCCTCGTCGTCGCCGGCGACCGCGAATTCCGGATCGACGCCGGCCGCGACCGGATAGTCGCGCAGCAGGTCGGCGCAAAATGAATGGATCGTGCCGATTCGCGCCTCTTCGAGCTTGCGCAGAGCCTCGTCGAGACGGCCGCGCTCGCTCGCGTTCGCCGCCGCCGCGCGCCGCGCGCGTTCAATCTCGCCGCGCAAGCGCAGCTTGAGTTCGCCTGCCGCCTTGTCGGTGAAAGTGACGGCGACGATCCGGTCCAAGCTGGCGGCGCCCGCCGCCAGCGCCGCCGCGATCCGTCCCACCAGCGCGGTGGTTTTGCCCGCGCCCGCCGCCGCTTCGACGATCAGCGTCGCGTTAAAATCCGTGCGGATTCGCGCGCGCGCGCGGCTGTCGGCCAGCTCCGCCGGCGGCGCGCCTAGCGTTGCTTCCTGAGCCGCCATAACGCCTCGAGCCGCCGCGCCGCCGCATTCGGTTTGCGGCCGGCGGCGGCTTCGTCCGCGGCCCCGCCGGTCTTGTGATTCACGCGCTCCTCCTCGTAAGGACCGCAGACGCGCCGATAATCGCAATAATCGCATTCGCCGCGCGCGGGCGCGGCCGGCAAAAAACCCTCGGCGATCGCTTCGCCCACAAGGCCCGCGAAACCCGCCGCCGCCGACCGCGCCGCCTGATCGAGCGCGACCACGCGCTCCTCGAAACCTCCCGTGGCGGTGCAATAGTAGAGCCGGCCTGCGCCGACTGGCTCGCCGAGAATCCGCTCCGCCGCCATCGCGTAAAGCGCCGGTTGAAGGATGCGTCCGCCGCCGATAATGAGATTGCGATCGGCGCGGACGCGGCCGGTCTTGTAATCGGTGATGCGCAGCTCGCGATTGGGCCCGCGCTCCACGAGATCGATCGATCCGCGCAGATTCAATCCGATTCCGAGATCGATCGGCGCGGCGACGCTCGCCGGATCGGCCTGCGCGCGGTCCTTCAGGCCGAAAGCCAGTTCGAATCGTTCCGGCCGCCACAACGGAGCTTCTTCGGCCATGCGCCGCAGCCATTCCCGCAAATCCGCGCGGATCGAGTCGATGCCGTCGAGCCATACGCGCTCGATCGCCGGCCACAGCCGCTCCCGATAGATCGCCGCGACGCGCTCCAGATGCGCTTCCAGCGCGGATTGCGCTTCGGGCAGCGTTTGCGCCGTCACCGGCAGAGCGCCGGCGGCGCGCAGCGCCGTCAGAATTTCGTACTGGACTTCATGGAACAGCGCGCCGCGCGTCAACGGATCGATCGTGTCGATCGCTTCCACCTCTTCGCGCGGCTCCAGCCGCTGAATCGCGTACAGAAAAAATCGATATGGACAGGCCGAGTAGTGCTGCAACGCGGTCGCCGAATAGGATCGGGCGTCCGTGCGATGCGCCGCGAGGACGGCCTGTTCGGCCGCTTCCGGATCGACCATCCCGTCGCTGCGCGTCCATAGCCGCCGCCAGCGCCGCGCCCGCGCGCGCAAGGCGCGGGCGAGATGCGGATTCGCGGAAAGCAGGTAATGGGCGGCGCCTTCCGTCGATTCAGTATCGCCGCCGCCCAGCCGATCGAGCAGGGCGAGGTCGAATTCCGCCTCGTCGATCGCATCCTCGGGACGCTCCGGCGCGGGCCATCCCGGACGCCGCGCGCGCTCGCCCGCCGCGCGCCGCGCCAGCTCGTCGAAGCCGGGCAACCGTCCTTCCGCGGCGCGCAGAATTTCCAGCGCGTAAAAGGAGGGCACCCGCGGGCGGCCGTGCTCCAAATCCACGCGCGGATAGGTCAGCATCAATCGCCGCCGCGCCGCCCCCGCGACCAGTTTGAGCGCCAGCCGCTCGCGCGCGATTCGTTCAGCCTGGGTCGCCAGCGCGGAATCGATCCGGCGCCGTTCGGCGTCGCGGAGAAGCGGATCTTCGACGAGTTTGCGCGGAAACCCGCGCTCCGCCAGTCCCGGCGCAATCACGATGTCGAAGGCCATCCCCCGCAGCGCCTCGGGCGTGCCGACAAAAACCGCCCCGGCGCGCCGGGTGGTTCGCGGCGGCTCGATACGCCCCAGACGCCGGCTCAACACCGATTGGACCTCGGCCAGCGTTACCGGCCCGACCGGGCCCATCGGACGCAATTCGGCAAGCGTGCGCAATGCTTCGCCCGCGTCACGAATCGAGATCGCCGCGAGCGCTTCCAGGCGATTCAGCCACTCCTCCCACGGCGCCGCGTCGGGCAATCCGGCGAGCGCGTCGATAATCGGCAGCGCGACCTTGCGCAGATGGTCGAGGTCGGCGATCTCGCGATCCAACGCCGCCGTAACCGCGCCGTCTTCGGCTTCAAGCGCCGCGCGTTTGAGACGCAGTTCCGCGTCGAGTCCCGCCAGCCGCCACGCCCATCGCTCGCGGCCGCCGATCACCGCCGCGTCGACCAGCAGCTTTTCCCAGCGCCACGGCGCGCGCGATCCGGCGTCCGGCGCGTCCTCTCGCCGATCGGCCGCATCAGCCTCGCCATCCGCCCACGCCAGCGCGTTGGCCGGAAAAATTCCGCCCGGCGGAATCGCGGGCGAACTCTCCGCCGGCGTTTTCGGCAATTGCGCAAGCGAAAGGTACTCGCCGAAGCGCCGCGCCGAGAATTTTTCGGCCGCGCACGCCAGCAGCGCCAGAAGCGCGCGTCCGCCCGGTTCGGGCCGCGCGCATTCGGCGGCGAACCATGCGGGAATTCCCGCGCGCGCGAACGTCTCTTCGAAATACGGCGCATAACGATAGCCGTCGCGCGCGGCCACCGCGATTCGATCGAAGGGAACGCCCGCGCCTGCCTCGGCCAATATCCTCCGGGCGATCTCGACGCACTCCTGCATCTCGCCCGCCGCCGACGCCAGCGTAACCGAGTCATCGAGGGCGCACGGTTCCGGCTCGGACGATGCGAATAAATGACGCCGGAGGCGCGCCAGCGAATTCTCTCCGGCGCCGCCGCACGCATCGGCCGCGTCCGGATCGTCCGGCGGCTCGCGCAAATCGATTCGTAAATTCGCATTGCCAAACGCCGCGGCCAGCAAGTCGAACGTGCGATCGTCGCCCGCCGGAATCGTCGCGAGCGCGCGCGGCGAGCGCGCGGCGAGCGCCGCCGCAAGTTCCGCCTTGCGCGCCGAATCAATCCGCACGTCGAGCATCACCGCCGGTACGCCCACGAGCGGCGCCGCCGGAACGTCGTCGAGCGCGGCGCGCGCCGCCGCGAAAATCTCCGCCGGGTCTGCCAGCCGAGCCGTGCGCAGTTCCAGCCCAAAATGTTCCAGCAGCACGGCCAGCGCGGCGCCGCCCGGTTCAGCCGCACGCAGCGCGGCGGTCCCGATGCCCGCCATGCGCAATTCGCTCAGCGTTTGCGCGAGCGCGCGCGGAAACCCGGGACGGTCCACGACCGGCGCGAACCATGCCAGCGCCGGATCGGCGCGCAACGCAAAGGCGGTTCGCGCCGCGACCGCCTCGAGCGCCAGGCCTTCGGCAGGCGCCAAGCCGGCGTCGGCCAGCCGCGTGGCGGCGAGCGCGGCCGCAAGGTGATCGAAGCTCATCCGGTAAAGCCCGAAGCGGGCGCCGCCGCGCGCCTCGATCGATCGCGCCAGGTCGGCCGCAGCCATCCCGTTCGCAGCCGCGATCAAGGCCGGCTCGGCCGGCCCGCTTCGGAGCAAAAATCGCTCGGCCGCCGCCAGGCGCACCGACGCGCTTGCGGAACGAACGATCGTTATTTTTTCCGCTGAACTCATCGGCGCGCGTTCGGACGCGATTGATCGTGGGCCGCGCGGCGGCGTTCGAGCAAGCGCCGCACGAGCGCCGAATCCACAGCCGGACGCATTACGCCGCACCGGTTCAGATTTCGCCGCATCCGGCGCCCGGAACGATTTGGCTTCATGATCGGCAATCGCGAGCGAACGCATCGCCCGCAATGCTACCCCGCGTCACCGACAACCGTTGTCGAAAAATCCGCCGCGCGCAGGCGCGTTCAATCAACGATCCAGACCGGATCGCCCACCTTGACCGTGCCCGGCGCGCCGATCGACGCGAACACGCCGAGCGTCGCGCGATGGGCCTCCGCGATCGTTCGCAGCACGCGCAAGTCGCGCGGCAGATCGCTTTGCCGATGCGTCGTCATCACGCAGCGCAACGCGGGATGCGCCGAAACGATTTCGACGCCGCCGATTTCGATCGCGCCGCCAAGCCATCCGTCCTCGACGAAGCCTTTCGCCGCGTCGCCCGTATCGACGACGATATTCGGGCGGAAACGGCGCGCATCAAGGCGCACGTCCGGACCGATCAGCGCGGCGAGGTGCACCAGCGTGCCGGTCGCCAACAGATGGATTTCGGCCGAATCGAAGAACCCTCCGTTCAGGAGCGAAAAACTCGGCGGCATCGTCGCGCGCGTCAGCCCCGGCATCACCTGCTCAATCCGCACGTCGCCGAAAATCGTATCGGGATCGATGCCGGCCCGCGTATGCTGCTTCGGGCGGGCGCGTTCGACCGTCACCTCGCGGCCGAGGAAACCTGAAAGTTCGCTCGCGGTTTCGGCGGCGGCGGGATCGACCTCGCGTCCGCCGGGCAGCGCGATTTTAACCGGCGTCTCGGCGTCCGCCGCCGGGTCGCCCGCGTAGCGCGCGCTCAGCTCGAACATCCGCGCAAATTTCTTGGCGGTCACGATGAACCCGGTCGCCGTCTCGCGCAGCGCCCACGCGCGATCGCCGATCGCGCCATGCGCGCCGACAACCAGCGCCCCGAGCCGCTCGCCGAGCATCGATTTCACCGGATACCGGTACAACTCCTTGACCACCCCGGCCTGACGTCTCGCCATAATTCCCGTTTTCACCTGGCGCGATTCCCGCGCCTTCGCGATCCCAATCGAATCAATCCGCCAGCGCGACCGCGTCGCCAGGCCAAATCGTTCCGCCCGCGGCCACGGCGGCGAACAGGCCGACATACGCCTGATGATGCTCCCACGCGGCGCGCAGCGTTTCCGGCCGATGCGGCAGTTCGTCCTGCGGCCAGATCGTCATCGCGCAGCGTAGCGCGGGACGCGCGCCGGCGATCCTGACTTCGGCGCCAATTTCGATCGTTCCTTCGAGCCATCCGTCTTCGACGAAACCCTCCGCGTCCGAAACCGTCTCGACCAGAATATTAGGCCGGAAACGGCGCGGATCGAAATCCGCCGCCGGCTCGAGGCGGCGCAGATGCGCGAGCGTGCCGGTCGTAAGCAGATGGAGCACGTCCTCGTCGAAGAAATCGCGCGGCGGCAGCGGCGCCTCGCCGCGCATGATCGCCGCGCGCTCGGCGGGGCTGAGCGGCGCCGTGCGGATCCGCTCGAAACGAACGTCGCGCCTGAGCATCGCGCCAATCTCCGCAGCCGCCTCGGCGTCACCGGCGTCATAGACTCGTCCGTCCGGCATTTCGATTCGCACGCGCGCGCCGGCGTCCGCGGCCGGATCGCCCTCCCAGAACGCGCGCGCTTCGAGCATCCGCGGAAACGCCCGCGCGCTGATCGCGCCGCCATAGCCGGCGTCGATTACCGCCCACGCCCGATCGCCGGCGATCCCGCGCTCGCTCACGAGCGCCCGGCCGAGCGCCTCGCCGCGCATCGATTTCACCGGATAACGCCAGAGCGCCTTGACCGTCCCGATTCGCCGCCGTCCCATCTGAGGCGCCGGCCCGCGAGTCGCGACGCGGACCAGCGCGCCCGGAAATCTAAACTATCCCAGGATGCCGGCACAAACTCTCCCCGCGGCGGCGATGTGGCGCGCGCGTCAAAGCGGGCGAGGGCTTGCTTTCCCCGTCAATCGGGCTAAACAGCAGCATGGCGGGCGAAGAGCGACCGCTCGCCGATCGCAAATCAGCCGAACGGGCAAGTGCCTGGATGCGCCGGATTCCTTAACACGGGGAGAGTTAACGGAATGACCGTCAAACAGAACCTGAAGTATCAGTTGATGGCCGCCGCGAGCGGCTTCGCCTTCGAAATTCTCTTCACGATTTTCTGGGGCGTCTTCGGCCACAACCTGCCGCCCGTTTCGCCGAACCTGAGCGGCCCGGCGCTGGCGGCCTACTTCGCGAACCATCACACCTCGATTCTCTTCGGCAACAGTATGACCGCGCTGGTCGCCGTGCTGTGGATTCCGTGGACGGCGCAACTGACGGTCGTGATGCGCCGCATCGAAGGCCCAAGCCCGGTCCTCACCATCATTCAACTGATCGGCGGCATCCTGACCGCGTGGGTGTTGATGTTCTGTCCGGCGATCTGGGCGGTCGCCGCATTTCGTCCCGATATCGATCCGAACACCATCCGGATGGTCAACGATCTCGGCTTCATCCTGTTCAACATCACTTACGCCGTCACGTCGGTGCAGGCGATCGCGGCGGGACTGGTCGGTCTTGCGGACCGCGGCGAGCATCCGGTGTTCCCGCGATGGGTATCAGGATGGGCGATTTTCGCCGGCTTCAGCTTTATCCCGCTCACCGCGATGCCATTTTTCAAGACTGGGCCGCTGGCGTGGAACGGCGCGATCTGCTTCTGGGGCCTGTTCGGGACCTATTTTATCTGGACGGCTTCGATGGGCTATTGCATGGCCAAGGACGCGAGCCGCCGCCTGCGCGCCGAGAATGACACGGAGCTGCCCCGCCCCCGCTCGGCGGCCAAGGCGTCCTGAGAATCTGAACGCGTCTCCGCGTTCACAAGGCGCTCGTCGCTCGCCCGCCCGTTTCCAGTCATGGCCGGATCAAGTCCGGCCATGACAAAAAAGAGCGACGCCGCGGTACGAGATGTGAACGACACGAAACGTGAGCGGTACGAAACGTGAGCGGATATCAACCACCATGGCGAACCACGCAGTCTCTTCCAACGTCGCGCGTTGAAGCTCTATTCCGGGTCGCACGCGCATGGGGTGGCTTGCCGGTGGGCGGGTTCTTGGAAATAATTAACCCGCTGGGGCGGGCGGCTGATGAACGAACGAACCTGCGCGATCGTCGTGATCGGCAATGAAATCCTGTCGGGCAAGGTGCAGGACAGCAACGCATATTTCGCCGCGCGCGAATTGCGCCGGCTCGGCGTCGCGCTCAACCGGATCGCGGTCGTGCCCGACGATCGCCAGGCGATTATCGACGAAGTGCGCCACTGCGCCCACTCATTCGAGTTCGTAATCACCTCGGGCGGCGTCGGCCCGACCCACGACGACATCACGATCGAAGCGATTGCGGCGGCGTTCGGCCGCAAAATCGTGACCGATCCCGAACTCAAACGGATCGTCGCGCAATATTTCAGGGGCGGCTTGAACGAGGCTGGCCTCAAGATGGCCGAGGCGCCCGAGGGCTGCACACTGATCGCAGGCGGCGACGTGCGCTTTCCGACGATCCAGCTCGAAAACGTCTATATCCTGCCCGGAATTCCTCAAATCTTCGAAGCCAAGCTGAAGGCGCTGGCCGGGCGCTTCGCCACCGACCCCTACTATCTGCGAACCATCTATTCCAACGCCAGCGAGGGCGTGCTGGCCGAACATCTGAACGCCACGCTGCGGCAATTCCCGGAATTGCTGCTCGGCTCGTATCCGACAATCGGCGCCGACGCGTACCGGGTCAAGCTGACGTTGGAATCCAAGGATCGCGCCTATCTCGACCGCGCATTCGACCATCTGATGGGCCTGATGCCGGCTGGAACGGTGGTCAAGACCGAGTAGCGGAAATGTTGTAAACTGTTCGCAGCAGGCGGGCCGGGAGCCGGTCCGCACATGGCGGGGGTAGGAGGATGAGGCGATGAAGCTCCATCGTTTGACAGCGGCGGCATTTCTGTCCGGCATCTTAGTGATCGCATCGATTAGCCCGCTTCACGCGCAGTCCGCGGCGGGCGCGGCCAACGCGGGTTCGCCGGTGGCGGCCGGACCGAATCCACAGGTGCCGCAGCCCGAGGATCAATCGGGCGTGAACTGGAAGGGCGTCGGCGTGGGCGCGGGCACCGTGCTCGGCAACGCCGTCTATATGCCGGCGAAGCTGGTGTACGGAATCCTCGGCGGAATCGCGGGCGGCGCGGGATGGGCACTGACGGGCGGCAACACCCAGGTCGCCAACACGATCTGGCGCAGTTCGCTGGGCGGCGACTACGTGCTCACGCCGAGCATGGTCGCGGGCAAGCAGCCGGTCCACTTCAGCGGACCGACGGCAACCGCTCCGCCGCCGGCGACGGATCAATCGGCGAATCCCGCCGGCAATGCGACTGTCGCGCAGAGCGGTGCACCCGCAAACACGGCGGGAACACCCCCGGCGACGCCGAGCGGACCGCATCCGATCGACAACGGCGCCGGTCCGGTCGTCGGCGGCGGCAACGCCGCGCCGAGCAATTCGCCCGCGCCGCTGCCATCGACGAATATCGAGTAGGCGGCGCGATGGCGAAAGCGTTGTTCCTCTGGAAATCGACCTGCAGCACCTGCCGGAATGCGCGCGCGTTTATCCGCGACGAACTCGGCGCCGAGCTCGACGAGCGCAACTACGCGAAAGAGCCGTTCACGCTCGCCGAGCTCGCGCGGATCTTCAAGCACGCCGACCCGCGCGACTTCATCAATCCGAAGAGCGAATCGTTCAAAGCGATGGGCTTGCGGGGACGGACGCTCACGCGCAGGCAGGCGCTTGATTTGATCGTCGAGCAGCCGAACCTGCTGAAACGTCCGCTCACGATCGCTGGCGGCGAATTTATAGCCGGCTTCGATCGCGAGCGGATGCGCGCGCTGCTCGCCTAGCGGCGATCAGAATCGCCCGGCGCGGGCGAAATCGAAGTCAGGCGGATTTTTCGAGACGCTCGGACTTTTCGGCGCGTTCCGCCCGCTCGGATTTCTCGTGACGATCATGATTGCGGGCGTGATTCGCGGCTGCGGCCTTGCTGGTCGTCAAAACGTCGATAAATTTGCGCACCGCGGGCGAAAGCTCGCGCCCGCGCTTGTAGATAATCGCCAGCGGACGGGTGAACGGCCCCTCGGCGAACTCGATCATCTTGAGCGTGCCGCGCGCGGTCTCCTGCTCGACGGTCGAGCGCGGCACGATCGCGAGGCCCTGGCCGATCTCGACGGCGCGCTTGATGGTTTCGATATTGTCGAACTCCATCGTATAGACCGGCTTGACCCCGTGGTCGCGCAGGATGCGGTCGGAGGCCTTGCGGGTCGCGATATCTCGCTCGTAACCGACGAAGCGCTGGCCGACCAGTTGCCGGACGTTGACGCGATCGAATTGCGCCAGCGGATCGTTGGGCGGCGCCACCAGCACCAACTCGTCGTGCCGAAACGCGATCGTCACGATCTGGCTGCGCTTGTTCGGATAGGCGACGACGCCGAGATCGATCTTGCCCTCGATTAAATCGTCATAAATTTTATTCGAGCGCAGATATTCGAGATGAACGTTGACCTGCGGATAGGCGCGCAGGAAATCGGTCAGGTACGGCGGCAATTCATGCAGCCCGACGCTGTAAACCGTGCCGACCCGGATCGCGCCCGCGACCACCGAGCCAATTTCGCGCAAGCGATTCTCAAGCTCAACAAAACGCCGCACGATTTCTTTGCTGGAATTATAAAGAATCTGGCCTGCCGGAGTCGGTTTGACACCAGCGCGGGCGCGCTCTAACAATCGACACTCGTACTTGTCTTCGAGACTCCGCACCTGCTGGCTGACCGCCGACTGGGTCACGAAGTTTTGTGAGGCGGCATAAGAAACACTGCCACTTTCGATAATGTCGCAGAAGACCTTTAGCGTTTCGATGTGCATATAACTACGGTCTGATATAAGGATATTTGATGGCCAAACGTGACGCAACGGGGGTTGGACGCGAAATTCTGATCGCCCCGGCTGGCGCCGGGCGACGACAAATCGGGTCATTTGGCGTCACGATTGAGCCGTCGCTCCAAACTAATCACGCCATGTCAATAAACCATCGTTTGATTTAGCCTGAGGATTTGCATATGGCCGATTTCATCAGCGATCTTGACTTTTATCAGCTCGACGAATTGCTCAGCCCGGAGGATCGGATGACGCGGGCGGCAGTGCGTCAGTTCGTGCAGCGCGAGGTCACGCCGCACGTCGAAAAACATTTCGCCGACTCCACTTTCCCGCTGGAACTGATTCCGCGATTGGCCGAATTTGGCGTCTTCGGTGCGAACCTGAAGGGCTACGGATGCGCCGGGATGAACAACGTCGCCTACGGCCTGATCATGCAGGAGCTGGAAGCGGCCGATTCGGGCCTGCGCTCGTTCGCGTCGGTGCAAAGCGCGCTCGCGATGTACGCGATCTACGCCTGGGGCTCCGAGGAACAGAAAAACCGTTACCTGCCGCTGATGGCGCAGGGCAAGCTAATCGGATGCTTCGGCCTGACCGAGCCCGACCACGGCTCGGATCCCGGCGGGATGGAAACCCGGGCGCGCAAGGACGGCCATGGATGGATACTGAACGGGATGAAGCGCTGGATCACCAACGGCTCGATCGCCGACCTTGCCGTGGTCTGGGCGAAGATCGACCAGGGCATCACCGGATTCATCGTCGAAAAAGGCGCGCCGGGCTTCAGCACGCGCGATATCCATGGAAAGTTCTCGATGCGCGCGTCGATCACGTCCGAATTGTTCTTCGACGACGTGCGGCTGGACGCTGGCGCCCAATTGCCAGCCGCGCGCGGTCTCAAGGCGCCGCTGGCCTGTCTGACGCAGGCCCGCTACGGAATCGCGTGGGGTGCGATCGGCGCGGCCCGCACCTGTTATCAATGCGCGCTCGATTACACCAGGGCGCGCAAGCAGTTCAGCCGACCGCTGGCCGGCTATCAGCTCGTGCAGAACAAGCTCGTCAACATGCTGACCGAAATCACCAAGGCGCAGCTCATATGCCTCAGGCTCGGCCAGATGAAAGACGCCGGCACGATGCGTCCGGAGCATGTTTCGCTGGCCAAGCGGAACAACGTGCAGATGGCGCTGGATATAGCGCGGACGGCCCGTGACATGCTCGGCGCCAACGGGATCGTCAACGAATATCCGGTGATCCGTCACATGCTGAATCTTGAGACCGTGAACACGTACGAGGGCGCCTACGACGTGCATACGCTGATTCTGGGCCGCGATATTACTGGAATCGGCGCATTCGATTGATCGGCGCGTTCGGCCAAACCGTTCCAGCGCAAAATCGAACGGCCGGAGCCTCGCGCAGGCTCCGGCCGTTCTTGTTTCGGTTCTATTCGGCTTAATCTGGCGGATTAAGCCAGAACAAAACGGAAAGAGTCGCCCTTGCGCACGATTTTGCCCGCCGACGGCGTGGCGAAATGCGTCCCCAGGACCAGCGTTCCGGTGTCGGCATAGCGCTCGCAGAAAGCGCGGCGCGTCAGCTTGGCCATCTTGCCGTCGACGTCGAAGTTGTCGTCCCATTCCGGGAAGCGGCATTGAATCGGATGGTGCATCAGGTCGCCGGTAATAACCGCGTCCTTGCCGGCCGAGGAAATCCGAATCGCGAAATGGCCGGGCGTATGGCCGGGCGTCGATTCGAGCCAGATTTCGTCGGTAATCTTGTGCTTGTCGTCAACGAACTTGAGCATCCCCTCGGCGATCACGGGCCGCACCGAATCTTCGACCGGATCTTTCAGGAAAGGATCTTCAGCGCGCGAGAAAAAGTCCCATTCCGTGCCGCCGACGAGATATTGCGCCTTGGTGAACGTCGGCTTCCATTTCCCGTCCACCAGCATCGTGTTCCAGCCAACGTGGTCGAGATGCAGATGGGTGCAGACGACGTGATCGATCGAACCGCGATCGCATCCGGCCTGCTTCAAGGTGTCGAGGAACGGCAGATGCAGATTGCTGAAGTCGGGAATGCCGCGCACCTTGTCATTGCCGACGCAGGTATCGACGATTACGCGCTTGCCCTGGCTTTCGAGCACGAGCGCGTGAACGCTGATTTTGATTTTGCCGGCTTCGTCGATAAAGGTCGGAAAGAGCCAATCCTTGTCCTTCATCAGATTTTCGGGAGTGCCGTCCGGCAGGATCATCGTGCCGTCCCATGCAACTTCCGATTCGATCACCCGAGTCACCTTAACGTTGCCGATATTCCATTGATTCACGTGGTTGGCTCCTTGCGTATCGCGTCATGCGGCGCGGTAATGTCAGACTCTCTTTAGACGATTCGGCGCCGAACCGCCAACGCCGGCGGCGTGGGGCGGCTGAATGACGCCAGTGGATGGACAATGAAGACACAGCGGCGCCCGTTGCGCCATAACATCAAATCGCGCGTAATTTGACGGGTTACGTTGAAATTACCCACTTGTTCGTCACGCGCAATTGGCTAAGACTGATAATCTCGTCGGCCGCGCGAGCGTCGCCGGCGCAGGGTTTGAGGCGGGGGCGCGTTTGGAGAGCGAACTACACGATATCAGCCGCATCGAAAGCGCTTTGCGCAGGAAAAAGGCGCGGACGGCGATTTTCGACCGCGACGGCATTATCAATCGAATCGTGATGCGCGACGGCGCGCCCGCAAGTCCGCGCAATATGGAAGAATTTATCATCGAGCCCGAAGCGTCCGCCGCGCTTGCCCGACTCAAGACGGCAGGATTTCGAATGTTCGTGGCGTCGAATCAACCCGATCTCGCCCGCTCGAAAGTGGCTCCCGAAACTATCGACGCGATGACCGCGGCGATTTTGGCGGCGTTGCCGATCGAAGCCGTGCGCATCTGCCCGCACGACGACGGCGACGGATGCGCTTGCCGCAAGCCGCGGCCTGGAATGCTGCTCGGCCTTGCGCGCGATTTCGGTTTCGATTTATCCGGCGCCTTCATGATCGGCGACACCTGGAAGGACGTTCACGCCGGACGCGCGGCCGGATGCGCGACAATTCTTCTCGCGCGCGATTACAATCGCGGCGTGGCCGCAGATTTCAAGACCGCGACGCTGTCGGAAGCGGTCGATCTGATCCTTGCGGTTGGGGACGCGCGCCGATGAGCGAAGAATTGCGCGCCCATATCAGCGGCTATCTGGCCGAAGCCGCCGAGATTTGCGCGAAGCTCGATCAGGACGCGATCGAAAAAATCGTCGCCGGGCTGGTCGAGTTGCGCCGGCGGGGCGGAAGACTGTTTTTCCTTGGCGTCGGCGGCGGCGCGGCCAACGCGTCGCACGCGGTCAACGATTTCCGCAAGATCGCCAATATCGAAAGCTACGCGCCGACCGACAACGTCTCCGAGCTGACGGCGCGAATCAACGACGACGGCTGGGAATCCGCGTACGCGCGCTGGCTCGAAACGAGCCGGCTCAACGCCGCCGACGCGGTGTTCGTGCTGTCGGTCGGCGGCGGCGACGCCGAGCGGAACGTAAGCGCGAACCTGGTCGCGGCGATCCGGCGCGCCCGCGCGTCCGGCGCGCGCGTATTCGGAATCGTCGGCCGCGACGGCGGCTTCACCGCGAAAACCGCCGACGCCTGCGTGATCGTGCCGAATCCGAATCCGCACAACGTCACGCCGCATACCGAGGCGTTCCAGGCAGTGGTTTGGCACCTGATCGTCTCGCATCCGGCGCTCGCGACGAACGCGATGAAATGGGAATCGATACGTTGAGGCCAATTCGGCGGGGGGAGGACAAGCGGCATGAAGATCTTCGTGGATTCGGCGAATCTGGTTGAAATCGAAGAGGCGTTCAAACGCGGCTTCGCCAGCGGCGTCACGACCAACCCCTCGATTCTCTCCAAAGAGGAACGGACCGACTTCCGCCAGCACATCCGGGGGATAATCCGGCTGTTGGGCCGCTATGGCGCGGACATCCCGCTGAGCGTCGAGGTGTTCACGACCGAACCACACGAGATGCTGCGGCAGGCGCGCGAGCTGGCGGAAGAGTTCGGCGATTATCCGGGGCTGAATATCAAGGTGCCGATCGGATGGGACGAATTGCGCGTGATTCGCGAGCTCAAGCAGAGCGGCGTGCGCGTCAATTGCACCTGTTGCATGGCTTTCAACCAGGCCGCGATGGCGGCGCTGGCGGGAGCCGACTACGTGAGCCTGTTTTACGGACGGATTCGCGATATCGGCTACGACGCGCGCGGCGTGGTCGAAAGCGTGCGCCGGGCGTTCCGCGAGGGAGGAGTGGCGTCGCAAATCATCGTCGGCAGCATCCGCCATATCCACGACATCAATGAGGCGATGATGGCCGGGGCGGACATCGTCACCGTGCCGCCGAAATTTTTCCCGCAGATGGTCAGCCATCCGAAGACCGCCGAGGCCGTGGAGCAGTTCATCAATGACTTCCGCAACTGGAACGCGCCGCGCTAGCTTCGGAAGCGCCGGCGCGCTCGCGGAATCAAGCAGCCGCGGACGAACGCGCGCGCGCAAATCTCAGTGAAAATCGGGATTCTCGGCGGCGGACTTGCCGGACTCGCGGTGGCCGCGGCCTGCCGCGCGCACGAATGCGAGGTGCTGGAAGCCGATGATGCGATCGGCGGCCATTGCCGCAGCCTGATCGAGGGCGGCTACACTTTCGATCTCGGCGGGCCGCATATTCTTTTTTCGCGCGACCAGGAAATTCTGGCCCAACTCCATCGGCGGCTGGGCGCGAACCTCGCGATGCGCCGGCGCAACAACCGCATCTGGTACGACAGCCGTTTCGTCAAATATCCATTTGAAAATGGATTATACGATTTGGCGCCACAAGATCGCTTCGAGTGCCTGTACTATTATCTGAATAATGACTATCCGAGGCCGGTTAATTTCAAGGAATGGATATATCATGTATTCGGCAAGGGAATCGCCGAGAAATACATGATTCCGTACAACGAGAAAATCTGGAACGTGCCGGCCGAGCAGATGGCGATCGACTGGGTGGACGGCCGCGTGCCCCGACCGCCGGTCGAGGACGTGATCAAGAGCGCGGTCGGCGTCGAGACCGAAGGCTACACGCATCAGTTGAACTTCGGTTACCCGGTCCGCGGCGGCATCGAGGCGCTGCCGCGGGCGTTCGCGGCCGAATGCCGTTCGATCGTGACGGAGTTTCCGGTGCGGCGCGTCTGGCGCGAGGATGGGCGCTGGCGCGTCAGCGACGGCCGCCGCGAGCGGGAATACGATCGCGTGGTTTCGACGATACCGCTCCAGGACCTCGCCGCCGCGCTGCCGGAGGTTCCCCAGCGCGTGCGCGCGGCGATCGACGGCCTGCGCTTCAACTCGTTGATCGTGGTGATGCTGGGCGTGGCCACGCCGCGGCCGCATCCGTTCACCGCGCTCTACATTCCCGACCCTCGCTTTATTTTCCATCGCCTGTCGTTTCCGCTCAGTTTCACCGAGCACGGCGCTCCGGCCGGACGCGAAGCGATCGCCGCGGAAATCACCACCAATCCAGGCGACGGCGTGCACGAATTGAGCGATGCGGAGGTCGAGCGAAAAACGATCGACGGCCTGGAAACGATGGGGCTGCTGAAGCACGGCGCGGTCGAGTTCGTCAGAACGCATCGCACCCGCCATGCCTACGTGGTGCGGACCTTCGACTATCGCGAAAAACTCGCGCTCGCGCTCGAATATATGGATTCGCTCGGAATAGTCAGCGTCGGACGCAACGCCGAATTCGAATACATCAACATGGACGAAGCGGTTCGCCGGGCTTTCGCGGCCGCCGCGCGCCTCGACGGCGAGCGCGAGAGCGCATCGCCATAACGCCGCGAATCATCTTTGTTCGACATTACTTTCGCAAATCGGCGACGGCGGAACCGCGATTGCGCCTGACGGCGCCGCGATCTATAGTTTTGCGAGTTCTTCCGCTGGGCTAATTGATGATCGATCAAACGCATCTCGCCCCGTCGCCGACTGAGATTTCCACCGATCAGGACGATTACTACCTTTTCGACGAAATCAACCTTGCGATTCACGCGTTAATGCGTGATCGGGTGCGGCCGGGCGCGACCGTGCTCGATCTCGGATGCGGCCGGGGCCGGCTGGGCGCGGAACTGCGCCGGTTGGGTTGCCGCGTTACTGGCTTAGAGGCGGTTCAGTCGGCGTACCGCGCTGCGGAAGCAACGCTCGACGAAGCGTTCAACTTCGATTTGACCGATTTCGCAGCGGCCTCGGCCACGCTTTCAGGCCGCCGTTTCGATTGGATCGTCGCGGCCGACGTACTCGAACATCTGGCGGAGCCGACCGAGGTGATCAAGTATTACCAACGTTTTCTAGCACCCGATGGGCGGTTGGTAATTTCCGTGCCGAACGTCGCGGTCTGGTTCAATCGATTCCGCATCCTCGCTGGACGATTCGACTACGCAGAGAGCGGCGTTATGGATCGGCGGCATCTGCGATTTTTCACCAACCGGTCGGCCCGCCGATTTGTAATCGAAGGCGGATATATCCCGGTCAGTGTTGATAACGATCCGGGAATTGCGCGCGCCTTCACGCCGATGGTACGGAAAATCGTGCGTCGGCGCGCCGCGTCCGCGAAACCCGACGCAATTTTGAACATGCCGATATACCAGTTCTATGCTCGCACGATCTGGCCGATCGAACGCGCGCTATGCCGTATCGCGCCGGGACTGCTTAGTTTCCGGATCGTTATCGAAGCGGCGCTCAGCGATTCCTGAGCAAAACGACCGATCCGTCAAAGTCGAAAGCGAAGTCCATTTCGGTCAGGCCGGCCTCGGCCATCGCGGTTCGCAGCCGGCGCCGGTCGTTCGTATGAAAGAGCAAAAAGCCGCTGCCGCCAGCGCCGACGAGTTTGCCGCCGGTGGCGCCGCCGCGGCCGCGCGCGATTTCGTAAAGTTCGTCGATGCGCGCGCTGCTCATCCCCGCCGAGCGCGCCCGTTTGCGCATCCAGTGGTCGTGCATCAGTTCGCCGAAGCGCCGTACGTCGCCCGCTTCAAGCAGGCCGCGGATTTCGAGGCCGAGTTTTTTGGTGAAGTGCAGGCCGTCGAGCATCGCCGGGTCGCCCCGCTCGGAACGCTCCTTTTGCTCGCCGAGCAGTTCGGTCGCGGCCCGCGTGTAGCCGACGAAAAACAGCATCAGCGAGTCGCGCAGCTCGCGCAGCGCCGCTTCGCTCATATTGAGCGGCGCGATCTTGACGCTGTCGTCGGCGTGGTAATCCTGGCTGACGATTCCGCCGTACGCCGCGACGTACTGGTCCTGCTTGCCCACCGGCGCGCCGAGCCGGTTCATTTCGATCTCGACCGCTTCGCGGGCGAGCGTCTCCGCGGTCACCGGCTCGCGCTTGTAGGCGTGGAGCGCGTGCAGCAGGCCGACCAGAAACGCGCCTGACGAACCCAATCCAGTGCCGGCGGGAACGTCGGCGATACTGACTATTTCGAGCCGCCCCGGCATCCGATGCATCGCGAGCGCTTCGCGAATCAACGCATGGCGCACGCCGTCGATCGTGTCGGCGAGTTCGTGCTCCGAATATTTGAGGAAATATCCGGGGAAGAAAGTGTGATTGATGGTGATATAGACGTGTTTGTTGATCGCGGCGGAAACCACGAAACCGCCGTGATCGCGATAATACGACGGCAGGTCGGTGCCGCCGCCGCCGAGCGAAATCCGAAGCGGCGTGCGCGTGATGATCATGGCCGACTCCTTTCGGCCGCGAGCGCCGCCAGATAGGCCGACGTTTCGGCGAGTCCGGCGGGCGCGCCGATTTCGTAGAAACGTCCGGCCGCCTCAAAGCCGGCGAGCCGGCCCTCGCGCGTCAACGCGGCATAGAAATCGGCAAGGTCGAACGGAACGCCGGCCGGCCGCGCGGCGAGCGCTTCGGCCGCGATCACGCCGAGACCGTAATCGATATAGGCCAGCTCGCCGGGCGCGGCGGATTTGTCGTAGCGTTCGATCCTACCGTCGCGGTAAGCGGCGTTGCTTTTGTCCCACTTGCCGTCGTTGCGAAAAACGGTCATCAGCGCCGGCGCCCCGGAGCGGCGGAACGCCGCGGCGACGGCGGCGAAATCGGCGTCGAGATAACTGTCGCCGTACATCACGAAAAAATTTTCGCCAAGTTTCGGCAGCGCCCGCCTGAGCGCGCCGCCGGTGCCGAGCGGACGCGCGCCGTCGCGGGAATAATCGACGCGCAATCCGAAGCGGGTGCCGTCGCCGACGAACCGCTCGACCATTTCGCCCAGATGGCCGACGCAGACGACCGCGCGAGCGATTCCCTTGCGCCGCAGCAGGCGCATCTGATGGGCGATAAACGGTTCGCCCGCGACTTCGACCATCGACTTCGGAATCGTCTCGGTCAGCGGACGCAGCCGCGTGGCGAGACCGCCCGCGAGCAGGGCCAGCGGCGGCAATTCATCCGCGCAGTACGCGCTCATCGGCGATCATCGCGCGCATCGCGTCGCGCAGCGCCTCGCGGCTGTCGCGCCGGCAGCGCCATCCCAGCGCGCGGATTCGGTCGGTATTGAGCCGGACGATGGGCACGTCGCCCTTCCATCCGCGGTCGCCGCCCGCGTAGTCGAAGCGCGGGCGGTTTTTCAGGCCAAGGCACTTGACCGCGAGCTCCGCAATTTCGGCGACCGTGATGTAATCGCCGGTCGCGACGTTGAACGCCTCGAAAGGCTTATCGCACATCCGCTCTGCGGTCAGGACGGCGGCGATCACGTCCTCGACGTGGACATAGGATTTGCTTTGCGTCCCGTCGCCAAGAATCGCGAGCCGCGACGGATCGGCGGCGAGCCGCCGGACGAAATCATAACCGACGCCGTGCGTCTGGCGCGGGCCGACGACGTTGCCGAAGCGAAAGGCGCATCCGCGCATGCCGAACATATGGCAATACGCGGCGATCAGCGCCTCGCCGGCGAGCTTGCTCGCGCCGTAGGTCGAGACCGGAACCAGCGGCCCGTGATCCTCGCGTGCTTCGCGTTCGCCGAGATCGCCGTAAACCCCGCTGCCCGAGGCGTAAAGGATGCGCGGAACGCCCGCGCGGCGCATCGCCTCGACGACGCCGTTGGTCAGCGCTGTGCCCTGGCGGAAATCGATTTCCGGATCGGTGGCCGCGCGTGCGATATCGGGATTCGACGCGAGATGGATGACGGCGTCGTGATCCGCCATCGCGGCGGCGAGCGCGCCGCAATCGCCAGCGTCGCCGCGCACGATGCGCAGGCGCGGATCGTCGCGATGCGCCTCAAAGTGCCAGATCCGGCCCGAGCTGAAATTGTCGTAAACGGTAATCCGCTCGACCGCCGCGTCCGACAACAGGACGTCGGTGAAATGGCCGCCGATAAATCCTGCTCCGCCGACGATAAAATAGCGGCGGCTTGCGGGACGCTGCGGCGAGGTCCGTTCCATCGCGGTCACTTCGCCGCGCGCGCCGGCATCGCGCCGAACCGGCTCGACATAATCCGTTTCATCGTCCACCACGCGCTCTGCAACGGCCGCATCGTGCTTTCGCCAATCCGCATCCGATACGGAATCGCGATTTGCTTCACTTTACATCCCGCGCGAAGCGGGCGCAGCAGCAGTTCGACCGGCAACGCCGCGCCGCGCGGATCGCAGCCGAGATTGTCAATCAGGCCGCGCCGATACGCGCGCATCCCGCTGTGCAGATCGCTTATATTGCGCAGAAACAGCGCCGACGCGATCAATGCGAAGCCCCGATTCGCGAAATAGTTGACCCATGGCATCGCCGCCGGCTTGCCCGCCAGGCGCGACCCGTCAACCAGGTCGAAGCCTTCTTCGAGCACCATCCGCGCCATCGGTTCGATGAATTCCACAGGATAGGTGTCGTCGCAATCGAGCGTGACAGTCACTTCGCCGCGCCCCTCGCGCAGCGCCCGGTCCATCGCGGGACCGTAGCCTTGCGGCGGGAACTGGCGGAGCACCCGCGCGCCCATCGCGGCGGCGATGTCCGGAGTGCGATCGGCGCTGCTGTCGATCACGAGTATTTCGGCGCCGGGCGCGGCGCGCTGAATATCGCCGATCACTTTGCCGACAGCCCGCTCCTCGTTGAGCGTAATCATTGCGACCGTTATGCGGCCGTCGATCGATCCCACTCCGCTGCGCTCCCCTCCGAGCGCAGCAAACCAGAAAGCCGGCGATGTTGGAAGCCGGGGACTCGCCCGTCCCTAAAATTTTTCCTTGAACGGCCGCACGTCGAGCACATGCGTCCAGCAACTGCGATCCTGATGGGCCACATACCAGTAGGCGTCGGCGATCGCGGCCGGCCGCAACATGTCTTCTTCTTTAAGATCAGGAAACCGTTCGTGAATAAACGGCATGTCGATCGCGCCGTCGACATTCACGTACGCGACGTGGACGCCCTGCGGACCCAAATCGCGCGCCATCACCTGCGCCAGCCCGCGCATCGCGAATTTCGCCGGGCCGAAGGCGGCCGAGGTCGGATAGGGCCGTTCGCCCGCCGTCGCTCCGGTGAAGAGAATCGCGCCGCGGCCCGCCGCGAGCATCGCCGGAACCGC
The DNA here is from genome assembly GCA_021799495.1 of Deltaproteobacteria bacterium. Taxonomy (GTDB): domain Bacteria; phylum Desulfobacterota; class Binatia; order Binatales; family Binataceae; genus JADMIL01. The sequence continues at coordinate 68,701 of JAJZAI010000007.1, forward strand.
CTGCTGTGCGCATAGAAACGCGCCGAACGCGTTGACGCGCCAGGTGTTCTCGAAAGTGCTCGGCCGCGTCTCCATCAGGCGCCCGAAGGGGCGCATCGCGGCGTTGTAGATCAAAATCTCCGGGTCGCCGAATCCTTGTCGGATCTCGGCGAAGGTCCGTTCGATTTCGCCGGCCTCCGCCACGTTCGCCGCGACCGGCAGCGCCTTCCCGCCCTGAGCCTTGATTTCGGCGGCGAGCCGATCGAGCTTGGCCGCGTCCCGCGCCACCATCGCCACCGCATAGCCGCCCGCGGCGAAACGCCGGGCCAACGCCGCGCCCAGCCCCGGTCCAACTCCGATTACCGCCGCTACTTTGGATTCAGCTTCCGTCGCCATCGGAACCTCCGTCGGCGCTTCAGGCGATGCGCCCGAGCGCCTCCGCGATAAAGTCGAAGCGGTCGTTGCCCCAGTACAATTCGTCGCCGACGAGAAAGCTCGGCGCGCCGAACACGCCGCGCGACACGGCGTATTCCGTATTGCGCCGCAATTCGTCTTTGACTTCCGGCGTTTCCGCCGCCGCCAGCAACGCCTGAGCGTCCACGCCCGCCCGGCGCAGGACCAGGCCGAGCACCGAGGAATCGCCGAGGTCCAAACCGTCAGCCCAAATCGCCGGAAAAACCGCTTCGTGATAGGCGGCGAACGAGCCGAGCTTCTGGGCCGCCACCGCCGCGCGCATCAGGCCGAGCGTGTTGCGCAAGAACGGATACGGATTGATCCGGAACTCCACGCCGTAGCGCGACGCCCATCGCCGCAAATCGTCGGCCATATAGCGCGCCTTGGCCGGCACCGTCATCGGCGAGGAATTGCCGGTCGCCTTCAGCACGGCGCCGAGCAAGATCGGCCGGTAAACCACCGACGCGCCCGCGCGCCGCGCGAAGCGCGGCGTCTGGATATTCGCCAGGTAGCTGAACGGACTGCCATAGTCGAAAAGAAATTCAAAGCTCTTGGCCATACGATTCCCTCCCTGCGGTTCGAATCAGCGTCCGCGAAATACGGGCGTGCGCTTTTCATTGAAGGCGCGGATCGCCTCTTTGGTGTCGTCGCTCGCCGCCAGCTCGTAGATGCTGCGCAGTTCATTTTCGATCTGCGTCTCGAGCGTCGCGGTGAGGCCGGCATGCATGAGGCGCTTGGCCGCCGCCAGCGCCCGCGTCGCGCCGCGCGCCAGCTCCGCGGCCAGCGCGTGGGACGCTGCCAGCAGTTGATCGTCGGGCGCGACCCGGTTGACGATGCCCCACTCCATCGCTTCGCGCGCCGTCAGCGTGCGATTGGTGTAGGCGAGTTCGAGCGCCCGGCCGATGCCGATGCGGCGCGGCAGAAAGTACGTGGTCGTGCCGTCGGGCGAGAGTCCGCGCCGCGTGTAGGCCATGATGAAGCGGGCGGATTCGCCGGCGACGATCAGATCGCATCCGCACGCGAGCCCCATCCCGCCGCCGGCCGCCGTGCCGTTGACGGCGGCGATCACCGGGAACGGCGCGCGCACGATTCGCGACAGCGCGACGTGAAACAGCGAGACGCGGCTTTTGAGCGCGCCGGGCGCCGAGTAAAACGATTTGAGATCGGCGCCCGCGCAGAAAAACCGGCCCGTGCCGCCGCTGATCACCAGCGCGCGCACGGCGTCGTTTTCCTCGGCGCGGATAATCGCGTCGACCACTTCCGCCGACAGCGTCTCGTTGAGCGAATTCGCCGCCTCCGGCCGGTTCAGCGTGATCGTGGCGACGCCGCCGGCCAACTCGTACTTGATCGCGGTGTAGTCAGGCATTTCGCGGACCTCCCCGGCCGGCGCGCCGCGGGCGCGGCCGCCTGTGCGCCGGAATCGCACGGACCGGCCGCGCCGTCAAGGCCGATGCGGGCCGGATCCGCAACAATGGTTTCATCATGAAACTAATTTCCACGCTCTGGATGCTAGCCGAATCGGTTTCACGACGCAACCAATCGGGAGCTTCGCTGACGCGCGGACCGGTTGCGACACTTCGCGCATTTACCGTAATTTAACGGCATGAGGCGCAAAACCTTCGCCCGCATGAACTGTTCGATCGCGCGCGCGCTCGAACTGGTCGGCGAATGGTGGACCATGCTGATCATGCGCGAGGCGTTTTTGGGCACGCGCCGTTTCCGGGATTTTCAATGCAATCTCGGAATCGCGCGCAATATCCTTTCCGCCCGGCTCAAGAAACTCGTCGCGCGCGGCGTGCTGACCCGCGAAGCGGCGCCCGGCGGCGGCCGCCGGCTCGAATATCGCCTGACCGAAAAGGGGCGCGCGTTCTTTCCCGTCCTGATGGCGCTGATGCAATGGGGCGATCAATGGGTGGCCGGCCCCGACCGGGCGCCGGTCAAGGTGGTCGAACGCGCGAGCGGACGCGAAATCGCGCAAGTGGCGGTCCGCGGCGCGGATGGGCGGGTGCTGCAGCCGGCCGAAGTCGCGATGGTGGCTGGGCCGGGAGCGGGACCGGCAATGCGCGCGCGGTTGGCGTCGCGCGCCGCACGGCCAGTCGCCGTTCGTTCGCGCGAACGTGACGCGGCGCGCGCCGGCGGCTGACCGATCGCCGACAAGCGCGCTAAAAGCGCCTCGCAATCGCAGGATGCCGCGCCTTTATTCTTTGTAAATCCGTGATATTCTCCCGCCGGGTTCACCGCGATGGGAGACGACCTGGAACAGGCCCTTCACCTGGCCGAACGTTTCGAGCACACCCGGATTCACAAGGCCGGGCGCGCAAAATCCTCAGGAGGAGCCGAAATGGGCGGATTCAAGAACTTCATACTGCGCGGCAACGTGGTCGATATGGCGGTAGGCATCGTGGTCGGCGCCGCTTTCGGCACGGTGGTCACCGCGTTCGTCAAAGATCTGCTCACGCCGTTTATCGCGGCGATCGTCAAACAGCCCAATTTCTCGGGAATCGCTTTTACGATCAACGGCAGCAAATTCATGATCGGCGAATTCGTCAATGCGCTGATTTCATTTCTCCTGATCGCCGCCGCCGTTTACTTCGGCATCGTGATGCCAATCAACAAGCTGCTCGTGAAGGTGCAGAAACCCGCGGCGCCGACCTTACGTCCCTGCCCGGAATGCCTGAGCGATATTCCGATCGCCGCGAAGCGCTGCTCGCATTGCACTTCGCCGGTGCCGGCCGGAGCCTGAGGGCACGCGGGATTCCGAAGCGGTCCTCAGTCGAGCGGCGGACGCGCGGCGCGCCACGGTCGCGCTTCTTCGAAAGCCGCGGCTAGCGCGATAATGCCGGTTTCGTCCGCGGGCCGGCCGACAATCTGATATCCGATCGGCAAACCGCCGCGGCTGAATCCGACCGGCAGCGAAATCGCCGGCTGCCCCGTCGCGTTGAACGGAAACGTGAACGGAATCCACCCAAACAGATCGTCGGAGTAGCGTTCGGGATCGGCGAACATCGCGCCCAGCCTGAGCGGCGGTCGCGTCAAAGTCGGCGTCACGAGCGCGTCGAACGGCGCCAGCGCCGCGACGATTTCGCGGGAAAGATTGTGCATCTTTGAAACCGCCCCGAGGTATTCCGCGGCGGACATCGCGCGCCCGCGCTCCCAGAACGATCGCACCACCGGATCGACCGCGTCCAGGTCGCGCAGCGGCACGGCGCTGATTCCGGCGCAAATCAGCTTGCGCGCGACGTCCAGCAGCTTCGCCGCAGGATCGAGCTCGATCGGCTCGATCGCATGGCCCATCGCCCGCATCGTTGCGCATCCGGACTCGAAGGCAGCCTGAACTTCCGCATCGACCGGCGCGATCGACGAACGATCGATAGCCGCCAGCCTGAGTCCCTTCGGCCTGCGATCGGCGGCGGCGGCGAAACCGCATTCGGGCGGTGGCGCCCAGTACGGATCGCCGACCGCTGGTCCGGCCATCACGTCGAGCAGCAGGGCGGCATCGCGCACGCCACGGGCGAGCGGGCCGTTGGTGGCGAAACCGCCCCACCCCTCGCCCATCACGGGAGCGTTGGAAACGCGGCCGCGCGACGGCTTGATTCCAACCAAACCGCAACACGACGCGGGCAGGCGAATCGAGCCGCCGCCGTCGCTGCCCTCCGCCACGGGGCCCAGTCCGGCGGCGACGGCGGCCGCGGCGCCGCCGCTCGAACCGCCGGCGGTAAATTCCGTATTCCACGGATTGCGCGCCGGCGGGCATAGGCCGCCTTCGGTGGTCGGACGCCCGCCGAATTCCGGCGTCGTCGTCTTGCCCAGCAGAATTCCGCCAGCCGCCGCGATGCGCGCGGCATATTCGTTGTCGGCGCGCGGCACGAAATTTTCAAAATTTTTCGAACCCAGCGTGGTGCGGATGCCTTTTGTCCAGGTCAGATCCTTGAGCGAGTAAACCACTCCAAACAGCGGCATCGCGGATCGCTCCGGCGCGGCGATGCGCTCCAACCGGCCGGCGTCGGCGAGCGCGCGGTCGGCCGTGACCGTCATGAACGCGCCGAGCCGCGGGTTCAGCCGCTCGATTCGCGCCAGAAAGAATTCGGCCACTTCGCGCGGCCGCAACTCCCCTTTAAGAACCAAATCGCGCAGTTCAACCGCTTCGATATAAGGATCGAGCATCGGGCGCCTCCAGCCGTCATCGATATCCACATCTGATAGTCAAATGCGCGCGCCCTGCATAGCGCAGCCCGGCGCCGTTCGGCCGCGCCGATCGGTTATACTGCTTCGCGATGAAGGAGCGCGGGCGCGTTCGATGGCATTGAGGGATGCGGTGTTGTGGCTGCACGTTCTGTGCGGAGTGACCTGGGTCGGAACGTCGGCGGCGTTCGTGCTCGCGGCCTCCTCGATGGCGGTCGAAACCGCCGAATGGAAGGAGTTTGCGCTGCGCGCGGCGCCGCGGATCAATCTGATCAATTTCGTGGCCGCGGCGATTATTCCATTATCGGGCATCGGAAATCTTTTCGGCGCCGCGATGACGCGCAAGGGTCCATTTCCGCCGGCCTTTGTCGGAATCCTCAGCCTCAAAGTCGTAATTTACTTCGTGATGGCGATTTTGCTGTCGGCGGCGGTCGGGGCGGAACGGCGGATGCGCGAGGCGGCCGTTTCCGCCGACCGTCTGAAGCCGGCCGCGCAGCGCCTGACGCGGCTCTACGGCGCAATCGCGGGATGCGGCGTCGCCGCGCTTGGCCTCGGGCTTTGGCTGGCTGGAACCTGATCGGCAACCTTCAATGGAATCTCAAGCAAAACTTGAATTTGGCGATTTGACGATCGCCTTCCTCAGCGACGGTATCTGGCGCAACGACGGCGGATGCATGTTCGGCGTCGTACCGCGCGAGCTGTGGCAGCGGGAACATCCGGCGGACGCGCAAAACCGCATCCGGCTGAACCTGACCTGCCCGCTGATTATGCGCGGCGCCGACGCGATTCTGGTCGATACCGGAATCGGCAATCGCCTGAGCCCGGTCGAGCGTAAAATCTTCGACCACGGCGAAGGCTGGCTGCCGGAGGGTTTGCGCGCGCTCGGGATGGAGCCGGGCGATATCACGCATGTCGTCCTTTCGCATCTGCATTTCGACCATTGCGGCGGAATCGTCCGGAGGCGCGATTCGGGAAGTTTCGCGCCCGCATTTCCGCGCGCGAAAATCCTGGTCCAGCGCGGTGAGATCGAGATTGCGCGCAACAGCCGCAATGAACGCTTGCGCGCCGCGTATCGACACGCGCACGAATGCCTCGAACCGGTCGCCGGGATGCTCGAAGCGCTCGACGGCGGCGCCGAAATCATCGCCGGCGTGACCGCGGTCGTCTCCGGCGGCCATACCGCCGACCATCAGTTGGTAATCGCGCAGTCTGGCGCGCAGGCCCTCGTCCATCTGGGCGATATTGCGCCAACCCGCTCGCACATGCGCGGGCCGTGGAACCAGTCGTACGATCTGGACGCGCTTCGCACGATGGAAGTAAAGGCGGAATGGCTCGAAAAAGCGGTCGCCGAGCGATGGTGGGTGTCGTTCGCTCATGACGAGCGGGTCTTCGCGGCGCAGGTGGCGAACGATCGCGGCCGGCTTGTACTCGGCGACAGTATCGGCGTTCCGGACGGACTCGACGGCGTCTGAATCCCGGCGGAATTAAAACCGCGGCTTGGAAATTCGATCGGACTGGCGACCCGCCGGGAACATATTGGACTTCAGTCGTTATCGTCGCCTGGGGTGCAAAAATCTGTGGAAAACGCGGACGTCCGCGGAAATCTTCCCTTGCGTCAGATCGATACGGGGTTATACTCGAAGCTAGGGATGCGCTTCGCAATAGCACAACCCGACCGCCTTTCTCGATCTCTCCTTCTGGCAGTCGTTCACGCTTTCAAAGGCTCGCCTAACCAAGGAGCTTGCTGATGGCCGAATTGAATCATTTTGAGCAGCTCATCAAGAGCGATCGCGCGTCGCGCGAAGCGAAACAATGGCGCGGCACGCTGCTCGAGTACCTGGAACTGGTCAAGGCCGACCCGCTGACGACCAAGCTCTCGCACGCCCGCATCTACGACATGATGATTTTGCAGGGCACGCGCAGCATCCACGACACCGACGATCCGCGCACCAAGCGTCTGTACAAGGACGAGCCGATCAAGGTTTACAACTTCTTCGCCGACGAATTTTTCGGCATCGAGCGCACGATCGCGCAAATCGTCCGTTATTTTCATTCGGCTTCGCTCAAGGGCGAAGAGAGCCGGCAGGTGCTTTACCTGATGGGTCCGGTCGGCTCGGGCAAAAGCTCTCTGGTCGAGCGGGTGCAACGCGGTCTCGAACAGGCGAATCCGGTCTATTCGATCGAAGGCTGCCCGATGTTCGAGGAGCCGCTTCATCTCATCCCGCGCCATCTGCGCCGCGAGTTCGAAAAGATGCTCGGCGTGCATATCGAGGGCGACCTCTGTCCGGTATGCCGCTATCGCCTCAAGGAGGAATTCGGCCAGCGTTACGAGGAATTCCCGGTTGAGACGCGCAATTTCTCCAAGCGCAACCGCGTGGGCGTCGGCGTGGTGCCGCCGGTCGATCCGAACAATCAGGACACCTCGGTGCTGATCGGCTCGGAAGACATCTCGAAGCTCGACCAGTACTCCGAGGGCGATCCGCGCGTGCTCGAACTCAACGGCGCGCTCAACGTCGGCAACCGCGGCATCGTCGAATTCATCGAGGTGTTCAAGAACGAAACCGAATACTTGCACGCGATGATCACAGCGACGCAGGAAAAAGTCATTCCCGCGCCCGGCCGGCATGGGATGGTTTACGTCGACACCTGCATTATCGCGCACTCCAACGAGGCCGAATGGCAAAAGTTCAAGGCCGACCACACCAACGAGGCGATTCTCGACCGTATCGTCGTGGTGAAGGTGCCGTACAATTTGCGGCTGTCCGAAGAGGTCAAGATTTATCAGAAGATCATCCGCAATTCGGATTTCCGCGCCCACGTCGCGCCGCATACGCTGGAGCTCGCCTCGATGTTCGCGATTCTGTCGCGGCTGGAGCCGACCTCGAAATGCGATCTGATGACCAAGCTGCGCCTGTACAACGGCGAAGAGGTGGTCGAAAAGGGCCGCACCAAGAAAATCGACGTGCAGGAGCTCAAGGAAGACACCAAGCGCGAGGGCATGTCGGGCATCTCGACCCGCTTCATCATGAAAGCGCTCGACAACGCCTTGTCCGACAACGTCTCCGGCAACTGCATCAACCCGATCAACGTGCGCGAGGCGCTCATCTCGATGACCAAGGAGGCCGACCTCGCCGACGACACGCGCAAGCAGTATCTCGAATTCCTGCAGGACACCCTGCACAAGGAATATCTCGACCTGCTCGAAAAAGAGATTACGCGCGCCTTCGTTTACTCCTACTCCGAGCAGGCCGAGGCGCTGTTCCAGAACTATCTCGACCACGCCGAGGCCTACGTCAACAAGACCAAGGTCCGCGATCGCAACACCAAGGAGGAGCTGCCGCCGGACGAAGGCTTCCTCAAATCGATCGAGGAGCAGATCGCGATCATCGGCTCGGCCGCCGACGGTTTCCGGCAGGAAGTTATCGCCTATCTGTGGGCGACTTCGCGGCGCGGCGAGAAGATCAGCTATCGCAGCTACGAGCCGCTCAAGGAGGCAATCGAGAAGAAGCTGATGACCTCGGTGCGCGACATCTCGCGGATTATCACCAAGGCCCGCACCCGCGACGAGGAGCAGACCGAGAAGTACGGCGCGATGGTCAAGAATCTGCTCGAGAACGGCTATTGCGAATCGTGCGTGGACGTCGTGCTCAAGTACGCCGCCAACAACCTATGGAAGGATTGACCGTGGCTGAGAAAATGACCGGCCCTGAGGACTGTAAAATATATACGACCTCGACCGCGGATTTCCTCCGAATTGGCGTCAAGGGGACGAATACGCCGCTGCGAGGCTACGTTTTTCGGCGGAGCTTAGCGGACCAGTGGTGGTGTGATCCAGTAGGCGACGCGATTCCCAGAAGGCAACATAAATTCGATCCAGCGCAAGCCAAAATCGTGAAAGTGCCTGGTGTCCATCAAGACGGTGTGCCGAACATTCTTATTACGGAATCGATATGCGGTTATTGCGAAAATTCCGTGAGATTTGCGTGGGGGCTTGAATACCGAATCTGAGCTGTTGCCGACTCAAAAATTCTTCAAGAACGTCCCTCACAAAATTGACGGCATGCAGTGTACGGTAGCGCCATAAAACCTGTCGCTCTGAGCAAAGCGAAGGGGCTCGGATCCGAAGCCTCTTGAAACGGCGAAAGGCAAGCGTGGATTCTTTGCTTCGTCCTTCGCTGCGCTCCGGACAAGCTCAGAATGACAAATGCGGGTAACGAAAGAACCGTGTTCGAGCGTGAACCGCGAGAAACAATCGCGGCATGCGGCGACAGTCGGCATCGCGGGCAAATCGCGGTATAATTGAGAGCAGCGGCCGGAGAGAGAGTGCATGGCCACCAGCGAGACCATCTTTCGCGAATATCGACCCTCAGACGCCGAGCGTTCCGATCGCTCCGCGGGCGACCGCCTGCGCCATCGCGAAAAAGTCCGCGAATCGATCCGTGAAAATATCGCCGACATCATCGCCGAAGAATCGATCATCGGCAAAAACAAAGACAAGGTAATCAAGGTTCCGCTCCGCGGAATCAAGGAATACCGCTTCATCTTCGGCGAGAATGCGCCCGGCGCCGCGCAGGGCGACGGCAACGCCCAGCCCGGCCAGGTCGTGGGCAAGACCGGCAAGGACGGCCAGGGCCAGGGCGAAGGCCAGGCGGGCGATCGCCCCGGCGTCGATTACTACGAAACCGACGTCACGCTCGAGGAGCTGATCGAGATCATGTTCGAGGATCTCGAACTGCCGAATCTCGAACGGCGCGCGCTGCGCGAAATCCCCTCCGACCGTTTCGCCAAGCGCAAAGGCTACCGCCACGTCGGCATCCGCGTGCGTCTCGACAAGCGGCGCACCGCGCGCCAGCGCGTGATGCGGCAGATGGCGGCGCGCAAGTACGAAACCGTCGCGCCGGCCGATCCCTCGTCGCTCGACGAAGCGGGCGAAGAGCGCCGTTTTCCGTTCCGCAAAGACGACCTGCGCTACAAGCATCTGGAGATCGACACGCGCGAGGAGTCCAACGCCGCCGTGCTCTGCATCATGGACACCTCCGGCTCGATGGACACGATGAAGAAATATCTCGCGCGGAGTTTCTTCTTCCTGCTCTACCAGTTCATCGCGACGCGCTATCGCAGCGTCGAGATCGTCTTCATCGCGCATCATACGGAGGCCAATGAGGTCACCGAGGAAGAGTTCTTCCACAAGGGCGAATCGGGCGGCACGTTCATCTCGTCCGGCTATCAGAAAGCGCTCGACATAATCGCCGAACGTTACCATCCGTCGCTCTGGAACCTCTACGCCTTCCACTGCTCCGACGGCGACAATTTCGATTCCGACAATCCGGCCGCGATCCGCACGGCGCGCGAATTGTGCGACGTATGCAACCTGTTCGGCTACGGCGAAATCAAGCCGCTCGGCTCGCGCTACTACGAATCCTCGATGCTCAACATCTTCCGCCGGCTCGACGCGCCCAATTTCCAGGCCGTGCTGATCGAGCGCAAGGAAGACATCTGGCCGTCGTTCAAGGCCTTCCTCTCCAAGGACCGGGTGAAGGAATAATCGGCCGCGCCCCGCGAACTTCCGCCGCATATCGCAATGGCTAATTACGAAATCAGCGATCTGGCCGAATGGGACAAGCGGATTCGGGAAAAGGCCGCCGCGTTCGGCCTCGATTGGTATCCGCAGGAATTCGAAATCTGCGACCACACGGGGATGCTCGGGTACATGGCGTACTCCGGGATGCCCTCGCATTATCCGCACTGGTCGTACGGCAAGGCCTACGAAAAGCTCAAGACGCTCTATGACTACGGCGTCAACGGCCTGCCCTACGAGATGGTGATCAATTCCAATCCGGCGATCGCCTATCTGATGCGCGACAACACGCTGCTCCTGCAGATCCTGACGATCGCGCACGTTTACGGCCACAACGATTTCTTCAAGAACAATTTCACTTACAAATCGACCCGCGCCGACCTGACGATCGAACGGTTCAAGGCGCACGCGCTCCGCGTGCGGCGCTATTGCGAGGATCCCTCGATCGGAATCGACAAGGTCGAGCGGATTCTCGACGCCGGGCACGCGCTCGCCTTCCAATGCCGGCGCAACCTCGCGATCAAGAAGCTCGATCGCGAAGAGCAACTGACGCGCACGATCGAGGCCGCGCGGCCGCGCACCGATCCCTTCTCGCGCATCCATGCGCGGCCCGAATTCCGCGAGCCCGACACGCACAAAACGCCGCTCGAACCCGACGAGGACGTTCTGCTCTTCATCCGCGACCACAATCCGTTTCTCGTGGAATGGGAGCGCGATCTGCTGACCATCGTGGACGAGGAAACCAAGTATTTCCTGCCCATGATGGAAACGAAGATCATGAACGAGGGCTGGGCGAGCTACTGGCACAAGAAGATCGTCGAATCGCTCGATCTCGAACAGGGCCTGCACATCGAATTCATCGTGCGGCACAATCAGGTGCTGCGGCCGATTCCGGGCCAGATCAATCCGTACCATCTCGGCTTCAAAATCTGGGAAGACCTGCATCGCCGGCACGAAAATCCGACGCCCGAGGAAATCAAGAAGTACGGCGCTCCCGCCAAAAGCGGCGACGAAAAAATCTTCGAGGCGCGCGAAGTCGAGCGCGATTCCTCGTTCCTGCGCCGCTACCTGACCGAGGAGCTGATGCGCGAGATGGACCTCTTCCAGTACGAAGCGCGCGGCGACGAGCTGGTGGTGGACAAGGTCTCCGACGAGGAAGGCTGGAAGACGGTCAAGGAAACGCTGATCAAGAACGTCGGCGCCGGCTCGATTCCGGTGATCAAGGTCGAAGACGGCGATTTCGGCCACAACCGGACTTTATATTTGAAGCACCATCACGACGGCCGCGATCTCCAGCTCGAATACGCGGAAAAGACCATCGCCTTCGTGCATCGGCTATGGGGCCGCGAGACGGTGCTGGAGACGACGCTGCAGGGCAAGCGCTCGCTCTTGTGCTTCAACGACCGCGGCTTCTCCGTTCGCGCGCTGAAGTAGCGTTTTCGGCCCACCGGCGGATGTCCAGAAATCAGGGATTCTTCGCTTCGCTCAGAATGACAGAAACATACGCCGCGACTGGCGGCGCGCCCATCGGATCGGTGTTGAAAACGGGCGCGGGCGTGACGTTCGCGTGCGCACGTCCGTGACTCCCACAGCGTCATTCGCGGGCGTGACCAACAAGCGGAACTCGCCAATGCGCACGTTCCGGGAGAGGCGCGGCGAAGACGCTTTGCGCCGCGATTGGCCATGCGCCGGAGGCTTCAGCCCGCAGCGCATTTGTCCGCCGAATCACAATCGGGTCGCGTCGATCTTTCCGGCTAAAACGTGGAGCGATTCGTATAGATAGTACGTGCCCCAGATGAGTTCGTGGGCGGTCGCCAGTTCGATCCGTTTGTTGTAGCAGCCCTGCCAGAGTCCGCCTTCCTTGCCGAGAAAATTCTCGATCAGCGCTCCGACCGCCGACTCCGCCGCCTCACGGAACGCGTAGCGCCTGACCTCGCCGGTCGCCAGCTCGGCCAGCTTCAGCATCCCGGCCGCCGCGATCGCCGTCGCCGAAGTGTCGCGGTTCGTATGCGGAATCGCCGGGTCGTCGAAATCCCAGTAAGCAACGCGATCCGGCGGCACGTGCGCGTTCCACCAATGCGCCGCGCGCTCGGCCGGCTCCAGCAGCGTCATGTCGCCCGTCCAGTGGGCGGCCAGCGCCCATCCCAGGATGCCCCACGCCTGCGCGCGCGCCCACGTGCTCGAATCGCTGATGCCCTTGTGGGTGTAGCGCTTCGTAATCCTGCCGGTCGCGGGATCGAACGAGGCGGACTGGCAGATCGAGCCGTCGGCGCGCATGCAGAACTCGATATGGCGGCGGGCGTGACGGGCGCCGATTTCCCTGAGCTTGGCGTTGCCGGTCTCCCGCGCCGCCCATCCGAGCAGCGCGGCGATCTGCACCACGTCCACTTCCGATTCGCCGAGACCGACGCTGTGCGCCTCCTCGAACTCCGCGCCCATCGGAATCACTTCAGCGCGCGGATTGTAGCCGGCGGCGAGCGAACGCGCCGTGGCGATGCCGAGTTCGCGCGCGACCACGTTGCCGGTCAGGATCGCGCCCAACGCCGCGCCGTAATAAAAGAGCAGGCCGCGCGCCGAGGTCTGCGAATCGATTCGCACACGCAGCCGCTCCATCCAGTCGCCCGCCAGGCGCGCGTAGCGGTCGTCGCCGGTCGCCGCCGCCGTCAGCCACAGCATCCCGTTCCAGTAACCGCCGGTCCAATCGCCCTGCGGCGTCACCGTCCACAAACCGGCGGCCGGCTCCGCGTAATGCGGAAAGCCGTCGCGCACGGCAGTCGCGGTATGATCGATCCGCGCCCGCATCCGCGCGATCGCCTCGTCCCATCGCGATCCGTCCATCGCCGCCGATCCTTTCTCCGCGCCTTACGCCAGATGTTTCCTGAAGAAGGCGGTCATCTTCGGCCACAAATCGAACGCCGCCTGTTCCCGATAACTTGGCCGGTAGTCGGCGAAAAACGCATGGCCGGCGTTGCGGAAAATCTCGACCTCGAAATTCTTGCCGGCCGCCGCGAGCCGCTTGCGCAGTTCCTCTGCGTCCGCTGGCGAAGGATTCTGATCTTCCTCGCCGCACACGACGTAGAGCGGGCAATGCAGGTTCGGGACGAGATCGATCACCGGCGTCGGGCGCTGCGGCGTCGTCGCCGCCTCCGGCGTCGCGCGTGTGATAAATCCGCCCCAGCAATCGATCGCCGCATCGACTTTGCCGCTGGAACAGGCGAACAGGAGCGTCCATCTTCCGCCCACGCAGAAACCGACGCATCCGACCTTGCCGCTCGCGCCCGGCTGAGCGCGCACGAACGCGGCGGCCGACTCGAAATCGCGCACCAGTTGCGCATCGGCAAGGCCGAACATCTTGGCGCGCACTTCGGCCATGTCGCTCGGACTGCGCGGCGCGCCCACGCGCGAATAGATATCGGGCGCGAGGGCGATAAAGCCCTGGTTCGCGAAGCGCCGGGCGACGTCGCGCTCATGTTCGACCAGCCCGAACGCCTCGTGCAGGATAATCACGCCGGGATAGGTTCCCGCCGCCTTCGGCCGCGCCAGATAGCCGCGCATCGCGAAGCCGTCGCTCGTGAACGTAACGTCGCTGGTCGCGAGCGCGGATGGATTCGTAACTTCGCCGGGTAAGGCCATCTTCAATCACCTCGAATTCCGCGGATTTTCAGTCTGCGCGGGCCGCCGAATTCTCAAACGAACGGCTTGCGCGCCCATCCCTCTTCGTAAGTCGTCAGAAAGCGCGGCGTCACGCTGAGCCGCCTGAATTTCCATTCGCCGCCGACGCGCACGTATTCGTCGTGATAGGTCGCCGCCAGCCATACGGCCTGATTGCCCTTCGCCATCGTCGCGGGCTGGAGGAGATTCCATTGCGCGGCCGCGCGATCGCCGTGAACGTCGATAATCGGGTTCATTACGTTATGCATCGCGAACGGAAAGAATTTCGGCGCGCCGAGGAAAAATTTCCGGATCGCCTCGCGGCCCTCGGCCTTGCCCAGCGCGCCGCCGTCCCAGACCGCGTCCTCGACGAACAGCGCCGCGATCGCGTCGGCGTTGTAATTGTCGTCGCAGGCGGCGGCGTAGCGGGCCTTGAGCTTGCGGATTTCCTCGATCGCTTCGAGCGCGGCGAGCCGCTCCTCGATGTTCTTCATGATCGCGCGCCTTTCGCGGCCGGGATTCGCGGCGGCCCGGCGCCGCGTGCGCCGCGAATCCCTGCATAGCGCATTTCGCCGCGCTCTCCCAACGGGGGCGCGGGCGGAGGGAAAACGCGGAACGCGGCGCGCTGGTTGCCGGCCTGGCGCAACCAGCGTGCCGCGTGAAGCGCCAACCGGGCTTACCTTCGGCGGCGCGATACGGCAAGCTATCCTGACTTACGTCCGCGCCGCGCGGCGCGGACGCACGCTCACGGATGCACCACGCGCTTGATCCAACCGGAATCGCGGCGTTTCTGGCCGATTGGGGCTACCTCGGCCTGTTCATTTGCGTGTTCGTGGGCAATCTCGGCGTGCCGGTGCCGGAGGAAACGGTGCTGCTCGCCGCGGGATTCCTGGCCGGCCGCGACATCCTTGAACTGCGCGCCATCTATCTCGTCGGCATCGCCAGCGCGGTCAGCGGCGATTGCGCCGGCTACGCGTTCGGCCGGACCGGCGGCCAGCGCCTGATCGATTGGCTCGGCGCCACGTTCGGCTTCTTGCAACCGAGCATCGAACGCCTGCGCACGTTTTTCGCGACACACGGCGCCAAGGCCGTTTTCATGGCGCGCTTCGTGACCGGCGCGCGCTTCGTCGCCGGTCCGATGGCGGGCGCGACCGGGATGCGTTTCTGGCGGTTTCTGGGATGGAACCTGCTGGGCGCGATCATCTGGTGCGGCCTTGTCATCACTATCGGCTATCTCGTCGGCGACGAACTTGAGCATGTCGCGATGATCGTGCGGCGCGCCGGCCATCTGGCCGTGCTCGGCATGGCCTCCGCCGCGCTACTGCTCTGGCTCGGACTCCGGCGGCGGCGAACCCGGCTCGGTTCCTGATTCCGGCGGCGCGGCCGTTTGCGCACGCGCCCGCCTGCGGACTACGCTCCCGCCAGATCCTGCGGCGCGCGCTTTACCCGAATGCGCCGCTGCGGCGAAGGAGTGAACGCGATGGCGCTGCTACCGTATGTTGACGAAAGCAAGGCTTCGGAAAAAACCCGCGAAATCCTTGGCAACACGCCGCGGAAGATGAACGTCGCGCGGATGATGGCGAACGCGTCCGACGCCGTCTTTCACAATTTCTCGCGGCTCGGCAATTCGCTTCTCACCAAGGGCAAGCTCAACGCGAAGCTCCGCGAAATCGCGATTCTGCGGACCGCCAAAGTCAGCTCGTCCGTCTATGAATGGACGCAGCACGTGCCGATCGCCAGGGCGGTCGGCGTCTCCGAAGCGCAAATCGCCGCGATGGACAATTGGGAGCCGGCGGCGTGCTTCGACGAAATCGAGCGCCTGGTCCTGCGCTTCACCGACGAAATCGCGCGCAACGTCAAAGGCCGGCATGAAACCTTGCGCGCCCTGGAAAAACATCTCGGGGCGGGCGAAATCGTCGAGCTGATCATGTCGATCGGCTTCTGGGGGATGGTCGCGCGGGTGCTGGAAACTACCGAAGTGGACCTCGAAGACTTCGCCGGCAAGATGAACCTGCTCGAAGGCCGCAGCAAATCCTGAGCGGCGCGCCCGCGTCTCAGCCGCCCTGTTTGCGGCGCTCTTCGCGCTGGCGCAATTCGACCCGGCGAATCTTGCCGCTGACCGTCTTGGGCAGGTCGCCGACAAACTCAATCTCGCGCGGATACTTGTAGGGCGCGGTCACGCGCTTGACGTGTTCCTGCAATTCCACCGCGAGCGCGTCGCTGCCCGCGACGCCCGCCTTCAGCCGCACGAACGCCTTGACGATCGCTCCGCGATCCGGGTCCGGACTGGCGACCACCGCCGATTCGAGCACCGCCGGATGCTCCAGCAGCGCGCTTTCGACTTCAAACGGCCCGATCCGGTAGCCCGCCGAAGTGATTACGTCGTCGGCGCGGCCGACAAACCAGAGATAACCGTCGCCGTCGCGATAGGCGTTGTCGCCGGTGAGATAGAAATCGCCTCTGAAAACGGCGGCGTTTTCCTCTGGATTCTGCCAGTACTCCTGCATGATCGACGGCGGTTTATCGGGCTTGACCCGCACGCCGATCTGGCCGACCTCGCCCGCGCCGCATTCGTTGAGATTCTCGTCGAGCACGCGCGCGTCGATTCCAGGAAATGGCCGGCCCATCGAACCCGGTTTGATCTCCATCCCCGGCA
Organism: Deltaproteobacteria bacterium; assembly: GCA_021799495.1. Lineage (GTDB taxonomy): Bacteria > Desulfobacterota > Binatia > Binatales > Binataceae > JADMIL01. Next base: position 85,200 of record JAJZAI010000007.1, read on the forward strand.
GATTCGCCGCGACCAGCGCCGTTTCCGTCTGGCCGTAACCGTCATGGATCGTAAGACCCAACTGCTCGCGCCAGACTCCGATTACCTCCGGATTGAGCGGCTCGCCCGCGCCCGCGCAGTGGCGCAGCGCGAGCGGCTTATGGCTCGCCAAATCCTCCTTCACCAGCATCCGGTATTCGGTCGGCGGCGCGCAGAAGGTCGTAATCCGATAGCGCTTGAGCAACTCAAGTTCCTTCAGCGGCTCGAAGCGGCCGTTGTACATGAAAGTCGTCACGCCGTTCATCCAGGGGCCGAAGAGCACGCCGTACGCCGCCTTCGCCCATCCCGTGTCGGACGTCGTCCAATGGATATCGTCCGGTTTGAGGTCCAGCCAGATCGATCCGGTGTACTGATGCGCCCAGGTGTAGGCGTGATTGTGCAGCACGGCCTTCGGCTCGCGCGTCGTGCCCGAAGTGTAATAGCAAATTGCGGGATCGGTCGCGGCCGTCGCGGCCGGCCGGAAATGCGCCGACGCGTTATGCATCGCCTCCCCCAGCGAGAGCCATCCGTTGCGCGCGCCGCCGGCGATGAGGAAATGCCTGAGCGTGGGGCATTGATTGCGCAAATCGGCCGCCAGCTCGGCGTTTTCGACGCCGGCGATTATCGCGCGCGCGCCTGAATGATTCGCGCGATAGACGAAATCCTTCTCGCGCAGCATCGCCACGCACGGAATCACCATCGCGCCCGCCTTCAACGCGCCGATATAGGCCGCCTGCCAGAGCGAAATCCGCGGCAGCGCGATCATCACGGCCGCGCCGCGTCCGAGACCCAGCGCCGTCAACGCGTTGGCGATTCGATTCGACTGCGCGCTGATATCCGCAAAGGTCATGCGGGCGCGATTGCCCTCCTGATCCTCCCACAGCAACGCCACCCGCGACGGATCGGCGGCGAAGGCGTCTATCGTCGCGCCGAAATTGAATGCCGCCGGCGTGTTCCAGCGAAATTCGCGATAAGTTTTCTCGTAACTGTCCATCTCGGCTCCGGATTCCCCGCTTATCCTGAACGCGCGCGGCGCGCGCCGCCGCGGTTCGCCGCCGGCTGGGAGCGGCGGGCGGCCGCACGAATATATTTTATCGTGACCGGCGAAAGATCGTCGCGGCCAACGCGCGCGTCGATGATCGAAAAGGTTTTCGCGCGATGCGCTTCGGCCAGCGCCGCGCGCAATTCCCCGGCGCTCTCGGCGACGAAGCCCGCGCCGCCCCAGTCCCGCGCCAGTTGTGCGTACGGCCAGGGCGGAATTTCCAGCAGGTCGCGCCGATCTGATGCGACCGGCCGGAAAATGCCCCATCCGCCGTTGTTCACGACGATTACAATGGGATTCACGCCGAAACGCACCGCCTGCGAGATTTCCGGCCCCGTCATCTGGAAACCGCCGTCGCCGGTCAGCACGATCGGCCTCAGCCCGCATCCGATCTGCGCGCCCAGCGCGGCCGGCGTCGCGAATCCCATCGATGCGTAAAATCCCTGCGCCAGATAGGTTCCATGACTCGGCACGCGGATATCCAGCCCGCCGAAGAGCATGTCGCCCGCTTCGGTAACGACCATGTAGCGGCGATGCTCCGCGAGAAAATCGTTGACCGCGCGCAATATTTCGCTGACGCGCACCGGCCGCTCCTTTGGATCGCGCGGCGCGATGCCGTTGGTGAGATTGCTCGCGTAGGCGACGGTTTCGCGATGGCGCCGCAGGTCCTGCTTGAGCAGCGCGCGCACGAACTCGCGCACCCCGGCGTCAACATAGGTATGAAACTTCACGTCCACCCGGCGATCGACCGCCCATACCGTTTTTTTCTGAATGATGTGCGGGGGACGATTGCCGAAATTCATGTCGGTCTTGAGGCAGCCGAGATTCAGCACGAAATCCGCCTCGTCCATCCGTGCGACGATCGGCGCCGGACTGATCGGCCCCATGTGCACGCCCATGTACAGCGGATGGTCCATCGGGAAGGCGCCTTTGCCGAGCACGGTCGCGCAAACCGGCGCGCCCATCCGTTGCGCCAGTTCGATCAGCTCGCGCTGCGCCTTGTAGCGATGGATTTCGATGCCGGCGATCAGCATCGGCCGCCTGCTCCGGTTGAACATCGCGGCGGTTTCGCGCGCCGCCTCCTCGACCCTCCGCTCGTCCGATTCGGGGAAGCGCAGCCGCCCGTCCCAGTCGATTATCTCCTCAGGCACGTCGATTTCGCGATCGACCATATCGCGATGGATTTCGATGTAGCCCGGACGCTGCTCGGCCCATACCGCCGTGACGACTTCGTGCAGTTCGCGGGCGGCGCGCACCGGATCGGTCAGCACGTGCGAGGCGCAGGTCACCTCTTTGTAGATGCGATGCTGCGATTCGATTTCGCGCGCCTGATGATGAATCAGCGCGCCGAGCTTGCGCTCCTCTTCGCCCGGTCCGCCCGAAAAAATCAACAGCGGCACGCGCTCGGAAAACGACCCGGCGACTGGATTGACCATGTTGTGCCCGCCCGCGCCGTAGGTGACGCAAATCACGCCGATACGGCCGGTGGCGCGCGCGTAACCGTCGGCGGCGAAGCCCACGCCCGGCTCATGCGACATCGTAAGGATTTCCAGGTCGTGCTTGCGTCCGAGCGCAAAAAACAACTTCAGCGCAAGGTCGCCGGGGATGCCGAAGACATGTTTGACCCCAATTTTGCGCAGATATTCGACCAGGAAATTGCCGAGCGCCATCCGTAGCTTCATCCCGTCCACGCCTCCGCCGGAATTATTGTATCGCGATTGACGGGTTTCGTCGCCGCGTCCGGTCGAATAACCGTCTCATGCTTCGCGCGGGCTTGTGCTACATTCATGCTTGGGAATCATTGTGTTTGGCTCGTTCCTCAGGATGCAGTTGCTGAATCCGCGGCGCGTGCGCGGGATGGTGCTCTATCTGCCGCACTTCGTCCGCGTCTTTTGGCGGTTGATGGGCGATCGGCGGGTTTCGACGCTGACCAAGCTGGTGCCGCTCCTGGGCTTGCTCCTGTTGATCACGCCGCCGGCGCTCGAACTGGATTTAGTACCCATAATCGGCGAACTCGATTGGCTCCTGGTTGGCTATCTGACGCTTAAACTCTTCATCTGGATGTGCCCGCCCGACGTGGTCCGCGAACATGTGGCCCAGGTCGCGCGCGGCGTCTGACCGCGGACCGTAAATGCGCGCAAGAAACCTTCTGATCGTCCTCGCCGCCGTTATCCTTGTCGCCTTTCTCATCCTCAATTTCTGCGACACCCTGCTCGTCGATTGGCTCTGGTTCGACGCGCTCGGATTCCATCAGGTTTTTACGACAACCGTTGTCGCGGAGCTGGCTATATTCGGAATCGTGTGGGCCGCCGGCTTCATCGCGTTTCTGCTCAACGGCCTGATCGCGCTCGCGCTGAGCCACGATCGCGAACGCCTGCACGTAGTCCGGCGCTCCGACCAGGTCGTCGAAGTGAATCTGCCGGAATTGATTCGCTCTCTAGGCGACCGGATTCCATGGAAATTGCTGGTGACGGGCGCCGCCGCGCTGCTGGCGCTGTTTATCGCGCAGGGCGAGGCGTCGAGCTGGGACGTTTATCTCAAAGCGCTGTATGGCGTGCCCTTCGGCCTGCGCGAGCCGGCGTTCGGCCGCGATGTCGGCTTTTACGTTTTCAGGTTGCCGTTGCTAGAAGAAATTCGCGACCTGTTCCTGACACTGGTGATCCTATCGGCGGCGCTCAGCGGCGTCATCTACTGGGCGCGCGGAGCGCTTGATTTCCGCGAGTCGCCGCCGCGCATCGCCGGCGGATGCGCGGCGCACTTCTCCGTGCTGCTGGCGGTTTTCTTCCTGCAGCGGGCCTTTTCCTACTGGGTCAGCCGCTTCGCGCTCACGCTGCACGGCAACGGCGTCGTCTTTGGATTGCGCTACGTCGATCACGCGCTGTGGCAGCCGGGACTGTGGCTGCTGGTCGCGCTTTCCGTGGCCGCCGCCCTGATCTGCCTCGCCAATCTTGGCGAGCGCGGCGTGCGGATGCCGGTCGCGGCGGCGGTGGTGGTCTTCGGTCCGGCCGTGATTTTGAATCTGCTCCAGCCGGCGATCGAACGCCTGGTGGTCAAGCCCGACGAACTGCGGGTCGAAACGCCGTATCTCAAGCGCAATATCGAGATGACGCGCCGGGCGTTTCAGCTCGACGGCGTCGACGTCAAGCCTTTCGCCGGCCTTGGCAAACTCACCAGCGCCTCGCTCACGCAGGACGCCACAACCATCCGCAACATCCGGCTATGGGACCCGCGCCCGCTGATCGCGACCTACCGCCAGTTGCAGGAAATCCGGCTTTATTACGATTTCCGCGACGTCGATATCGACCGTTACCATATCGGCGGCAATTACACGCAGGTGATGCTTTCAGCGCGCGAGATGAACGTCGATCTGCTGCCCGAAAACGCCCAGACCTGGATCAATCGCCATCTCAAGTTCACCCACGGGTACGGACTCGTGATGAGCCCGGTGAACGCCAAGGATCAGGAGGGGCTGCCGGTCCTTTACGTGAAGAATATCCCGCCGCAATCGGACGCCGGCATGAAAATCGACCGGCCTGGAATCTATTTCGGCGAAGAGCCGGACAATTACGCGATCGTCAAGGCGACGACGCCGGAATTCGATTATCCGCGCGGCAACGACAACGTGTTCGACTATTACAAGGGCAGCGGCGGCGTGCCGATCAGCGGCCTGTTCCGCCGCCTGCTGTTCAGCTTCTTCTATCGCGATATCAACCTGCTCGTCACCGAGACGATTGGCCCGTCAAGCCGCATCATGCTGCGGCGCAATATCAGCCAGCGCGTATCGTATATCGCGCCGTTCCTGAACCAGGACTCCGATCCGTACATGGTCGTGCACAACGGCCGGCTCTACTGGATAATCGATTGCTATACGGTCAGCGATCATTATCCCTATTCGCAAATCAATTCGTACGGAATCAACTATATTCGCAACTCGGTGAAGGCCGTGATCGACGCCTACACCGGCAAGGTCGCGTTCTACGTGGCCGACGAGGACGATCCGATTATCCGCACGTGGGAGCGGATCTATCCGGGGATGTTCGAGCCTCTGAACGCGATGGACGCGGATTTGCGGGCGCACATCCGCTATCCGGAACAATTCTTTCTGATTCAGGCCGAAACCTACGCGACTTATCACATGACCGATCCGGCGGTCTTTTATAATCGCGAGGATTTGTGGAGCTTTCCGCGCGAAAACTATTCGGACGAGACCACCACGATGCAGCCGTACTATGTAATCATGCGGCTGCCCGGCGAATCGCAGGCTGAATATATCCTGATGCTGCCGATGGTGCCGCAGGGACGCGACAACATGATCGCGTGGCTCGCGGCGCGATGCGACGGCGCCGACTACGGCCACCTGTTCGAGTTCGAATTCTCCAAGGACCGGCTGTTTTACGGTCCCTACCAGATTCAGGCGCGGATCAATCAGAATCCGGAAATCTCCCAACAATATTCGCTGTGGAATCAGATGGGATCGAAGGTAATCCTCGGCAATCTGCTAGTGATACCCGTCGAGGATTCGCTGCTCTACGTCGAACCACTTTATATCCGCGCGCAAAACGGCCAGTTGCCGGAATTGCAGCGGGTGATCGCCTCGTACAGCGATCGCACGGTGATGGGCGACAACCTGCCGTCGACGCTGGCCGCCCTGCTCAAGGGCGCGCAGGCGCCGGCGCCGCCCACGGTCGCGTCAGCGGCGACGGCGTCGGCGACCCAGCCCGCGCTCGCGCCGACGTTGGGCGGCGCGTCCGAGCATTACCAGAAGGCGTTGGACGCATTGCGGCAAGGCGACTGGACCCGCTTCGGAACGGAGATGCAGCAACTGGGCGAGGCGCTCCGGCCGACCGGCCCGCCGAGTCGCCGGTAACGTCCGCGGCGGAAGCGCGATGAAGCCCGAATCGGCAGTCCGAGCGGCGGCGTCCACAGGCGCCCAACCTCGCGCCGAACGGGCCGCAAAGCCATCGCCGCGCCGCCGTATCGATCGAATCGCGTCGCACGCCGCGTCGCTCTTTCCCGGCGGCGGAATTCTGATTCGATGGCAATGCGACGGCGAGTCAGGCGTGGCTCTCGAACCGCGGGACTCGCCGCTTCGACCGATCCTCGAACGAACCGTGGCCGCCGCCGATCTTTACGCGCCACGCCAGGACGGCGACGCCGCTCTCGCAATCCCGGCGGAGAACTCGTATCGCAATGGCGCGAACGGCGCCGCCGACGCCGAAGCTCCGCTCGTCGTGTTCGCGCGCGCGCGCCTGAATTCGGCCGCCGATGGCGCCGTGACCACCGCGGTCGCCGCGCCCGCGCGAAATCGGACGGCCGTGCCGCATGCGATCGCCGCGATGGCGAGCGAAGCCGCGGCGGCGGCGATACGCATGGCGGCGGCCGAAAAATCGCGCGATTTCTGGCGCGTCCATGCGCAGGACCTCGCTGAAAGATTAGCGCGGCTTGAAACGTCATCGCGCGAACGGGACGACGAACGCAAATCGGCCGACGACGCCGCCGCAGCGCTGGCGCGGCTTGGACCGCGCAATCGTTACACGCATCTGGGCGCCAGATTCGCCGCGACCGGTCCGTTCGACGCCTGGATCGTCGTGCTGGAAAACGATGGGATAATTCGCGCGGTAGCCTCTCAAGGCGCGCTGGTTCCAGCCACGCCGCTCGAAAACTCCGGCGCATTGGCGGTTTGCATGCGCGCGGGCAAGACCGCCATTTGGCGCCCCAAACGCGCCCGGCGCGGCCAGCAGCGTCCGGAGGACCGCCTGTTCGCACGTTTCGACTCTTACGCTTGCGTGCCTTTCGAGCGCGGCGCGGTGGCGCTCGCCTCGCGACAACCCATCGAACCGCGAACGGTGGCGCGCGCGGAGGCCCTGGCCGAACGGATCGAGCCGATGCTGGCGCGATGGCGGGCCGAGGCCGAGCGCGAGCGGCTCGAACGGCTGGTCGGCGCGCTCGGGATGCGATTGTACGGCGCGGTGGACGCCGAACGGGCGCGCATCGCGCGCGACCTGCACGACCATCAGGCGCAACTGCTGGCCGCCGCGCGCATCGCGCTCGAGGCCGGGCCGGACGAAGCCCGCGGCGTTTTCAAGCAACTGGAGGACGCCCTGCGGCTGCGCGTGCGCGAGCTGCGCCCAGCGACGCTCGGCCGTTCATCGCTCGAAGACGCCTTGCGCTACGAATTGCGCCGTATCGCCGACGCGGGAATTCGCGGACGGCTGATGCGGCCTGAGCGAATCGGCAAATTGACCCGTCCTGTCCAGCAGCTATGCTACCAGGTCGCGCGCGAGGCGCTGGCCAACGTGATGCGGCACGCGGAAGCGACGCACGTTGAGATTTCCATCGAAAAACGCGGACGAATCGCGCGCCTTTCGATCCTCGACAACGGCCGGGGCATGCCCGAAACCGGCGGCCGGAACGGGATGGGGCTGAGCGGATTGGCGGAGCGGCTCGCGCTGATGGGCGGGCGGCTGAAGGTTGAATCAAAACGCGGAGCGACCCGGCTGATCGCCGAAATTCCGGAACCGGCATGAGCGACGACGAAAAGATTCGCGTGCTGCTCGCCGACGACCATCGCGTGCTGCTCGGCTCGCTGCGCGCGCTGCTCGAGCGCAACGGGATGAACGTCGTCGGCGAAGCGACCACGGGCGAACAGGCCGTGGCGCTTGCGGCCAAACTTCGTCCGCAGGTGCTCTTGATGGATCTCGAAATGCCGGGCGGCGGCGGTCTGGCGGCGGCGCATCGGCTGCACAAGACGGCGCCGGCGACCAAAGTGCTGATCCTCAGCGCGCACGAGGAAGACGAAGAGGTGCTCGAAGCGCTGTCGGAAGCGGACGTCGCCGGTTATCTGGTCAAGAGCGACGCCCCCGAGGAATTGATATCGGCGGTGCGCGCGGTCCATGACGGCCGCCGCTATGTCAGTCCGTCGATCGCGCCGATCGTTATCGGCCGCCTGCGCGGACGGAATCTGAAAGCCGGGCCTGACGCTTCGCGGCTCAGCCGGCGCGAGCGCGAAGTGCTGCGGATGGTCGGTCTGGGCGCGACCAGCAAAGATATCGCTCAGCAACTCGGCATCAGTCCCAAGACCGCGCAGGTCCATCGCGAGAACATCAAGGAAAAGCTCGGCCTGCGCACCACGGCCGACATGGTCCGCTACGCGATCAAACGCAAAATCGTGAAGCTCGAGTGAAACTTGGCGCGCGGCCGTCCCCAGGCGGACGGTTCTGGATCGCGGGCAAAAGTGGTAAGTGATGGAAGCAGCGGATCTGCGGGGAGAATAGCCGAACAGGGGAGATCGTATGACGCGAAAAGGCGTGCATCACATCGGACTGGCGACGTTGGACTACGACCGCACGGTCGAGTTTTACACCCGCAAACTGGGCTGGAGCGTCGCCTGGTGCGACGTCCTGGAGCCGCCCGAGGGCGGCAAGATTAAGCACGTCTTCATGAATACCGGAGACGGCACGCTGGTCGCGTTCATGTGTCCGGAGCGGGTGCCCGGAATTCCGACCGAGTTCAAGACCGACATCAACAGCGCGCAGAATCTGCCGCCGGCTTTTTATCATTTCGCCTTCGATGTGGCGTCGGTCGAGGAACTCGAAGCGAAGCGCGACGAATTGCTGAAAATGGACATCGACGTGACGCCGGTCGTCGATCACGAATGGTGCCGTTCGATCTATTTCAACGATCCGAACGGGCTGCTGCTGGAATATTGCGTGACGGTACGCGAGTTCAACGACGACGACAAGATTTTGAAGCATCGCGTACAGCCCGGTCCGATGGTAAAAAATCCGGAAGACGCGAAGAAAGTCGTCGAAAAACTGATCGGACGGCGCGGCCAGAACGCGCCTGCGGCGTAAGCGGACGGCCCGGACCAGCTCGGTCCGGGCGCAACCATCACGGATTCAACACGGAAGGAACCGATGGCTGAGATAGGACTGTTCGAAGCGATGTACACGGCGCGGGCGATCCGGCGGATCAAGCCGGACCCGGTGCCGGACGAAGTCATAGCCAGGGTGCTCGATGCGGCGATACGGGCGCCCTCGGGCAGCAACGCGCAATCGTGGGTGTTCGTGGTCGTCAAAGACGCCGAACGGCGCAAGCGCCTCGGCGCGGTTTACAAGAAGGCGTCCGCGATTCTGAGCAAGCTTTACGAAGGCGCGAAGCCGCCGCCGCACATGGATCCGGCTAAGTACGAGCGCTGGTGGAAGACGGTGGTCGATCTTTTCGATCACATGGGCGACGCGCCGGTGTTGATCGTGCCTTGCCTTAAACAATCGATCTGGGCGGGCGCGTCGCAACTGCCCGACGACGTCAAGGCGCGGATGGCGTCGGCCGGGCGCATCGCCGGCTCGAGCATCTATCCCGCCGTGCAGAACATTATCCTTGCCTGCCGCGCGTTCGGTCTCGGCACCGTGCTGACGACGATTCACGCCTTCTTCGAAGACGAAGTGCGCGAGATCCTGAAGCTGCCGCCCGAAGTGCAGACCTACGCGCTGATGCCGGTCGGTTATCCCAAGGGCAAGCATGGACCGGTCACGCGCAAGCCGATCAGCGAAGTCGCCTGCCTCGACACATACGGCAATCCGTGGACCGTCCCGCCAAAGTAAAGTAATAGATTAAGTTCAACCGAACGGGGCGGGCCGCGCGCGCGGCCCGCCCCGTTATTTTTTCGGCCTGCGGATGGCCGTCTCGAACCCGGCTTCAGGCCAGATTTTGCTTGAAGAAGGCCACCGTCTTCGGCCACGCCTCGCGCGCGTGCTCCGGATGGAACGACGGGCGCTCCTCGCACATGAAACCGTGATCGGCGTCGGCGTAGAGCACCACTTCGGCGGGCTTGCCGGCTTTGTTGAGCGCGTCGCGGAATTTGTCCACTTCAGCGACGGGGATGAACGCGTCCTTGCCGCCGAAAAAGGCGAGCACGGGGCCCTTGAGGTTGGCGGCGTAATCCGTCGGGGCCTTGCCGCCGGGCTGGCCCGCGCGGGTCATCCCGCCGCCGTAAAACGGCGCGGCCGCATACACGTCGGGATTATGGACCGCAGTCAGGAACGCGATTCGACCGCCCATGCAGAAGCCGGTCGTGCCGAATTTCGGCTTCGCCTCTTTGAGCGTCTTCACATAATCGATCGCGGCGGTCATGTCGGCGACGATTTGATCGTCGGTCAGGCTCTGCATCAGCTTGATCGCACCGGGAAGGTTGTCGTAGCCGACGACGTTATCGGGGCTGCGAAAATAAAGGTTGGGCGAGATCGCGACGAACCCCTCGGCCGCGAACCGATCAGTGATATTGCGGATGTTCTGATTGAGGCCGAACGCTTCCATCACGACCACCAGCGACGGATAGGGGCCGCCGCCCGCGGGCCGCGCCACATAGCACGGCATCTTGCCGCCCGCCGTGCTGACCGTGACTTCCTGCCTGATTGTCTCCATTGTCACCTCCCTCGGACGCGCGCCGAAAGCCGGCCGTTAGTCCGGGCAATTCGCGAAGGCGGGACGGCCGCGGATCGCCGCGTCGAGCGGGCGCGGCCACGCCCTCTCATCGGGTGTTCTTTCGCACGAATCGGCGGCGCGCTCAAGCACGGGTTTCCGGTTCGCCCGCGCGCATCGCCGCCGTTAGTATAAGACGCCGTTTCACGGCCGACCGCATGATCCCTCTGCGCGACAGCGAATCGACCCGGCGCCTGACGCTCGTCAACACCGCGCTGATCGCGGCGAATCTGGCGGCATTCGCATACGAAACGGAGCTTGGCGAAGGCGCGGCGGCGCTGATTCGGCGTTACGCGATGACGCCGGCGGCGATCACGAACGCGGGCGGCGCGGCGCGCGAAGGGCGCGCGCTGCTGACGCTGGTCACCTCGATGTTCCTGCACGGCGGCGTCCTGCACGTGCTCGGCAACATGCTGTACCTGTTCATCTTCGGACCGGCGGTCGAAGAACGGATGGGCGCGCGGCGCTATGCGATATTTTACCTTGCGGCGGGAATCGCGGCCGGACTGGCGACGATCGCGATGGGGCCGGATTCGCGGGTCGGGGTGATTGGCGCAAGCGGCGCGATCGCGGGCGTGCTCGGGGCCTACTTCGTGATGTATCCGCGGGCGCGAATCATGACGATTTTGCCGATCGGCTTTTTTATCTGGACGCCCGAAATTCCGGCCGTGGTCTATCTGCTGGCGTGGTTCGCCGCGCAGCTTTGGGCGGGAATCGCGGCGGGCGCGCAGGGGCCGCTGGTGGGCGGGGTGGCGTGGTGGGCGCACGTGGGAGGGTTCCTGTTCGGCGTCGCGATCGGACCGTTCGCCGCGCGCGCGCGGCCCAAGACCGCGCGGCGGCGGCGATGACTTGTTGATAGTGTGGATTTTCCGCGCGCCCGAACGGCGCTTGCGCCGGATGCGGCTTGCGGCGCCAAACGCGGGCGCGGATACTTTAATCGCGCGCGCTGGTCCGCTCCGGGCGGATCGAATCAGGCGCGGCGGTGAGTGCGGGTGGCGGCGGCAGCGGCGGACGATATTTTCAAGCGCGTTCCTCCACAGAATATCGAAGCCGAACAATCGGTGCTCGGCGCGATTCTGCTCGACAACGACGCGGTCAACGTGGCGATCGAAGCACTCGGTCCCGATGATTTCTACCGCGAGTCGCATCGCGAAATTTTCCGCGCGATGGTCGATCTAACCGAGCACAACCGGCCCGTTGACGCGATTACCCTGAGCGAGGCGCTCAGGATAAAGAACGTGCTGGAGGCGATCGGCGGCGCCGCCTATATCGCGGAACTGGCGGCCTGCGTGCCGACCGCGGCCAACGCCAGCCACTACGCGCGGATCGTGCGCGAAAAATCGGTGCTGCGCGCGCTCGCCTCCACGGCGACCGAAATCGCCTCGGGCGCGTACGATTCGCCGGCCAACGTCGAGGAATATCTCGACGGCGCCGAGCATCGAATTTTCGAAATTTCGGAACGTCGCATCCGCCAGTCGTTCCATCCGATGAGCGAGCTCACGCGCGAGTCGCTCAAGCTGATCGAGCGGTTGTACGAGAACAAGGAGTTGGTCACGGGCGTGCCGACCGGCTTCACCGATCTCGACCGGCTCACGGCAGGACTGCAACCGAGCGACCTGGTCATTATCGCGGCGCGCCCCAGCATGGGTAAAACCGCGCTCGCGCTGAACATCTGCGCGCACGCCGCGCTCGACGCCGATCCGAAAGTGGGCGTGGCGTTCTTTTCGCTCGAGATGTCCAAGGAGCAGCTCGTGCTGCGGATGCTCTGCTCGGAAGCGCGAGTGGACAGCTCGAAGGCGCGCGCCGGCTTTCTGAGCGGACGGGATTTTCCGAAACTTGCCGAAGCGGCGGCGCGGCTTGCCGAGGCGCCGATTTTCATCGACGACAGTTCCGACACCTCGCCGATCGTGCTGAAGGCGAAATGCCGGCGCCTGATGCGCGAGCGCAACTCGCGGCTGGGGCTGGTGATTGTCGATTACCTGCAACTGATGCGCTCGGCGCGTCCGGGCGAATCGCGCGAAAAGGAAATCGCGGAAATTTCGCGCTCGCTCAAGGCTCTGGCGAAGGAATTGAAAGTGCCGGTGATCGCGCTGTCGCAGCTCAACCGGCAGGTCGAAACGCGCCCGGACCGGCGCCCGCTGCTGGCGGATTTGCGCGAATCGGGCGCGATCGAGCAGGACGCCGACGTGATCGCGTTCATCTATCGCGACGAGATGTACCATCGCGACAGCAAGGAACCGGGCGTCGCCGAAGTGATTATCGCCAAGCAGCGCAACGGCCCCACCGACACCGCCAAGCTGACCTACCTGAGCCAGTACACGCGGTTCGAGAACTACGCGCCCGAAGCGGGATTCTTCGAGGAAAGCGAAGGCTGAGCGCGCCCGGGGATTGCCGCGGCGGCGCATTTCGCGATACCTTCGCGCGAGATTTTTTGCCGCCCGGAGGCCGCTTATGAATCGCTGGCAAATCGGCGACGTCGTCATCAACCGGTTCGTCGAGATGGAGACCGTCTCGAAAGCCACCTTCGTGCTGCCCGACGCGACGCCCGAAAACGTAAAGCGCGAAGCGGACGCGCTGATGCCGCATTTCTGCGACGAAAGCGGGCGCGTGCGGATGAGCATCCACGCGCTCACGCTCGAATCGAAAGGCAAGCGCATCGTGGTCGACACCTGTATCGGCAACGACAAGCAGCGCGGCTTCGAGGGCTGGAACCAGCTCCATACGAATTTCCTGAGCGATCTGGAAAAGGGCGGCTTCCCGCCGGATTCGTTCGACTATGTAATTTGCACGCATCTGCACGTCGATCATGTGGGATGGAACACGCGGCTCGCCGGCGAGCGCTGGATACCGACCTTCACCCGCGCGCGTTATCTATTCGGACGCGCCGAATGGAAGCACTGGTCGGCCGAGCAGGACCGCTTCATCAAGGACCCGATCGACGACTCGGTGCGGCCGATCGTGGATGCGGGCTTGGCGGATCTGGTTGACGACAACCATCGCGTGACCGACGAAATCTGGCTGGAGCCGACGCCCGGCCATACTCCCGGCCATTTCAGCGTGCGGATTTCGTCGCGCGGACAGGAAGCGGTCATCACCGGCGACCTGATGCACCATCCGATTCAGTGCATCCATCCGGAATGGAATTGCGGCTTCGACGCGATTCCCGATCTGGCGCGGAGCACACGGCGGTCGTTCCTGGCGCGCTATGCCGAGCGGCCGGTGACGGTTTTCGGCACACATTTCGCCACGCCGTCGTGCGGCCGAATCCTGAAGAACGGCGCGGTATGGCGTTTTCAGGTTTGAGCGGCGGGACGCGCGCCTAGTCCGACTTCTCCGAATCCTGCGCGGACGGTTCGTCCGCATCGCCGCGTGCTGGCGTCGCTTCAGACGCCGCCGATGGTTCGGCTTCGGCCGCAGCGTCGTTCCGCGAGTCGTCGGCGGAATCCGCCGGCACGGAGGAAATTCGCGGCTCTTCGGCGGCGCTCGCCGCGTCCGCGTCGATTACCGGCGCATCGTCGCGCGGCAGTTCAATTTCGCGGAATTCTTCGAGATCCGGCAGGTTCGAGAGGTCTTTCAGGCCGAACAGTTCGAGAAATTCGGGCGTGGTGGCGTAAACGATCGGACGGCCCGGCGCTTCCTTGCGGCCGGCGATTTTGATCAACTGCCGCTCCAGCAGGGTATCAATTACGCCGCCGCAATCGACGCCGCGCAGTTGTTCGATCTCGGGGCGCGTGATCGGCTGGCGGTAGGCCACGATCGCGACCGTCTCCATCAGCGGCCGGCTCAGCCGCGGCGGCCTTGCGGCAAGCAGGCGCCGCACGTATGCGGCGTGCTCGCGCCGCGTGCGAAGCTGGTAGCCGCCCGCAACCTCTTCGAGGATCAGGCCGCGTCCCGCCTCGGCATATGCGACCGCCATCTCGCCGAGCGCGCGCCGAATGTCGTCGCGCGCAACCGTCTCGATCGCCGAGACCATCTGCGCGAGCGTGATCGGTTCGCCGGCGGCGAACAAAAGGCTTTCCAGAATCGCTTTCAGCCGTTCCTCTTCCACACCGTCGCGCGGGCCCGCTCACGCCTCGTGCCCGCTTCCTCCCTCGTTGCTGTCGCTCCCGCCG
>JAJZAI010000041.1 GCA_021799495.1 Deltaproteobacteria bacterium
CCTCACCGCGCATCCGCCACTTCCTCCTCAACCACGATTACCCACTCAGACGAATTATAGGCGAGTGAAATTCAGGCGTTTATCAACGCCCTGCTAGGCCCCTAAAACTCTGCCGGCAGGGAACCGGAATCTAGGCTACCATAGAAGCTAAGTCAAGGATTGAGCGTACCCCGTGGACCTTGGTACTAATCCGAGCGTAATTTTCGATTTGACGGACTAATGGCCGTATGAAGTTATGCGAAATCTGCGGTCAGCCATTAGGACTGCTGCGTTCGATAGGATTCCTGCGTCCATCACATTCTCAGTGCTACGGGAAGATACGAGCGGAGAAACGCGAAAAATCTCTCAGAGCATTACGAACCATCGAGGCAGAAGAGAGAAAACGCGCACAAGAGAGTAAAGAAAATCCGGAATTAGGTGAGATAAAGAGCAAATCAGAGGAAATTCTCGCTCGGGACGCACTGAGATATACTGAACAAGTGCTTAGCTTTGCATTCCGTGAGGGCTATGCATTAAGTGATACGCTTCGGCTTGCTGCGCCGATATTGAAAGCGAAGAAAATATGGATTGACGACTTCACCATAATGAGCGAGAAGACGAAGAGGCGTCACAAGGTTCGAGCAATGGAGGAAGTATTTGCGCCGATCCATGACGCTTCATTTTCGATCCTGCATTCAGTACAACGGCTTCATCAGATTGATCGAGTTGTAAAGCACCGTCCGTACGGTCGATATGTTTGCCCTTTGGCAGAAGAGGAACCTTTTCACGCGCGCTTTAATGGAATCGTACTACTGCTCAGTTCACCATGGTGGAAACATTATACACCGCCGAACGGATGGTCATGTAAATGCTATTTCCAAAGTTTATCTAGCGACGATATCGCGCGTTACAATTTCAAGGTATCTCAAAAAACGCCGATGCCAGGCAAGCTTCGAACTTTGTCGGATCCACGGTCCTCAAAGATGGTTGAGCTTCCTGAAGAATTTGATCTTGGATTTTTTTGCTTGCCATCCGATGATATGGCTCGCGAGGTCTTGAGCATATGGCTCGCGAATCCATGGGAGCCAGCAATAAATATTGCTCGTCTCCGTGGTGAAGGGGAACCGGAATGGCTGGATCGTATTCCAAAGCGATCCGTTTAGGCTCCGATATCCAACGCTATTGGTCGGCACCCCAGCCGAGGCGTTGCGCTAAGCGCAGGTGGGTGGGCGGAGCGAGGACCACGGCTCCGCCGCTTCGAGCTGCGCCGCAACCTTGAGCAGCAAATCCTCGCGGCCATATGGCGCGACGAACTGCACTCCCATCGGCAATCCCTTCGCCGTCATGCGCAGCGGGAGCGAAATCGCGGGCAACCCGGAGATATTCCACGGCACGGTGAAAACGCTCATCTGATTCAGCCGCGCTCCGGCCGCACCCGGCTTTTCGTTCGCTCCCACCTTGAAATAGCGATGCGGCGGCGCGGGCGACGGCGTGGCCGGCGTGGCCAATAGATCGAATCCGTCCTCTGCGAACCAGTTCGCCGCCGCGCGCGAAAATTCGTTGAACCAATCGCACGCCGCCAGATAGTCGGTCGCGGTCACGCGGCGGCCGCGCTCGATCAAAAACCACGTCCACGGATCGAAATCTTCCGCGGTCAGCGGCCGGCCCAGCATCTCGGCCGCAGTCGCCGCCTGCCGCGCCTCGCCCGCCGCGACCACCCGGCCAAACGCCGAATTGATGCGTGCGTCGTCGAGCGCGGGCGGATAGTTCGTTTCCACGCGATGGCCGAGACGCTCCATCAGCATTCCGGCTTTGGCGACCGCCGTAGCGGCCTCGGCATCGATTCCCGGATGGAACTGCGGCGCGCGATCCATCAGGCCGATGCGCAACTCACTCGGCGGGTCCGAAAATGTTTCGGCGAACAGACGCGCCGGCGGCGGCGCCATCCATGGATCGCCCGGCATATAGCCGCTCACGGCGTCGAGCGCAGCCGCCGCGTCGCGCACGCTTCGCGCCACCACTCCTTCTTCGCAGAGCCCATGCCAGAAATCGGCGTGGGCCGGGCCGAGCGACGTGCGCCCGCGCGACGGCTTCAGTCCGACCAGTCCGCAGAACGCCGCCGGAATCCGAATCGAGCCGCCCGCATCGTTGGCGTGCGCGATCGGCACGAGCCGCGCCGCGACCGCCGCGGCCGCGCCTCCGCTGGAGCCGCCGGAGGCGTGGCCACGCGCCCACGGATTATGCGTCGCGCCCCACGCCGCCGTCTCGGTCGAAAGCGACACGCCCCATTCGGGCACGGTGGTCTGGCCGAGCGAAATCAAACCGGCGGCGCGGAACTTGGCGGCGACGTGCGACGTCGTCCGCGCCGTTATCGCGGCGTCTTTGAACGGCTTCCATCCCCAACTGAACGGCTCGCCCGCGACCGTCTGGATCAGGTCCTTCATCAAAAACGGCACGCCCGCGAAGGGCGCCGAGGCGCCCGGTCGGATCGCCGCGGCTTCCGCGCGGGCGCGTTCGTAACGTGGAAAAATTACGCAGTTGAGCGCGGGATTCAGCCGTTCGATCCGTTCGATCGCCGCATCGATCAGTTCCGTCGCGGAAATTTCGCCGGACGCGGCCAGCGCGGCCTGCGCCGTCGCGTCGAGATTCGCCAGTTCCGCCGTCATCGCGTGCCGCCCCTTCGCTCAGAGTCCGTGAATTTTTGTGGTACGGACGTTCTCATGACGTTCGCCGGCCAAAATACTTCAAGCGTCAAGCCTGATTTTGTCATTCTGAGCGCAGCGAAGAATCCCTGATCCCGGGGGAATTCACAAGCTCTCAGAGCAGGTTGTAGGCGCGGGCGACGTTCTCGCCCAGAATGCCGCGCCGGCCCGATTCGGTCATCGGCTTCACCATCCCGGCCAGCTCTTCGAGATAGTTTCCCGGATGGTCCGGATGCGGATAGTCGCTGGCCCAGAAGAACTTGTTCTCGCCGACGTGTTGCATCATCGCGGCGATCGTCCGTTCGTCGGGATCGGCCGAGATGAAGCATCGTTCCTTGAAATAATAAGAGGGCTTTTCCTTCAGCCGCACGTTCTGCGCGATCGTCGTGCCGGTGAAAATCGCGTCGGCGCGATCGAGGAAATAGCCGATCCATCCCGCGCCCGATTCGAGCACGACCACTTTCAATTTCGGAAAGCGATCGAAGACGCCGTACTGGAAGAACGTGGCGAAGGCGTGCTGCACGCCCTGCGCCGCGAACAGATCGTAGTACCACGCGGCCCAGCCGAAATTGTCGAACCGGTGATGCACGCCGAAGGTGGGCGGTTCGAGCGTCGGATGGATCGCGATCGGCACGCCATGGTCCTGCGCGATCGCGAAGATCCGGTCGTGCGCGGGATCGGCGTGCGGCCGGCGCGAAATCGTGAACGGCGCGAAGAAGGCGCCCTTGCATCCGTCCTTGACCGCGCGTTCCAGCTCGCGCGCGGCTTCGTCGGGATCGCCGAGCGAAAGATGCGCGATCGGCACGAGCCGTCCGCCCGAATCGCGGCAGAAATCCGCGATCCAGCGGTTGTAGGCGCGCGCGTACGCGGCGGACAATTCCGCGTCCATCGTTTCGCATTCCCACAAAAGCCCGATCGTCGGATAGAGGATCGACTTCGCCATCTCCTCCTTGTCGAGCAGTTGCAGCCGCTCCTTCATGTCCATCGTGCCGAACGCGGCGCCCTTGAGGTAGGTGTCTTCGGGCCTGGGCTTCTCATAGCGCAATTCCGCCGCGCGGCCGGCGTTGACGAACTCTTCGCGGCGCCGCCGCGCTTCGGCTACCTGTTTGCCCATCCCGCCGAGCGTGCCGAGTTGTCCCTGGCGCGTCTGTTTGGCGCGATTGCCCGCGACTTCCAGATATTCGTAGCCGTCGCCGCCGACTTTGATCTGAATCGCGCGGTCGCGATATTTCGCCTCGCTATACTTGAGCCACAGGTCGGGCGGTTCGAGGATATGGCCGTCGGCGTCTATAACGAGCGCTTCGCTTCGCATCGCAATTGCTCCGTCATTAATTAATCGCTATCCCGGCGCGTCCAGGATAATAGTCAGTTATTCGATTCAATTCTCACTTCGCGTGCATAGTTATTCGATCAGAACAGCGCGAGCGGATTTACCGGCGACGCGGTCGCGCGCTCGAGGATCAGCGGCGCCATCGTGAACAGGAATTCGTAGCGGTTGTGCTTTTCGCAGGCCGCCGCGAGCGCTTCGAAATCCGCGTTGTCGATCAGATGCACGCCCATCATCACCAGCGTGCCGATATGGATCGGCAGGCCGAGTTCGGCGCCGTACGGACTCGGCGCGGCGTCGCTGACCGCGTCGCATCCGAGCACCGCGATTTTCCGCTCATGGAGCCATTCGAGGCACGACGCGTCGAGGCCGGGCAGGCCCTCGCGGCGGGGGTCCCAGGCGCCCTTGACGGCTTTGCGGCGATGGCGTCCGGTGCGAATCAGGAGCACGTCGCCCTCCGCGACGCTGACGCCGGCGCCGAGTTTTTCGGCGGTTTCGAGATCTTCCGGAAAAATCAGCTCGCCCGGCTCCAGCCATTCAACCTTGCGCGCCCGCGCGATATCCAGCATCACGCCCCGGCTCATGATTCCGTCGCGCGTGACGTCGATCGCGCAGCGCCTGGCGCCGAAGCGGCCGACCTCGCGATCGCTGAAGCCGTTGTACATCTGGCCCTGCCAGAAGACGTGGCAAAGCGCGTCGAGATGGGTGAACGCCATCCCGTGCGGCGCGATCGCGAAATAATCCAGCGAGGCGACTCCCGGCGGTCCCGCATGCAGCATCATGTGCGTCACGGGCTGCGGATTGTCCGGCGTGGTTTTGGTCGAGAGCGGCTGCGCCAGCGAGACGATGTCGCCGGTCTTGGCGAGCGTGGCGGCGTGCGCGCGCTTCTTTGCCGTGATGAAGTTGAGCGCGCCGCGCTCATCCTCTTTGCCCCAGCGGCCCCAGTTGCTGATTTTTTCGTAAACTGATCGTACTTCCTGGACAGTCAATCGCGGTGGCATGAATGCACCCTCCCTGGTGGCGCTTCATCGGTTGGCGGAACCGCGATGGAACCGGATGGTTCGCGACGGTTCGCGACGCGCCGCGCGCGATCGGGATTTCCGGCGCTGGCGGGCGTACATGTATGCTTCGGCGTATAGCACGGCGCGGGCGACGGCGGTCAACCGGCGGACGGCGCGGGGCGCCGCGGGACGGCCCGGGACATGCTGGGACATCGAGGGCAGATGGCGGATTTGAGCAATAAAGATCGCGAGGGGGCGCGCCTCTATCACGAGGTGACGAAACATTCGTACACCAGCGTCCGCTCGAATCCGCATCGTTTGGATTGGGATAACCGTCCGTTCCAGTACAAGATTTATCCGGCGGCGGGGTCGCTCGCGATGCCGCGTGAGCTGGAATTGCCGTCGATGGCGACAGCGGCGGCGATCGCGGGACGCGCCGGGACGGCGCGCGGCGCCGATCGGACGGTCGGTCTTGAACAGATTACGCGGCTTTTATTCTGCACAGGCGGGCTTACGCGCAGCCGGACTGTCGATGGCGAGGAGTATCATTTCCGCGCCGCGGCGTCGGCCGGCGCGCTCTATCCAATCGAGATTTATCTTGCGGCGGGCGACGTCGATGGCGTCGAGCGCGGGCTGTATCATTTTTCTCCGGCCGACCTGAAGCTGCGTGGACTCCGACGCGGCGACTGGCGCGGTTATCTGGCGGAGGCGGCGGCGCGCGACGACCTTCGGCAATCGCGGGCTATACTGATCTTTTCGGCGATATTTTGGCGCAGCGCATGGAAATATCGCGCGCGCGCTTATCGCTATTGCTTCTGGGACGCCGGCACGATGCTCGCGAATTTGCTCGCTGTCGCCAGCGCGGACGAAATTCTTGCCGAAATCATTACGTTTTTTGCCGATACGCCGGTGGAACGGCTGCTCGACGTGGATGGCGACCGTGAGGGCCTCGTGAGTCTGGTGGCGCTCGGACGTGTACCGGACGCGCCCGCGGCGCCATTTGGCGCCACTTCGCCGCCTCCGATCGGCCTCGACACGCTCCCGCTGTCGGCGCATGAAGTCGTCTATGACGATCTCGTCAAGATGCATCGCGCCTCGCGCCTTGATTCGCCGGGCGCGGCCGTTGAATTTCGCGGCGCGCGTCTGCCGCCGACGATCGGCTCCGGCGGTGGCGTGTCGGTGATGCTCGAACCGCTCGGGGACGGCGAAACGGCGGAATTGGGCGTCACGATTCTGCGCCGCGGCTCAACCCGGGAGTTCGCGCGCGAAGCGATCGACGGCGGCGAACTGGCGACAATTCTGGCGACGGCGACGGCGCCTATTCCGGGCGATTTGCCGCTGATGGTCGAACCGTTCCTGATCGTCAATGCGATCGACGGACTGGATGCGGGCGTGTATCGCTTCCGCCGCGCGACCGGCAAGCTCGAGTTGCTGCGCGCAGGGGAATTTCGCGGCGAGGCGGGCTATTTGTGCCTCGAACAGCCGCTTGGGTCGGATTGCAGCGCGCTCATTTGCTACATGACGCGCTTGGACGACATTCTGGAGGCGTTTGGAAATCGCGCTTACCGGATGGCGCATCTGGAGGCCGGAGTGCTGGGCGGCCGCGCCTACCTGGCGGCGTACTCGACCGGCCGCGGCGCGACGGGCCTGACATTTTATGACGACGACGCATCAAAGTTCTTCTCGCCCAATGATCCGGCGTGGTCCCCGCTGCTGATGCTCGCGGTCGGCGCGCTGCAGCGGCGGGTCAATCGCGACCCCGACGACGACTGATTCACGCTCCCGCCGGGCGAACGGAGCGCCGCTTTTCGCCATCACGCAATTTGTTGAAGCCGCGGGTTTCGCCGCCGCCCTTCCGGAGCGAACACGGGCTGGAGAATCGGCGCCCAGCAAATAATCATCTCGCGATGCAGTGCTCGCATCGCAGGCAGTGAAAAATGCACGGGTGAGAAATTAGTCCAAGATTGCTTACGACTTTTGTATGGCATCGGGCTTGCTGACGGCCTCCTTACCGGCGTCCCTGGGGCTTGGGGACAATTTCGGTGTCCGCACTGCGGATAGAGACAAGGAGGAGAGATGGCTGCAACACCCGAAACACCCAAGATGCAAGCAACGCTTGGGTTGACCGGGGTGACGGTCAACGCGATGGCGTTGATCGCACCGGGAGCGTTCCTATGGATCACGTTCGTCATTCAGGCCGGCTACGTGTTTCCATCGGGGCTGGCAATGTGGGCTGGAATTTTCGTCGCGCTGGCGCTCGCCTATGCGACCGCGCTTTCGTACTCGGAACTGGCGAAGCTGTATCCCGGCGCCGGCAGTTCCTATTTGTTCGCCGAACAGGCGTTCCTTAATACGACGCGCGCATACAAATTTTCCCGGATCGCCAAGTTCGTAATCGGCTGGGCGTCGCATCTTTACTACTGGGTTTATCCCGCGGTGATGGTCGCGACGATGGGCGTGCTGATCGGCTACATCTTCGGCACGCTATGCCCGAGCATCATGAACAGCACGGTGCCCGGACCGCTGTTCATGGCGATAGTCGCGGTGATTTTTTCCTACGTCGTCGCGTATATCGCGTTTCGCGGCGTTTCCGGATCGACCAACGTCAATATCGTGATCAACGCGATTCAGATCGCGGCGCTGATCTTTTTCGGCGCGCTGGCGATCGCCTACCGCGTGGGCCATCCCGAAGGCTCGGCCGGCCTTGGCTTCGACGCCAACGGCAACGTGATCACGACCACGCTTCATTACACGCTGACCGGCGACAACCCGGCCCATCCGAGCGGCTGGTCGGTGATCGCGCCGCACAACATCTCGTGGACGATGCTGCAGGCGACGATCGCGATTCTGCTGCTGGTCGGCTTCGAATCGGTCACGGCGATGGGCGAGGAAGCGAAGAACCCGAAGCGCGATATTCCGCGCGCGGTGCTGCTTTCGCTGACCATCCAGGGCCTCATCTGTTACATGTTCGAGTACTTCGCGGCCAACTACTTCATGAGCAGCGCCTACAGCCTGAAGGCGGCCAGCGGTTCCGCCGCTCCGATCGGCGACATGATGACCCTGGTCGGCGACGCGCTGCTGGGCGGACATGGCCAGGCATTCATGTTGATCGAGGGGTTCACCGTGTTCCTCGCCTTGATCGGCACGACCCTGAGCTGCATCAACACCGGCGCGCGCGTGACCTACGCGATGGGCCGCGACGAGGAAGTGCCGGAGCACTTCGGATTGCTGCACGGCGATAACCTGACGCCCCATCGCGCGATCTGGACGCTCGCCGGAATTTCGGCGGTGCTGGGCGGAATTGCGGCGCTGACTTTCTTCACCGGCGGTTCGGCTCCGACCGACGACGTGATGAAGACGCTGCCGCACAATTTCTGGTACGCGCTCGGACTCGGCTCGAACGCCACCCTGTCGGCGCTGCCCAACGGCTTGTTGACGGTGACGCTGCTGTCGAACTTCGGCACCTTCGTGCTCTACGGCTTGACCAACGTCGTCTGTATCGTGGCCTTCAAAGAGCATCACGAGTTCCATGGCTTCAAGCACATGGTGGTGCCGGTTTTCGGCGCCCTCGCCAACTTCGCGTGCCTCGCGTTCTATATCATCGGGCCGCTGGAAGGCCTCGGTAGCTGGAAGGAGCCGATTATCGCGGTGGTGCTGTCGGCGGTGTGGGGTCTGTACGGCGCTATCTACTTCATGCGCAACTCGAAGAAGAAAGGAAAAGATACGATCCTTGTCGCCAAGCCGGCCTGAGGCCGCGACGCGGCAATCGGGACTCGGTTTGAGGATGAGACAGGGGAGGGCCGCGGCCACGGCCCTCCCCATTTTTTTGCGCAACGCGCGCGGCGCAAGCGCGGAATGCCGGCAAGCGCCGCAATGCATCAAGACAATGCACGGCGGTTAGTCAGTACTGCTGAATGAAACGGCAGCATTCGCGGCTTCGCCCGAAAAGATTCGCGAAATATCAGTAAATTCCTGCGATCTGGCGGAACATGGCGAAGGCATGAAAATTGATAGGAATGCGGCAGGCCCGGCGCATGCGCGGCTTGCGCGCCGCCGGAATATCGCAACGCACGGGAAAATCGAACCAGGGAGGCGGCGTCGGTTGAGCGCCGGAAGAAAGAGGTAATGAAAGGATTGAGCGGATTCAGAGTTGCGCTTTTGCAGGCGGGCGCGGCCGCTTTGGCTATATTCGTCGTTTGGGGTGGAGTGACTGCGCGGGCGGACGCGATTACGCCGATGAGCGTGACCGGTTCCGAACCCGCGGCATCGGTATGGGGGCAATCATCCGGCGCTGAGATGCAATTGGCGCAGGCGGCGCCCGCAGCCCAGCCGTCGCCAGCCGCGGCGCCGGCGACCGCGGTTCCAGCGGCGGCCGCGTCGCCCACCCCCGCCGCGGCGCCGACGCCCGAGCCGGCGCTGACCACGCCGGCCGTGACGGGTCCGTTGCAGATGGCCTCGCCGAACCACGTCAATTTGCTCAAGTGGGTTCCGGTCCTGTCGGAACTGCCCGCGCCGATCGCGAACCTGTTCAATTTCGACGTGAACGGCGTGGTCAGCGGAATCGCGATCGGGCAAAACCATCAGATGCCCGGAGATTTCAACGCGCGCGTCGATGCGAGCAACGCGCAGGCGTTCATCCAGCAGCCCAACGGCCTGATTCAATATTACGTCCAGGTCGGCGGATACAGCATCCCGGCGCTCGGCACGCCTTACGTGGATTTAGGCAACGCGGTCAACGCCCTCTATGGCGTGCTGCCTGTCGCATATCTGAAAATCCAGCCCACGGACAGTTTCTCGATCATGGGCGGCAATCTGCCGACGCTGATCGGCGCGGAGTACACATTCACTTTCGAGAATATCAATATCGAGCGCGGACTGCTGTGGAACCAGGAAAACGCGATCAACCGCGGCCTTCAGGTCAACTACAGCAAAGGCCCGATCGCGGCCTCGCTGAGCTGGAACAACGGATTCTATTCGCACAGCTACACATGGCTTACCGGATCGCTGGCATGGACGATAAATCCGGCGAACACCCTGAGCGTGGTCGGAGGCGGAAATCTCGGGTTCGCCAAGTCGAACAACTTCGCCACTCCGCTGCTGCTCAACAATAGCCAGATCTACAACGTCATTTACGAATACAATTCCGCGCCCTGGATAATACAGCCCTATTTCCAGTGGACTGTGGTTCCGCATAATTCGCAAATCGGCGTGCTTAAAACCACCTCGACGATCGGCGGCGCGATGCTCGCGAGCTATTCTTTCACCAGCAACATTTCGCTGGGCGCGCGGGCGGAGATTATCGGCACGAACGGCAGCGCCAACGACGGCGCCGCGAATCTGCTCTATGGGCCCGGCAGCCAGGCATGGTCACTGACGTTAACCCCGACTTATCAGTGGGAGAAGTATTTCGTGCGGGTCGAAGGTTCGTACGTTCAGGCGATGGGCTATACGACGGGCGACGTATTCGGGATGCAGGGCACGCACCCGACGCAGCTTCGCGGGCTGATTGAAGCCGGTATCCTGTTCTAGGAAGCGGCGTGCGGATGGTTCTGTTCCCGGATGCGACGCCGCTTGGGAAGGTCATCGCGGACGAGGCCGGATAAGGAGGCGGTCGGAAAAGATAACGCGCGGAGCGGATCCGGCAAGACGGATCCGCTCCGCATCTTCACGTTTGGAGACCTGCTCGAATCCAGAGATGGCGATGTGGTTAAAATGAAGTGGCCGGGCTTGATTATCGCAGCGGCGGATGGCGAAATTTTTTATCGGAGCCGTTGGAATTCCGCTCTGGCGGTATTTTCGCGGTCGAGGAGGCGTGGTGATGGCTGCAACAAGGAAACCGGGAACATCCTCAGGAGCGGGCAGGAAGAGAGCGAAACCGCCGGCGGCGCCGAGCAATGGAGCGCGGCAAGCGCTCGCGGACGGCGCGCCGGGCGGCGGCGCGGTTTCCTTCGAGGCGGTGCAGCGCCGCGCCTACGAACTGTTCCTGGCGCGCGGCGGCCGGCATGGCGCCGATTTGGCCGACTGGCTCGCGGCGGAGCGCGAATTGAAGGGGCTGGCGCCGGCGCGCGGTTAGGCCGCGGCCTCGTTGCGGGCCGCCGGATGGCGCCACCGCGCGGAGCCGTTGGGTAACGCGATGGCTGCCGAATGCGCGGCGGCCGCGGAAGGGCCGCTCTTCGATCTGGCGCTGGAGACGAATGCCGGCACTTCGCGCGAGGGCAACGAAGATTGCCGCGGAAGTTTCGTTGAAAACGAGCGCACGGCGCTTTTCGTCGTGGCTGACGGCGTCGGCGGTTACGAAGGCGGCGAAATCGCAAGCGCGATCGCGGTCGAGGCGACGCTCAAGTCGTTCCGCGAAAGTCCCGCCGCGTGGGGATCGGCCAAGCGGCTCTACCGCGCGGTGCAATACGCCAATATCGAAATCCACAACAAGGCCCTGATCGTGCCGGAACTGCGCCGGATGGCGACGACCTGCACGGCGGTGGCGGTCGCGGCCGACGAGGGGATGCTTTACGCGTCGCATGTCGGCGATTGCCGGCTCTACCTGATTCGCGACCGGCAGATCGAACAGCTCAGCCGCGACCATACCGTGATTGGCGAGCGGGTGCGGATGGGATTGCTGAGCGCCGAGCGCGCCCGCAACCATCCGGATAGATCCGCGCTCAGCCGATGCCTTGGCCAGGACCTGATCGCCTCGATCGATCAGATCACGATTCCGCTGCGGCGCGACGATCGGATCGTGATCTGCAGCGACGGCTTGTGGTCGGTGCTGGAGGAGGGCGAGATCGAGCGTCATTCGCGCGCGGCTGATGCGGCGGAAGCCTGCCGCCGGCTGATCGCGGAGGCGAACGGCCGCGGCACGCCGGACAATCTGACGGTCGGGATATTCCGCATGCATGGCGAAGGGGCGACGGCGGCGCAGCGGCGGGGATGGCGGCAGCGGCTGTCGGCGATGCTGGGGCTTGGCCGATGAGCCGGGAAGCGGCGAAGCACGGCGAGGCGTCAGATTGCGTGTGCGGCGCCGCGATGTTAGCGTCGCGCGGACGGACGGCCCGCAACCCCCATGCGTGAGGTAAACGTCGGCGATCGGCTCGACCAGTACGAACTGACCGAGCTGATCGCGCGCAGCGGGATGGCGTCGATCTTCAAGGCGGTCGATCGCAAAAACGGCGACCGCGTTGCCGCGATCAAGATTCCGTACGCGCAGTTCGAGAGCGACGTGGTCTTTTACGGACGCTTCCAGCGCGAAGAGGAGGTGGTCCGCCGCCTCGACCATCCCAACATCATCAAGGTGTACACGCCGGCGCGGAAGAGCCGGATGTATATCGCGATGGAGTACGTCGAGGGGGTATCGCTGCGGGCGATGCTGCGCGACAAGCGGCCGATACCGATGGAGCGGGCGCTCGATTACGCCCGGCAGATTTGCGGCGCGCTGGTTTACATGCACGGCCAGCGCGTGGTGCATCGCGACCTCAAGCCCGAAAACGTGCTGGTGACCGCGGCGGGCCAGGTCAAAATCATGGATTTCGGAATCGCGCTGGACGAGCGGGCGCGGCGGCTCACGTGGTCGGGCCTGTCATCCACGATCGGCACTCCGGACTATATGGCGCCGGAGCAGGTGTCGGGCAAACGCGGCGACGCCCGCACCGATATCTACGCGCTCGGCACGATGCTGTATGAAATGCTGACGGCGGAGCTGCCGTACTCGGCCGACAGTGTATACAACATGATGAAGGCGAAGACCGGCGAAGATCCGCGGCCTCCGCGCGCATACCGGCCCGACCTCGATCCGCACCTGGAGGAGATCATTCTGCATGCGATCGAGCGGGCGCCGCGCAACCGCTACGGCAGCGCGGCGGAGATGCTGCGGGACCTCGACGATCCGTCGCAGGTGGCGCTTACGGACCGCGCCGAACGGCTGCATCCGCGCAGTCTCGCGGCGCAGAAATTCCGCGGCGTGATGTGGACCGTTCTGTTTTTCGGTTCGCTGGCGGGGGTGCTGGCGTTCCTGATATGGCTCGCCAACCGCTATCCGGCCGCGCCCAGAACCTATCAGCGGAGCTACCGGGGCCAGATGAAATGAGGATCGCGCGCGGAAAATCGAGCCGGGATCGCAGGCCGCGGCGGACGCTCGCCGCGGCGACGGGCGCGGGAGGCGCCGCGATCGTCTTCGCGGCGCTGGCCGCTCCGGCCTGGGCGCAGGGCGGCGCGCCGTGGGCCGAGCTTGGCCATTCGCTCAATCTGGCGTGGGTGCTGATCGGCGCGTTCCTGGTGATGTTCATGCAGGCGGGTTTCGCGATGCTCGAAACCGGCTTCACACGCGCCAAGAACGCCGTCAATACGATGGCGATGAACCTGCTGATTTATCCGATCGGGCTGATCGGATTCTGGCTGGCCGGGTACGGCCTGATGATGGGCGGCGTGAGCGCGTGGCCGTCGCTCAGCGGCGCGCCGATCGGGTCGAGTGAACTCGCGCTGGCGATCGGCGGCCATCGCTGGGGCGTAATCGGATGCGCCAAGTTCGCGCTGGTGAGCGTCAGCCACGATCCGGCGAGCCTCGCAATGTTCCTGTTCGCGGTCGTCTTCATGGACACGGCGGCGACGATTCCCACCGGCGCGATGGCCGAGCGGTGGAAGTTCTCGGCGTTTTTCGTCTACGGGCTGTTCATGTCGATGTTCCTGTATCCGCTCTACGGGAACTGGGTATGGGGCGGAGGCTGGCTCGCGCAACTGGGAATCAACGCCGGCCTGGGGCACGGGCAGGTCGATTTCGCCGGGTCGGCGGTGGTGCACATGACGGGCGGAGTCGCGGGGCTGGCGGGCGCGCGCCTGCTCGGCCCGCGGATCGGAAAATTCCGGCGCGACGGCGCGATCGGGCTGCTGCCGGGCCATAATATCCCGCTGGCCGTGCTGGGCACGCTGGTGCTGGCGTTCGGATGGTTCGGCTTCAATACCGGATCGACGCTGGCGGCCTCGGACCCGCGCATCGCGCTGATCGCGGTGAACACGGTGCTGGCGTCGGCGGGCGGCGCGCTCGCGGCGATTCTTTATCTGTGGCGGCGATACAACAAGCCCGATATCGCGATGGCGTGCAACGGCCTGCTGGGCGGGCTGGTCGCGATCACCGCACCGTGCGCGTTCGTGACGCCGGAGGCGGCCGTGTTGATCGGCGTGATCGCCGGGTTGCTGGTGGTCGGCGGCGTGCTCACGCTGGAGCGGCGATTTCGCATCGACGATCCGGTCGGCGCGATTTCGGTGCATGGATTGTGCGGGATGTGGGGCGCGCTGTCGCTCGGCCTGTTCGCTGACGGCACCTACGGCGACGGCTGGAACGGAATCGCGGGGCCGGTGCGGGGGCTGTTCTACGGCGACGCGGGACAGTTCGGCGCGCAATTGATCGGCGTAATCGTCAATTTCGTTGTGATTTTCGTTTTGGCCACGATTTTTTTCCGGATGGTCGAGCGGCTGATCGGAAATCGCGTTCCGGCCGAGGTCGAATGGAGCGGACTCGACTCGCTCGAGATGGGCACGGATGCGTATCCGAGCTAGTTCGGCGGCGGACTAGGCGGTCCGTTAATTGGCAGGAATTGCGGTCTTCCTGGATCGAAATTGGCGGATTTCGCCGTCTAAAATCGCAATTGCTAAGGTAGGTCGCTGATATTTCCTAAGCCAATAAGGAATTGGAAGAGCCAAACGTGGCAAAACATCTTGTTATTTGTTGATTAGCCTTAGAATCACTTGACTCGCCGCCTCGATGTCGCTATTTATGTCCAGCTTCTCCCGAGGTTTGCCTTATGAAGTTAGGCGGCGATTCGTTCGAGCTTGACGCGATCGATCTGCAGATTATTTCAAGTCTGCAGGAGCACGGGCGCATCCCGCTGGTCAAGCTGGGCGAGCAGGTCGGACTTTCGGCGCCTTCGGTAATCGAGCGCGTCAAAAAACTCGAAGACGGCGGCGTCGTGACCGGTTATCACGCCTCGGTGGATGCGCGCCGGCTGGGCAAGGACGTGACGGCGTTCATCGGCGTCTCGATCGGCCATCCGCGGACGATCGGGCTATTCGAACAGACGATCGAGCTGCTGGACGACGTGCTGGAGTGCCATCACATCACGGGAGAGCATACGGTGTTGCTCAAGGTAAAAACCTGCAACACCGGCACGCTGGAGGATTTGATCAAGACAATCAGGGCGATCGACGGGGTGGCGCGGACGGAGACGATGGTGGTGCTGTCGACGCATACGGAGCGCACGCAGATTTCAGTTGGCGGCGGAAAAGAGCAGCCGGGCGAGCCGGTCAATGGCAAACGGCATCGCCACGGCGTCTCGAAATCGCACTAGCCGGCGGCAGAAGGGCATCACGATGCATCAGTACCGCGCCATACCACCGCAGCAGGGACTCTACGATCCGGCGCACGAGCACGACGCCTGCGGCGTCGGCTTCGTGGTCAATATTCGCGGCGAAAAATCGCACGAGATTGTCGTTAAGGCGCTGGAGGTGTTGTGCAACCTTGAACATCGCGGCGCCTGCGGATGCGATCCGCTGACCGGCGACGGCGCCGGAATCCTGATGCAGATTCCGCACGATTTTCTGCGGCGCGAAGCCGAGCGGCTGCGTTTCGGATTG
Source organism: Deltaproteobacteria bacterium (assembly GCA_021799495.1). Taxonomy (GTDB): domain Bacteria; phylum Desulfobacterota; class Binatia; order Binatales; family Binataceae; genus JADMIL01. The sequence goes on from JAJZAI010000041.1 coordinate 15,630, forward strand.
CCCGAGCCGGGCGCATACGGCGTCGGGATGGTTTTTCTGCCGCTCGATGTGCAAAAGCGCAACGCCTGCGAGGAGATGTTCGAGCGGATCGTGCGCGAAGAGGGCCAGCACGTGCTCGGCTGGCGCTCGGTGCCGGCCGATCCCGCCAATTGCGGCGAGATCGCGCGGCAGGCGATGCCGTCCGTGCGGCAGATTTTCATCGGGCGGGGCGACGGAATCGAGGACGAGGAGACGCTCGAGCGCAAGCTCTACGTCATCCGCAAGCGCGTCACCGCGGAAGCGGCCAGAATGGGCCTCGCGGAAGGCGATCTGTTCTATGTGTGCAGCCTGTCGGCGGCGACGATCGTCTATAAGGGCCAGTTGATTTCCTACCAGATTCCGCGGTTCTATCCCGATCTCGTCGATCCGGCGATCACGACCGCGCTCGCGATGGTCCATCAGCGGTTTTCGACCAATACCTTTCCGAGCTGGGATCGGGCGCATCCGTACCGTTTTCTTTCGCACAACGGCGAAATCAACACACTGCGCGGAAATATCAACTGGATGCACGCGCGGGAAAAGCAGTTCGCGTCGCCGCTGTTCGGCGACGACATCAAGAAGATCCTGCCGATTATCGAAGCGAACGGCAGCGATTCCGCGATGTTCGACAACTGCCTCGAATTGCTCGTTCGCACCGGCCGTCCGTTGCCGCACGCCGTGATGATGATGATTCCGGAGGCGTGGCAGAACGACCCGCTGATGAGCGACAGCAAGAAGGCGTTCTACCAGTATCACTCCTGCATGATGGAGCCGTGGGACGGCCCGGCCTCGATCGCTTTCACCGACGGCCGCCGGATCGGCGCGGTGCTCGACCGCAACGGCCTGCGCCCGTCGCGCTACTGGGTAACCAAGGACGGCCTGGTCGTGATGGCGTCGGAGGCGGGCGTGCTCGATCTGCCGCAGGACCGGATCGAATTCAAGGGCCGGCTGCAGCCGGGCCGGATGTTCTTCGTCGATACCGTCGAAAAGCGGATTGTGCAGGACGAGGAGATCAAGGAAGGATTCGCGGCGCGCAAGCCGTATCGCGCATGGCTGAATGACAACCTGGTCGCGCTTGAAGCGCTGCCCGCGGCGCCGACCGCGCCAGCAATCTCCGGCTTTGAGGCTTACGATCTGCTGAAGCAGCAGCAGGCGTTCGGCTACACGCTCGAAGAATTGAAGATGATTCTTGCGCCGATGGCGGCGAACGGGCAGGAACCGGTCGGCTCGATGGGCACGGATACGCCGCTGGCGGTGCTCTCCGACCGCTCGCCGCTGCTCTTCAATTACTTCAAGCAATTGTTCGCGCAGGTCACGAATCCGCCGGTCGATCCGATTCGCGAAGAGATGGTGATGTCGCCGGAGACGACGATCGGCGCCGAACAGAACCTCTTCGACGAAACGCCGCCGCATTGCCGGCAGTTGCGGCTCAAGCAGCCGGTTTTGACCAACGAGGAACTCGAGCGGATCAAGCGGCTCGATCGGCCCGGCCTGCGGACGATAACGCTTGCGACGCTTTATCCGGTCGCGGCCGGCGAGGACGGATTGCGCCGCGCGCTCGACGAATTGTGCGAGCAGGCCTCGCAGGCGCTAGAGCGTGGCTTCACGATCCTGGTCCTTTCCGACCGCGGCGTGAACGCCGACTGGGCGCCGATTCCCAGCCTGCTCGCGACGGCCGCCGTGCATCACCATCTGATTCGCGAGGGCACGCGCACGCGATGCGGCATCGTGGTCGAGTCGGGCGAGCCGCGCGAGGCGATGCACTTCTGCCTGCTCGCCGGTTATGGCGCGGGCGCGGTCAATCCGTACCTGGCGTTCGCCACGATGGCGGGCATGATTCAGGACGGCCGTTTGAAAGATATCGACGAGCGCGAAGCGGTCGAGCACTTCATCAAGGCCGTCACCAAGAGCATGATCAAGGTCGCCTCGAAGATGGGGATTTCGACCGTGCAGAGCTATCGCGGGGCGCAGATCTTCGAGGCGATCGGCCTCAACCGCGAAGTTATCGATCGCTATTTCACGTGGACCGCGTCGCGGGTCGGCGGCGTGGGTCTGGACGCGATTGCGCGCGAGTCCGCCAACCGCCATCGCGCCGCGTTCGCCTCGGATCCGAATCTTGACGGCGAGCTCGAGGCCGGCGGCCAGTATCAATGGCGCCGGCGCGGCGAGTTCCACATGTACAATCCGAACTCGATCGCCAGGCTTCAGCACGCCGTTCGCGCGGGCAGCTACAAACTGTTCAAGGAATATTCCCGCGTCGTTGACGACTACAGCCGCGGACTCGCCACGCTGCGCGGCCTGCTCAAGTTCAAGCCGAATCGCGAGCCGGTTCCGATCGAAGAGGTCGAACCCGCCGCGAGTATCGTGAAGCGCTTCAAAACCGGCGCGATGTCATTCGGTTCGATCAGCAAGGAGGCGCACGAAAACCTTGCGATCGCGATGAACCGGATCGGCGGCAAGAGCAACACCGGCGAAGGCGGCGAAGATCCGGAACGCTTCATCCGCGATCCCAACGGCGACTGGCGGCGCAGCGCGATCAAGCAGGTCGCGTCGGCGCGCTTCGGCGTGACCAGCAACTACCTGGTCAACGCCGACGAGTTGCAGATCAAGATGGCGCAGGGAGCGAAACCCGGCGAGGGCGGCCAGCTTCCCGGCCACAAGGTTGACGACTATATCGCCAAAATCCGCTATTCGACGCCCGGCGTCGGCCTGATTTCGCCGCCGCCGCATCACGACATCTACTCGATCGAGGATCTCGCGCAGCTTATCCACGACCTCAAGAACGCCAACAACCGGGCGCGGATCAGCGTCAAGCTGGTGTCCGAAGTCGGCGTCGGCACCATCGCCGCGGGCGTCGCGAAGGCCAAGGCCGACGTGGTGCTGATCAGCGGATACGACGGCGGCACCGGCGCCTCGCCGTTGCAATCGATCAAGCACGCCGGCATCCCGTGGGAGCTGGGCCTGGCCGAGACGCAGCAGATTCTGGTGATGAACAATCTGCGCGGCCGGATTTACGTCGAAACCGACGGCCAGCTCAAAACCGGCCGCGACGTCGCGGTCGCCGCCTTGCTGGGCGCCGAGGAATTCGGCTTCGCCAGCGCCGCGCTGGTCGCCTCCGGATGCATCATGATGCGGGTGTGCCATCTGAACACCTGCCCGGTGGGAATCGCGACCCAGGATCCGGAGTTGCGCAAGAAGTTCGAGGGCAAGCCGGAACACGTCGTCAATCTGATGATGTTCATCGCGGAGGAAGTGCGCGAATACATGGCGCAGTTGGGCTTCCGCACGATGGACGAAATGATCGGGCGCGTCGAATGCCTCGACGCCAACGCGGCGATCGCGCACTGGAAGGCGCGCAACGTCGATCTGAGCGCGATCCTGCATCGGCCCGACGTGCCCGCCGACTGGCCGCTTCATCGGGTCGAACCGCAGGATCACGGGCTCGAAAAAGCGCTCGACCAGCAGCTTGTCGAGCTTTGCAAGGACGCGGTCGAACACAAGAAGGCGGTCGAGGTTCATCTGCCGATTCGCAACGTCAACCGCACGGTCGGCACGATGCTTTCGGCCGAAGTGTCGCGCCGCCACGGCGAGCACGGCCTGCCGCCGTACACGATTCAGGCGCATCTGCGCGGCACGGCGGGACAGAGTCTCGGCGCGTGGCTGGCGCCGGGCGTGGCGCTCTATCTCGAGGGCGACGCCAACGACTATTTCGGCAAGGGACTTTCGGGCGGCTTTATCGCGATCAAGCCGCCGCGCGAAGCCACGTTCAAGGCCGAGGAAAACATCATCATCGGCAACGTCGCGCTGTATGGGGCGACCGGCGGGGAAGTGTTCGTGCGCGGGATGGCGGGCGAGCGATTCGCGGTCCGCAACAGCGGCGCCACGGCGGTGGTCGAGGGCGTGGGCGATCACGGCTGCGAATACATGACGCGCGGCATGGTGATCGTGCTGGGCCGCACCGGACGGAATTTCGCCGCCGGGATGAGCGGCGGCGTGGCCTACGTGCTCGACGAGGACGGCGGCTTCAAGGGCAAATGCAATATGGGCATGGTCGAGTTGCATCCGCTGGACGAGCCGGCGGAAATCAACCATGTCCACGCGCTGATCGTGCGGCATCATCAGTACACCCAGAGCGAGGTCGCCAAACGGATCCTCGACGACTGGGACGCTTGCGCCGGGCGCTTCGTCAAGGTGATGCCGACGGAGTACCGGCAGGTGCTCGAACGCCAGCTCAACCTGAAGTCGGATTTGGCGCGGCTGGCGGCGGTATAGCGCGGGATTCGGCGGCTGGCCGGCCGCCGATCGATTCAGATTTTTTCGGGGCGCGATCGGGCGGGCGCGCGGTATCGGCGGGAGATGGCTCAGCCGGCTGCGCCCGCGCGGCAATAGAGGCGGGAATCGCGGCCGATCGTTCAGGCAGGAGTTCGTGGTTCGATGGGAAAGATCACGGGATTCATGGAGATTCAGCGCGAGACGCCGCCCCGGCGTCCGGTGCGCGAGCGCGTCCGCGATTGGCATGAGTACGAGCTGAAACTGCCCGAGGAGAAGCTCCGCGAGCAGGGCGCGCGCTGCATGGATTGCGGAATTCCCTTCTGCCACAAGGGCTGTCCGCTCGGAAATATCATCCCGGACTGGAACGACCTGATTTACCGCGGCCGCTGGCGCGAGGCGATCGACCGCCTGCACTGGACCAACAATTTTCCGGAATTCACCGGACGGGTATGCCCCGCGCCATGCGAGGAAGCCTGCGTCCTCAACATCAACAACGATCCCGTCACCATCAAGCAGATCGAGAAGAACATCATCGATCACGCCTGGGCCGAAGGCTGGGTTGCTCCGCGGCCGAATTCGTGCAAGACCGGCAAGCGGGTCGCGGTGGTTGGCTCGGGGCCGTCGGGACTCGCCTGCGCGCAGCAACTGGCGCGCGCCGGCCACGCGGTTACGCTTTACGAACGTTCCGACCGGCCGGGCGGCCTGCTGATGTACGGCATCCCCGATTTCAAGCTCGAAAAATGGCAGGTGAATCGCCGGGTCGAGCAGATGAAAGCCGAAGGCGTCGAGTTCGTGACCAACTGCCGCGCCGGCGTGGATATCGATGCCGGGCAGTTGCGCGCGCAGCACGACGCGATCGTGCTGACGATCGGCTCGACCAAACCGCGCGATCTTCAGGTTCCCGGGCGCGAGCTGGCGGGCGTCCATTTCGCGATGGAGTTCCTGCCGCAGCAGAACAAACGCAACGCCGGCGATTCGATTCCGCCCGAAATCACGATCTCGGCCAAGGACAAGCGCGTGGTTATTCTGGGCGGCGGCGATACCGGCTCCGACTGTCTCGGCACGTCGAACCGGCAGGGCGCGCGCGAAGTCTGGCAGTTCGAGCTGCTGCCGATGCCGCCCGAGAAGCGGACGGCCGAGATGCCGTGGCCGGACTGGCCGATGATCCTGCGCACTTCGACCTCGCACGAAGAGGGCGTCAAGCGCGACTGGAGCATCAACACCAAATTTCTTTCTGGCGAAAACGGCCGGCTCAAGAAGCTTCATGGCGTCCGGCTCAACTGGAAGCGCGACAACGGGCGGATGGCGATGGAGGAAATTCCGGGCAGCGAGTTCGAAATCGAATGCGACCTGCTGTTGCTCGCGCTCGGCTTTCTCGGCCCGGAGACCGACACGATCGTCGGCCAGCTCGGCCTCAAACTCGACCCGCGCGGCAATATCGCTTGCGACAACTACGCCGCCAGCATTCCGGGCGTGTTCGCGGCGGGAGATGCGCGCCGCGGCCAATCGTTGGTGGTGTGGGCGATCTGGGAAGGACGCGAATGCGCCCGCGCCGTCGACGCCTACCTGATGGGCGAAACCTTCCTGCCCGCGAGTCCGGAGCTGTAGCGGGCCGCGAGAATCGAACGCCGCCATGATCGCCTATCTCGATTTCGGCGCGTTTGACGGTCTCTACCGGCGCGACGGCTGCACCGCGGCCGACGTCGCGGCGCTGCGCAAAAGCGTCTATGGGCGCGACGTCACGCTCGCGCTTTCTATCCATCATCTCGAAGAAATCGTGATCGCGCGCCGGGTTCCGCCCCAAGCCCTGAGCGCGCAAATCCGCTTCACGCTTTCGTTCGCGAGCCTGCGCTACCTGCTCAAGCCGTCCGCGGATTTGCTGATCGACGAAATCCGTTCGTACGCCGCGAGCGGCGCGGCGGGCAGCCCCTTTTTGCACGGCCCGGCGGCCGACGCGATCAGCTCCGGCATCGGCGAGTTGATCGAGAGCGACGGCGAGGAAATCGCGGAGGACTTCGTTGAAGCGCTCGAACTGGCGCAGGCCAGACGCGGCGAATTGGCTTTGATGATCGATCGCGCCCGCGCCGCCGCTGCCGACGCGCCTGAGGGCGATCGAATCGTGGCGGCGACGCGGGCGCTGGCCGGCGCCGCCGGCGCGCTGGCGGGATGCGATCAGCGCGGAATCGGCGGATTGCTGGGTCTGAGGATCGTCCGGATGGCGGCGGGAATTGCTTCGGCGCCGTCCGAACCGCTCGCAATCGATCACGCGATCACGGCCGCGGCGCGCGCCGAAATCGTCGTCAGCGCCGATCCGCGGATGCGCGAGCTGGTCACGCGCCTGTCGCTCGACGGTTTGACTTCGCGCGGCCTGCCGGAATTTCTCGGCGCGATTCGCGGCGCGTAAGCAACCGGCGCCGCCGGTTGCTTACGCGCGCGGACGCCTAGAAACCGAATCCGATTCCCGGTCCGAAACCGAAGCCGAACGGATTCATCATATTCATCTGCATTTGCTGCTGCGCTTCGTAATTTTCCTCCGCGGCCTCCTGCTCATTCTTCGCTATTCGGGCCTGGATGCGAAGGTTTTCGTATTTCTGGTAAGCCGCTTCGTCGCCGAGGTAGAGACAATGGCAATAGTCGGGATCGGCGAACCAGTAGCGCATCGCGCCGTCTTTTCCAACGTAGTAATTGACCTTGAGCGCGGGCAGCGTCTTCAGGTGCTGTATTTTTTCAGGCGTGTCGGCAGGAACCATGTGAAAACCCGCCGCCGACAGCATCGGCTCCAAATCCATGGCGCGCTGGCGCGGTGTCGGCCCGCCGATTCCCAACGCCGCGCATCCCGTCAGAGCGATCATCAATAAGACGGATACGGCGGCGCGCGCGCCATGCGCTCCGCAATTTATCGCGGTTGCACGCGAGGCGCTTCCGATCGCGTTCTTCACCATCATTCCATTAGCGTTAGCGGCCCGCGAGGCCAATAGCCGCCTGACTCTTCAATAAATACGAAAAACGCCCGGCGAGGATTCAATCGCTGATGCGAAATCTCCGCGCCGGCGAAAAAAACGGGGCGGCCGAAGCCGCCCCGTAATTCGCGAAACGCCGCCGTGATGGCGTTCCGGTCGGCGCCCTAGCGCATGATCTGCATCAGTCCGCTGGGCGTGCAGTACTTGGTGAAGTCGTGGTACTCCGGCGGAGCGTCGCTGTTGAAGCTCGGCCCGACGCCATCGCCGTCAACCGTGGACAGGAAGGTCATGTGCTCGTTCTGGACGTCCCAGACCGATCCAGCCACCGAATTGGTGGTCACGTGGCCCACGTCGGGAACGGTCGCGGCGCGCGGTCCGAGCCAGAAAATCTTCCACAGATTCAGGTTCGAATCGTAGATGTCGATCCAGGTCGCGTAGTGGAAGTGCGAATCCACGTACATCACGCGGCTGCCGTAGCAGTAGCCTGCCGCTTCCGAAGGAATCCGGCGCACGTCGATGATGTCGTCCTGGCGAAGCTGCCACTTGCCCCATGAGGGCTTTGGGAAGCCGAGCGGCATATCCCAGTCCTGCGGGAATTTGCCCGTTTCCATCGAGTAGTCGTCAACCAGCGAAAGCAGCTTGCGCTGGCCAAGGTCGCGGGAGCGGAACAGCGCCAGACCGCCGTTGAAGCCGACCGTCTTGTAGTCGTCGAGCACGAAGTCACTGCCCGCCGCCGGCGCGCACCGCGCGCTCACCGCCAGCCGCAGCGAACGCCGCAGCGCCGGCACGAACACATAGTCGTCTTCCGGCTTCTCTGGGTCCTTGCTGAAAATCGTCAGGTTGGTGGTGTACTTGGACTGTTCCGGCTCCATCACCATGAACCATTCCGTGAACCAGGCGTTTCCCGCCTGCGGCAGGTTCATCGGCACGCCCGGGTCGGTGTTGTAACCGACCTGCCGGTAAATCCAGACGATCGAGGTGCAGGCGATGCTGCCGAAGCGGTCCTGGGTGCAGCTCAGTCCGGGATGGTTGAACTGCTGGGCGTAGAGGTTCGGCACGTAAGAAAACCATACGTCGGCCAAAAGCTTGTAGCCCTTGTCAGGATCCGCGGGGTTCGGGAACGGCTCGCCCGCGACGTAGCCGTTGACGTAGTGATGGCCGGCCGGGGTGGTGCCCACCGAAGTCTGCGCGCCATACTTCTCGCTCGCTTCGACGTAGCCTTTGGGCAGCGGCAGAATTTTGGTCGGACCGACCGTCATCGACACGTCCGCAGGCATCTTCCAGAAGTACTGGCCCGAGAACAGCGTCTGCATGCCGTACGGCATGAACTGTTTGTACTGCTGCCAGTTGCTCATCGTGATCGTCGTGCCAGGCGCAAGCGTGCCCTGGTTGGCGGTGTCCTTGAGCCACTGCTGCATCGGCGCGGGCGGGTCGTAGGTTTCGTCGGCGCGTGCAAAGCTCGTCGCCGCTCCCCACACCAGCGCGGCTGCCATCAAGACAGCCAGTTTACGCATCTTCATTATTAAAACTTCTCCTCACCGGGGGATAAACATAAGAATCTTAGCGGTTGCGAAGGAGTGATGGAATAGTTTCCGGACCGGAGAGTTTCAAATTTTTCTGCGCAATTTTGGCTGATTTGCTAATGAAAGACGAAATTGTGTGGGTTTGCGAGTGCACGAAAGAAAGCGCCGGGTCGTCTCGGACGCGCGTCGCGTTCCGATTCGATCCGGTGCGTAAATGCGCACGTCCGGCGGCGCCCGCCGGACGTGCGGCTGACGGAAAGCGCTTTACTGCATGACCTGCATCAGGCCGCTGGGCGACGAGAACCGCGTGTAATTGCGGTACTCCGACGGGGCGCCGTTGTTGAAGTAGGGCCCCACGCCCTGATCGTCATATGTGGAGAGATACGTCGCGTGATCGTTTTGCACGTCCCACACGCCCAAGGTCACCGAATTGGTGTTTACATGGCCAAGCGGCGGAACGTCCTCGGCCCGCGACGCCCAGAACTGGATCTTCCAGTGCTTCAGGTTGGAATCGAAGATGTCCAGCCATGCGGCGTAGTGATAGACCGAATCGACGTACATGACCCGGCTGCCATAGCAGTAGCCGGCGCGCTGCGACGGGATGCGCCGCGTATCGATTATGTCGTAATCGCGCAACTGCCATTTGCCCCACGACGGCTTGGGAAAGCCCAGCGGCATGTCCCAATCGTCGGGAATGTGCCCGGTCTGATGGGTGAAATCGCCTTCGAGCACAAGCAGTTTGCGATGGCCAAGGTAGGTCGCGTCGAACAGCGCGAGGCCGCCATTGAAGCCGGGCGTGAAATAATCGTCCAGCACCAGGTCGCTGCCCGCCGCCGGCGCGCATCGCGCCGTCACCGCCAGGCGCAGCGAGCGCCGCAAAGCCGGCACGAAGACGTAGTCGTCCTCAGGCTTGTTGGGATTCTTGTAAAACACCGTCAGGTTGGTCGTGTATCGCGATTGTTCCGGCGTGATTACCTCGAACCACTGCGTAAACCACGCGTCGCCCGCCTGCGGATAGTTCTGCGGCACACCGGGATCGGTGTTCCATCCCACCTGCGTATAGACCCACACGATCGTGGTGCAGGCGATATTGCCGAAACGGTCCTGAACGCAGCTTATCCCCGGGTGGTTGAACGGCTGCGCGTACAGGTCGGGCACCCACGACAGATAGTCGTCGGCCAGAATCTTGTAGCCTTTTTCGGGATCGGGTTTGCCGTCGAACGCCGTCGGAAACGGCATCCCGCCATGATAGTTGATCAGATAATGACGTCCTTCGGGAGTGGTTCCGATCGACGTCTGGCCGCCGTATTTTTCGCTCGCTTCAAGGTAGGTCTTGGGCTGCGGCAGGATTATTGTTGGGCCGACCTGAATCTGCGCGTCTGAAGGAATCTTCCAGAAATAGCGGCCGTCGAAGAGCGTCAGTAATCCGAACGGCATGTATTGCTTGTACTGGCGCCAATTCTGGTTCGTGATCGTCACGCCGGGCGCCAACGCGCCCTGATTCTGCGTATCGGCCAACCATTGCTGCATGTCCGCCGGCGGAGCATAGCTGGGCGGCGTGTAGCCCTGCGCAAATCCGGATTTCGCCATGGCCATCAGGATGCCGGCGGCGAGTCCAGCGACGATGCACTTGAACCTGTTTGTTTGCACTTTTCTTCCCCTCTATAAACAAGCGCTAGCTTGCTGATCGGGCCGGAAAAGAACCTCCTAGCGCTGATGGGTCGCGACGTTTCGCAAAAGCTGGCTAAGTATTGCCTTTGCGCGACAATGATTGAAAATTTGGCTAATACCGGGAAGTACCAATCCAAGCCAATCTTTATCGGTCCAACGTCGAAAGACCGACAATCTCCGACGGGATCATCAATTCCGTGCGCCATATCCTCCTTTCGCACGACGGAATTAACTCCGGAAACCCTCGGCTGAAATATAATTCACCGCAAGTCCGAGAGGCTTTTAGATAATCGCTAACTTTTTGTCAACCATCCTGTCGTTTCTGTGGACTTCCGGTTGGCCGATCATGCGCGGCGGCCCGAGCCGATTCGCCGGACGGGACGATCGCCCGCTAAATCCGCGGAATCACTTTTTCGCCGAATTTTCTGATTATTTCGAGCGCTCGCTGATGCGCCGGGCCGCCCGGCTGGCGAAACCGGATGATCAGGTAGTCGGGCCGCACGATTTCTTTCCACCTGTGCAATTGCTCGACGCAATCGTCCGGCGATCCGACGATTAGCCGATCCTGCGCAAGTTTATGGAAGGTCAAATCCGCCGGCCGCTTGACGTCCTTGAGATATTCATCCGGCTGGAAAGCGCCGTACTCGAAGTAGAACCGATGCGTCACCATGGTCGGGCCGGATTCCACTTCGGCTTCCGCCATGCTGTCGGCGACCACCGCGTCGCGCATCAGACAGACGAACGGCTTGCGCCCGGCGGCGGACGCGGCCGCGCGGTATTGATCGACGAAGCCCTTGATCACCGGCAGCGATTGCACCGGGTCGGAAATCCATCCGTCGGCCAGACGCTCTGCCCGCGCGATGCCCTTCTCCGTCCACGACGCCATCCAGATTGGCGGTCCGGGCCGCTGATGCGGCGTGGGCGTGACCAGCGCGTCCTTGAGCCGGTAATGCTTGCCCTCGAAGCTGAAGCGCTCGCCGCGCCACGCCTGCCGGATCAGCTTGACGCCTTCGACCAGCCGCGCGACCCGCTCGGCCGGATTCGCTTGAAACAGGTCGAAGTCGGGCGGCTGATAGCCCGCACCGACGCTCAGCACCAGCCGGCCCCGCGTCGCGAGGTCGATAATCGCGCAATCCTCCGCGACGTGAATCGGATGGTGCAGCGGGAGCAGCAGGACGCAGGTGCCGACTTTGATCCGCGTCGTTCGCGCGCCGACCATCGCCGCCGTCAGCAGCGGACTCGGCAGGTAGCCGTCAGGCTGCTGATGATGCTCGGTGATAAAGCAACCGTCCCATCCGGATTCTTCGGCCATCTGGGCTTCGGCGAAAATTTCCTCGAGCACCCGGCCCATGTTGGCGCCATTCGGCGGATCCTGGGTGCAGGGCAGATAACCGACAGGCAGCATTCCGTCTCCTCCACGCCGCGAGGCTTTCCTGATTTTCAGCCGCCGCAGCCGTTTCGGATTTGACGACGATCGGCCGCGCCCCGTCAACCACCGCGCGCCGCGTTTGCGGAGTTGCCCGCCGAACGAAATGCTAGTTCCGGATAGCCTACCGATTTAAATGAAAAGTTCGTCGGCGTTGGTCCCGCTGGTCTGGACCGGGACCTGCGTCCAGTCGTAGACGGTAAGGGCGACGCCGCCGCCGTTGGTCTTGCTCAACTGGATGTTGAAGTCGGCCTCCGAGACCGAGCCGGGATAGAGCCGGGTGGGGGCGTCGTCGGGAAAGCCGGCGCGCAATTCCCACTCGACGTCCTCGTAGTCCTCGATGGCGGTGTCGCCGATCTTGATCTGGGAGATGTCGAGCGGGCCGTAGCCGAGCAGGAAGAGCATGCGCAGGTATTGGTTGAAGCCTGACAACTCGCTGTAGGGGCTGGCCGCGTATTGCGGGAAGATGCGGCGCGTCCCGTAGATCTTGGGTATGGGCGAGAACGGCGCGGCCGCGTTGGCCGTCCCCGCCACCGTGTAGCTGTGCGGCGTCGTCTCCTGCTTCGCAACCGGCGTCCGCGGCGACGGGATCAGGGAGTTGATCGCCAGCCCGCCGAGAAATTTGATTGATTCGCCAAGGGCCCCTTGGAGTGCCCCAACGACGAGAACGTGCGGCGTTATCGCGGCCAGCCCCGCGACGGGTATTCCGAAGACGGTCGTGCTGGCGCCTGCTGCCGCGCTGGCGCCTGCAGTTCCTGCGGCTGCTGGCGCCGCAAGGGCTGCGCCGAGTCCCGCAGTCGCTGCGGTCGCGACAGCAGCGATGGCGATCGTGAGAAGTTCAACGTCTTTGCCTCGACCGCCTCCGGCTGGAACAACGCGTAAAGTCAGCGTCTGGCCTAGTTCGGGATAGACACACTCCCGTTCATCCGGCATTACGATACGGTCGCCAAGGAAGACCCGTGCGGGAATCGTCGGTTCAATCCCCAACGTTCGCATCATATCGGCGATTGAGCTGCCGGGAATCAACTCAGCGAGAACTCGATGTGTACGGAACGGATGCCGAAGCGCCACAATGTGGACAAGATCAACGCTGTCGGGCGCCACGAGCACCTTCTTGTCCAACGCTTGAGGAACATGCAAGTTAGACACGATGCGGTGCCTCCGATTTTTTATCGTGGCGATAGCAGTCGCGACATTCGCGGGCTGCGCTTCGGTTTCGCAGAAAGAACGGGCTCATGAGTTGATAGCTTGGGAACGTATGTGTGAGGGATACGAAGCCAGTTCCCGTCTCTCGCTGCGAAAGAGCTTCAGTTGTTGGGATATACATGTTCCGCTTCCGCCGGAGTGTGCAAGGCCGGGAACGGACGATTTGCCGACGTGTCGTGCATGGGTCACTCAACAAGAAAATGCTATGCATGAGAATTCGGAAGAGGGAGCGTTTTGGGGCACTGTCGGTGCTTCTACTCTCTGAGTTTGTCTCGATCCCGTCTGAGTGGATTGCTATTCCTTGCGGGTGGTGTCTGTCAATTGGTAGAAAAGCAGTGGCATCCGAGATCCGCGAGAGTTGCGCAGTTGAATTATCAAGTTGCTACTAGGCAGCCTCCGGATGTTCGCTGATGGTGGTCAG
>JAJZAI010000042.1 GCA_021799495.1 Deltaproteobacteria bacterium
CGAAGGCAGCCGAACCGCAACTCTGAACCCGCCGCCGCCGCACCGCCGAGAACTATGAAACTGAGTAATCAAACGCTTTCGTCAACAGCCTGCTAGGGATGCGCGCGCACGCGCCGGGCGCGTCCGGGCGCGCGGCGGCGCTGATGATGGGCCCGTGGCATCATACGCTGCCGATGTCGAGTCTGGTCGGCGCGGTCGATATGGGCTTCCGGTCCAGTCCGATTTCGGTCGATCTCGATGGCCTTCAGCTCGACTGGTTCGATCACTGGCTCAAGGGCAAAAGCAACGATGTCGCCGGCGCGCCGCCGGTGCGAATCTACGTGATGGGCCGCAACGAATGGCGCGACGAAAAGGAATGGCCGCTGCCGGGCACGGAATGGCGCCGCTACTGCCTGCACAGCCGCGGCCGCGCCAACAGCGCCTATGGCGACGGCGCGCTCGCGACCGACGCGCCCGGATCAGAGCCGTCCGATTCGTTTCTCTACAATCCGCTGAATCCGGTTCCGACCAACGGCGGCGGGCTTTGCTGCTACCCGAATTCCGTCCCCGGCGGAGCGTTCGACCAGTCTATGGTGGAACATCGCAGCGACGTATTGGTCTATTCGACCGAACCGCTGGCCGAGGATGTAGAAGTGACCGGACCAATCAAATTGACGTTATACGCATCCTCGTCGGCGCCGGACACGGATTTCACGGCCAAGCTCGTCGATGCCGGCCCGTGCGGCTTCGCGCGCAATCTGACCGACGGGATTATCCGGGCGCGGGTGCGCGAATCGCAATCGGCACCGCGCCTGATGGACCCTGGCAAGATTTACGAATTCACGATCGACATGTGGTCGACGTCGAATCTGTTCAAGGCAGGCCATCGGATTCGGCTCGAAGTGAGTTCGAGCAATTTCCCGCGCTTCGATCGGAATCCGAATACCGGTCACGATCTGTTCGCCGACGCTGAAACGCAGCCGGCGTTGCAGACGATCCGGCACGATCGCAACTATGCTTCGCATCTGACGCTGCCGATTATCCCTGCACGGCGCTAGGCGCGAACGCGAGATCCGGATGCCTGCGAGGTTCGTGACAACGGTTGTCATGGGGATGGCTTACGCTCGTATCCGATGAAGCGAATGATTGAAGCGGGACGGATGCGGGCGATACGACGGATCGGTCCAATCGCAGGATCGCTGAAGCGATCTTTTTTCCTTCAATCTTTCAGATATGGACGAAGCCAGAAACGGCGGTCCTGCACGACCGGACGGCGGCTTTTAAGCAGCGCATAGGCGTCGTCGAGCGTGACGCCGCGGCGCCGATGCAGGTACCAGGCGACGGCCAGCGGCGCTCGTTCGCTGCCCGCGCCGCAATGGACCAGCACCGCGCGGCCGCCGGCGAGCGCCTGATCGATAATTTCGGCGGTGATTTCAAGGCTGCGCAATCCCTCGGCGAGAAACGGAACCCAGGTGGCGTTGGCGGGTTCGTCGAAAGGTTTTTCCTCGAGTACGCATACGATCAGGCCGCCGAAACCCGATTTGGCGTCAACCATGCCGCCGACAAAAAGATTCGCGACGATCTCCGTCATTTTTCGTTTCTCACAGGATGCGCCACCACCGATTTTCAGGCTCGGCCGATTTACGCCAGCCTATTCGAGGCGTTGGCGCATGTGAATCGCGCCAGATGGCGGCGGCGGTTAAATCGCGCTAGCTAAGGAAGCGATATTCACGATTGGAGGACATTTCACCGATGAGCGCAGAGGGCAACGCGCAACTTGTGACCGTCGCATGGAAGGATTTGATCGGCGGAAAACTCGACGCATTTCTGGCGCATCTCTCCGACGAGATTAGCTGGGTGATTCCTGGCAACCTGCAGGGAATCTCCGGGCTGCTGCGCGGCAAAGACGCCGTGCGCAAGTTCGCGGCGGGTATCGGCAAGTCGTTTCCGAACGGCCTCAACTGCGACGTGCGCAAAGTGCACGCCGCCGGCGACAACGTGGTCGTGATGGAGACCGTCAATACCGGCAAGGCGTGGAACGGAAAAGACTACAAGAACGAGTACTGTTTCGTTTTCGAGATCGAAGCCGGCAAGATTCGGCGAATCCGCGAATACGTGGATATGCTGACGGTGAAAGAGACGCTGCTGTCGTAAGCCGCGGGGTTCCGGATCACGAGGCGCGGCGGCGCGGCTCGCCAGCGGTCCCGCGCCTTCCCCAGCGCATCCGCGACCAGTAAATCGGCAGTCCGCTCAGCGCAATCAGCAGTCCCGGCCAGGTATAGGCTGGCTTGACGCAGAGCAGGTCTCCCATCAGCGCGAGCGCGGATGCGATATACGCCAGTGGCGCGAGCGGATAGCCCCAGGCCCGATAGGGCCGATGCGCGTCCGGCCGCCGCCAGCGCATCACGAACACGGCGGCGACCGTGAGCACGTAAAACAGCAATTGCGCGAAGATGACGTAATCGAGCAATTCCGAATAGGTGCCGGAAAGCGTCAGCAACGCGGCCCATACGCCTTGCATCAGCAGCGCCTTCGCTGGCACAGCATTGGCGTTGAGGTTTCCGGCGGAAGGAAAAAAAACGCCGTCGCGCGCCATCGCATAGACCACGCGGGCGCCCGTCAGAATCAAGCCGTTGGCGCATCCGAAGGTTGAGACCATCACCAGCAGCGCGGTGAGCGCGGCGCCCTTGGCGCCCCAAACCGCGTGCATCATGGCCGACGCCACCCGATCGTTCTGGGCGTGCGCGATACCGCGTCCGAAAACGCCGGCGGCGCCAGCCGAGCCATCGACCGGCAGCACGCGCAAATAGGCGATATTCACCAGCAGATAGAGAATGACGACCGTCCCGGCGCCGAGCGCGAGCGCGCGCGGCAGGTTGCGATGCGGATCGCGGACCTCGGCGGCGGCGAAGGTTATGCCGGCCCATGCGTCGGCGGAGAACAGCCCGCCGACCATCGCGGCGCCGAACGAGGCCATCAGCGGCCACGACATCGCGCGCGCGCCGAAAATCCGGTTGCTGTCAAAGTTGAGCTTGATCGCCAGCACATTCGGCGCAAGCCAGCATCCCGCGACGATAATCAGAAGGAGGGCGCCAAGCTTGGCGACCGTGAATGAATTCTGCACGCGCCGGCCGAGATCGAGGCCGCGCAGATTGACCGCGGTCAGCGCCGCGATCACCGCGATCGCGCCCAGCCGTTCGCCCGACAGGCCCACGCCGCCGTATCCAAGCCATACGCGCGAACTCAGCGCCGGCCAGAACACGCCGCCAAAGCGGGCGAAGGCGACCGCGACGGCGGCGATCGTGCCGGTTTGAATAACCAGCAGCATTGTCCATCCGTAGGCGAAAGCGGGCGCGCCGCCATACGCCTCGCGGATAAATACGTATTGGCCGCCCGCCTGCGGCATCATCGCGGCCAGTTCGCCATAGGCCAGGGCGCCCGCGATCGTCATCAAGCCGCTCAGCAGCCAAACCGCGAGCAGCCCGAACGGCGATTCAAGCTGCCGCGCGATATCGGCCGAAACGATAAAGATGCCCGAACCGATCATCGAGCCGGCGACGATCGTCGCGGAGTCGAAAAGGCCGAGGCGCGGCTGGAACTGTGCGGATTCCATCACCGCTGGTTCGACGCGACGCCCGGCGCAGGGCGTTCACGAAGCGCGCGCGAAGCGCGTTCGGCCCAAGTCCGACGCGGCGCGCCGCAGCGGCGTCTTTCGCCAAAAAACAATCGGAAAAGCGGACCTTTCCGATTATTGCCGGAATTTGAAATTGTGAGACGGAACGACGCAAAAAGGCGCGGCGCGCACGCCGGCATGAACCGACGCGCGAACGCCACGCCATCCATCAGCCGCCGACGCCTATGAACCAGCCGGCGAAGCCATTGGCGACGCCATCGGCGAAGCGCTTTCGGCAGGGCTGGCCGCGGCGCTCGCTTCCGGCGAGGTGGCCGGGCTTGCCGCCTCCGAGGCCGCCGTCGAAGACGCAGGAGCCGGAGTTTCTTCAGACTTGGTGCAAGCCGCGGTTGCAAACATCATCGAAAGCAGGGCAAGAAACAGGACTTTTCGCATCGCTTCCTCCTTAGCTCAAGGTTCCGCGCAGGCGTTTCGCACGGATATTTTCTCACGTGACATTACTTTAGCAAGCATATCAACACAAGGTTGTAACGGCGCGCGCGGAGGCCCGTCCGGGGCGGTCGTATGCCTCGCGATGCGCAAACGCCGCCGGATTTTGCGCGATGCTCACTTTTAGTGTACGTTTGCTAACTAATTGGTAAATCCCGGCGGGGAGGATTGCTAAAGTGGGGTTGATGAGCGGGTGGATGCGAGGGCGGTCCAACGGGCGCGGCCGGATTATTGAACACGAATTGGACATGTTGAGAACGCCGCCCGGAAAATCGATTACGCCGAACACGCTTAGACGGCTGCTGGGCGGGCTCAAGCCGAATGGGGTTTTGGTGGGAACGCCGATGCGCTCGGTCGATCGCGATCTGGAAGATCGCTGGCCGTCGGGAAATCGCCAGACCTGAAGTTCCGCCGGTCGATTCGGCCTTGCGCCGGACGCAGGCAGTGGAGCGGGGATGGGCAACGAAATCAGCCGGTTCGCCAGCGGCGCGCCGTGGGAGCCGATTTTTGGTTACTCGCGCGCGGTGCGGGCCGGCGGATGGCTGGCGGTGTCGGGCACCACGTCTTTCGACGAGCGCGGCCTGATCGTCGGACAGGGCCAGATGTATGTGCAGGCGCGCCAGGCGATCGCGAATATCGCAGCGGCGCTCGAGCGCGCGGGGATGTCGCTCGCGAATGTGGTGCGCACGCGGATGTTCGTGACCGACATGTCGCGATTCGCCGAGGTGGCGCGGGCGCATGGCGAGGCATTCAGCGCGAATCCACCGGCGGCGACCATCGTCGAGGTGACCCGGTTAATCCATCCGGACATGCTGATTGAGATCGAAGCGGACGCCTACGCCGACGCGCCATCCGCCGAAGCGGCTCCGGCCGGCCGCACGCGGCCGGTGGCGCTGGCGCGGCGCAAGGCGGCCGCATCCGGAAAGCGCGCGCGCACCGCGCGTTAGCGCGGCGTCCCGCAAATAATGTGAGAAACGCCGCGGACTGGAACGGGATTCTTCGCTGCGCTCAGGACCAGATCAGAATGACAGAATTATGCCTCGCCATTGTCATTCTGAGCGAGGCTGCCGAGCGAAGAATCCCGCGCCGCTTTTATTCCTTGGTAAAGTTATCAACGGGACGCCACGCTAGCGCGGCGCTTCTTTGGCGTAATTGACCTAACGAAGCGACGCGACTCGCGCCGCCGGCCGGCCAAGGGCCGACGCATACGCGGAGTTGGCGGCGCTCAGCCACGGCTGCGGATAGAGGCCGACGAGAATCGTGCCCGCGACGGCGGCGATCACGCTCACGACCAGTCCCGGATGCGCGGCGAGGCGCGGCGGCGCGGCGGCTTCCTCCTGCGCGTACATCACGACAATCACTCGCGCGTAGTAGTAAACCGAAACGGCGCTGTTGAGCGCGGCGATTATCACCAGCCATACGAGGTGCGCCGAGAGCGCGGCGGAAAAGACGTAGAATTTGCCGACGAACCCGGCCAGCGGCGGCACGCCCATCAGCGAGAGCATGAACAGCGTCATCGCGAGCGCAAGTCCGGGGCGCGAGCGCGAAAGCCCGCGGAAATCGCTCAGCGTCGCGCCGCCGGCGCCCTTGCGTTCAAGCGCAATCACGACGGCGAAGGCGCCGAGATTCGTGAAGGCGTAGCCGACCAGATAGTAGAGCATCGCGCCGCCCGCCATGGCGCGCGGCGTCGCGGCCATCCCGACCAGCAGGTAGCCGGCGTGCGCGATCGCCGAGTACGCGAGCATCCGTTTGAGGTTCTGCTGGACGAGCGCGGCGAAATTCCCGACCGTCATGGTAAGCGCCGCGATCGCCCACAGCACCATCGTCCACTGCGCGCTGACCGGGCCGAGATTCGCCATGAAGACGCGCATGAAGCCGGCGAAAGCGGCGAGCTTGACGCCGACCGCCATGAACGCGGTGACGGGCGTGGGCGCGCCTTCGTACGCGTCGGGCGTCCACATATGAAAGGGAACGGCGGCGACCTTGAAGCCGAATCCGATCAGCATCATGCCCAGCCCGAGCAGCAGCAGCGGGTTTTGGGCGGCGCGATCGTTGAGCGCGGCGCGAATCGGCGCGAGGCCGATCGAGCCGGTGGCGCCGTAGATCAGCGCGATTCCGTAAAGCAAAAAACCGGTGGAAAACGCGCCGAGGATGAAATACTTCAGCGCGGCTTCGTTGGAGCGGGGGTCGCGGCGCAGGAAGCCGGCGAGCGCGTACACCGCCAGCGACATCGTTTCCAGGCCGATGAAAACAATGATCAGGTCGCCGGCCGCGGCCATCAGCATCATCCCGAACGCGGCGAACAGAATCAGCGAATAGAATTCGGCGCCGGCCATGCCTTCGTCGGCGACGTAATCAAGCGACATAGCGACCGTCAGCGCGGTGGCGATAAGGATGACGATCTCGAAGAAGGCGGCGTAATCGTCGGTCGCGAGCGATCCGCCGAAGGCCAGCGAATTTTCGCCGAGCGTGAAGATCGCGAAGACCATGGCGGCCAACAGCGTGATCAGCGCGAGAATTCCCAGGCCGGCGCTGTCTTCATCTTCGACGCCCGGTCCGATCAGCATTATCGCCATCGCGCCCGCCGCGACGGCGGCGAGCGGCAGAATCGGCAACCAGGCGAAATTGATGGCGCTCAGGGTGATATGGCTCATTGGATACGGCCAGAACGCGCTTGCAAATCGAGCGCGGCCACGGTGCTAATTTGCTGACGATCAAGGCGGACCTGCGCGGCGGCGACGCGGTTGAGCAGCAGGTCCACCGACGGCTCCATCCGGTCGAGGAGCGGCCGCGGGTAAAGGCCCATGAACAGCATCAGCGCGATCAGCGGCGCGATCACGGCGATTTCGCGCGCGGTCATGTCCTTGAGCGTGGCGTTGATCGATTTGGTTATCGGTCCCCACATCACGCGCTCGTAGGTCCACATCATGTAGAGCGCGCCGAGCACGACTCCGGTGACGGCGATCCACGCGGCGCGTTCCGAATGGAGG
This sequence comes from Deltaproteobacteria bacterium, assembly GCA_021799495.1. Taxonomy (GTDB): domain Bacteria; phylum Desulfobacterota; class Binatia; order Binatales; family Binataceae; genus JADMIL01. The sequence goes on from JAJZAI010000042.1 coordinate 7,090, forward strand.
AACGTGCCGAGCAGAATCAGGAATTCGCCGACGAAACCGTTGAGTCCGGGCAGGCCGATCGACGAGAGCATCACCACCATGAAGACCGCCGCGTAAATCGGGACGCTTTTCCAGAGGCCGCCGAATTCGGAAATATCGAAGGTGTGGCGCCGGACGTAGATCATGCCGACCAGCAGAAACAGCGCGCCGGTGGAAACGCCGTGATTGAGCATCTGGTAGATCGCGCCCTGCAGGCCCTGCGGATCGAAGGCAAAGATGCCGAGCATCACAAAGCCCAGATGGCTGACCGAGGAATAGGCGACGAGCCGCTTGAGATTCGGCTGCGCCATCGCGACCAGCGCGCCGTAAACGATGCCGATCACGGCGAGCGCGAGGAAGAGCGGCGCGGCCTCGATCGCGACGGCCGGAAAGAGCGGAATCGCGAAGCGCACGAAACCATACGTGCCCATCTTGAGCATGATTCCGGCCAGCATCACCGAGCCGCCGGTGGGCGCCTCGGTATGCGCGTCGGGCAGCCAGGTATGCACTGGCCACATCGGCACCTTGATCGCGAAGGCGAGCGCGAAGCCGGCGAACAGCCAGCGCGACTCCGTCGGCGGGAGCGATACGCGGTAGAGGTCCGGCAGATCGAAAGTAAGATGGCCGAGCTGGGCGCGGGCGGCGCCGGCGAGATAAAGAATCGCGACCAGCATCAGCAGCGAGCCGAGCATCGTGAAGAGCACGAATTTGAAAGTCGCGTATATTTTGCGGCCGTGGCCCCAGATGCCGATCAACAGGTACATCGGCACCAGCATCACTTCCCAAAAGACGTAGAAGAGAAAAAGATCGACCGCGAGCAGCGCCCCGAGCAGGCCGGTCTCGAGCACGAGCATCATGAAGCAAAATTCGCGCGGCCGCATTTCGATATCGCCGCCGCCCGAGTAGAGAATCGAAAGCGAGATCAGCAGCGTGGTGAGAATCACCAGGAACAGGCTGATGCCGTCCATGCCGAGGTGGTACGAGATGCCGAACTCGGGTATCCACGCGTAGCGCTCGACGAACTGGTAGCTAGCCTGCGCCGGATCGAAGATCGCGAACAGGTAGAGGCTGATCGCCAGCGGTATCAGCGAATAGATGAACGCCGAACGCCATACGGAATCGTCGTCGCCCTGTAACAGGACGCCGAGCGCGCCGAGCGCCGGCACGAAAATCAATCCGGTCAGCCAGAAGCCGCCCATCAGCGCATCACCCGGTACACGTAGTAGGCGACGATCGCGAGCGCGCCCAGCAGGTAGACGAAGGCGTAGAGCTGGACGTTGCCGGATTCAGCCTTGCTGACCGCTTCGCCGCCTTCCTCGACCGTGAGGCCGGTCCCATCGACCATCGCGTCAATCACGCCGCGATCGACTCCGCGGTTCAGCAGCACCGCGGAAATCCAGAACAGCGGACGCGAAACCAGCACATCGTAGATTTCGTCGATATAGTATTTGCGCCAGAGCAACCCGTGGAGCGCCGCAAGGCGCGCCGCGAGCCGATCGGTCAGGCCGGGGTTGCGGCGATAGAGCAGCCACGCCATCAGGATTCCCAGCAACGCCGCGGAGAGCGAGACCACGCCGAGCAGAACCGAGGCCGCGCCGGCTTCGACTTCGAGCACGGGCGCCGCGGCTACGCCGGCCAGCGGATGATTCACGATCGGCGCAAGGAAACGGCCGAAGGCGTTGCCCCAGAAAAGCCCCTTCGGCAGCCCCACCAATCCGCCGACCACCGACAGGACGGCGAGCGCGATGAGCGGTGCGGTCATCACGCGCGGCGATTCGTGCAGATGGCGCTCGCGTTCGGGTTCGACGCGCGAGTCGCCGTAGAAGGTCATGAAGATCAGGCGAAACATGTAGAAGCTGGTGAGTCCCGCCGTGACGACGCCGAGCAGCCAGAGCCAGACGTGGCCGGAGCCGAAGGCCGCGTCGAGAATCTGGTCTTTGGAGAAAAAGCCGGCGAAGGGCGGAATCGCGCTGATCGCGAGCGTCGCAATCAGCATCGTGGCGAAGGTGATCGGCAATTTTCTCCTCAGCCCTCCCATCTTGTTCATATCCTGCTCGCCGTGCAGGGCGTGAATCACGGAGCCGGAACACAGGAAGAGCAGGCCCTTGAAGAAGGCGTGGGTCATCAGATGGAAAACGCCGGCCGAAAAAGCGCCTACGCCCACGCCGAGCATCATGTAGCCGATCTGGCTGATGGTGGAGTAGGCGAGGACGCGCTTGATATCGGCCTGGACGATCGCGATCGTCGCGGCGAAGAACGCGGTCACGACGCCGACCGTGGCCACCACTTCCATCGCTTCCGGCGCCATCAGGTACAGGAAATTCAGCCGCGCGATCATATAGACGCCCGCGGTGACCATGGTGGCGGCGTGGATCAGCGCGCTGACGGGCGTCGGACCGACCATCGCGTCGGGCAGCCAGACGTAGAGCGGAATTTGCGCCGATTTTCCGGTCGCGCCGAAGAACAGCAGCAGCGCGGCGAGCGTAGCGACGGGCGCGAGCAGCGCGGCGTGCTCGCGCAGCGCGACGAAGTCGAGCGTCCAGACGTTATGCCGGGCCAGCGCGCCGGCCAGCGTCAGGATTCCGAGCAGGAAGCCGAGGTCGCCGATCCGGTTGACGATGAAGGCCTTGCGGCCGTTGTACGCGTATTGCGGATTATCGAACCAGAAGGCGATCAGCAGGTAGGAACAAAGGCCCACGCCTTCCCATCCGATAAACATCTGGAGCAGGTTGTCGGCCAGCACCAGCACCAGCATCGAGAGCGCGAACAGGTTGAGATAGGTGAAGTAGCGGGCGTAGTCGTCGTCCTCCGCCATGTAGCCTGCGGAATAGATATGAATCAGCGCGCCGACTCCCGTGACCACCAGCGTCATCACGGCGCTCAGCGCGTCGAAACGAAGCCCCAAATCGACGCGAAACGGGCCGGCGGCGATCCACGGCCAGAGCGGACACGTCAGCGCCGCTCCCGGCGGCATCCTGAGCAGCGCGACGAAGGCCGAGACGGCCACGGCGAAGGCCAGCACGATTACGGCGGGGCCGGCGAAATTCACCGCGCCGCGTCCGGCGCGCCCGCCGTAGAACAGGTTGAACAGCACCCCGATCGCGGGAAACAGCAGGATAAGCGCGAGGGCCGGAAAATTCTGCGTCATGACGTTAGAGCGATAGACTGCGTTTCACCAGCGCAGCAGGTTGAGTTCATCGGCGTTGACGGTCTCGCGATTGCGGAACATCGAGATAATAATCGCGAGTCCGACGGCGGCCTCGGCCGCGGCGACGGTCATCACGAAAAACACGATCACCTGGCCGTCCATCGAGCCGATTCTGCGGCCGAGCGCGACGAAAGCGAGATTGACCGCGTTCAGCATCAGCTCGATCGCGAGGAACATCACGATCACGTTGCGGCGAATCAGCACGCCGATCACGCCGATCGCGAACAGAATCGCGCTGAGGGCCATGTAATCGACAATCGGCGTCACGTTCAGGCGACCTCCCGGCGCGATTCCGGCGCGCGCATGCCGGGCCGTGGCGGAATCGCGGCGACCGCTGCGGACTGGCCCGCGAGTCGGCGCGCCAGCGCGACCGCGCCCACGATCGCGGCGAGCAGGAGCAGCGAGGTGGTTTCGAAGGCGATCAGATAGCGCGTGAACAGCACGCGGGCGAGCGTCGCGACCGAGCCGAAGGAGGGCGCGATCGTGCGCACCTCGCGCAATTTCGGCGCGTGAGAAAAAATCACGAACAGTTCCGCCGCGAGCGCCGCCGCCGCGAGCGCGCCGATCAGTTTGAGGCCAAGACTGGCGCCGCCGCGCACGCCGGTATCCGCCTGGATATTCAGCAGCCAGATCACGAACAGGAAAAGCACCATGATCGCGCCGACATAAACGATTATCTGCAGAAAGCCGACGGTCACGGCTCCGAGGCCCATGTACAGCACGCCGAGATCGATCAGCACCAGCGCGAAGCCGAGCACGCAATGAACCAGGTTGCGCTGCAAAATCGCGCCGAGCGCGCCGATGATCGCAAGCGCGGCCAGAAACGCGAACAGCCACTGCGGCATGCCTATTTTCCTCCCGCCGCGACGACCACGAACGCTGTCGCCACCAGGTTGAGCAATCCAAGCGGCACGAGGCCCTTCCAGCCCAGCCGCATCAACTGGTCGTAGCGCAGCCGCGGCAGCGTCCAGCGAATCAGGATTTGCAGGCAGCTAAGGATGATCACTTTGATCCAGAAGGCGGCGAATTGCAGGATCGCGACCACGAGATTCGGCAGCGGCCACGCCGCGCCGCCGGGAAAATGAAAGCCGTCGCGATAGAGCCACGGCACTTGCCATCCGCCGAAGAAAAAGACGGTGATCAGCACCGCGACCAGCAACACCTCGGCGAAGTCGGTCATCATGAAGACCGCCTGCTTGCCGCCCGAATATTCGGTGAAATAGCCCGCGACGAGCTCGGATTCGCCCTCGGGCAGATCGAACGGCACGCGCTTGGATTCGGCCATTCCGGAAATCAGCAGAAGCAGGAACGAGACCGGCTGCAACAGGATTCCCCATCGCGGCAAAAAGCCGAACCACACGCCGCCCTGCGCGCGGCACATCTGCTGCAGGTCGAGCGTGCCGTAGGTCACGACCACCGCGATAATCGCGAGGCCCATCGCGATTTCATACGAGATCATCTGCGCGCTGGCCCGGATTCCGCCGAGCAGCGCCCAGCGGTTGTTCGAGGCCCATCCGCCCAGCGCGATTCCGTAGACGCCGATACCGATCGTCGCCAGCACGTAAAGCGCGGCGACGTCCAGGTTCGCCGGTTGGAGATCGATTTGGTATTTGCCGATTTTCAGAATATCGCCCATCGGCGCGACCGCGAAGGTGATGATCACCGGAAACAGCGCAAGGAATGGCGCGAGTCCGTGGAGGAACCGATCGGCGCCGTCCGGCACGAAATCCTCCTTGGTGAACATTTTGATGGGATCGGCGAGGACCGTGTTGATCACTCCGAAGTTCGGCATTCCAAGCCGCTTGCCGAGGCCGAATATGTCGGCGCGGTTGGCGCCGATTCGATCCTGAATCAACGCGCTGCCCTTGCGTTCGAACCACAGCATCAGCGTGGTCAGTCCCAACACCAGCAGGACAATGACCACCGCCTTTATCGCCCCAATCACCAGTTCAATCGTCACGCCAGAATCGCTCGCCAGCAGGCTTTGGGTATGCGCGCGCCGCCGCATCGGCCGCAAGCGCGGTTAATCTCGCATACGGCCCCGCCGCGCCCGCGCGGTCCGGAACGCCTTGAACAGAACGCTTCGGGAGACCGCGTCGGGCATTTCCGCAGGGCCGCAAAATCCTTAGTTAGGTAGCTTAAATTCGCGGCCCGCGCCAGTCTTTGCGGCCGCTCCGATCGATCTCGCGTCAAACTTGCGGCGTGGAAGCCGACTAAGTTATCGTCCGCCGGGCCGCTTGGGCGCGCCGTTGGGGTTGAGGTAGATATTAGATGGCCTGTTCGCCGGCGGATGGCATCCATGACGCATACGCCGTCTGGTCCATCCCAGGGAACGGCTTAAGAACGCGTGGATGAAAATTACGAATCGATGAACGACAATTGTCATAGCCGTCCGTCCGGCCGTTCGACGCGGCCGCGGATCGCCCGGCCGCAGCGATGCGAGCGACTGCTATGCGCGTGATCTCGGGCGCGGCGCATGGACGCCGGATCGCGGCGCCGCGCGGCTTGACGACGCGCCCGGCCACCGCCCGCGTGCGTTCGTCGATCTTTTCGCGACTGGCCGCGCGCATCGATCTCGAAGGGGCGCGGGTGCTCGATCTTTTCGCCGGCAGCGGCTCGCTCGGGCTCGAGGCGCTTTCGCGCGGCGCCGCGGAGGTCGTCTTCGTCGATTCGGCGCGCGCCGCCGCCGCGGCGATTCAGCGCAACCTCGAAACCTTCGGCTTCGCCGCGCGCGCGCGGACTCTCGTGATGGATATGCCGAGGGCGATCGCGCGGCTGGCCGGCGAGCGCGCCCGGTTCGATCTGGTTTTTATCGATGCGCCTTACGCCGACGATCGCAGCGCGAGCGTGCTCGCCGCGCTGACTGAAGCGGATTTATTCGCCGCCGGCGGCGTCGCCGTCGTACGGCAGGACAAGCGCGCGCCGGCGCTCGCGCCATCGCATCTGGAACTGGTTAATCAAGCAACGGTTGGCGATCATCGCATCGCCCTTTACCGGCGTCCGCTGGCGTCGCCGAATTAAGCCCGATGGTCTGGCATGTATAACAAACCCAGGGAGCATACCCAGTCGATCGCCATTTACCCCGGCAGCTTCGACCCGATTCACAACGGTCATATCGACGTTATCAGGCGCGCGGTCAATTTTTTCGATGAAGTTATCGTCGCCGTCGCCTATAACCCGCACAAGGACGCCGCGCTCTTCAGTCCCGACGAACGCGTCGAGATGATCCGCGACACGATTCGCGACCTCGACCCGCGCGCCCGCGTCGACAAGTTCAGCGGCCTGTCGGTCGATTACGCCGAGCGCATCGGCGCCAACGTGATCATCCGGAGCCTGCGCGCCGTAACCGACTTCGATTACGAATTGCAGATGGCGCAGATGAACCGGCAGATGAAGCCGAACATCGAAACGGTTTTTCTGTTCGCGAATCCGAAGTTGTTCTTCACCGCATCGCGCCTGATCAAGGAAGTCGCGAGTTACGGCAAACGCCTGCCTGAACTGGTGCCTGACAGTGTGATGACGCGGCTCAGGCAAAAGCTCAAGCTCGACTGATTCCGCTGGAATTGCGCCGCGCCGGACGTTTTTTGCGCCCGGCGCGGTTTCGCCGCAAGGTTGCGGCCGGTAGAATCAGGATCCGCGCCCGCCCGTGAATCCCGGCGCCGACGAATCTTTGCAGATGATCAAGCTCAATCGACGAATCGCCGCGCTCAAGCCGTCCGCCACGATGGCGGCGGAAACCCGCGCCACCGAACTCAAGGCCGCTGGAGTTGACGTGATCTCGCTCGCCGCCGGCGAGCCCGATTTCGACACGCCCGAGCGTATCAAGGACGCCGCCCGCCGCGCGCTGGCCGAAGGCCGCACGAAATACACGCCGGTCGCCGGGATGCGCGAACTCAAGGACGCGATTCGGCTCAAGCTCAAGCGGGACAACGGTCTCGACTACGACGTTACGGAAATCATGGCCTCGGCCGGCGGCAAGCAGGCCGAAGCCAACATTATCGCGGCGTTGTTCGACGAAGGCGACGAGGTGATTATTCCGACGCCGGCGTGGGTGAGTTTCGTCGCGATGGTGAATCTGTCGGGCGCGTCGGCGACGCTGGTCGATTGTCCCGAGGATGCCGGCTTTTCCCTCGATCCGGATCGCCTGCGCCGCGCGATCACGCGGCGCACCCGCGGCATTATCCTGAACTCTCCGTCGAATCCGACCGGCGCCGTTTATAGCGCCAGCCAGCTCGGCGAACTCGCCAAAATCCTGCTCGATGCCGGCCTCTGGGTGCTTTCCGACGACGTTTACGAGCACATCGTTTACGACGGTGCCGCGCCACACATTTTCCAGATCGAGCCGCGGCTCAAGGCGAAGGGATTCGCGCTCAATTCGCTGTCCAAGGCCTACGCGATGACCGGATGGAGGATCGGCTTCGCGGCCGGGCCGAAAGAGGTTATCGCCGCGGCCGCGCGCCTGCAGGGCCAGAACAGCGGCAATCCGAACTCGATTACCCAAATCGCCGCGATCGAGGCGCTGACCGGACCGCAGGGCGAGACCCGCGCGATGATGGAGGAATTCCGCCGCCGCCGCCAATTGGTGGTCGAGCGCGTGCGTAAAATTCCCGGCTTCAGCCTGCCGAACGTTCCCGGCGGCGCATTCTACGTCTTTCCGAACATTTCCGGACTGATCGGGATGAACCTCGACGGCCGCGAAATATCCGACGGCAATTCGTTCGCCGATCTTCTCCTCGACGCGGCGCACGTCGCGATTGTGGGCGGCAACGATTTCGGCGCGCCCCATCACGTGCGCCTCTCCTACGCGACGTCGATCGAAAATCTCAACTCCGCCTTCGACCGGATCGAAAGCGTTATCGCAAGGCTGAAACGCTGATCAGGATCGCTTCGCCGGATCGAAACTAAAGCGCCGCGCCCGGCGTCTCCGGGCGCGGCGCTTTATAGTTTTTCGGCGCGGAGGCCGCTTCAGTCATTCTGGCCGCTTTCTGATTTCGGCGGCGTGTAAGCCTTGTCGCGCAACAGCCACCACGCGCCCGTCAGCGGTCCGCGCAGGCCGAGCGTATCCGACGGTTTGAGCTCGGCGATAAACTGCTGGCTGGTTTCGACCGTGGCGCCCGCGCTTTTCATCGCATTGATCGCGGCGTCGCGCTGCTCGGCGCTGCCGGCCGCGAGCGCGTCGCTGATCACCGTGACCTTGTAGCCGCGCTTGATCGCGGTTCGCACGGTCGCTTCAACCGCATGGTTCGCGTAAACGCCGCCGATCGCCAGACGTCCGATATTCTGCTCGTCCAGCCAGGTCTGGAGCTTGTCGTTGCAGAAGGCGTTGGCCCGGCTTTTGTTGAAGTATGGCCCGGCGTAAGCGTCCACGCGCGGGTCGATCTGCGAGCCGCCCCACAGCCGCGGCGTGGCGTAATCGCGGTAATGGTTGCTGATGAACTGGAAGGGGCTCGCTTCGTCGCGCACGTAAAACACCAGCGTGGTGTCGGCGCGCGCCGCCGCGATCATCGCGTTGGCCGCCTGAATCAACGGAGCGACCTGGTCCTGCGCCACCGGCTTGCGCCCGTCGGCTTGCAGATAATCCCGTTGCAGGCCGATCAGCATCAGGGCCGTGCCCTTGCCCCGGCCGTCGATCGGATGCCATTCACAGCCGCCGATCGCCACCATCGCGGCCAGCGTCGCGCACAGCGCGGTCCAACTCCAAGCACGCTTCATCTCAGGACTTTAACCTCCGGAACTCGCGGTCGATTAGTTTCGCTCATATTTGCGGCGGCGGCAAGGATCGCGCGGCTACTTTCGCCAAGGCGTTGGAAACAGGCCGGTTTCGAGCCATCGGCGATAGTCGGCGAGAATCCCGGCATGGTCGAAAGCGAGCGGCGCCGGCGGTTGGTCCGGATGGAACAGCGCGAGCGCCCTGGCGTCGTCACGGGCGCGCGGCGCGCCCGCGCCGCGCCCGACATAGACCACCGTGACGGTCTGCCCGCGCGGATCCCGGTCGGGACGCGAATAGACGCCCAGCAGCGCCCGCAATTCGACCTCCAGCGAAGTCTCCTCGAACGCCTCGCGCATCGCGGCGCTTTCGACGGTCTCGCCGAATTCGACGAAACCGCCCGGCAACGCCCATCCGGGCGGAAAATTCTTGCGCTCGATCAGAACGATGCGCTCGCCGATTTCGGCGATTACATCCGCCGCGATCGGCGGGCATTGCGGACGCGCCATCCGCCGACCTTACCATTCAACGCGTTCCCGCGCATCCCCGCGGCGGGAGCGCGCGTTGACTTCCGCGGCGCGGCTCCCCAAAGTTCATGGCATCATGATGCGAGTCGCGCGTCTTTACGATTTCGGCGATATCCGTGTGGAACAATCGGCCCGTCCGGAAATCGGCCCGGACGAGATGCTGGTGCGGGCCCGCGCCTGCGGAATCTGCTCCGGCGATATCATGCCATGGTATATCCGGCGCAAGGCGCCGCTGGTGCTGGGCCATGAGCCGGTCGGCGTGGTCGAAGCGGTAGGGGCCGCGGTTGACGATTTCCGGCCGGGCGAGCGCGTCTTTGTCCATCATCATGCGCCGTGCTTTCAATGCGCCGCATGCCGGCGCGGCGAGTACGTGCAGTGCGCGACCTGGCGCGCGAGCAATCTCAAGCCCGGCGGGATGGCCGAATATTTCGTGGCCGGCGCGGCCAACCGGCGCGACACGCTCAAACTGCCTGACGAGATGAGCGACCGCGACGGCGTGTTGATCGAGCCGGCGGCCTGCGTGGTCAAATCGCTGCGCCGATCCGGGTTGCGGCCCGGCGAAACCATCCTGATTGTCGGCCTGGGCATCATGGGCATGATGCACGTGCGCATCGCCCGCGCGCTGGGCGCGGCCACGGTCATCGGCGCCGATCTGTTCGAAAATCGCGCGGCGCGCGCTCGCCAGCTCGGCGCAGACCATGGTCTGACCGTGTCAGGCGACGATCTGGTCGAAAAAGTCAGGGACGCGACGAAGGGCGCGATGGCCGATGTCGTGATCGTCGGACCGGGCAACGCCCGCGCGCTGACCGCTGGAATCGCCGCGGCCGGCAAAGGCGCGACCGTCGTGCAATTCACCGCGACGCCGCCGGACGAGGAGATGCTGGTGCGGCCGCACGATCTTTACTTCAATGAAATCAGGCTGATTCCGAGTTATTCCTGCGGCCCTGACGACACGCGCGAAGCGCTCGAGCTGGTGCGTAAGGGCGTGATCAACGCCCGCGAGCTGGTCACGCACAGCTTTCCGCTGGCCGAGGTCAGCGAAGCCTATGCTCAGGCGCAACGGCCGGACTCGCTTAAAGTGGTCGTAACTTTTTGACCGCCGGCGCCGCCGTCAAATCGAATCCGATTCGAGTTCGGCAAGACGAACAATGATTTGGCCAGGCTGACTGGCTAAAGCGTAGATGGTCTGTTTCTGGCTGGATTAGCGTATGGCGGCGCATGCGAAACTTTATATTGCAGCGATAAAGCTGGATTGGTACTAAATGAGACTGTCAGGATTGGCTGAGGCGGGAAATGGTAATTAAAAAGGGCGCCCTTGATGGGCACCCTTTTGGTTTCGCCTGAATACGCGACTAAGCGATCAGGATCCAGCCGGAGCCGGAGCGGCCGCGCTTGGCGCCGCCGCCGGAGCCGCCGCCGCGTGGTGATGGTGATGCACCCAGTGATGGTGGTGATGCCACACATGGTGACGACGCATACCACCGCTACCGACCTTGGCCGCAATCGCCTCGGCACGGTCCGCCGCCGCCTTTGCGTCAGCCGCGGACTGTTCGACCTTGCTCGCCGAAGCTTGCGCGGACGCCGCCGCCTGCTGCGCCGTCTGGCTGGCGGCTTCAGCGCGCTGCGCCGAGGAATCGGCCTGCTGCGCCGCCGCCTGCGCCTGCTGGACATCCTGGTTCGGGCCGCAGCCCGCCAGCAGCGAAAGGGCCAACACCGCCCCCGCAAGTCCCAGCCATTTAGAAGATTTTGTGATTAGCCCTTCCATCCCGTTCCTCCTTGGTATTCTCGGGCAAACAGCGAATCCGCCAATGATACCTAACAATTATTCGTCAATCCAATCTTGTGTCACGGACTCTATTCGGCTTGCAAGCATATCCCAGCGCATGTCACGCCGCAATTATCGAACAATGCCGCATGAATTGATTGATTCAACGCCTCAGTCCGATCGCCACAGCGCCTCAGAAATCGTCTCCGCCGAAATCGTCGCCTCCCATGCCGCCCATGCCACCCATACCTCCCATGCCGCCCATACCTCCCATTCCACCCATGCCGCCCATGCCGCCCATTCCGCCCATACCACCAGCGGGCATCGCGGGCGCCGGAGTTTTTTTCTTGGGCGCTTCGGCGACCGCGGCTTCGGTCGTCAGCAGCAACGACGAAGCGCTGGCGGCGTTTTCGAGGGCTGTGCGCACGACCTTGGCCGGATCGATCACCCCCGCCTTCACCAGATCTTCGTATGCGCCGGTCGCGGCGTTGTAGCCAAAATCGCCTTTGCCTTCAGCCACGCGATCGTGCACCACCGCGGGCTCGAGCCCGGCGTTATGGACGATCTGGCGCAGCGGCTCGCTCATCGCGCGCTCGATAATGTCCGCGCCCGCGCGCCGTTCGTGGTTGAGCTTGAGGCCCGCGATCGCCTTGACCGCGCGCACCAGCGCGACCCCGCCGCCCGCGACAATGCCCTCTTCAACCGCCGCGCGCAGCGCGTGCACGGCGTCGTCAACGCGCGCCTTTTTCTCCTTGAGCTCGACCTCGGTGGCCGCGCCGACCCGAATTACGCCGACGCCGCCGGTCAGCTTGGCCAGCCGCTCCTGCAGTTTTTCGCGATCGTAATCGGAGGTGGTTTCTTCAATCTGGCGCCGAATCAGTTCGATCCGGCCGTTGATTTCGGATTTCTTGCCCGCGCCGCCGACGATCGTGGTGTTGTCCTTGTCGATTAGCACGCGGCGGCATCGTCCGAGCTGATTGATCAGCACGTTTTCGAGCTTGCCGCCGAGATCTTCGGCGATTACCTCGCCGCCGGTCAGGATCGCCATGTCCTGCAGATTTTCCTTGCGCCGATCGCCGAAACCCGGCGCCTTCACGGCCGCGATCTTGAGCGCGCCGCGCAGCTTGTTGACGACCAGCGTGGCCAGCGCTTCGCTCTCGACGTCTTCGGCGATAATCAGCAGCGGGCGGCCGTTCTGCACGACCTTCTCAAGCAGCGGCAGCATCTCGCGCAGGTTGGCGATTTTCTTTTCGTGAAAGAGAATCAGCGGCTCGTCGAGTTCGACCGTCATCCGATCGGGGTTGGTGATGAAATACGGCGACAGGTAGCCGCGATCGAAACGCATCCCTTCAACCAGGTCGAGCGTGGTTTCGAGGCCGCGCGCCTCTTCGACCGTGATCACGCCCTCCTTGCCGACCTTGTCCATCGCGTCGGCGATAATTCCGCCGATCGTGTCGTCGCCGTTGGCGGCAATTGTCGCGACCTGTTTCATCCGGTTGCGATCGCGCACCGGCCGCGCCATCTCCTTGAGTTCCCGCACGGCGGCCGTGACGGCGGCGTCGATGCCGCGCTTGAGTTCGATTGCCGGAATTCCCGCCGCTAGCAGCTTGAGTCCTTCGCGTATGATCGCGCGCGCCAGCACCGTCGCGGTGGTGGTGCCGTCGCCGGCGACGTCGTTGGTCTTCTGCGCGACCTCGCGAATCAGCTTCGCGCCGATATTCTCGAATTTGTCCTCGAGTTCGATTTCCCGCACGACGGTGACGCCGTCTTTGGTGACCTGCGGCGCGCCGAAACTTTTTTCGATCAGGACGTTGCGTCCCTTGGGTCCAAGCGTAACCCGGGCCGCTTCGGCCACCAGGGTGGCTCCGCGGACGATTCCGGCGCGGGCGCGTTCGTGAAGTTCAATGACCTTGGCTGGCATCTGGTCGTATCTCCATCTCTTGTCGTAATCTCGTTGGCTCGAATTGGACGCAATTCCGCACGGGGCGCGGATGCGACCGCTTTCAAATTAAGCATCGCGCGCGCGGTTGCAAGCCGTCACGGCTCTTTTCGCGCGATCCGCAAGCTGTCAGGATTGACCTCACGGTATCGGTAATCATGGCGATTATGCTTCCAGCTCGTTTTCGCTTTGCTTTCGTCGCCTTCGCCGGGGCGGCGCTGATCGCGCTTGCCGGCCGTGGCACCGGCGCCTCCGCGCACGGACTGCCGGCTATCCCGGCGGCGCACGCGATGCGCGTCGCCGCGCCGCATCGATTCCGCCGTTGGGCGCAGGACGCCGACGACAGCGGCGCTGGGAGCGTCGCACCGGAGGAAGTCGAAAAGTACGTCGCGGTGTACAAGGCGATGCAACACGATCGGTCGTTATCGGTTCAGCGGGCGGCGGCGCGCCAAGGACTTACGCTGGATCAGTTCCGCGCGCTGGAAACCAGGATCGAGCACGATGACGCGGCGCGCGAGCGGGCGCGCCAGGAATTGCAGTCCGCCGCGGCCAAAGGCCGATGAGCCGCCTGCGCCGAAGACAAAGGCGCGGCGGAAGGAGCTGCGCCATTCCGCCGCGCCGGGTCAGCGTTACGCGCTGATTTACTTCGTGACGGAGCTCGAGAAGGCCGCTTCCAGACGAGCGACCGCGTCGTCCGCCCGCCGCGCCGAATCTGCCGCCTGCGCCGCGCCCGCGTCCGCCTGCTGCGCGGCGGCCTGCGCCTGCTGGGACGCGGTTTCCGCGCTCGTGGCGGCGCTGTTCGCGCTGCTCGCGTCCGATTGCGCCTTCTGTTTGGCCGCGGCAATCTCCGCGCTGTTCGAGCATCCGGCGGCCATGGCGACCACCAAGCCGATCGCGACATATTTCGCCAATTTCTTCATCCTAACGCACCTCCTCGCTCGCCGATCGGGTGACCGGCTGCCGCTGCGATAACCTTAAAACAATATCAAGTCTCATCGAATAAACGCGAGAATAGTGGCAAATCAATCCCTTTGAAGCAAGCAACTGCGCCGCATCCATGAGATCGTCCGGCCGCGAACACGGGCTATGGAAGTATACATCGCGGCCGCCCGCCGAGTTGAATCGGAAGGCGCGGGGCCGCATGGAATAGTAGGGGAACGCCCGCTCAATCGTTCAGTTAGTTTGGCTATTCCCGCCGATACGCAGCCGAGCTTTGCGAAGCGCTCCGGTTCTTCGCGGGGCTTTAGCGCAGCCTGCAATCCCGCGAGTCCGCCGCCGTGCGGATTCGGTCCGGCTGGCGGTGGCGAAATGGCCCACGCGGTGTGTTAAAATCAAGTGGAAATCGTGGCCGGAGTTATGAATCATAACGAACTTTGCGCGTCATGCGACGTCCGCCGCGAACGACCGGCCGATTGGTTAAGATGACCGCACCGACGGCGGCGAGCGGCCGTAATCGCGCCTGAGCTGCCAGTCCGAAAGCAACCGTGGCGATTTCCCGTCAAAGTTCAAACGACGCCAGCGGCCAATCGCCGGGGTTGACAATCCGGCCCGCGACCACTCGCGATCTGCCAGCCATCTTCGAAATCGAGCGGCTTGCCTTCGACCATCCGTGGAGCTTCGATTCGTTCGTCCGCGAATTGTCGCTGGCGTTCTCGCTGACGCTGGCCGCTTTTACCGGCCCGCAGGCGCGGCCGATGCTGAGCGGTTATCTATGCCGATGGCTGGTCGCGGACGAATGTCACATCCTTAACGTCGCGGTGCATCCGCGCCATCGCCGGCAAGGTATCGCGGAGCGCCTGATGACGGAAGCGATCGCGGAGGCGGCAGTCAAAAAAGCGGCGGTGGCGACGTTGGAAGTGCGGCGGACAAATCTTGCGGCGCGCGGCCTTTATCGCAAATTCAAATTTGAAGAACGGCGTTTGCGAAAGAACTATTATGGGCCGGGAGAGGACGCGATCGTGATGGAACTGAAGTTCTGACGCGATTTACGCGAACATAATCAAACTTTGTTTGATAAAATTGCGATTTAACGGGGATTACCAATCCGCTAATTTTGTGCAATAATCATGCAAGCGTTCAGGCGAATCGGAAGCTCCATGGTCTGCCGCCGACCGATGCGGCTCCGAAATCGGATGCCTCGCGCAACCACAGATGAATTTGACATTCAAAAAGGGTGAAAAGGTTGTTTACCCTGCGCATGGTGTTGCCGTTATCGAGGATATTCAAAGCCGGGTGATTTCCGGAACCGAGCGCCGCTTCTACATGCTGCGCATCCTTGGCGCCGAAAAAATGACCATCATGATTCCGACCGAAAATGTTGAGGCGGTTGGACTGCGGCACGTGATCGGAAAAGACACCGTCACCAAAATTTACAAAATTCTCCGCCAGCGCAAAGTCGAAGGCGACTCGCAGACCTGGAATCGGCGTTACCGCGAATACACTGAAAAGATCAAAACCGGTTCGCCGCTCGAAATCGCGAAAGTGCTGCGCGATTTGCTGGTGCTCAAGGGCGACAAGGAGCTTTCCTTCGGCGAGCGAAAAATGCTCGACACCGCGCGCAGTCTGCTGGTGAAGGAACTTTCCATCGCCAAGGCCCATCCGGAAGAAAAAATCATGGAAGAGCTCAAGACCATCTTCGCCAATTAGGCGATCGACTGGTTTAGTTTGAGGCTTGGGCGGCGTTTTGAGGGATCGGCGGAAGCGCCGATCCCTTTTTTGTTTGCAAAAATCGCCGAGGTCCGGCATTGCGGCGATGCGCCCGCCATCAGTTGGCATCCGCATCGCCAGCGTCTAAGTTCAGAGGCGGTTAGGTTTTGAGATGAAGGCGTCGGCAATCATCGTCGCGGCAGGCAGCGGCGTTCGCCTCGGACATCCGGCGCCAAAAGCCTTCGTGCCGCTCGGCGGCGCGCCGATGCTGCGCTACTCGCTGGCCGCGATCGCCCAGGTCGAAGCGATCGGCGAGGCGATAATCACGCTTCCGTCCGGGATGGAACCCGCCGCGCGCGCTGAAATCCGCGCGGCCGGCCTCGCGATGCCGGTGAAGCTGACGCCGGGCGGCGCCGAACGTCAGGATTCGGTGCGAATCGCGCTCGAGTTGGCCAGCGCGCACGCGGAAGTTGTGGTGGTTCACGACGCGGCGCGACCGTTCGCCACGCCGGCCAGCTTCGCCGCCGCGATCGCGGTCGCGGCGCGCGCCGGCGCGGCAATCGCGGCGATTCCGCTGGCCGATACGCTCAAACGGGTGAGCGAGCCGAATCTGATCGTTGCGACCGTGCCGCGGACCGGCTTATGGCTGGCGCAAACGCCTCAGGCCTTCAGGCGCGACCTGCTGCTCGAGGCGCATCGGCGGGCGCTGGCCGACGGAATCGCGGCGACCGACGACGCCGATCTGGTGCAACGGCTCGGTGCGGCCGTGGAAGTTGTACCGGGTTCGCCGTTGAACTTCAAAATCACCACGGCGGACGATTTGGCGATCGCCGCCGCGATCGTTGCGTCCCGCGCGCATCGCCCGGCGACTCCAGGCGCGAACGGCTGACGCGAACGCGATTCGCGCGCCGCAATTCGCGACTAGCGATTCAGCGGCATCTGGTCGTCGATCCATTCCTCGGCGTCGGCCTGACTGGCGAAATCCTCGCCGATTTTCTTGTCTTTCCAGAAAACTTCCCAGCGGCCGGTCGCGGCGTTGCGCCGGATCGCGTAGCCATAGAGATTTTCCGCCGGGTAAGTTTCGTCCATCGCGGCGACTCCTGCCGCGGGCGGGATGGCCGCGCGGCTGTTACGCATCGCCACGATACCGCGCGGCTTGCCGAGATTGAACGAATCGCCTGCGGCGCGATCCGTCCGCGCCTGGCGCCCCCGCGATACGGCCGGGCGAATCGGCCGTATCGCTCGATCCGTAAAGGCGGGATATGCCAGGAATATCTCCGGAGGCGAGGCGACCAATGGCGCAAGCGACCGTCGGCAAATGGGGCAAGAACCTGGCCGTCCGGGTTCCCGGCGAGATCGCCAGGGCGGCCAGGCTGAGCGATGGCGAGCGCGTGGAGATCGAGGCGCGCGACGGCGACATCGTCATCCGCCGCGCCGTTCCCCGTTTCACGCTGGAGGAACTGTTCAAGGGCAAAAGCCCGAAACAATGGCGCGCGGCCTATGCCGGAGCCTTCGACTGGGGCGCCGACATTGGGCGCGAGATTGTCGAAGAATGACCGCGCGCGCCTATCTGCCAGACGCGGGCGATCTGATCTGGACCGACTTCGACCCCACCAGAGGCCGGGCGCAAGCCGGCCGCCGGCCGGCCGTGGTGGTCTCGTCGGCCGCGTTCACCAGGTACACGGGCTTGGCGGTCGTTTGTCCTATCACATCGCGTGTGCGGCCATTTCCGACCAGCGTGATTCTGCCACTGGGCCTGCCGATCGGCGGCGAGATTCTGACCACCCATATTCGCAGCATCGATACCGCGGCCCGGCCGATCCGTTACGCGGGAGCCGCCGTGCCGCAGGAAGTGGCGCAGCTTGTACGCGCAAAGCTAAACGCCTTCATCACCATCTGAGGCAACCTTCTCGCCGGCCGGGCCAATAATTACGCGACAACCGCAAGCTGATCGTTTGCGCCGCCGCTCAAGCGCAGCGCGCGTGCGATTATGAGCCGAACGGATAGTGTCCAAGTAATAATCGCTGGCCGTCACCTGCGCGGATGCTGGGTCCATTGGTAGACCATAGCCTGCAAAGGCGCACTATGGCCGAAATGGGAACCTATTGATGGAACGCGGCTTTATGGACATCTGACATAAAACGTCAAGAAGAAGGCTACTAAGGAAATAACACCGAAAACGAAGGACAGCATCATGATGACGAAAGTTACGTCAAGCAGACACTCGAGTCGGCATTCGGATATGGCAATCTTCTGACCCCAAGCCTGCTTAACCCACTTCACAGACAACCAAGAATAAGCCAGCCCGAGCAAGATTGAGATCGCGAGACAGATCCAATACGAATAAGCCCACCAGTTCAGGAGTGGTAGTAGCGGCGTTTTTTTCGGAACGCCAAGAAATTCCCGAAGGAGAATTGCTGGAAGTACGAGCGCGCCGGTCGCAAGTGAGGTTATCGACGCAACTATCTTTGCATAGCGATCGTTAGTCTCGATGCGCCACTTCTCAGGGTCGTGTTCCATCGTTCTCGTGAAGCCTACCAGCCATAGCGGACGTCTGCACGTCTCACGTCCTTTACGCGCTGAACATCCACGTGCATGCGCTGTTCGTCCGTCCATGGTCGACTTACCATGCGGACCGGAGCATCCGTCATTCGCGCTACCATCTCAGGCCGGCGGAAATAGATCGCGCGGCCGCAGCGGATCGGCGGGGCGTTCTGGACGAGCACGATTTGTTCGTCGTAGCGGAGGCCTTGGAGGACCTCTTCGGGCTTGATCAGGCGGCGGGCGACCTGTTGCCAGTTGGTCGAGCGGGAGCGGTGTTCCGCCAATCCAATTACTTCCACCGTGCCGTAGAACATCTCGTTGGGATAGCTGACCGGATAGACCCGCGCGCGTATCCCGGGCCGGATCCGGCCAAGCTTTAAGCTGGGTTTGGCGGACGCGAACGGCGTCAACCGCAGGACCATGCACGGGTAAATCGCGACCAGCGGACCAAGATAAAGCTGGATTCCGCGGCACTCGGCGTGAGTGGAAGCAATCAAGTCCTATCCGTCCGGC
Source organism: Deltaproteobacteria bacterium (assembly GCA_021799495.1). Taxonomy (GTDB): domain Bacteria; phylum Desulfobacterota; class Binatia; order Binatales; family Binataceae; genus JADMIL01. The sequence goes on from JAJZAI010000042.1 coordinate 25,957, forward strand.
AGACGCTGGATCGGCGAAATCTTCAGAATAATCAACCGATATTTTACTTTCGACCGCATTCACGGTTGTTTTCGATAAATCTTCGTTAGGCTATTGAGGAGCGTTCCATTGGGCGGCGAACGCGTCGTATAGAATTAAATCAGGATAGCAGAGCAAGTTATCCGAAATATTCGGCTAAGATGACAATTTTGCTTCATCTACAACATGAAATATATTAAAATTTCGTCATCAAACATTTGTAAAACTTTTTATAGTGTGAAGACGAGCGATTCATCTCAAAATTAAGTTAAAGAATTGTAAAACAAATATAAGTGTAGATTAAAGTAATTAGACATAATTTTTTGATAAATTGAAGCATATTGCGCAAAGACCGGCTGATATGAAATCTTGGCGAACCGCGCGGCTTCGAGTCCTTAAAGAGTCTTGAAGCTCCGCTGTCGATTAAGCGGCGGCTGGCGAGATTTCATCCGATCACCGGCGGCAATTGCAAAGAACCTCATACGATGAATCCTCGCGCTCTGATTATCGATGACAATCCGGTCATTCGACGGGCCTTGAGGCTTCATCTGGAGGCGCGCGGCTGGGCTGTGGTCGAAGCGGTGGACGCGTTCGCAGGACGGGCGGCATTTTTCCGCGAACGTCCGACGCTGGTGATTCTGGATTTGCTGATGCCGATCAACGAAGGCATCGATGCGATGCAGTTGGCGGCGCTGATCGACGACGAAGGTTCCGGGACGGTGTTGCTGGTGCTCAGCTCTTTCGCGTCGCGCGAGGATGTCGGCAGGTTTTTCGCGGCGCGGCGCATCAGGATTTTCGACAAACCGGGCGCGGACAATCCGTCTTTCGATGAATTGTTGTCGTGTGTGGATGGAATTTTCCGGGAGCTGAGCATCACGTTTCATTGAGCTCTTCCGATAGGTGCGAAGCCGCGGGAGTTTCTGGCTGAAGACAGAAAGGCTTGCAAAGATAATGGACTCGACCGACACGCCGCATGCGCATTGCGCCGAATTGGAATCCGCAGAATCCGGCGCGATGATCCTGCTGGCCTCGATGTTGTACGGCGCCGAGGTCTTCGCCGGCATGCTGGTGGACTCGCCGGCGTTGAGCAGGCTGATGGAGGGCTTGCGGCGAGTCGCGCCATTTCGCGTGCCGGTTCTTATCCAGGGCGAATCGGGCACCGGCAAGGAACTGATGGCGCGCGCGCTGCATCTGCACGGCCCGGCGCCAAACGGTCCGTTCATCAGCCTGAATTGTTCGAATCTGGTGGAGTCGCTCGCCGACGCGCAACTTTTCGGCCATGTGCGCGGCGCCTATACGGACGCGCGGGAAGAGTCGCTCGGCTATTTTCGCTCGGCCGACGGTGGCACGTTGTTTCTCGACGAAATCGGCGAGATGCCGCCGGCCGTGCAGCCGAAACTGCTGCGCGTGCTCGAATCCGGCGAGTTGCAGCCGGTGGGTTCGCCGCGCACCTTCAGGACCAACGTGCGCCTGGTGGCCGCGACCAATCGCGATCTTGCCGCGATGGTCAAAAAAGGGCGGTTCAGGGCCGATCTGTATTATCGGCTGGCCGCCGCCAACGTCGCCATTCCGCCGCTGCGGGAGCGCCGCGAAAATCTCGGGGCGCTGGTCGCCTACCTGATCGAGCGGCTGAACGGCCTGCACGGACGCCGGATAAAATCGATTTCAGCGCAGGCCCTGAGGCTGATGGAGGCGTACGAGTGGCCCGGCAACGTCCGCGAGCTTTGCAACGCGCTGCACACCGCGATGCTGCTGGCGGACGGAGATTATCTTTGCGTGAATCACTTTGACGACCTGCAAAAACGCGCCGTCGGCGAGGATTCGACCGATGAAGATGGCGTCGCGGAATCCGGCGGCGTTTTTCCGATCGACCCTGCTCGCTCGTTCGCGGGCGAAAGCGGCGCGACGAATCCCGCCGAACGTTCCGGCGCCGGCGGAGATGGGAAAATTCGTACTCTCCGACAGGCTACCGAAGAGGCGATGAAGCAGGCGATTTTGTCCGCGATGCGCGAGGCGGGCGGCAACGCGGTGCGCGCGGCCGTCACCCTGGGCGTGTCGCGTTACACCGTCTATCGATTGACGAAACGCTACGGGCTCAACAAGAAAATGAATAGCGTGATCAAATTGCGCTAGCGGCGGAACGGGCTTGCGAAGGCGGCCGCCAGGGTTTCGATTCGCGCCGATGATAATCAGCCAATTGCGTTTATTAGAAGCAGTCTCATAAATAGCGTCTGAGCAGGATGAGGATGCAGGCGAGGTGGATGAAGCCGAGAAAGTTTTCCGGGTAACGCTCCCAACGCACCACCAGACGGCGGAAGTTGTGCAGCCAGGC
>JAJZAI010000082.1 GCA_021799495.1 Deltaproteobacteria bacterium
CGATTCGCACCCTCGATTAATCGTATATCGCCAGCAATATTGCGACAAGTTTGGAATTTTCCAGCGCGGCCGAGTCATCAAGACCTCTTTGACCGGCTATGGCAACCTCCATCCCACGGCGTGAGTGGGCTTCGCCGGGACGCGAGGCCACACCGGTTACCTTGTGTCAGCGCTCAAGTCCGTCGTCCCGCCCGACGCCCCTGCCCTTCTCGCGCCCGTGTTCGCGCTCGGCCTGGCGGACGAAGTTGCGCACTTGGGGCGCGACGCCCTCGCGCTCGGCGGCGCGCGAAAGCGCCGTCCATATCGATCGCTCGGTTCATTCGTTCATCACGAAGACGCCGGGCACGGTGAGCGGGCTGACCGAATCGCCGGGAAAGCCCTCGGCCAGAATCTCCTCGCAGCCGAGCTCGCCGATGACCGAGACCGCGTCGCCCTCGACGTTGCGCAGCGTCAGATTGCCCGAGGAGAATTCGACGGTATCGGGCGTGTTCGAGGTGACGATCTCGATCAGCAGCGTCGCCGGCGTGGTCCCGATGTTCCGCAGCGACGTGATGATCGCCCGGTCGACGTTGTCGATGGTGAGCCGCGCCCGCGCCGGCTGCAGATCGTCGTCGGTCGGCAGCGTCAGCAGGAACGGATAGGGAATGAAGGTCGCGCCCTGCGAGACCGTCGCGACCGCGCACGCCGCGTAGCGCGACGGATGAAACGATCCGTTCGCACCGACACGCTGATTATTTGGATTGCCCGCTCTCGCCGATGCGCCAGCGCCACGCCAGCGCGATCGCGCCAACCGACGTCGCTTCCTCCAACACGGCCAGGATCGAAACAAATACGGTCACCGTCAATTGGGCCGCGAGCGGCGACCAATCGAAAACCGATCCGCTGAGCAGCGCGATCAAAATCGCCCATGGAGCCCGCGCGAGTAACTCCAGCGTCAGAAGACGTTCGAAAGAGCAACGGCTTTGCCGCCACGCCGCGCCGATTCCCTGATAGCGTCCAACCGCCAGCGCCGGGAAAATGTAAAGCGTGCGCGTCATGCCTATTACGATCGCGATGAACAGAGCCAATAGAAGAATGACGCCATCGAACATCAAGGTTGGTTCGAAATTCTGCTGCGCGTAGTAAACCAGCAGAGCGGGCAGCACGAGCAACACCCAAACCAGTTGCTGCGCGATCATCGCGAGGAGATAAAAGAGTTCGGTTCGTCCGAAGGTAAACGGAGCTCTCCGCGCTACCGAATCTTGTCCATTGATTGCTAATTGCGTCCATCCAACGCTGAATGGCGTAAATACGATCGCCACTATCAGGTACAGCCAGAACGAACCGCCGCGCCCGATTATTCCCTCGAAGGTCAATAAACGAACCCCAGCCATTACGGCGAAGCTGATCAATGCCGGCGCCCAGCCGATTCGGATCAATGTCGGCGCATAATTGACCGGCAGCATCAGCGCTTTTTTCCAGACCTCGATAACCGGAAGGTCTGCGTGGGTTTGTTCGATAGGCTCAGACGGCATTGTTGCTTGAGAAGCTGGCGTGGCGCTCATCTTGTTTGCCTTTCCGTCTTCGCATGCTCGCGATATGCATCGATGTTTAGCAGCGAGTCATTTTTTCTTTCAATCGTTTGAGGTATTCGCTTATACATTGCGATGTATTCGGCTAACGACAACCCTGGGCAAAGGCTGCCCCAAGATTTCTGAAATGGATGAATTCGGTCGGGAAACACGAACCGTCTAACGAGCGCAGCCTCTCGAAGGTTAAGCGGACTGCCGCGCTCGGCGCCGCCGCGCTGATAGTTGCGGCTATCGTAGTCGTTTACTTTTTTCCCGCCGGACGGGCGTCGCGGGATCTCGCAATTACGGGCGGCGCGATCGGCTTGGCCGCGGCGACGCTGTGCGGGCTGACGTGGCGGCGCGCAATCCGCATTCGAATCGGCCGGATGGGATTGCGCTTTCGCGGCGTGCGCCTAGCGGCAGGCGTAGTGGCGGCGATCGCTCTGCTCTTGCCCCTGCTGTGGGTCGCGGCGGGATGGCGCTATGCGTACAGCCCCGCCCGCTTCCTTGCCGAAACGAGACCTCCCAAGACTTTAACCGTGGCGGTCGCAAAATTTGACGGCGATTACGATGACAGGATTAGGGAGCGTTTCGTTACGAAACTCCGGGCCTTCACCGCCGGTCTGCCGATATCCTGCGAGTTGTTGGACGCTGCGATCCCGATTGAACCGAAGCGTGATACGCCGGATTGGATTTCGCGTGAACAGGCGGCCGAACGCGGGCGCGCGGCGCAATCGCAGATTATCCTTTGGGGTCGGGTCGAATCAGGCGGCAATGGACGGCGGATTGCATTATTTGAAGAAGGTCTCGGCTATGCGGACCAATTCGGTCAAGGTTGGCTTCCGAATGGATACGATTCGCCTAGACTCGATCCTGAAACCGTGGCGCTGCATGCCACGGTGATGATCCTTTCCATGCTGGTTTATTCGCAGCACCACAACAATTCCCAGGTGGTGAACAGGTTAGATGCTCTGACCGCGCGGCTACGCAATCTTTCAGACGCCAATTTCAAAAGTGGGCCGTGGACCGCCGAGGACCGCGCGAGCGTCGACTTCACGCTGGCATCGGCTATTGAAATGGGATGGAATCCGCCGACCAACGATTTGCGCACGCGCTTATCAAATGTCTACGTTCTCTCGGCAATCGCTAATTGGTCCGCCAAAAAGAATCCGTTCGAGCTTGCGATGGCTTTGCGATTCTTCGCCGGCAATTTGATAATTATTTCCAATGGGATGCGCGACCGCGCTATTGACGAGTTGGCGGCGCGCGCTGTGAGCGAGGCTAGCGCGCTCTATCCCGTCGACCGGGATTCGATTGATCGCGCGCGCACGCAGTTGGGCCTTGGCCAAATCCTGATGGGCATGGCGCTGGTGGATCGGTCCGCAAATGACGACGAATTGCGTCGGGCGCTCGCGGCCGATCAATCCGCGCTCGCACTCTGCGACCGGCAGCGCAATCCGAATTTATGGGCCAAGGCGCGATGGGGAATCGCGAACGTTCAGTTGCGCGCCGGCGAAACGCGCGGCGACGTGGCTCAATTACGCGCCGCGATCGATTCGTTCAATCAGGCGCTTACGATCTTTACCCGAGCGGACGCGCCGCAACAGTGGGCGCGGACGCAAACCCGGCTGGGCGAGGCGCTGCTCGACCTCGGATACCATGACGCCGCGTCGGGATATTTCGGCGAAGCCGTCGCCGCAGAGCAGTCGGCGCTCGAAGTGCTGACGCCGGCGCAAGATCCTTCATTCTGGTCGCTCGCTCACGCCTATAAGGGGATGGCGCTTCAGGCGAAGGCCGCGGGTCCGGACGGCGTCGCCATTTTACAGAACGCGGTCGCGGAGTTGCGCGCCGCTCGCAGCGACGCCCTTTATAAAGTCGATCCGTATGCATGGGTGCGCGTGCAGTCCGCCCTGGCGAGCTCGCTCGCTTCGCTTGGAGACGCCGAACTCTTTCCGGATCCTTCGATGAACGAATATCGGCGCGCGCGGCTGTCTCATGAAGATTTCGAAGAAGCGGTCGCCGCCGCCCGCGCTGGAATCGGGGAAGCGCGGCGGCTCAAGATGAAAGATCAACTGGCGTTCCTGCAATCCGCGCTGGCCGGCGCGCTTATAGGTATCGCGAATGAAGAAACTGCGTACAATCGCGACGCGGCCGCCGCGAATCATCTGCGCGAAGCGGCCGCCGCGGCGAAAGCTGCGCTCGCGATTCAGACGCCGGACAAAAATGGAGAGAGTTGGGCCGACACCGAAGCGATGCTGGGCGAAGCTCTGAGCCGGCTCGGCCGGATCGACCGGAATCCCAATGAGTTGAAGGCCGCCGTCGCCGCCTACCAGGCTTCGATGAGCTTGCAGACTCGCGATCGCGACCCGCAGAATTGGAACGCCGATGAAAACGGCATCGCGACCGCGCTCGAGAATCTTGGACTTGTCGGCTCAGCTTCCGAATCGTTGACCTACCTTCGTCAGGCCGCCGCTATTCAACGCGAATTGCTGACCGCCGCGCCTCCCGAAACCAATCCTGGAAATTGGTACATATCGCAAAGCAATCTCGCGCGTATCGAGACCGAACTGGGCGAGCGCGAACCGGATGGCGCGGATTTACGATTGGCCGCCGCCGACTATCATGAATTATTGCGCCACGTTTCGCCGGCGGATTCGCCGGGCGAGTGGCGGGATCTTAATCAACAACTGGACACGGTTGTAGCAATGATGCGCAGGCGCGGCGTCGCGGGATGAATCCGGCGCCGCGCAGGCATGGATTCGCGGGTCAAGCCCGCGAATGACGATCTGACTTGATGCGAAGCGTGGCCGGAACAAGCGAACCATGCGGCCGTTACGTCCGCGAATGACTATCTGGTGTTATGCGGTATATGTTCGGCGCAAGCGAACGCTCTCATCAGTCATGCCCGGGGTTGACCCGGGCATCCATCATCCATCACGGCCGGCGCCGCATGCGAGGGTCGGTTAATTAGCGACGAGCGTCTTGGCTGGCGATGCCGCCCTGGAAGCCGGACCGCCGCTCGCCGGAGGATACTTCAAGTTGTTCACCACCTGTTTCACTCCGACCAGTTGCGCCACGATTTGCTGGGCGCTGGCCGCTGTCGCAGCGGATTCCACGCTGCCGCTGAGGTACACCACGTCGTGCCTGGTATCGACGTGAATCGAACTGGCCGAGTCGGTCGTGGCCTGATTCGCGAGCAACGCGGCCTTGGCCTCGGTCGTGACGGTCGAGTCGGTCACTTCGTGTTTCGCGCCGCTGTACGCCTTCGTCGCGTAATGCTCCGCTTCGTCGGCTGTGCTCTGCGCCAGTTGTCCGAGCGCCTGCAAAACCGCTTCGGAACTCTGTTCGATATCGGGCCTTTGCTCCGGCGCGGCGGTCGAATTCTGATTCGTCCCGGCCGCCGCCGCGGATGAAGTGGTATTCGTTCCCGCGCCCGCCGTTTGAGCCGCAAGAAGCGCCGGCGCCGCGAAGATCCCCGCCAACATAATCACGGGGGCGATTTTGACGATCCGGTATTTCATAGTTACCCCTCGTTGTTAAATTTTAGCCGTCAAAATATGGATGACGCAGCATTCGTGCCATCGCCGAATGAGCATCCGAATGCATCCGAATGCAAATCTAATCGAGCGTTTTTCACGTAATGACGACCGTATCGACGGGCTGTGGCAGCCGTGGAATTGAAGAAATTTACCTGCGGCAACCCGATTTGCGGCGCCGCCGCAAGGGTTGAATGAAATCCGAGCCTGATTGGCGCGGGCGCACGGGCGAAATTCTTCCCCTCTACCCAGCGAAACAGGCGCCCGCTAGACTGCCGCAGGGCGCGCGGCGCGCTCGCAAGAAAAATCCTGATGAAGATTCCGTGGGAAACTTTCGAACGCGAAACGATCGACCACCTCCGCGCCCTCCTGCGCCTTAATACGACCAATCCGCCCGGAAACGAGCGAATCGCCGCCGATTATCTTGCCGCCGCGCTCGGCGCCGAAGCGATCCAGGCGGTGATCGCCGAGAGCGCGCCGGCCCGCTCCAACCTGATCGCGCGGATCGAAGGCAGCGATCCCGAACTCGCGCCGCTGATGCTCTCGTCGCATACCGACGTCGTGCCGGTCGAGGCAGCGCGATGGGCGCGCGATCCGTTCGGCGGCGAAATCGCCGACGGTTGCGTATGGGGCCGCGGCGCGATCGACATGAAATCGAAGTGCGCGATGGACCTTGGAATTGCGCTCGCGCTTCAGCGCGCCGGCGCGACTCCGCGGCGCACACTGATTATCGCCGCCGTGGCCGACGAGGAGGCGGGTTCGGAACTGGGCGCGCGCTGGCTGGTCGAGCATCGGCCGGAACTGGTGCGCGCCGGCTTCGTCCTGAACGAAACGGGCGGCTTCACGCTGTTCCTCGGCGAGCGCCGCTTCTATCCGATCCAGGTCGCGGAAAAGGGATTCGTCACGGTCAAAATGACGATCACGGCGTCGCCGGGACATGGCTCGATGCCGCGCGCGGACACCGCGATCGCGTGGATGGCGGACCTGATCGGCCGCCTGACGCGCCATCCGATGCGCAGGAGGGTGACGCCGCTGATGCGCCGAACGCTGGCGGAACTGGGCGTCACGCCGGAAAAGGCGCCGCCGCTGTTCCGCCCGATGCTCTCGAACACGGTCACGCCGACGATCATGCGCGCCGGCTACAAGGACAACGTAATCCCCGGCGAGGCGTGGGCGATTCTCGACGGCCGCACGCTGCCGGGCGAAGACGAACGCGCCTTCATGGCAGAACTGCGCGAGATCGTCGGGCCGGAACCGAGCCTCGAAGTGCTCAAGAGCGCGCCGCCGGCGGAATCCAGCGCCGACACCGATCTATTCCGGCTGATCAAGACGCGCACCGAGGCGGCCGATCCGGGCGCGCGAGTGATTCCGTGGATGTTGCCAGGCGCGACCGACAGCAAGTTTTACGCGCAGCTCGGCGCGGTCTGTTACGGCTTCGCGCCCGTGCGCCTGGAGTCGCGGATGCCGTTCGGGGCGCTTTATCACGGCAATGACGAACGGATGCCGATCGACGGGATGCTGTGGGGGCTGCGGCTCTATACCGACGTCGTGCTGGAATTTCTCGGACTGCGCCGCGAGGAAGTTTTCGTCTAGCAGGCTGTTGACGAAAGCGTTTGATTACTCAGTTTCATAGTTCTCGGCGGTGCGGCGGCGGCGGGTTCAGAGTTGCGGTTCGGCTGCCTTCGCCGACAGCGGTCGCGAACGGAGGTCC
>JAJZAI010000043.1 GCA_021799495.1 Deltaproteobacteria bacterium
TCGTATGCTTCGTCTATTGCGCGGAGACCGAAAAGGAAGCCGCGCAGGGCGCGGAGCGCTGGATGGGCAATTACGCCGACACCGCCATCCATCACTACGAATACGACGAACCCGAGCATTTCCGCGCCGTCAAGGGCTACGAATATCACGTCAAGATGGCCGAGGCGGGCAAAAACGCGCCGCAGGATTTCCGCAACATGTTCACCAAGACGCAGTGCTACGGCACGCCCGAGCAGTGCGTCGAAACCCTGCGCACTATCGCCTCCACGATGGACGCGGCTGAGTTCGTCGGCGTCTTCAAGTACGGCGGGATGCCGCTCGAACTGGCGCAGCGCAACATGAAGCTGTTCGCGAGCGAAGTGCTGCCGCATATCCAGAGCGGAACTTCGCCGGCGCAGCAGAGCGCCGCGGCAGGCGGCCGCTAAGCGATCGGATTGCAATTAAAGCGATCGATTTCATCTGAAAAACGCGGGCCGGATGGCAACCCCATCCGGCCCGCCGATTATTGGAACAGCGCTGAGACTCTTTGGAACACGTCTGTGATCGCGTTGTCCACAAAATTGTATCCGACCGTCGCCGCCAGACCATAGCCGGTGAGCGCCACGGCCACGAGCAGCAGCGCGTACTCGGTCATCGTCTGGCCGCGTGCGTTGCGGAACCGTATCGCGGCCAATCTGGCGGCATTCATGATCTAATGATGCGCAAGCGCGATCGCGGCGGCGCGATTCGAAACCGGCCGTTTTCGCGCTCGGCTCTACTTCGCTCTGCCGAGGATCGTACGCGCGATCGCGAAACGATGCACCTCCGAAGGGCCGTCGTAAATCCGGAACGGGCGGATATCGCGATAAATCCGTTCGACCACCGTGTCGTCCGTGATGCCCATCCCGCCCAGAATCTGCAGCGACCGATCGACCACGCGCCCCAGCGCCTCCGAGCAATAAACCTTGTACATGCTGGTTTCGAGCCGCGCCTGACTGCCTTGATCGAGCATCCACGCCGCATGCCAAATCGCGAGCCGGCACAGCCCGATATCGGTCTCGTTGTCCGCGAGCATGAAGCCCACTCCCTGATGCTCGCCGATCGCGCGGCCGAACGCCTGCCGCTTGCGCGCGTAGTCGGTCGCGATCGCGTGGGCGCGCCGCGCCGCGCCCAGCCAGCGCATGCAATGGGTCAATCGCGCGGGCGCGAGCCGCACCTGCGCGTAGCGGAACCCCTTGCCCACTTCGCCAAGAATGCGCTCGGGGCCGACGCGCACGTCGTGAAATTCGACTTCGGCATGGCCGCCGGGCGAATTGCTGTCGAGCGTGTTCAGGATGCGCTTGATCGAAAAGCCGGGCGCGTCCATATCGACCAGGAACATCGTCGCGCCGAGATCCTTGCCGGAAGAGTCTTCCGTGCGCGCCATCACGATATTGATGCTCGCGCCGGGCGCGCCCGTGATCAGCCATTTGCGCCCGTTGATTACGTAGTCGTCGCCCACACGCCGCGCCGTCGTGCGCATCAGGCTCGGATCGGAACCAGCGCCGCCGTCCGGTTCGGTCATCGAAAAGACCGTGCGGATTTCGCCGCGCACCAGCGGCTTGAGCCACTTTTCTTTCTGCGCCGGCGACGCGACCTTTTCGAGCAGATTGGTGTTGCCCTCGTCCGGCGCCTGGATATTCAACGCCAGCGGCCCGAGCGGCGACCATCCGGCGGCCTCGAACACAACGGCCATCCCGCGCAGATTCAGTCCGAGACCGCCATATTCCTTCGGACCGTGCGGAGAAAGCAGGCCCGCCGCGCGCGCCTTTTCGACCATCTCGCGCCGCAGCGCTTCCGCAGGGCCGTGCGGGCCCTGGCGCGGATCGCGTTCGAGCGGAACGATCTCCTCGCGGATAAATTCCTCGACCCTTTTAACCAGCGCGGATTGTTCGTCAGTCAGTGAAAAATCGATCATCGGCGTCGCTCCCAAAATCCTCAAAACGCTAGCCGCAACTTCCCCGATAGTCCAGCACGCGCCGCGCGATGAACGATTCGGACAAGGCCGTGCTATAAACGCCTCGCCCAGCAATTTTCATCCGCACGAAAGGAACTCCACCGATGGCGGCGCAGGCGCACACTCCCGCAAATCCGAAGGACGAATGGCTCGCGCAGGTGGTCGAGGAACCGCTCAAGCCCGACCTGCCGATCATCGATCCGCATCACCATCTCTGGGACAACCCGGCGAGCCGCTATCTGCTCGACGAAGTCTTGGGCGATACCGGCTCGGGCCATCGCGTGGTCGCGACCGTGTTCGTCGAATGCACGTCGATGTACCGCGCGGACGGCCCCGCTGCGATGCGTCCGGTCGGCGAGACCGAGTTCGTCAACGGCATCGCGGCGCAAAGCGCTAGCGGCAATTACGGTCCGACGCGCATCGCGGCCGGCATCGTCAGCTTTGCCGATCTGACGCTCGGCGCGGCCGTCGAACCGGTCCTCCATGCGCATATCGCCGCGGCGCCGCAGCGATTTCGAGGCATCCGTCACGCGGCCGGCTTCGATCCGTCGCCCGACGTCAGAAATTCGCACACCAATCCGCCGGCGGATCTTTACGACCTGAAATCATTTCGCGAGGGGGTGGCGAAACTGACCGAACTGAAGCTCAGTTTCGAGGCCTGGCAGTACCATCCGCAATTGCCGCAGGTCACCCGGCTGGCGCAAGCGTTTCCGGCGACGACGATTATCCTCAATCACTGCGGCGGAATCATCGGAATCGGCCCATACGAAGGAAAGCGCGCGGAAATTTTCCAGCAGTGGAAGGTCGATATCGCGGAGCTTGCGAAATGTAACAACGTCGTTGTCAAGCTCGGCGGGATCAACATGCCGCTGAACGGCTTCGGATGGCATCGCCGCGCCAAACCGCCAACTTCGGACGAACTGGTCGCGGCGACGCGCGACTATTATCTGCATCTGATCGATCGTTTCGGCCCCTCGCGATGCATGTTCGAGAGCAATTTCCCGGTCGACCGGACTTCATGTTCGTACTTGGTGTTGTGGAACGCATTCAAGAAAATCGCGGCGCCGTTCAGCGCGGACGAACAGGCCTGGATGTTCCATCGCACTGCCGCGACCGCATATCGGCTGCCGGAATACGCGTGATCGTGCGGCTTCCAGCCAACGCGGACGGCGCGGTGCGATAGTTGCGGTTTTTTGCGACTATCGTGACGCGCCGGACGCCGCACAAACCGAAGCTCAAGCTTCCACCGCCGCGGGCGCGCCGAACGTAATTTCGCGTTCAAGCGAGTACGGGCGGCAGGCCCACGACGCAATCGCGCCGAGGATATAGATGACGATATAGGCCTCGAACGCGATCGTGTAGCTGTGCGCGAAATCGAAAATCCATCCCGAAACGATCGGACCGAGCGCCGCGCCGATCGTATTCGCCACCGCCGTGATTCCCGAAATCGAACCATAGCGCCTGAGCCCCATCGATTCCGCGATCAGCAGCGGTATCAGCATCAACGGCACGGCGAAGGTCGCGCCGAACGTCAGCACGAACAAGGCCATCAGCCACGGATTCGCCGCGCCCAGCGCCAGCACCAGCGCGACCGCCTGAATCGCGAAGCTCACCGCCAGCGCGATCCGCGCGGTAATCCGATCGGCGAACAGCCCCATCAGCACTTTGCCGACCGTCGTGATGCCGAAACTCACGCTGACGGCCGTGGCCGCGAGCGCCGCCGAGTAATGCAGGTCGATCAGATATTGATTGAAGTGGATCAGCACGCCGGTCGCGGCCAGCGCGAAGCAAAATTGCGCGATCACGATCATCCAGAATGAGCGCGTGCGGAACGCCGCCGACGTTTCGAATCCTTCGAGCCTGGCGCCCGCCTCCGCGACTGTCATCGATTGCGCGCCGGGCGGGCGGCTGCGCACGGTCAGCATCACCAGCGGCACGACGATTACGAAAATCGGCACGGCCAGGACGAAGTAGGCCGCGCGCAAACCGTGCGCGCCGATCACTTTCGCTGCGGCGAGATTCATCAGCATCCCGCCCGTGGTCGTGCCGGCGCTGGTGATTCCCATCGCCAGGCCCCGGCGGGCGCCGAACCAGTTGGCGACGACGAACGCCGCCGGCATCACCGTGCCCGCCGCAATCCCGACTCCAAGCAGAAGGTACGCCGCCGCCATCTCGGCGAACGAGTGGGCATGGCTGGCGAGCAAAAAGGCGCCGCCGGCCGCGATCGTCCCCGCCAGCATCACGAACTTCGCCTCGACCCGGTCGAGCAGCCATCCAACGGGTATGACGCAAAGGCCGAGCGACAGCGCGAGCAGGCTCGGAATAAATGAGGTTTTGGCGCGGCTCCAGCCGAAGGTCTTGAGCAGCGCGGGCATGAAGGTGGGCGTGGTGTCGTAACCCGATCCGAACACCAGCAGCATCGCGACAAACAGGCAGCCGACGATAAACCAGCCCTGACGTTCCTGCGGCGTCATCACGCCTCCCCCGGCCGAAAACGCCAATGCGGCCCTCGGAATGTTCGCGCGCCTGCCGCCGTCCCCTTAGCTGACGGCAGGCGTCCGCGAGGCGACTATTCCAGAGCCGACGTGGGAATGAAACCTTCGAGGCCGTCGCGCATGCGGATTTTCATGTAACTCAGCGCCACGCCGACCACGTGAACGTCGTGGCCAACGTGGACTTCCGCGAGCTTTTTCGCCGCATGATTCGGCGCCGATAGCACCGACGCGTTCGCGGTGAGATGGAAAATCCGGTCGGTCGGCGTAAGGTAATCGACCACATCATACGGCACGTAGCCGGTTTTGCCGCTCTTGAGCCGCACCTGAAGGAAAAAACGAGTGGTTCCGGTGACGTTTACGTATTTGCCGGCCTGCATCGCTTCGAGCTGGCCGCTGCGCTTGTCCGGCAGCGCATAGGCCCACGAATCGGCGAGCAGCCGCAGATGGCCCTTGGCTGGCTCGACCACGTTCGACAGGGCCTGTTTGTCGGCGGCAAAGTCGGGCGTCGCGGAATTGGCGGTCTTTCCCGCGATTGCCGACCGCGGCGTGGCGGCGCGCCGCCGTATCGGCCGCGGCGAAGGTTTCGCGCTTTCGCCCGAGGCGGACGGCGCAGTCGGCGACTGGGACACGCCCGAACCGGCCGGCGCGATCGTCGTGTTGGGCAGAGTGTCGGGAATGCCTGAACCGGTCTGCGCAAAGGGCGCGCCCGCAAAGCCAAATAAAATCGCCAGCGCGATCAGGCCAATACTCGCCGTCCGACCGTTCAGGATAGTCCCGCCAGGCTTCGCTTCGCGCCGTCGTGGTTCTTCGACCGCCGCCACCTGAATCATCCTTTCCCGCCGCTCAGCACGCGCCGCAGACCGTACAGCGGGTGACGTCGCAAGGTTTCGACTGATGCTCATAATGAGCTTTTTTTCGCTCCGAGAGCAGAAACCATTTGTGAATATGATGGTCGATAAAATCCCACGGCAGGACTTCGTCATGGGTGTATTGCCGCGTGACGTAGAAATCGGGATCGGGCAGTGGCGCGCCATCCGCGCCGCGCGTATGCCTAATCGCGCGCAATTCCTGCCAGATAGCGCCCGGTTGGGTACAGCGGCGCGCGTCGAGATGTTCGAGGATGGCGCCGACCCGCCGGTCGCCGCGCGATACGAGGGTCTGGAAATAGGCTTCGCGCGGCGATTCAGCGTCGAGCGTAATTGCCGCGCCGCCGATTTTTCCAAGCGCGCCGCGCAACAGCGCAATCTTGCGCTTGATCGCGGCCGCGTCCGCCATCGGGTCCCATTGAAACGGCGTCCACGGCTTGGGCACGAACGGATTGAGCGACACGGTGACCCGTCCGACGGCGCGTTTCGTCGCGCGCGCCCGTTCCAGAATCGTTCCGGTCAGCCGCGCGATTTCGAGCAGGTCCTCGTCACGCTCTTCGGGCAGGGCCAACATGAAGTAAAACTTTAAGTTTTCGACGCCGCCGCCAATCAGCATCTCAGCCGCGCGCAGAATCTCGGCTTCCGAAAGATTCTTGTTGATAACCTTGCGCATCCGCTCGCTGCCGGCCTCGGGCGCGACAGTGACGCTGCGATTGCCATTACGGGCGAGCGCCGCCGCGAGCTTGGGCGTGATGCAATCGGCTTTGAGCGACGACGGGGACAGCCGTCCGCCCCGCTCCGCGATCGCCGTGGCGATATCGGCCACGCCGGGCACGCTCGCCATTTCGGCGCCGACAAGGCCGATAACCTTGCGTTCGGCGAGTCCGCGCGCCGCTTCGCCGAGAATCCGCTCGGGGCTGCGATAGCGAATCGGCCGGTACATGAAGCCCGCCGCGCAGAAGCGGCATCCCCATTGACAGCCCCGGCTGGCTTCGACCAGGTACATGTCGCCGAAGACGGACTCTTCGGTAAGAATCAGCGACGCGGTTGAAAACCGGTTCAGATCGCGAATCAGGCGGCGCTTGACGCGCGGCGCGCCGGGGCCGCTGTAATTGACCGTCGCGATTCGTCCGGTCTCGTCGTAGATCGGCGTGAAGCGCTCCGGAAGGTACGCGCCCTCGATTCCGGCGAAGACCAGCGCGGACGGAATGGCCCGTTCGGCGCCGCGCGCTTCGGCGAAGGCGGAAATAAATTCGGGCGCCAACTCTTCGCCCTCGCCAATCAGAAAAAGATCCACGAAATCGGCGATCGGCTCGGGATTCAGAAAGATTGCGGAACCGCCCGCGACGATCAGCGGATAACCGCGGCCGCGGCGCGCTTCGCGTCCACGCGGAATTCCCGCCATCCGTAAAATCGAAAGGACATTAAGGTAGTCGGTCTCGAAGGCGACGGAGAACGCCAGAATATCGAAATCGGTCAACGGATCGGCGCGCTCGAAAGATTGCATCGGCGCGGCGCCGGCGTCGATCGCGGCGCGTTCGTCGGGATCGGGCAGGAATGCGCGGTCCGCGGCGACGCGCGGATCGGACTCGAAAATATGGAAAATCGACTGGAAGCCGAGATTCGCCATCGCGAGGCGATAGAGGTTCGGATAAACGACGCAGACCCGGATATCGCCGCCGCGATCGCGCTCGTAGAGCGTGGTTTCGCGGGCGATTCGTTCGAGTGCGCGTTTACGGAAATACATCAGGCGATGGCCTTATACTCCGGCCCTCCAGCTTAACTTCGCGGCGATATGCGGCTCAAGCGCCTTGCGCCGCCGCTCAGCGCATCCGCGCAAGCTGCCGCCGCGTCATCATCCAGTGCAATTCGCCGGTGCGCGGCGCGATTCTGCCGACCGGCAAATCCAGCGCGACGCATCCTAGCTTTCTCATCCGCAGATGCATCCCGCTGGAATCGCCGCAAAGCATCAGCGCCGTCATCGCGCTCAATTGCGGCTCGTGCCCGACCACCATGACCTCGTCGTGGCGGCAATGGGGCGCGATCGCCGCGATCGCCTGCGCCGGCGGAATTCCCGCGGACAATTCGGCCAGCGCGCGAACCGGAGGATGCGCGGCAAAAGCCTCGGCCAGAATCCGCGCCGTCTCTGCCGCGCGCGGCAGAGGACTGGCGAGGATCAGGCTGGGCGAGAGGCCCAGCGCCGCCATGCCGGCTCCCACCCGCCCCGCTTGCTCACGGCCTTTGTCGGTCAGGCGGCGGGCGTCGTCCTCGCCGGAAGCGCTTGCATCCTCGGCAAGGGCGTGACGCACCAGGTAAAGCATCATGCGGATTCATCCGTTCTTTTCATTGGTGACGCGAAGTCTTGAGGCGCGGGATCGGCGCCATTTTCGGCTGAGCGCGCCGCGCCGTTTGAATCCCAAACAATATCATTGGCCGTGGGCGTTTCGCTCGCATCGCCGCCGGAGGCTTCCGCAAGCGGAAGCGCCGCCGCGTCTTTTTTTCGCCGCGCCGCGCGCGCCATGCGCACGATTTCGCGGAGCGCGTCCCGCAGGATCTCCTTCCGCGTCATTTGCCGCGAGCGTTTCGCCACCCGCTCGGCAATTTTCGCTCGTTGCAGCGCCAAATCATGGATCAGCGACCCGGCGGCGATCAATGCGGCCGGCGGAAAGCCGGCCGCGCCGCCTTCGCTCGCAAATGTGCGCAAAAATCCAATCGCGGCCACCATATCCTGATGGCGTCCGAGCAGTTCCTGCAGCTCTTCAAGGCGGCGGAGTGCACGGCGAGTCCGCCTTCCGCCAATTTCCTGAAGTATTTCCAGCGCGTAACGCACGCGCTTGAGGCGAATTCGCAAACGATGGATCCGCTCGGGAGCGGAATCCGCACGCACGCGGCGGGCGGCTTTCCGCGCTTTCCGGACCATCGGCTCGAGCATCGCGGGCGCGATTTCGACCACGCAAGTGGCCGTGGCCGCGGCGCGCAAGAGCGGCGTGGCCAGCCGCTGACACATCCGGCGATAGCGCGGCGCGGCGGCATCTTGCACAAATTTGCGATGGGCCGTAAGGCGCGACCGAGCGAGCGCGTCCATGAGCGGCTGCGCGGCGGCGCTCAACGGCGGGTCGATCGCGGCCGCGCGTTCGCGCAACAAATCGCCAATTACGTCAAACTCCCTTACTGCGCCGGCCGAGCGCCCCAGCCATTGCAAATCATTGTGGAGCGAACGGGCGCGCGAGCCGTGAATCGCGATGTGAAGCAGGTCGATACGCGCGCGCAGCCGGCGCGCCGCGACGCGCATCTGATGGATTGCCTCCGCTTCGCCCGCGACAGCGCCCGGCAGATTGCGCTCGAACATCGCGAGGCCGTTTTCGAACGCGCCGCGCGCAGCAGCAGCCAGGGTGGTTTCGCCGATGATTACGGCCGGTTCGGGCGCCGGGAGCGGTTGGGACGGTGAAGCGCTGGCTGGTGAATTCAGGCGGTCGGGAGGTTCAACCGGCGCGATGGCCGCGCGCGCCTGTAGATGCGCTTGCTTCACTTGAGGAATCGTAAAGCCAACGGAGCTTTATGCAAAGCATCCAACCCCGTTCCTCCGCCGCGGCGAACGCGATCACTGCCGCAAAATGACCCGGCGATCGAGCAGTTTGGCCAACAGATCGGCGCGGCGCTCGCCCGTCCATAGTTCGAGGTCCGCCTGATGCCCGTCGAGCGACGCCACTTCGAGGATGATCCGTCCGGGGGTATAGCGCACGTCGAGTTTGCGGACGACGCTGAAATGACTGCGGTCAAGCGCGTCGGCAAGCCGCAGGATCGCGGAAAGCCCGCGCACCGTCCGGCGATCCGCCGACGAAAGCGCGCGCAATTCCGGCGCATCGAGACTCGGCGCCTGCTTGCGATGGCCCCGTGCGGCGAGCGCGATAATTTCGATCTCGGCCGGGTCGAAGCCGAGCAACTCGGCGTTCTTGATCAAATAATACGAATGCCGGTTGTGCCGGTCATGATCGATCGCATGGCCAACGTCGTGAAGCAGCGCGCCGTACTCCAGAAGCTCGCGCGCGGATTCGGGCAGCCGCAGCAACGCCGCGGTCTCGTCGAAAATTTTGCGCGCGAGCCGCGCGACCTGCTTGCCATGCTGATTCGCGCCGCAGAAACGCCGCCCGAGCTTGTCTACGGAGCGGCGGCGCGCGTCGCCGTCCGCGGCCAGCGCGGCGTCGCGCCGCGCCAGCCCGAGCAAAACTCCTTCGCGCAAAGCCCAGGTGCAGGCGATCAGTTCTTCGGCCCCCGACTTGCGCATCACGAAATCGACCAGCACGCCCGCCGCCGGCATCAGGTCGGAACGTTTCGCGTCCATGCCCGGCAATTCGGCGCGCATCGCGGCGTTCGCCTCGACCAGGTCGCGGGCGAGCCGCGCGACTTCGGCGGCGGTCGCGCGGGCGCCGTGCAGCCGGCCAAGCTCTTCTCCGCGAGCCGCCCGCGCCATCGCGACGATCGTGTTAATCGTGCCGGAGGTGCCGATCGCGTTGACCACGCCGGCTTTTCGGGCGGAGCGCATCAGCTCGCCGATTTCGCCTTCCAGATGCTTTTCCAGCCGCTTGCGCTGCGCGGCGGTGGGCGGATCGTCGGTCAGAAAGCGTTCGCTCAGGCGCGCGACGCCGAGCTTGACGGAATGCATCCACAGCGCCTTGCCGTTTTTCACCAGCACCAGCTCGACGCTGCCGCCTCCGATATCGACCAGCAGATGCGGTCCGCCTTCGAGACCGAACGCATGGCGCGCGGCGTGAAAGATCAGCTGCGCCTCTTGATGACCGGAGATGATCTCGACCGGGATTCCGGCCTCTTCCCTGATGCGGCGGACGAACGCGGCGCGATTCCGGGCCTCGCGCACGGCGCTGGTCGCGACGGCGCGCATCCGCTGCACGCCGCGCACCCGCATCAGGCGGCGAAAATTGGCCAGCGCCCGCACCGTCAAATCCATCGATTCGTCGGTGAGCAGGCCGGTGGTGAAGGATTTGCGGCCAAGCCGGACCATCTCCTTGACCCGGTCGACCACTTCGATATGGCCGTCGCGGCTCACGTCGGCGATCAGCATATGCACCGAGTTCGAGCCGACGTCGATCGCGGCAAGCCGCATGATCAAAGCTTAACCGTCGCGTGCGCGTAAGTCATCGTCGGCGGCCCGAAGTTATCCCCCGCGGATCACGGGAACCAGTCCGAGCGCGCCCGCCACCAGCATCGCCAGCGACGCGATCAGGAATCGCACGCCGAACTTCCGGCCGCCCACGGCGATCGCGAGCGCGGGCTTGAGAAGCGTGTTCGACGCCGCCGCGATTAGAATCGCGCCAATCGCCGCGATCCGGGTCGCGCCGCCGTGAACGAAAATAGTCGCGACGGAAAGGCTGATCGCGTCGACGTCGATCAGGCCGGAAAGCGCGGCGACCGCGAACAGTCCTGAACTGCCGGCGTAGATGCTCGCGACGCGCGCCGAGATCAGGATCGCGGCAAGCACCAGTCCGAACCGGATGGCCATGCCGAGGTCAAGCGGGTTCTGCGTCGCGACGCTCTGGGCGTCTCCGGCCGGAGGCTCGCTCTCGCCGCGCCACGCGAACCATGCGGTCCCGACGAGGGCCGCCGCGGTCGCGGCGCCGAGCGGCCATGACAGGTCGAGCGCAAGCGCCGGACTGACGGCGGCGACGATCATCAGCATGCGCGGGCACATCACCGCGCTCGCCACCGTCGCGCCCGCCGCGAGAAGGCGCGGAATCGCGGCGTCGGCGGCGGCGCGATGGGCCATCGCGAGCGCGACCGCAGTCGAGGAAACGAAGCCGCCAAAGACGCCGGTCGCCATCACGCCGCGCTCGGGACCGGCGATTTTCGTGGCGAAATAGCCGACGTACGAAATTCCCGCCACCAGCACGACCATCCACCACAAGCCGTATGGATTGATCGCGCCCCACGGCCCGACGTCATGATCCGGCAGCACCGGGAGCATCACGACCGAAATCAGCAGCAACCGGAAAGTCGCGAGCAGCTCCGCGCGATCGATTCGCCGCACCATCGCGTGCAATTCCGGCCGGAAGCCGAGTATCGCCGCCAACACCACGCCAGAAGACGACGCCACCAGCAATTCGCCGCGGCCGGCAAGCGCGCCGAGCATGTAGGTCACAAGGGCGCTGACCGAGGTGATTAGACTCACGTCGCGATCGAATTCCGACTCGCGCCAGTAGCCCGCCGCGACCATCAACGCCAGGGCGAATCCGATCGCCGCAATCAGAATCGCGCCATCCCGTCCGGCGGCGACGTGCGCGACGACCCCGCCGAGCAGGCCGATCGCGCCGAAGGTGCGCAACCCGGCAATCCGCTGCACGGTATGGCGCTCGCGCTGCTCCCATCCGCGTTCGAGCCCGATCATCAGGCCGATCGCAAGCGCGACGGCGAGCCGGCCGAGCGTGTTCAGCGTGGCGATTTGATCCGGGGGCATCGCGCGGGCGCCGTCCTAGCGCAGCAGCGGCAACAACATCAAAACCAGTTCCAGCAGAATCAATGCGACGACCGTGCCTTCGAGCAAAACCAGGCGGCGGTCGCGCGCGATATCGACCAGCAATTCGAGCGATTCCTGAATCGACCGAAGTTTGGATTCAAGCGCGGTGTAGCGATCGCTCAAATCGAATTCCGCCCGCAGGTCGTCATAGATGCGGTCCATCGCCGGGTCTTCCCAAGCCTCGTCCGGCTTGTCGAGCAGATGAAGCACGGAAATGACTTCGGTGCGCGTGACGATCGCGGCGCCGATAAAGCGATGGAGCGGACGCGTGCGCATCGGCACCGTGCCACGGCGCTCCATCGCTTCGACCAGCTTGGCGACGCGCTCGAAGAGCTGTTCCACGATCTGCTCGTAATATTCCATCGCGGCGCTCTGCGCGACCGTGAGCGCCACGATTCCGGCGCGGGCGGGAGTGAAGCTGTCGACCCGCAGCACGCCGTCCACGATTCCGGTGCGGAACGACGGATCCTCGGCGACCGTGTAATCCTCGCGCACGACCTTGGCGGTGAGCTTGGGAATCGACGCGCGCAGGCGGGCCAGTTCGGCGTCGCGCCGGTCGGCCGAAATATCGTGAGTGACGATCGCGCCGAACGGGAATATGTACATCCCGCCCGCCTGATCGAGCGTCGCGCGCAGTTCGCGCGAAGTCACCCGGCTGTGCGGAAATACGGCGGCGAGCTGCTTGAGATTGAGGTTTTCCTCGAACGCGATCGCGTTGAACTGATGGTTGCGCGCGGCCACGGGCGAAGCCTAGTCGATCGCGGTCCGGCTCCCAAGCGGATGCGCCGCGGCGGGATTCGGCATCGCGGTCAAGCGTTCGCCGGCGCTTCGGGCGGCGCCGGCGAACGGGTCGCCGGAGTCGCGTGACGCCGCGCGGGCTTGGCCGAACGCACGGCGGGCCTGGCGCCGGCGGCGTCGCGCCACAACGCGATTCCGCCCAGCAAGCCGTTCTCGTTGCTGATGATCGCAACTCCAGCCGGCAGCTTGAGGTCGATCAGGCGGGCGTTGCCGCCGCCGATATAGAGCGAATCGAAATTGAAAGTGCGGCTCAGATCGCCAATCGCCTCGGCCAGCAGCTTGTTCCACTTCCTGCGGCCTTTCTTCTTGAGCGCGCGCACGCCAAGTTCGTCTTCATAGGTTTTGCCACTGTGGAACGGATGATGCCCCAGCTCCATATGCACGCGCGCGCCGTTGGCGAACAGCACCGAACCGAAGCCGGTGCCGAGCGTAACCACGAGTTCGATCCCGCGTCCCGAAACGCTGCCGAGACCCTGGATATCCGCGTCGTTGGCGACCCGCACGGGTTTTTTCAGCTTGCGGGCGAGCGCGGTCGCAAGGTCGAAACCGATCCAGCCTCTGCCGAGATTCGCCGCCGTATAAACGATTCCGTCCTTGACGACGCCGGGAAAACCGACCGAAACCCGCTCGAATCCGGGCTGCGCAGCGGCCAGTTTATCGACAACCTTGATTACGGCCTTGGGCGTTGCGCGCCGGGGAGTCGCGATTTTCCGGCGCTCGTTGATCGGCTTGCCCTGCGGATCGAGCGTGAGCGCTTTGATTCCCGTGCCGCCGATATCGACCGCAAGCGTGCGCGGCGCGGCGACGCCGTTGAGGTTGGAGGTCTTTGCGGATGCGGACTGTTTTTTCATCGCCGGGCTCCCCGCGCTGGACGCGGCGGCCGACGCCGTCGCGCGCCCTGTACGCGTTTATATCGTAGCGGCGCGCATCGCGCATTAACAGAATCGCCCCGCTTCAGCCGGCGATTCGATCGGGATGCGCGTAAACGTTGAAGCCGCCGTCGCGCACGAAGCCGGCCAGCGTGATTCCAGCCTCCTCGGCCAATTCCACCGCGAGCGACGACGGCGCCGATACGGCGCATAAAATCGGAATTCCCGCGGCGGCCGCTTTTTGCACAATCTCGAAGCTCAGCCTCCCGCTCACCATCATCGCGTGCCCGGAGAGCGGCGTTAGCCCCGCCCGCAGCGCCCATCCCACCACCTTGTCCACGGCATTATGCCGGCCGACATCCTCACGCAGCGCCAACAGCCGCGGCTCGCCCGCGCCAGGCTCGAACAGCGCCGCCGCATGCAGTCCGCCGGTCGCGGCGAACACCGCCTGCGCCGCGCGCATCCGCGCCGGCATCGCGAGCACTTCGCCGGGCGCGATCCTGAGCGTCGAGACGATCGGCGCAATCCTGCGCGTGAGCGCGTCGATGCTGGTCTTGCCGCATACGCCGCAGCTCGACGAAACGGCGAAATTACGCTTCAAGCGTTCGCGCAGGCCGTCGGCGGGCACATTGAGGATCACGTCGATCGCGTTCGCTTCGGGCGCGCCCTTGCGATCGCGGACGCGCCGGATTTCGCCCAGGTCAGCGCGCGAATCGATGAACCCTTCGGCGAGCAGGAAGCCCGCCGCCAGCTCGTCGTCGTGGCCCGGCGTGCGCATCGTGAGCGTGAAACGCCTGCCGCCGAGCCGGATTTCGAGCGGTTCTTCGACCGCAAGCCGGACGGATTCAGGGCTCGCCGCGCCGTTGCGCCACTTGAGCGCATTGACCTGCCTGACGGATTCGCCGTTCGCCATCACGTTTGCCGGCCGGTACCTGCCGGCGCGAAGTTACTCGATCCAGCCGCGCGCGAAGTCCTCGATCTCGCTTGCATAGCGGTCGCGCGCCAGCGTCGCATTCATCAGGACCAGGCGATGCGCGCCCGCCGCCCGATACTCCTCGATCGCGCGGCGCGGCTCGGCGCCTTGCGGATTGTAAATCGTAATCTCCATCCGCGAAAAATCGCGCCCCGCCGCGTCGCACATCCGGCGCAGCTTATCCAGTTCGCCGCGCAGTTGATCCGGCGTCAGCCCGATCGGCGCCCAGCCGTCGCCAACCGCGACCGTGTTGCGCAGCGCGCGTTCGCCGCCCGCGCCGATATGAACCGGCGGATGCGGCTTTTGCACCGGTTTGGGATTCGACCGCAACGCGGGAAAGCGCACGTATTCGCCGGCGAACGACGCCTCTTCTTTCGTCCACATCTCCTTCATCGCGCGGATGCATTCGACCGTCGTTTCCCATCGATGGCGAAACTTGACGCCCATGATGCGGCTCTCTTCGATCAGCCAGCCCGCGCCGACGCCGAAGATAAATCGTCCGCCCGAAATCAGGTCGAGCGTTGCGACCTCTTTCGCCAGCACCTTCGGATCGCGCTCGGGAACGAGGCAGACTCCCGTCCCCAGCCGCATCCGATTGGTCGC
Organism: Deltaproteobacteria bacterium; assembly: GCA_021799495.1. GTDB lineage: Bacteria > Desulfobacterota > Binatia > Binatales > Binataceae > JADMIL01. The sequence continues at coordinate 15,109 of JAJZAI010000043.1, forward strand.
CGCCGCGACCGCGCCGAGACTGACGAACGGGTCCAGCATGTGAGCGTAAACGGCCGGAATCTTGCCGTCGCCGCGCGGCAGCCGCGTCTTGATTTCCACCGGCATCACCGGATGCTCGGCCACGAAAAACGACTCGAAACCCGCCGCCTCGCAGGCGCGCGCCACGGTCACGACGCCGGCGGTCGCGGCGGTCGTCCAGGCCAGAATTCCAATTTTCATTGGTGCGACTCTCCGCGCGCTCAGCGAATCCAGGCTTTGGCGATCGACTCCAGCTCGCCTTCGTACTGGTTCGCGCCGAGCTTCTCGGTGATCATGATCAACCGATGCGCCCCCGCCTCGCGATAGCGCGCGATCGTCGTCTGCGGATCGCCCTGCATCGGCGGCGCATAGACGGTGATTTCCAGCTTTGCGAAGTCGCGGCCCGCGTCCGCGCACATCTTTTTCAGCTTCGCGAGTTCCGCCGCCAGCGCGTCCGGCGGGACGCCAAGCGGAGCCCATCCGTCGCCGACCGCGACCGTATCGTGCAGCGCGCGCTCCATGCTCGGCCCCACGCCGCCGGCGCCGATATGGACCGGGGGATGCGGCTTGCGGGCCGGCTTCGGATTCGCCCGCACGGCGGGAAACGCCACGTATTCGCCGGCGAAAGACGCCGGCTCGCTCGTCCACAGCGCCTTCATCGCATTGATATATTCCCGCGTGATCGCCCAGCGCTGCCTGAAATCGACGCCCATGATCTCGCTCTCGTCGCGCAGCCATCCGGCGCCGATGCCAACGATGAACCGCCCGCCGCAATAGAAATCGAGCGTCGCCACCTCCTTCGCCGTCACGATCGGATTGCGCTCCGGCACCAGGCAGATGCCCGTGCCGAGGCCGATTTTGCTGGTCGCCCCGGCCGCCAGCGCCAGGCCGACGAAGGGATCGGGCATGTTCGCGTAGGGTTCGGGAATCCGGCCGTCGGGCGAAAGCGGATATCTGGTCTTGTGATTGACGGGGAGAATCGGATGCTCCGGCAAATAGAACGATTCGAAACCGAGCGCTTCGCACTTGCGGGCGACCGCCGCGGGATTCATGGTCGCGGGTCCGACGAAGGCCAATAAGCCGATTTTCATCACTTGCCTCTCAGATACATTAGCAACTTGCTATTTGAACTGCCGTTCAGCATCTGCGTTCCCGTCAACTGATATAAAGCGCGGCGATTTGGGCCAGCCGCTCGCGATAGTCATTTGGGCCGAGCGTGCCCAGCGCCGCCACGAAGCGGCCGACGCCGGTCTCCGCGAACCGCCCCAACTCCGCCTGCACCGCGGCGCGATCGCCGACGATTCCGCCCATCACCGTTATATCGAGCGCCCCGAAGTCGCGCCCGGCCGCGCGGCATTCCTCGCGCAGCGCCGCGAGGTCGCGCTTCATGTCGCCGGGACTGACGCGGTTCGGAAACCATCCGTCGCCCCACTGCGCGACGCGCTTGAGCGCGTTGCGGTCCCGGCTGCCCAGCAGCACCGGCGGCCCGTTGGGACGGACCGGTTTCGGGTACGAGCGAACCGGCGGAAACTTGACGTACCTGCCGTCGAAAGCTGCCTCGGGCTGGCTCCACAAGGCGCGCATCGCGGCGACGTACTCGGCCGTCTGCGTCCATCGCCGCGGGAAATCGACGCCCAGAATCTCGGACTCTTCGCGCAGCCATCCCGCGCCGATTCCGTAAATCACGCGCCCGCCGGAAAAATTGTCGAGCGTCGCGATCTGCTTGGCCGCGACGATCGGGTTATGCTCGGGCACGAGCGTGATCCCGGTCGCGAGCTTGAGCCGTTTCGTCGTCGCCGCGGCCATCGCCAGACATACGAACTGATCGCTCATGTGGCTGTAAACGTCGGGAATCGGCCCGCCCTGCGGAAACGGCGTCGCCGGGTTCACGGGCATCACCGGATGCTCCGGAACCCACAGCGATTCGAAGCCCAGTTCCTCCGCCGCCTGTGCGAATTCGGCCGGCCGCGCGGTCGCCTCGTGAAACACCATCAGCAGTCCGATTTTCATGGATAGGGGCCTCCCGCGGCGCGCCGGCGGCGGCGTGATTTAATGACTTGTCGCAAAATCGCGCCCCGATTTCCAGCGCGGCGCCGATTGCGGATCGTTTTCGCGCCGGCGCCGCGCCGGAGAGAGCCTTGAGCGAACGCGTGCTTCGCGCGAGCGCTAAGGCCCGGCGTGAGCGATCGCGGTGCCCCAATACGAGCCCAGAAATGGAATACTCGTGGCGTACTCGGCGCCGAGCCATACGCTTCCGTCGCTCGGATCGACGCCCGCCCCCGAATAATCGCCCCATCGCGGCGGAGAGATCGTGTAGGGAGAATCGCCGGCCTGAAAGATCGAAAGATTGGTCAGCACGTTCGCACTGCCGGCGGTTTGCAGCGCCGCATACGCCGATGCGTACAGACTGGTCGACGAGCCGCTGAACGCGGCGAACAAGTCGCCGCTGCTGTCGCTGCGGACGGCCGGATAGTAGTAATAGGTTCCGACGTCGCCGTAATCGAAATCCTGATCGACGGCGATGCTGCCCGAACCGATCGTGAGATGAATGAAGCGCGCGCATGAGCGCGTCGCATTGTCGCCTTTGGGATCGCAGGCGTCGTTCGCCGAAACCCAGAGCGAGCCGGGAGGGCCGTCGCGATAGGCGGCGTCGAGCAGGCTGTCGTCGTTGGTGTCGATCGTCGCCGTCGTTCCCTCCTGCTGCGCGTTGGGCGGATAGGAGATCGTGTAGATTCCCAAAGAAGTTTTCGTGGCCGCCACCGTAGATGGGCCCGGAACGCCGGTAATTTCCCAGACGTCGAGATTCGCGGTGGACGAAACGTTGGAATTCACCGCCGCCATGTATAAAGCGTCATTCGTGGAAGTCTGGGTGAGTTCCTGCGCGGGCTCGATCGCGACATCGCCCTGATTCGGAGGGTAAAAAGCGGCGCGCGGATTCGCCACGGCCGCCGTCAAGTCGCTTTTGTTGATTACGAGAAACTCCGTGCCCTGGAATTTGTAGCTGGTCGATCCGTGCCGGCTCGTGACCTGCGAATATGCGTCGCCGGTCAGAACCACCTTGTCGTAATTAATTCCGAGCTTCGGGAAATCGGGGAAGTTGCCGGTCGAACCGTCGGGATTTTTGACTCCGCTGGTGGAAATTATCAGACAGTACCAGGCCGTCGTGGTCGGATCGTTGGTGGTCGAAAAGAGCAGATTCCAGCTTGCGTCGCCGATCGGCGCGAAGGTCACGCTCGAGATGAACCAGCGGCCGGACAGCGAATCGAACTCGACCCGCGGATCGCTGACGCTGTCGATCGATGAATCTGTCGTGCAGGCGGTGGTGGCGAGGTTGACGAGAAGATTGCCGGAGGTGTCGTACGCCGCGCCCATCGCGTTCACGGCTTCAAGAATGAAGCTCCCGCCGGCGCCGAGCGTCGTGTCCGGCGGAACATAGCCGCCGCCGTCATACAGGTTCATCCCGGCGAAGCTGATCGCCGTCGGCACAGGGCTGGTTACGCCCTGAGAAACCGGCGCCGGAGACGGAGTCGCGGTTGGCGAGGAACTGGGTGTCGGCGTTGGCTTGCCGCCATGCTGGCTTTTCGCCGGCGACGCGGATTCCGTCTCCGCCGCCAATTCGGCCTTGACTTTTCCGAGCAGAGTCGGATTCGCAAAGTGATGAGAGAGGGCTTTCGGCTTGGCGTGGCTATTCGGCGCCTGATTTACGGCCAAGTCGATCGGCGCGGCATTCAGCGTAATCGCTTGTGGAGCGGGACTGGCAACTTGCGCCGAGAATGCGGCAAGCGCGTACAGGGAAACGGATGCCGACAGAAGCGCAGGAACAATGTAACGAATCTTCGCCATTGTTCGAACCTCCGCCAAGACGATGCAATCCAACTAACAAGCTATTTAGAAATGCGCAACATGAAAATATCCGTGTAATATTTGATTCGTGATGTTTAATAAGAATTTAAAGTTCAACTTTACGTGAATATTGGCGCGTTAATGTAATTTGATGCCGGTTTGGGCGCGTTTCGACCGGCGCGAAGGCATTCCAGCCGGGAGCGTCGGCGGGCTGCGAACAAAGGTTGGATAAATATCCGCCGTCGCGCGACAGAGTCTGGCGCAACCCGCTTCGCAAGCGCCGAATTTCAAACGGACGGGTTAAGCGAGAAAGACTTCGCGCACCAAATTGGTATCGTTGTATTCGCGCCCTTCGGCGATAAGTTCACCGTCGAAGTGCAGGAAAAAACAATAACGTTGACGGTAGCCGCGGCCGTTCATCGCGATCGTATCGGCGCTCGCCGTCACGACCACAAACGGCCCGTCGCACACCACATGTTCGAGCACGAGTTTCAGTCCTTGCGGAAACAGCCGGCGCAAAGTGGCGGCTTCGGCCGCGGCGAAGTTATCGCGCCCGAGAATCGGCGGAAATTCTTCAAGCCCCGCGACTATCTCGAACCGGAAATCATCCGTGACCAACTCCGCGAAGACGGCCGGATCGGCGTGATTGAAATTTTCCAGGAAGCGAATCGCCCGCTCCTTCTGTTCCGCCTGCGTCATCGGCAAACCTCAATCATCTCATTGCGAAAAACGTCGGCCGCCATTTCTTCCGAATTCGCCGCAGGCTTTCACGCATCTCGCTGAGGCGCACGCGCCGCCCGGCCGCATCATGGCGCTACTTCCAGCCGAAGAATTCGGCGGCGTAAACAAATCGCCCGACGCCGCCGGCCGTCGCGGCCATCGCGTCGATTTCCTGGTCGCCGACCATCGTCGAGCCCGCCAGATCGACGCCGTGCGTCGCCGCCAACTCGGCGATCATGCCGCCTTTCGGCTTGCGGCATGCGCAGCGATCGGCGTCGTCGTGCGGGCAAATCATCCATCCGGTCAGGATTCCGTCGAGCTGGCGGTCGAGATCTGCGATCGCCGCTTCGACCTGCGCCAGCGAGAAGCGTCCGCGCTTCACCCCGGCCTGATTCGTGACCACGAAAATCAGATGGTCCCGTATCGGCAGCAGCGTCTCGCGCACGTTCGGCAGCAGCCGGATGGCGATATTGCCGCGCGCGTCGATCGGCAGTTGGCGGCTTTCGTCCATCGCCGCGAGCGTGCCCGCCAAATCGCAGAACAGGGCGATATTCCCGGCGTCCGGCTCCATCCTTCAATCAGCCTGGCGCCAGTTGAGATTGTCGCGCACGTAAGCAAACACCTCGTCGAGAATCGCGACGCCAGCCTCGGCCTGCCGCTCGGTAATCACGAGCGGCGGGTTGATGCGGACGCGCGGAAAATAGCTCATCATCAGGAGCCCGCGCTTCAGCGCTTCCGTGAAGACGGTCTCCATCACGCCGCGGCCAAGCGGCTGTTTCGATTCGCGATCGCGCACCAGGTCAAGCCCGATCATCAGGCCGCGGCCGCGCACGTCGCCGAGAAATTCATATTTCGCTTGCAGCGCGAGCAGCCGATCGATCATCAGCGCGCCCACCCGGCGCGAATTTTCCACCAGATGCTCCGTCTGGATCGCCTTGATCGTCTCTGAAAGCGCGACGGCCGCGAGCGGATTTCCCCCGTAACTTGACGACGACGCGCTGGGTTTGCTGAACGGTTCGGCCTGCGACAGCCGTTCGCCCATCAGCACGCCCGAAATCGGAAACCCGGAGCCCATCCCCTTGCCAACAGTGACGATATCCGGCGCGACGCCGCTGTGCTCGACGCCCCACCATTTTCCGGTACGGCCGAAGCCGGTGATCATTTCGTCGGCGATCAAAAGCGCGTCCATGCGCCGCGCCATCTCCCGCACCGCGGGCATGAAATCGTCGGGCGGAATCACGTTGCCGGCCGTGCCCTGCATCGGTTCGACGACGATCGCGGCGACCACGCCCGCGCTCGAATTGCGCACCTGCTTCTCGCCGAATTCGACGCAATACATGCCGCATTCGGGATGCTTCAGCTTGAAGGGGCATCGATAACAATCGGCATATGGAATCGAATAACGGCCGCCTTCGAGCGGCCCGTAACCCTGTTTCGATTCGTCGCCAATCAGCCCCATGACGCCGGCGGTCTTGCCGTGAAAGCCGCCCCAAAACGCCACCACCTCGTGCTTCCTGGTGGCGGATCGCGCGAGCCGGAGCGCCGCCTCGACCGCCTCGGCGCCGCCGCTGTACAGATGCGCCCGCTTGAGTCCGGCCGGCGCCGTTTCCGCAAGCAGCCGAAACGCTTCCGCGCGCTCTTTGGTCGCGAACGTGCCGACCATCAACCGGCCGGCTTGGCGCGCGATCGCGCCAGCGAGCCCCGGATGGCCGTGGCCGAGGCTTGCGACCGCCACGCCGGCAAAAAAATCGAGATAGACGTTGCCGTCGGCGTCGGTCAGCGTGGCGCCGGAGCCATGATCGAAAGCGACTCCAGCGAGCAGCGAGATGCGCTGGCGTCCGGGCGCGATATGGCGTTGCTCGTCCGCGAAGATTGCGCGTGACTTCGGTCCCGGTATGGCGGTCGTGATTTTCGGCAGATCGGCGGCGGCCGCGATGGCCGCGCGCCGCGACGTTACTTGGGCAGTCCTCATCTCCTCATCATCCGGATCGGCGCTTGAGCTTGCGCCGGCTTGCGATAGGCCGGCGGCTTGATAGGACTGGCGCGACGATCTCGCCAAGTCAAGACAATTGCGATCGAGGCTACAGCGCCCCACTGCGTTTTTGAATCAAAGCGCGGCTGGAGATGTCAAATTGGCCTTAAAGCGTTCATCATCGTCAAGCGCTGGCGTCAGCGGTCAGCCCTTGCTGGCGCATCAAGCGCACCGCGCGGCGCGCGATCGCTTTGGCGGCTTCGGCGCGGACCCGGCTGAAGCTGGGCCAATCGTTGAAGTCGATGATCGAAAATTCCCCGCTTTTCATCACCGCATCGCCGCCCCAAACCTCGAGGCCAAGCGCCTCGGCAGCGGCCGCGGCGGCATGGCCCAAGGCGCGCTTGGCGCTGTCGGTGACGTATCCGCCGGCCTCGGGAACCGCGGCGAAGTATTCGCCGCCGCCGACGCCGTAGAATTTCACCACATCGCCGATCGCCTCCTGCTGCACATAAACCAGCGCCACGTTGCGCCGCGCGAAACGGAGCAGGGTCGCTTCAAGCTGCTCGAGACCTTCGACCCGCTGCACGTCATGCGGACCAAGCGCATGAAGATCGCCACGTTTGACATACATCGGCGCGCTCAGGTCCAACGCCCGCAACGGTTTCAAATCCAACGGCTGAGCCGTACGGACCACGGCGCCTTCGGGCGTCGGCACGCCCGCGTGATTCAGGCCGGCGCCCAGCAGATCGCGATAGCAGTTGCGGATGGCGAGCGCGGAATTGATCGCCAAAGCGCCGCTTTGTTCGGCCGCCGCAAGCTGGCTCAGCGCGCGCTCGCTCTGGCACATCGCGAGCGTCAGCGCCGGCTCGGAAAGCCCCTCCGCGATGAAGCGCGCGGCCTCGATCGCCATCGTTCGCATCCCATGGGCGCGCAATTCGGCGAGCGACGCGTCGATTATCGCCGCGTCGGCTTCGACTTTGCCCGGTGAAAATTCCGGCTCCCGATAGATCCCCACCGCCTGAATAGCCATTCGTCTCCACTCCGCCAGCCGCGGCGCTGAGAGGCGCTCAGAACGCGTCCTTCCGACCGTTCAGCATCGCCCGCGCCGCGTCCAAATCCTCCGCCTGATCGACGTCGATCGCGTCGGCAACCGCAACCGCGCCGAATTTCATTCCGGACTCGATCAGGAGCGCCAAATAACGCCTCATCGCGCCGAGTCCGCGTTCGCGCGCCGCTTCGGCAAAGGAAAAAATCCGCGTGTTGAACAGATAAACGCCGGCCGTTACCCAAGCGGCCCGAGTTTCCCCCAGCGCCTCGATTATTCCATCCGGCGCGACTTGAGCGAAGAGCGGACGCTCGTCGCGGCGCCATTTCACCACCGCGAGCGCGCCGTCAACTGACGGCGCCACGCCCGTCTCCGTCAACGCCTTCGCGCGATCCGCGAAGCGCCTGAACTCCTCCGGCCGCATCACCGCATCGACCGTGGCCATCATGAACCATCCGGGAGCGATCGCTTCGCCCAGAGCCAGCAACGAGGCCAGCGAATGCGGGGTGTCGCGCACGATCAGGCTCAAATTCCGCGGCAATTCGATCCGGCGCTCCCGGATGATCGCGGCGGTCTCGCGATTGACGATCGCGTGAATCGGATCCGCGCCGGCCGCCGCGAGCATCCGCGCCTGACGCGACAGCAGCGGCTCGCCGGCGATTTCCACGACCGGCTTCGGCAGGCCGGCCGCGCCGTTACGCAAGCGCTCACCGCGGCCTGCCGCGATTATCGCTCCGCTGATTCGCAACGCCATTGCAGATTCTTTAACTCCGCAAGTTCTCGAATCGTGAAATCGGCTTGGTTCGCCTGATTGGCTCCTCCGCCCTGGTCAGGCCGGTCGATTCCCGGCAGCCAGATGGCGGTCATGCCGAGCCGCCGCGCCGGCGCGCAATCCTTGCCGATCGAATCGCCGACCATCGCGGCGGATTGCGCCGGTGCGCCAATTTTTTCGAGCGCGTAGGCGAAAATTCCCGGATCGGGCTTGAAAATTCCGACCCGCGACGAATCCGCGACCACGGCGAAAAAACCGGCGAGGCCCGCTTCGGCCAGAATGCGATCGAGATTGCCGTAAAAATTCGACACCACGCCCATTGTGTAATATGGCGCAAGCGCCGCAAGAACCGCACGGCTCGCCTCCATCCCCGTCCGGGATTCGGCGACGAATCCAGCCACGACCCGCGCCATCGCCGCGGATAATCCACCCTCCCGGCGCGCCGCCGCAATTACTCCGCGGGTAACCGAATCGCCGTCGTCAGCGAGGCAAGCGACTTGCGCCTTCACCAGGTAATTAACGATTTCTTCAAGCCCGAACCGACGCAGATCCGCCGTCGCGCGATAGGCCATCCGGGTGGCGTGGGCGAACCCGCGGTCGAGCTGGGCGCGCGAGAAGCCGAGTCCGGCCGCTCGATAATGCGCAAGGAAGCGGTCGAGCCAATGGCGCGGATAATCGAGCGTGCCGCCGTAATCGAATAAAACCACGCGCATCGTGCACTGGATTTTACCAGCCCGATCCGGCGGTCTCGACGGGCCGCGGCGATAATTTCAACAGGCCGTCATGAAGCCGCGACGCCAAATTTCTCAAATACTCGCGCTTACGACCGCAATATGATTCGATTGTTCATGGGGGGACCGCGAGGAGGAGGACGCATGGCGAATCGATTGTTTCGCGCAGGTTACGTTGACTCCGCCGTCAGATTCGCTTAAAAACCTAGTTTTAATTTGACCACCTTGATAGAAACAGCGCTCATTAGCGTCTCATCGCGCGCGTCCGACATGATTTTCGGACGCCCGCTTCTCGAACGTTTGCTCTTACTCTGTACGCGCGAGGGCGTGCGCCGTTTCATTATCGAAACGCACGACGCCCCGCCGAACGAAATTGTGCGGGCGCTTGGTTCGTTCGCCGGCAAGCCGGAAATCACGCTGGTTGACGATTTCCGCCATTTCGCCGCGGACGGCGATGGCCTTGCCGCCGCCACGCCGGCCATCGCATTTCGTGGCAATCTCGTGCTGGCGCGGTCGCAGTTACGCCGTGCGATCGAGGCGTACGCCGAGGCCCCCTCGCAACGGATGCACGTTGACAGTACTGACGCCGACCGGGGCGGCGCCATCGAACTCGGTCCGCTCGCGACGCTGCTGAGCGACCCAGCGACCGGCGTCGGCTCCATTCTGACCGAGCGCGGCTTTCTGCCATTCGCGCTCAATGGACGGCCGCAGGATCGGCAGGAGGCGGAGTTGCGCCTTGCGCGATCGGTACGCGCCGAGAGCGTTTACACCGACGCGCCGCTTGCCCAAATGATCGATCGGCGGTTGTCATGGCGGATCAGCTACCGCTTGGCGCGGCTGGGCGTAACGCCGAATCTCGTAACGCTCGCGAATACGGCTTTGGGCGTCTTTTGCGCGTTTCTGTTCGCCACGACGGGATATTGGAATCATCTGGCCGGCGCAATCCTGTTTCTGGTTTCAATCACGATCGACGGCGTGGACGGCGAATTGGCGCGGCTCAGGATGGTCGAATCGGAAACCGGCGCGCGCCTGGATGTATTTACGGACAATTTAGTTCATGTCGCGATCTTTATTGGACTGTTGGTTGGATGTTACCGTGTCAGTCACGATCGCGCGTATTTCTGGCTGCTCGGCCTGCTTCTGAGCGGCTTTGGCGCATGCGCGATCTCGGTCAACCGGGCGCTGGAATCCGCCGGGGACGAGACCGAACGGTGGATTCAGAGGATCGAGCAGGCGACGGGACGGGATTTCGCCTACCTCCTGGTGGTGCTGGCGATAATCGGAAAGTTGCTATGGTTCGCTTGGAGTACCGCCTTCGGCGTGTGGATTTTCGCCGGCGCGCTTTGGCTGCTGACCAACCGGCGCAGCAGCCGTTACCACGCGGGCGTCAGAATGGCCGGGTAGGAGTTGGAAGCTAAGGAGGATCTGTGAAGAAACCGCGATTGCTGCTGGTGCAGCCGACCACCATTCATCTTGACGGCACGCCGCACAAGACCCGATGGCGCTTGATCATGGGCCTGATGATTCCGTTAATCGCGGGCCTCACGCCTTCCGATTTCGACATAACGCTTTGCGATGAACGCCTCGAAGATCTCGATTTCGACGCCGGATGGGACCTCGTCGGGATGACGACGACGATCGGCGCGTCGCTGCGCGCCTATCAGCTTGCCGACGAATTCCGCCGCCGCGGCGTGCCCGTCGTGATGGGCGGATTCCACGCCACGCTGCAGACCGAAGAGGCGCTCAAGCACGCCGACGCGGTCGTGCAGGGCGAAGCCGACCTGGTATGGGAGCCGCTGCTGCGCGACTGGCAGGACGGCAAGCTCAAACAGGTATACAAATCCGACAAGCTCCACGATCTGAAAAAGCTGCCGCGTCCGCGCCACGAACTGCTCAAACTGAACCGCTACCTGTTCAAGGCGGTTCCAGTGCAGGCGAGCCGCGGATGCCCCTACCGGTGCTCGTTCTGCGAGATTCCGGTTTTCTACGGCGGCAGCTACCGCACGCGTCCGATCGAGGACATCGTCGAAGAGATCAAGCAGGTAATCGCGGTCACCGGCTTCCGCCGCTTCCAGTTCATCGACGACCAGATCACCGGCAAGCACAAGTTCGCGAAAGAACTCTTCAAGGCGCTGGCGCCGCTGAATATCCGGTTTTCGTGCCTCTGGACGGTCAATTCCAACCATGACGACGAATTGCTCGAACTGGCGGCGAAAGCCGGCGTGTTTCACGTCAATATCGGCGTCGAATCGATCAGCCAGGACAGCCTGCTGTCGATGAACAAGATTCAGAACCACGCCAAGGATTACAAAAAGCTGCTCAAACGGCTCGAACACCACGGCATCTATTATTCGCTGAATTTCCTGTTCGGCCTCGAAGACGACCATCCCCAGATCTTCGAGGACACGCTCAAGTTTCTGCACGAGGTCAAGGCGCCCGAGGCGTTTTTCAACACGGTCACGCCGCGCAAGGGCACGCCGATGCGGACGCAGCTTGAGGCCGAGGACCGCGTGATCATCCCCGACGCGGACATGTACACGAACAACTTCCGCTGCATGTTCGTGCCCAAGAATCTTTCGCCGCAGCAAGTCGAAGAAGGCGTGTGGAAATGCACGAAGGAGTTCTACTCCTTCAAGTCGATGTTCAAGCGGCTGCTGATGCCGCCCGGCAAATTCACCTGGCAGGGGCTGACCGAGAACATGCTGTTCTGGTACGGCGCCAAGCGCCAGATCGACCCGGTCGATTATTATTGAAACAAACCGCGATGAAGGCAATGTTAAACTGGATTGGCAGCTGCTCGTCGCCTTGCAGAGATTCGGTGCCCTTCAGGCCTTACACGATACCGGCTTTCCGCTCATAGTTGCAGCTACCGGATCGTCCCTAAAGCAGCTACGCAGTAGGCAATATGCCATTAATCGTGTTTCCAGACCTAGAGACTTCATACTCGATGTCGAATTTATGCGTATCCGGAACGCCCTTCGTTTTGTAGGTCGCTTGGACTATAAAGCCGGGTGCCAGCACGCGCATGCAGTATCGACTTGCATTTTCGGCGAACACAGCGAGACGGTCTTGCCGACCGTAATAGCAATTTTTTTCGAGTAGTCGTGAGTCCTCGCTCGCTTGCATCTGATCTACGGTGGAGCTGATTGCCCCAAATGGACCAGATACTTTGTACCTTTGACGAATGGTGAAGACGCTAAAGTCCAGTTCTGTTAATAGCCGGGTTCTGTCAATCGCTATGTTGAAGCCGGGTCTTAGTTCGTCTGGATATCGCAGCTTATAGGCTTTATACAGTAAGCATAGGTAGTTCTCGTTTAACGGTATTTCCACTCCCTGTCTCTTCAACATGCCGAATAGCTTCGGCACATCGTGGTTTTTGGACAAGGACAGTTCTTTTATCAGGAGGATCGTCTTGAAATATTTCTCTATCGCCGTATTCGAGAGGGCAGCGCCTTGCACAAGAAGGTCGTCGAGCAGAAGGCGACGTGCGGCAACATAGTCATCATCGGCCCATCGTAACCAATTAACTACTGCGAGCCCGACATCGTTGCCGCCGGCCGCCTTTTCTCGGTTCCTTTTGCGCTTGCTACCCATAGATACTGGGCAAAGTAGAACCTCTCTAGCAGGCTGTTGACGAAAGCGTTTGATTACTCAGTTTCATAGTTCTCGGCGGTGCGGCGGCGGCGGGTTCAGAGTTGCGGTTCGGCTGCCTTCGCCGACAGCGGTCGCGAACGGAGG
>JAJZAI010000083.1 GCA_021799495.1 Deltaproteobacteria bacterium
GGCGCTCTCATGGCGCGTGATGCAGGCCGGATTGGCGCAGCGCGGCGACGGTTCCGCTTTGAACCGGATCGCCGGCTCCGGCGCCGCCTTTGGCGCGGCGGCGCTTGCCCGCTCGAGCATCCACGCGATCAGCGCCATCCTGACCGGCACGCCGGCCGCCGCCTGCTCGAAATAGACCGCCCGCGGATCCGAATCGAGCTCGTAGGCGAGTTCGTCGGTGCGCGGCAGCGGATGCATCACGACGGCCTGCTGCGCGCGGCTGGTGCGCAGCGCGCGCGCATCGAAGTGCACGTAGCCGCCGCCGGCGCGATCCTTGTCGGCCAGGCGCTCGCGTTGCAGGCGCGTGACATAGAAAGCGTCGAGCGCGACCGGCGGGCGCGCGCTGGGGATTTTTTCAAGCGGATTTTCGCCCGTGAAAAGCGCCATCTGATGCGGCGCGCTGGGCGTGAGATAGAGCGCGTCGAGTCCGCCCGCCTGCGATTTCAGTTCGTCAACCGTGACCGTGGAGATGCGGTAGTTGCGTTCCGCCGCCAGCCGTTCCAGCACATAATCCGGCACGTCCATCCCGCCGAACGGCGCCGCGACGATATTCGCGCCGAAGCGCGCCAGCGCATAGATCAGCGAATGCACCGTGCGGCCGAACTTCAGATCGCCGCACAGCGCCACCGTGAGTCCGCGCAGCCGCCCCTTCTTGCGCTTGAGGATGTATAGGTCGCAGAGGGTTTGCGTGGGATGCTCGCGGCTGCCGTCGCCCGCGTTGATAATCGGAACCGCGGCGTATTCGGCCGCCACGCGCGCCGCGCCGTCGTACGGATGGCGCACGACGATCAGGTCCGCGTAGGCCGAAACCACCCGCGCCGTGTCGGCCAGCGTTTCGCCCTTCGCGGCCGAACTTGCGTGCATGTCGGCGGAGCTGATCACCGCGCCGCCCAGCCGATGCATCGCGGACTCGAAGCTCAGGCGCGTGCGCGTCGAGGGTTCGTAAAAAAGCGTGGCCATGATCAGGCCGGAAGCGGCCGAGCACGGACGCCCGGCGCGCAGGGCCTCGGAAAATTCGTCGGCCAGCGCGAAGATCCGCTCGATCTCGCCGATCGCGAGGTCTTCGATCGAGACCACGTCGAATTTCGGCATCCGTCCCATCGGCTACGCCTTGGGCCCGCCAATCACGACCGCGTCGAGGCCGTCGATTTCCTTCAGCCGCACGTACACGCGCTGTCCCGCCTCGGCCGCGATATTTCTGCCCACGTAATCGGCGCGGACGGGCAACTCGTGCTCGCCGCGATCGACCAGCACCGCCAGTTGAATCGAATCGGGCCGGCCGAGATCGGAAAGCGCCGCCAGCGCCGCGCGCGCGGTCCGGCCGGTGTAAAGGACGTCGTCCACCAGCACCACGCGGCGGTCGTCGATCGAAAACGGGATATTGCGGCCGAGGAGTTGCGGATCGCCCGGCGCGCCGCGCTTGTCGTCGCGATACGAGGAGATATCGAGCGTGCCGACGTCCACCCGCGCGATTCCGTCCGCGCGCAACGCGGCCGCGATTCGTTCCGCCAGGCTGGCGCCGCGCCGCAAGATGCCAACCAGCGCCAGCTTTCCATCCCGACCGCCGCGATTCTGCTCGGCGATTTCGCGCGCGATCCGCTTAACGCAGCGTTCGACCGCGGCCGCGTCGAGTTCGGTCGTGGACTTCGCGCCGTTCGCGTCGGAAGTCATCGCATGGCCTCTCGATAGCGCGATTTGCTTGCGAGATTGGAGCGGTTCGGCGAAAAAAACGCCGGCCTTTGATAAGGGTCGGCGTTGAAGAATTCTCGAATCATGATTTTCACCTTTTCGCCCTCGCAGGAGCGTTTTAAAGGTAATTTAAGGATACGTGCGCCGGAAATCGTCGTCAATCGATCGGCCGGAAGCGGCGCCTCCGGTTATAGACAGGCGCGCTTTCGCGCGCGCCAGAGCGCGGGCGTTCAGTTGCGGTCGTCGGGAACGAGCTTCAGCCGCTTTGACCGGCCCCCTGATTTGACATTCGCTCCGCCCGCCGCGGCTCCGGTCGCCGCGCCCTCGCCACGCCGGCCGCGTCTGGGCAGCGCGGCGCCCATTTTATCGCTGATGGCTTTGGTCTTGTGACGCTCGAGCCGCCCATGCGCATCCTCCGCGGCGTGACTATGCGCCGCGCCGGGCACGGCTCTGGGTTCGGGATGGCGCGGCTGGTCGAGGCCGAAGATGCGGCGTTCCAGCCGTTTGATCCGATCGCGCAATTCGGCGGCGCGTTCGTACTCCAATTGTTCGGACGCATCGATCATTTCGCGGCGCAGTTCGCTGATACGGTCGGGAAGCTCGTGCGCCGGAATTTCGTCGTCGCCGGTCTGCTTCCGCGGCTCGCCGATTTCGGGCGTGACGGCCCATTCCGGCGAATACATCTCGACCAGCGAGGCGTCGATCGCCTTGATAATCGAGGTGGGCGTGATGCCGTGTTCCTCGTTGTACGCGACCTGCTTCGCACGCCGGCGGTTGGTTTCGTCGATCGCGGTGCGCATCGAGTTGGTCATCGCGTCGGCGTACATGATCACTTTGCCGTGCAGGTTCCGCGCGGCGCGGCCGATCGTCTGGATCAGGGAGCGCGCGGAACGCAGATAGCCTTCCTTGTCGGCGTCGAGGATCGCCACCAGCGACACTTCCGGAATATCCAGTCCTTCGCGCAGCAAATTGATTCCGACCAGCACGTCGAAATCGCCGCGCCGCAGCGCGCGGATTATTTCGACCCGCTCGATCGTTTCGATATCCGAATGGAGGTAACGGACGCGCACGCCGAGGTCGTGGTAATAGTCGGTCAAATCCTCGGCCATCTTCTTGGTCAGGCAGGTCGCGAGCACGCGTTCGCCGGCGGCGACCCGGGCGCGGATTTCGGCCAGCAGGTCGTCCACCTGCGTGCCGGCCTTGCGCACCTCGATTTCAGGATCGATCAGCCCCGTCGGCCGAATCAACTGTTCCACCACGAGTCCGCCCGACTTGCGCAATTCGTAGTCGCCGGGAGTCGCGGAGACATAAATCGACTGCCGCGCGAGCGATTCCCATTCCTCGAAATTGAGCGGCCGGTTGTCGAGGGCGGACGGCAGGCGGAAGCCGAATTCGACCAGGGTCTGCTTGCGCGAGCGATCGCCGCGGTACATCCCGCCCAACTGCGGAATCGTCACGTGGCTCTCGTCGATAAAACACATATAGTTTTTCGGAAAATAGTCGAGCAGCGTGGGCGGCGGCTGGCCCGGCGCGCGGCCCGTGAGATGGCGCGAGTAGTTTTCGATTCCCGGACAAAAGCCCATCTCCGCCAGCAATTCGAGGTCGTACATCGTGCGCTGCTCGAGCCGTTGCGCCTCGAGCAGCTTATTCTCGCGGCGGAATTCTTCGAGCCGATCCTTGAGTTCGGCGCGAATTCCCGCGACCGCCAGCTCCATCCGGTCGGAAGTGGTCACGTAATGCGACGCCGGATAGATGGCGACGCTGGAGAGATTGCGGATTATCGCGCCGCGCAGCGGATCGATCTCGTGAAGCGCCTCGACCTCGTCGCCGAAGAATTCGATTCGCACGGCGCGATTTTCCTCATACGCCGGGAATACTTCGACGATATCGCCGCGCACGCGGAAGGTCCCGCGATGGAAATCGTAGTCGTTGCGCTGGTACTGGATATCGACCAGCTTGCGCAGCACGCGATCCCGATCGATCCGCTGTCCCTGCTCCAGGAACACCAGCATCTCGAAATAAACTTCCGGCTCACCCAACCCGTAGATGCACGAGACCGACGCCACGATCAGCACGTCGTTGCGCTCGAGCAGCGCCTTGGTCGCCGAATGGCGCAGCTTGTCGATCTCGTCGTTGATGCTGGCGTCCTTCTCGATATAGGTGTCGGTCGAGGGGACGTAAGCCTCAGGCTGGTAATAGTCGTAATAGGAAACGAAATAGCGGACCGCGTTTTCCGGAAACAGGCTCTTGAATTCGTTGTAAAGCTGCGCGGCCAGCGTTTTGTTCGGCGCGATAACCAGGGTCGGCCGGTTCACGTGCGCGATTACGTTCGCCATCGTGAAGGTCTTGCCCGAACCGGTCACGCCGAGCAGGACCTGATGCGGCACGCCGTCGCTTATGTTGGCGGCGAGCGCGTCGATCGCGGCGGGCTGGTCGCCTTCCGGCCGATAGGCTGACACCAGCTTGAATTCGCCCCCGGTTCCGCGCGCCAACGACAGCATGAGCGCCTGATTTTAGCAGGACGGGCGCGCCCTCGCGATGCGGCCGCGGCTCAGAAAACCCAGCTCATCGGTTCGAGTCCGAGCAGGCTGCGGCCGGCCATCTCGTAAACCTTCAGCGAAACCACGACGTGCTGGTTGATCGTGAGCACGTCGCGCAGGCATCGATCGAGCCGTCCGCCGGCATAAACCGCCGATCCGCCGCGCGCTTTGTAAATCAACTCGACCGCTTCGGCCGAGGCGCGGAATGTGTTCGCCATCGTCAGCGACCAGCGCGCGCCCAGCTTGCGATCGGGATTGTCGCCCTTGAGCAGCGTGGCCCACAATTCCGCGGTGATGTCGTAGAGATAGCTGCGGGCCGAGCCAACCATCGCCTCGGCGCGCGCCACGGCGTCCTGCACGAATGGTTCGTCGCGCAGCAGCTTGGCCGGCGCCGGCTTGCCGCCGATTACGGTCAGGCGCGTCGGACGGCGGCCGGCGGCGTCGATCAGCTCGTCGATCGCGGCGCGCGCGATGCCGATCGGCACGGTCGCGAATTTGAGCAGTATCGCCATCGGCAGCGCGTACAGGGGTTCCGGGCGGCGGATCGCCGGCTTCTGCAGGCTGAAAGTTCGTTCTTCGGGTACGAAAACGTCTTGCGCGGCGAAGTCGTTGCTGCCGCTGCCGCGCAGGCCGATAGTATGCCAGGTGTCGAGAATTTCGATTTCTTCCGGCCGGAAGAAACACTGCACGCTGACCGGCGCTCCTTCGGAATCGCGAATTTCCCGATCACCCTCGTAAACCACGCATCCGCCGACGATCCACGCCGCATGCAGGCATCCGCTGGAGAACGGCCAGCGCCCGCTCACGCGATAGCCCCCATTCGTTTTCACCGCGCGGCCCGTGAGCGTCAGCGCGCTGGCGGTCGAAACGCGAATATCGGGGTACATCGCGCGGGCCACGTCCTGATCGAGAAACGCCGTAAAAAAACCGCTGTCGCATCCGATCATCGTGCACCAGCCGACGGAACCGTCGGCATACGAAAGTTGCTCGACGATCCTGAGCTGAGTGAGCGGATCGGTCTCCGGCCCGCCCCACGTTTTCGGCATCGGCATCGCGAAGAAGCCCGCGCGTTTCATCTTTTCAACGAGATGCGCCGGCAGGCGGCGTTCGCGCTCGATTTCATCCTGCGCCGCGCGGACGTCCGGCTCGATCGCGAATGCGGCCTTGAGGATTTCTTCGCCGCTGGGAACTCCGGTCGATTGGGTGGA
The DNA here is from genome assembly GCA_021799495.1 of Deltaproteobacteria bacterium. GTDB lineage: Bacteria > Desulfobacterota > Binatia > Binatales > Binataceae > JADMIL01. The sequence continues at coordinate 5,477 of JAJZAI010000083.1, forward strand.
ATCCATCTGCAACTCCTCCTTTGTCGAGCGGTGAAAAATTTTCGAGTCCATGAGGCCCCGCGCCGGCTATTCCTTGAATGACAAGCTCTTGTTTCTTAAGCCGAACGCAAGTTTTGTTAAAATATGATTATCGAAATGTAGTATAATATAGCAATAGATTGTCAAAATGGTCATACGTGCCTTTAAAGCGGCTGCCATCCGAATTGCGGAACGATCTGGCCGTCCATGGCGGCGACCCGACGCCGTCGTCGAGGAGATAGTAGAACTCATACGAAAGGTCGCCGTCGGCGCTCATGTCGTCGATCTCGGCGTCGCGCGTTTGCTAACGCGAAATCGCATGTCCGCTCGAATTTTCCGCTTGACCGCTTTGGCGCAGGCGCGCACGGCCTGTCGCCATTCGCGCGAAACCAAAGTTACAGACATCCACCGTATGAATTTGATGTCGGGTGATGAGGCCGATCGCGCGCATATAAGTTTCGTCTCTTAGCGCAGTGTCGGGAAAATTAGCTGGCGTTGAGCATCGTGAAGTTGCTTTGCGCTATCAGCCGATCGCGCATGATTGCCGCACACGACGGGAATTATCTAATGTTTTACTGGAAAATTCTTCATTTGGAGGATTCGTTTAATTTGGGTCGAACCGGTTGCAACGCGCGCAAATCTGCCAGTATATTGAAGCGCCGTAAATGAACCTTTACTTATCGCGACATTTGGTCTGACGGGGTTTGCGGTGGTTGCGCCTGGATGATTTTGACGATGGGGACGACGCTGTTCCATATGCCAAGACGCCACGTCGATATTATTGCAGGCGCAGCGCCGTGTGAGTGGGTCCACATTTTCAGCCCACTGCCAAAACATCGATGACAGTGGAGAGGAAGGAAGGAATAAGGTGCGAAGAAGAATAGGGACGTACCTGATGTGGGTGGCCATCCTGGGGATGGTATCGGCCTGCGGGATGACGGACGAGCAGCGGCAGTACACGCTGGTGGGCGCGGCGACGGGCGCGG
>JAJZAI010000044.1 GCA_021799495.1 Deltaproteobacteria bacterium
CCATTTCTGCGTTGTCCATACGCCGAAACGTAGGTCGCTCGTACCATTCGCGTCAATCTGGCGCGCTGAAGCCGCATCCGGTTCCATTTGCGTCAAGTACATACTTCCGGATTAATCGCCTATATGACCGCCCGCGCAAGCCCGCGATGCGGGGCGCTGCCACGGGGGCGGCGCACAAATGCGCTGGCCTGAAACGCGCCGCTCGATTATGAATTTGCGCGTTTGATCGCGTCGTACGGCGAAACTTGACGTTATATCGTACATTTCGATATCCGATCGCCAATGTCTTTCGGCGTTAGTGCTTAATCTCGTGAGGTGCGTCTTCCGTGATTGCTTCGGCCAACTCTGAAACCGCCGGTTTTGATTCTCCGCCCGCGGCTGGCGCCGACGCCGCGCGGACCGAATCCAGCAACGCTCCACCCGGTTCCACACTGCGCGTCTCCCTGCTTCGCAACGCTCCCGGGATCGTCCTGTTCGCGATTTGCCTTGCCGATATCTATCAGTTCGCCGACCCCGATATCTGGGGGCATATACGTTTCGGACAGCTCGTCCTCAGCACCCATCACGCGATCCTGCACGATACTTTCTCCTACACGGCATTCGGCCGCGAATTCCGCAATCACGAATGGCTCACCGACGCCACGATGGCGTTCATCTACAATCACGCCGGAATTCTCGGACTGAAAATTTGGAAGTTTCTCCTCGTCGCCGGAACGATTCTGGCCGTTGTCGCGGCGCTCGCCGAAACCGGCGCGTCGATCGCAAGCCAGATGATCGTGCTGATCGTCGCGGCGGCGATGCTGCAGGTCGAAGAACAATATCGGCCGCAGACCTATACGTTCTTCTTCTTCGCGACGACGATCGCCTTGCTCGCGCGCCACAACTACCGCGGCTCGGCGCCAATGTATCTGACGCTGCCGATGATGTTGCTGTGGAGCAACGTGCATGGCGGCTTCGTAGTCGGATTAGGAGCGATGGGAATATACACTGCCGCCGCGGGCCTCGAAGACCTGCTATGCGGGCGCGGGATAAAGCGCGCGTGGGCGCTGGCGTTTTACACGCTCGCCGCCACTTTGATTACTCTGGTCAATCCATTTGGAATAGAGAATTGGCGCACCGTTCTTCAGGGCGTCTTCAGTCCGTATATCCGCAGCGTTATCAGCGATTGGCGCCCGCTAATCCCCGCGCTTATTGACCAATTGCATTCGAACGCCCCCACCGTGGCTTTGTTGTACCTGCTCGCGATCGGCATGATCGCGGTTCTCGCCGTGACCTTCTGCTTCACGCCGCAGGGCGGCGACCTGCCGCTTGCCGCCGCGGCCGCGGCGATGAGCTACGCGGCGTTCAACGCCCAGCGCAATATACCCCTGGCCGCGATCGCCGCTGCTCCCGTCCTCGCGCGGCACTCATCTCTATGCTTCGAGCGCTTGCGCGCGCGCAACAAAGTCGGTCCGCCGCTGTACTCGACTAATCCCGACGGCTTGCAAAGAATCCAGCGGATTACCGGCGCATTCGCGATCCTGCTTGCGATCGCCGCGGGCGTCTTCTCGCCGCGCCTGCAAGACGATCGCGGATATCCGGCCGGCGCGATCGCCTTCATGAAGGCCCATCGCCTCCACGGCGATATATTGAACGATTTCGACTGGGGCGAATATCTGATTTGGCATCTGCCAGAATCGAAGGTATTCATAGACGGCCGGTTCGCTACCGTCTATCCGTTTTCCGTAATCCACGAGTATCTCGACTTCTATATCGATTATTGGAATTCTACCGAAGCGCTGAAGTCCTACCCCGCCGATTTCGTCTTGATTTCCCGGACCCGCAAGGCCTGCGACCTGATGAAGCGCCAGCCGGACTGGAAACTGATTTATATGGATCGCGATTCCGAGCTATTCGCCAAACGCAATTCCACCGCCGCGCAGCTTCCAGACGAGCCAGTCGTCGGCCATGTCCCGCCGAAAAGCTATTTCCCATGACGATCCCGGTGGAAGAGAATTTTTCGGACAGGCGCGAACCTCAAAATTCCCGCTTTTCAATCCTCGCTAACGTGCAGTCCGCCTCGCCTTCGGCCGGAAGCTAAGACGTTGGCCGATCGTACGGCGCTTCGAGATGAATCTGCGGGTTTGATCGCGACGTATGGAAAAACCTGAAGCGCAATCGTCCGGAACGTTATTCGATCGCCAAAGCGTCGTCGCTTTTGCGATTTATTGCGGATTGTCATTGTTCTTTTTCGGCCGCGGCCTGATCGGCCACTTCGGCGACCGTTATACCGGCGTCGGCCCCGACCCCGCCCACCAGATTTTAGTCCTGGCCTGGTGGCCCTACGCGGTTTTTCACCATCTCAATCCATTTTTCGACAATTTCACCTGGGCGCACGCCACCGTCAACATGGCGACCGTACCAAGCATGGCCTTGGCCGCCCTGGCGGTCGCACCCGTGACGATTTTCGGCGGCCCCGTTCGCGCGTACAACGTTTTGATGCTCGTTTCTCCGCCGCTCTCAGCTTGGGCGGGATTCATTCTATTTCGCCGGGTATGCACCGCCAATTTGCCTGCATATGCAAGTGGATACCTATTTGGATTTTCGCCGTTCATACTCGCTCACCTTCTTGGTCAGCCGGTGTTCATAGCCGGTTGGTTCCCGGCATTCGCCGTTTACCTCACCGTCCGCCGGCTGGATGGAGAAATCAGCGCGCGGAAATTCGGCGTGCTGATTGCACTTGTTATCGCCGGACAGCTTGGCTGGTCGCTGGAGCTGGCCGCGACCGCGTCGTTTACAGGCGCGATCGCGCTCGCGCTGGCCTACCGGATGGGCGGCGCGGAACTGCGCCGGCGGATTATCGGATTGGCGGCGCCACTCGCCTCCGCTTACGCCGGCGCGGCCGCATTCGCGAGTCCCTATCTCTATTACCTTTACACCACAGGTCCTCTGCGCCTGCCCGGCTTTATCGCGCAGGCCGCGTCCGCCCCCATCAATCTCCTGATGCCGACTCCGGTCAATCTCCTTGGCGCGATCGGGCTGACCACGATGACCACACCGCACGGCGAAATTTACGACACGACGGCCTATATCGGTCTCCCCGCGCTGCTGATCATCAGCTTGGCGGCATTCCGGCCCGGCAAGCCGCTGGCGATGAAGCTTGCGCTCGCGATGCTGGCGATCATCCTCGTGCTATCGCTCGGTCCGCTGCTTAAAATCGGCGGACGCCATCCGCCGGCGCCCGGAATCGCGATGCTGCTCACGCCGATTCTGAAACATGCCGAACCGGTGCGCTTCGCCGCCTACTTTTTTCTGTGTGTCGGAACGATTTTCGCTCTCTGGCTGAACGACGAATCTTACCGTCCGGCGATGCGCGCGGCGCTGGGCGCGCTCGTAATCATCTCGCTCGCGCCCAACCCGCACGCGCGATTCTGGAGCACGCACGCGGATACGCCCGCATTTTTCAACGCGGGAATCTATCGCCGCTATCTCTCGCCGGCGGACGTCGTATTGATTCTGCCATACGGGCCGTTCGGCAACGCCGATCTCTGGCAGGCGCAGGCGGCATTCCAGTTCCGGATGGCTGGAGGCTTCATGGGACTCGCGCCGCCGCTTCCCGACAGCTACCGCGAATGGCCAATCGTCGCTTCGTTATACGGCCTGACCACGATGCCGAGCGCATACATGCAAACTGCGGCGTTTCTGATGAACAAAGGCGTGACCAAAATTATCGTGCCCGACGGCGGCGCCCATCGCTGGGGCTACATCATCAAAGACGGCGCGGCTTCCTACCGCTTGCGGCCGTTCAATCCGCGCGAGACGGCGGCGATCGCAGCGCTGTTCACGCCGTTCGATTCCGCGCCCGAGCGGATCGGCGGAGTGACGATATACCGCGTGCCGCGCGAGCGCCTCGGCGCTTATGCGAACCTGAAGCCGGCCGCGTTGCAGTTCGCCGCGGCGCAGGCGCAAATGCGGACGCTGGCAGACGCGGCCGACAGCTACCTCGCGCAGGGGCGCGATCCGGCCGGACTCACTATCGGCGCCGCCGCGCGCCTGAATCTCGTGCCGCGCCTATGGCTGTTCCATCCGGACGACAAAGACGACAATGCCGGATGGCCGCTCGACAACGGGATGTTGATGCGCGCGGACAACGCTGGACGCGTGACGCTCGGAGTGCGCGCGCCGGCGGCGGCGCTCACGGCGCTGCGCTTGGAATACGCCGGTTTCAGCACGAGCGCGCGGACTACGAACCGATGGCCTTCGCTCAACTGGGGCAAGCTCGATCAGCCGGTACTACTGCTCGATTTCGACCGGGAGAGACTGCACGGCGCCGCTCAAGTCCATATCTCTTACGCACCAATCCAATAACGGCGAGCCGCAAATCATGAACACCGCGATCAACGTGACGAATCTGGACAATCGAACGGAAGCGCGGGAGCGCGCGGCGGACGCGAATCGCGCCGTCCGCCGCCGATCGGCGTTCGACCGCGAGAGCGTCGTCGCTTTTGCGATTTATTGCGGATTGTCGCTGCTATTTTTCGGGCGCGGCGTGATCGGCCATTTCGGCGACCGTTATATCGGCGTCGGCCCCGATCCAGCCGCGGAAACCTATTTTCTGAATTGGTGGCTTTACGCAATCGCGAACCACCAAAATTTATTCCTGAACAGGATTGCCTGGGTCGCATCGACCATCAACATGGCGAAAAACACGAGCATGCCAATTGCCGCTCTTCTGCTCGCGCCGATATCTCATTTTGCCGGTCCGGTCCGCGCCTACAACATCTTAATCCTTCTCTCGCCAGCTGTCTCGGCATGGGCGGCGTTTAAGCTCAATCGCTGGCTGACCGGAGATTTTTTCGCCGCCTTGATGGGCGCAGTTCTCTTTGGATTTTCACCTTTTATAGTCTCTCATGTATTGGGTCATCCCGTGTTGATCGCCGGATGGTTCCCGGCGTTCGCGATCTATCTCGTCTTACTCAATTTGAGCGATGAGATCAGCGCTAGAGCGCTATTTGTCCTGATGACCCTTATCCTGATTGGTCAAGCGGGTTTCTCGCTTGAGATGTTTGCAACGATGACGTTCTTTGGCGGAATCGCCCTTGCGCTTGCATGCTGGAACGGCGATGCGGCGCTACGTCAGCGAATCATGGCGCTCGCGAGTCCTCTCGCCTGCGCATACGGCACAACCGCATTAGTTTTGTCGCCATATCTCTATTATATGTTCGTCGGCGGGCGTCTGAATATCTCACCATATATGCCCATAAACAATTCGGCGCTCTTGGCGAATTTCATCATCCCTACCCCTGCCAATGCGCTCGGTGCGACCCGGATCGAACGCCTGCTTGCGCCGCATTCCAATATCTACGATACAAGCGCATATATCGGCATTCCTGCGCTCGTACTCGCCTCCTTCATGGCTTACCGGCGACGCAACGAGCCGGCGGTTCGGCTTGCTGTCTCGATGCTGCTGGTGCTGATGGTGCTGTCGCTTGGCCCTCTCGTTTGGACCGGCCGTCATTCTGCAATTCCAATGCCAGAGGTGTTCATCTATTGGTTCGTACCGATCTTGCAATACGCTATTCCGACTCGGTTTGCCGCGTATTTTTTTCTTTGTATTGGATACCTGTTCGCGTTGTGGCTGTCTGATCGCAGGTTGCGCGCGCGCGTGCGGCTCAGCTTCGGAGCGCTGATTCTGGTTTCGCTGCTACCCAACCTGAACGCATCATTCTGGACGGCGCCGATTGATACGCCAGAATTTTTCCGCCATGAAACATACCGTAAATATGTTTCACGAAATGATATAATTTTGTGTCTGCCGTATGGCGTCGCCGGCGATACCGATCTCTGGCAGGTGACGACGAAGTTCTACTTTCGTACCGCCGGCAGCTACCTTGGCTTCACGCCCGAGGTTCCAAAGGGGTATAGCGAATGGCCAATCGTCGCTGCGCTTTACGGCCTGTACACGATGCCTGAACTCGATCGGCAGACGGCGGCTTTTTTATACAACAAGCAAGTAAGCGAAGTAGTCGTTCCTGACGGCGCGCATCTCTGGCAATGGACTTTCGGCAACGGCCCGGCGAGCTGGCGCCTGCGCGCTTTCGACGCCGACGAAAAGGCCGCCATCAACGCCCTCTTCGGATGGCTTGACCCGGCGCCGCTCCATATCGGCGGCGTGACGATTTACCGCATTCCGCTCGGGCGGCTCGCCGACTATGCGCGATACACGCCCGAAGTACTGCAACTCGACGCCGCTCGCGCGCGGATGCGCACGCTGGTGACGGCGGCGAATGCATACCTCGCGCAGGGCGGCGATATCGCGAAATTGAACCTCGTTGAGGCCGCGGACCGCAACCTGATTCCGCGCCTTTGGATCACCGGCCCTTCCGCCGTGAATTTCGCCGAGCGGACGGTTTTCCGCAACGGCCTTCGGCTACAGCCGCTTCCCAACGGACTCGTGGAAATCGCAATTTTTGGAACGCGCAACGCCTTGCAGCAAATCGACCGCGAATATCGGCCCTTTTACCGCTCGGCGCGCCTGTTGCCGCCGCAGCCTTCGATCAATGTGGCGGAATGGTCGCAATCGCGCCTCGAATTCCGCTTCGACCGTGCGGGCCTGCGCGCCGCCGCACTGGCGCAAGCCGCGTCCCGATAAGCCTGCGCTTTCGCTTGCTTGTCGCAGCCGTCCGGAGGTTCTTCGCGCATTATGGTTAATACGAAATCCAATCATCGGCTGCTCGATCGCGACAGCTTGACGGCCTTCGCGATCTATTTCGGCTTGTCGCTGTTCTTTTTCGGGCGCGGCCTGATCGGCCACTTCGGCGATCGTTACATCGGCGTCGGCCCCGACCCAGCTAACGTCATGTATCATTTGGTCTGGTGGCCATACGCGATATCTCATCGAATTAACCCGTTGATTGATCGCTTTGTCTGGACGCCTAACGGTGTAAATCTCGCTAAAGTTACAAGTATGCCATTGGCCGCTCTGTTCGTTGCTCCAATAACGCTGATAGGCGGTCCGGTGCGCGGACTCAATTCGCTGCTTTTGTCACTCCCGACTTTATCGGCGTGGGCGGCGTTTGGACTTTACCGTAAAATCTGCAACAGATTCTGGTCTTCCATCGCAGGAGGGTATCTCTTCGGTTTTTCGCCATTCATGCTTGGGCACATGCTGGGTCAGCCGCATCTGCTGGCAGGCGTTTTTATTGCCTTCGCCGTGTATCTGACACTGACCCGATTGGATTGCGAGATAAGCGCGCGCCGTTTCGCAATTCTTATGACTCTCGTTCTGTTCGGACTGCTCGGATTTTCGCTGGAAATCTTGGCCTCTGGCAGCCTTTTTGGAGGAACGGCGCTTGCGATCGCGTGGCTAATGGCTGACAAAGATTTGCGCCTGCGAATAATCGGGGTCGCGCCCCCGCTAGCCTGCGCGTATGCAGCAACCGTTCTTCTCTCCGCTCCTTATCTTTTCTTCTTCTTCAGAGGACAGCCTATTAATTTGCCGCCTCAGCTTTCGGTCAATCTTTCGGTCGATCCCTTAAATTTCATTATTCCAACTCGGTTAAACGAATTTGGCGTGTGGACGGATCGATTTCTCACTCCACGCGCTGATCTTTGGGAGGCGACAGCTTATCTGGGCGTTCCTGCGCTTCTGATCGTTGGGATGATGGCGTGGCGGCGTTGGAAATCATTTAATGTTCGGCTATGTGTTTGGATGCTTCTAATCGTCGCTATATTCGCCCTTGGACCGATTTTAGCTGTTGGCATGCATGCGATCTGCGTAGCGCCCGAAATCCTTCTATACGTAACTGTACCGCTATTTAGAAATGCACTGCCATGTCGATTTACAATTTTTCTTTTTCTTCCTCTAGGAGTGTTGTTTGCTCTTTGGCTTCAAGATGATTCGCGCCATTTAGGCATGCGAATCGCGCTCGGAGCGTTGGTATTGATATCATTCCTTCCAAATCTCAGCTCGGCATGCTGGACGACTTCGGCTGATGTTCCTTCATTTTTCAAGCGAAATGATTTCATAAATTATATCTCTAAAAGTGAAAACGTTCTTGTTATGCCGTATGGAGCGTACGGCAATTCTGATCTTTGGCAAGCTCTCAGTGGTTTCTATTTCAACATGGCTGGAGGCTATCTCGGCATCGACCCGCCAGTGCCGGAAAGCTATTTCAAATGGCCGATTGTGCAAGCTCTTTACGGCATTAGAATGATTCCGGGCCTCGATCGCCAAATGGCGGCGTTTTTATTTAACAAGCGGATTGGTAAAGTCATCGTACCCGGCGCAGGAGCACACGTTTGGGTATGGACCCACACGAATGGTCCCGGAACGCAAATGCTGCGTCCGTTTAAACGCAACGAGGAGGAGGTGATGAGCAAGTTTTTTTCGCCGTTTGACTCGGCTCCAACACATATAGGCGGCGTGACTATCTACCGCATCTCCCTCGATCATCTGACTGCTTATGCTAACGTCACGCCGGCGGAACTGCAGATCGAAGCGGCGCAAGGCGAACTCGAGACCTTAATTATCGCGGGAAATGAATACATCGAACGGCGCGGAAGCCCCGCCGGTCTCAACCTAGAACAGACAGTTCGGCTCGGTCTGTTGCCGGAATTGTGGATCACAGGCCCTGTGCAGTCGGGATATCCTCCTGATCCGACCAATCTTAATGGCTTGGTTCTCGGTATGAACGATGACGGTTCGGTGCGCATCGGCCTCACAGGTTCTCGATCCGCATTGGAAGAGCTCCGAGAGGAATATCAACCGTATTGGCGTGCATGGCGATTGCGCGAATCGTCCTTTGGACCCAATCTAGCGGATTGGGCGCTTTCGACGCTGACGCTCGATTTCGACCGGGAGGGGTTGGCGAAGGCGGCGGCGTATGCGGCGCATCAGGAAGCGAGCGCCGCCGCAAACGCTTCGGAAGCACGCGAAAAAGGCGCGTTTGCCGGCGTCCACGATTAGGCTAAAATCATTCGCGCTGTGCCGCCAAGAGAAATTCAGGACCTGCATGTGCTCCGCACCGAGGCGCTGATCGCGCCGCGCGTGCTCAAGGAAGAATTGCGCGTGGACGAGGCGATCGCGCAGACCGTGGTTGACGCCCGCGCCACCATCCGCCGCATCCTGCACGGCGACGACCGCCGGCTGCTCTGCCTCGTCGGCCCGTGCTCGATCCACGATCCGGTCGCCGCGCTCGACTACGCCGAGCGGCTGGTGCGGCTGCGTCCGGCGATCGAGGAGCGGCTGTTCGTGGTGATGCGCGTCTATTTCGAAAAGCCGCGCACGACGGTCGGATGGAAGGGCCTGATCAACGACCCGCATATGGACGATAGCTGCGACATGCAGGCGGGCCTCAGAATCGCGCGCAAGCTCCTGATCGATATAAACCGGATGGGCCTGCCGGCGGGCACCGAGATGCTCGATCCGATTACGCCGCAATACACGGCGGACCTGATTTCGTGGGCGGCGATCGGCGCGCGCACGACCGAATCGCAGACGCATCGCGAGATGGCGAGCGGCCTGTCGATGCCGGTGGGGTTCAAAAATACGACCGACGGCAACCTGCAAATCGCGGTGAACGCGGTGGAGTCGGCGCGGCGGCCGCATTCCTTCCTCGGCATCAACCAGGACGGCGCGACGGCGATAATCCGGACCTCGGGAAATCCGGATTCGCACGTCGTGCTGCGCGGCGGCAGGACCTCGAACTACGACGCCGCGAGTATCGAGGAGTGCCGGCGGATGCTCGAGAAGGCGGGGTTGGAATCGCGCGTGATGGTCGATTGCTCGCACGCGCAGACGGCGAAGGACTATACGCGCCAGCCGGCGGTGCTGCGCGCGCTGGTCGAGCAGGCCGCGGGCGGCGGCCGCGCGATCATGGGCGTGATGGTCGAGAGCAATATCGGCGCGGGCAATCAGCCGGTCAGCCGGAATCGCGCGGCGCTGGCGTACGGCGTATCCGTGACCGATCCGTGCATCGATTGGCCGGCGACCGAAGCCTGCCTGCTCGAGGCGGCGCGGACGCTCGGCTGAGCGATCGCGCTATCCCTGGCGTTTTTCGGCGCGCAATTTTTCCGCGGTAAGCATCGCGGCGAGCGCCGTCGTATGGCGGACGGTGTAACGTTCCGGCCGTTCGAGATCCTTGTGGCGCAAGTCGAGGCGGGCGAAATCGGCGAGGAACCGTTCGCGCGATTCGGCGAGCGTGGGGCGCGGCTCGACGCGGCGGCCGGCCTGGAAGCGCCGTTCGAGCAGCGGCGCGATCGAATGCGGCGCGGGCCGGAACTCGCGCGCGACCGACGCCGCGGTTTCCTCGGCAAGGCCGATGCGATCGGAAAAAAATCCTCCGTTCTGGTTGACCGCGCGAAAGACCTGCTTGCGGCCGGGCAGCGTGAGCTTGCCGGCCGAAGTCTTGAGCCGCCCAACGCCGTCGTACTCGGCGAGCTTGTACGAAATATCGAGCGCGGGCGCGTCGGCGCTCACGACCATCGCGGCGCCGACGCCGAACGCGTCGATCGGCGCGCCCGCGCGCAGCAGCTCGTCGATGCGGTATTCGTCGAGATTGCCGCTGGCGAAAATCGCGACGTCGTTCAGTCCCTGATGGTCGAGGATGCGGCGCGTGCGGACGCTCAAATCGAGCAGGTCGCCGCTGTCGAGCCGCACCGCCTGCAGCTTGAATCCCTTGGCGCGCAGCTCGAGGGCGGTTTTGGCGGCGTTTTCGACGCCGCGGATGGTGTCGTAGGTATCGACGAGCAGCGTGCTGAGCTGGGGAAAGAGCGCGACGAAATGGCCGAAGGCGGCGCTCTCGGTTTCGTGCGCCATGATATAGCTGTGCGCCATCGTGCCGTAGAGCGGAATCGCGTAGCGGCGGCCGGCGAGCACGTTCGAGGTGCCGGCGAAACCGGCCAGATAGCTCGCGCGCGCGGCGACCAGTCCGGCGTCGGCGCCATGGGAGCGGCGCAAGCCGAAATCGATCAGGCGGCGACCGCGGCCGGCGTGATACGAGCGGGCCGCCTTGCTCGCGACCAGCGACGCGAGGCCGATCTGGTTGATCACGAGCGTCTCGATTAGCTGCGCTTCGATCAACGGCGCGTGGACTTCAAGGATCGGCTCTTCCTCGAAAAAAATCGTTCCTTCCGGCATCGCGACGACCTCGCCCGTGAAACGCAGCGCCGCGAGGTAATCGAGAAATTCGGGCGCGAACAGCTTGAGCGAGGCGAGGTAGTCGATCGCGCCGGGAGCAAAGCGGAATTCTTCCAATGCTTCGAGCAGGCGCTCCAGACCCGCCGCGACCAGATAGCCGCGGCGCGGCGGCAGGCGCCGCACGCTCAGCGAGAACGTCGCCGGACCATTGAGGCCGATCGCGAAATAGCTCGCGGCCATGGTCAATTCGTAAAGATCGGTGAGCAGCGCGGCTTCGTCAGCGTCGAAGCGCAGATCGATCGGCATCGAGAGGAACCTCGGCGGCTATCGTAGCGGCAGGCGCCGCCGGCGTCACGCGGCGCGGCCGTGCGCGGATCATCGCGGCGGCTCGGGCGGACCGGGCGGCGCCGGCGGCGGCGCGGCGGGCGCGGCGGCGGTCTCGTGAATCACGCGGGTTTCCGGTGGCTGGCGTTCGCGCAGCCGCTCGCCCATCTCGCGCAAGCGTTTGGCGACGAGATAATTGATCGTGCCGGGCTCGTCGATCGAGCCCGCGCGCACTCCCGTCAGGATTTCGACTCCCTGATCGATCGTATCCACCGCGTAGATATGAAAACGGCCCTGCCGGACGGCTTCGATCGTCTGCTTGTCGAGCATCAGATTGCGCAGGTTCGCGCGCGGCGCCAGCACGCCCTGCCGGCCGGTGAGTCCAACCGCCTTGCAGACGCGATAAAAGCCTTCGATCTTCTCGTTGACGCCGCCGATCGCCTGCACGTGGCCGTACTGATCGACCGAGCCGGTCACCGCCAGGTCCTGGCGAATCGGAACGCCGCTCAGCGCCGACAGCAACGCGTAAAGCTCGGTCGAGCTGGCGCTGTCGCCGTCGATTCCAGAATAGGATTGCTCGAAGCAGATGCTCGCGGTCATCGCCACCGGGACGCGCTGGCCGAAGCGCTCGCGCAGAAAGCCGCCGAGAATCATGATGCCCTTGTCGTGCGTCGAACCGGAGAGTCGCGCCTCCCGTTCTATATTGATCACGCCGGCCTGCCCGAGCGCGACCGTCGCGGTCACGCGCGAGGGCCGGCCGAAGCTGTAACCACCGACATCGAGCACGGCGAGGCCATTGATTTGACCCGCGGCGCGGCCATCGAGATTCACGATAATCGTGCCGTTCGCGATCAGCCGGCGAATCTCCTCCTCGATGAAATTCCGGCGCAGCACGCGCTGATCGAGCGCCTGATCGACGTGGTCCGCCGTGACCGGCGCGGCGTTCGAGGCGCGGGCGAAATAGGCGGCCTCGCGAGAGAGATCGTCGATCGGCTCCATCAGGCTCACGACCCGCTCATGGTCGCCCGCCATCCGCATCCCGAATTCGACGATGCGCGCGAGCGCGCCGCCCTCGAATGGCGGAAGTTTCTCCCGCCGCGCCAAATCGCCGACGCGCGCGGCATAGTGCGCCGCGGCTTCGCGATCGGCGTCGATCACCGGCAGGATTTCCGCGCGCACCTTGAACAGGCCGCTGAATTCCGCGTCGTAGAAATAGAGCAGATTGTAAAGCTGCGCGCCGCCGAGGACGACCACCTTGTTGCGGATGTCGATCGGCTCCGGCTTGAGTCCGCTCAGCGCAAAAAACGGAAACGGCTCGAACGTCTCCGGCGTCATCCGGCCGGTCTTGAGGCTGCGCTTGAGGGTTTTCCAAACGCCGGGTTCGACCGCCGCGTCTTCAAGGTCGAAAACCAGAAACCCGCCGTGCGCCTTCATGAACGAACCGGGGATGATGCGCGTGAAGTTCGTGCCCGAACGTCCGAGCGGATCGATCCAGCGTTCGATCGTGCCGAACAGGTTGCGATAGGTCGGCGCGTCCTCGCACACCACCGGCGCGCCCGAGCGACCGGCGTTATCGACCACGACGTTCACCTGGTATTCGAAAAATCGCGTATCCTCGGCCGGACGCGGCGGCGCGCCCGCCGCTTCGGCCGATGGAGCCTCCCCGCCCTGCGGTTGCTGTTCGCGAAAGCGCTCCAGATGGCTCAGCATGTGCTCGGCGACGCTGTCGAGATAGGCGGCCACGGCGGCGTTGTCGAAATGCGTCTTCAGGGCCGCGATCGCCGGCGTAATCAGGCGAGCGGCAAACGCGCGCTCGATCGCGCGGATATCGGCGATCAGCTCCTGCATCAGCTCCTGCTGGCGCATCATCAGCGGACCGAGCTCGTTCTGCAATTCGGCCTGAACGCGCGCCAGTCGCTCTTTTTCCTCATCGGGCAGAGCGGCCATCTCGCGCTGCAATTCCTCGGGCGATTCGGGCATCTTGCCGCGCACCAGCGGGATGAAGATCACCTGTCCGCCGGGCGCGCTTTGAATCGCGAAGCCACGTTCGCGGGCGCGCCCCTCGAAATTGCCGAACAGCTCCTGCGCGCGCTTGTTGTACTTGTCGCGCAAGGCGACGCGTTCCTGATCGAAATCCTCGCGGCGGAACGCCTTCGGCAACTGGTCGATTACGAAACCGACCAATTCCTGCATCCGCTGGCGCAGGACCGTGCCCTGTCCCGGCGCGAGCGCGATCGCCATGGGCGCTTCGGACGCGCGAAAATTGTTGACATAAACCCAGTCGCCCGGCGTGGGCATCGCCGCCGCCCGCTCCTCCAGCAGGCGCAGAACCGAATCGCGCTCTTCGCGGGTGCGCAGTCCGCTGACGAAAACATTGTAGCCGGGAGCGTCGACCCCGATCGCGAGCCGGATGGCGTCGAGCGCCCTGCTCTGGCCGAGCAGCTGCTGGTCGTGGCCCTCGCGCGCCATCCGCTCGAGTTCTTCCGGCGCGACCGGCGACGCGCCGCGCAGCCGCTCCGCCGCTAACTCGACCGGCGGCTCGGCCGCCTTCAATTCGGGATTGGACGAGGTCGTTTCAGTCTCGCTCTTTGACGTCATCGGCAGCTTGCTTTCAATTCGGATTGAGCGTCCCGCCAGAAGCCGGGATGGCGCGCCGCGGACGGCGCTATTCCACCGCGATCCGCCGGCCGCGCCGCTTGGGCAGCGTGATTTGCAGCGCGCCGCCGCGCCATAGCGCGCGCACCCGCTCGCCGTCGATCGCGGCGGGAAAGTCGAACACGCTCTCGCGCACGCCGGCCGCGCCCGGAATCCGCACGACCAGCCGCCGATCGCCGGCCTCGACTTCGATCCGCCGCGGATCCGCGTTCGGGGCCGCCAGCGTCACTTCGTACTCGGCGCCGCGATCGACGATCGAAGCGCGGCCGGCCGCGCGCAGCGACGCCGGCCGCCATCGCCCGACCAGGAATTCGTCGAATAATTCGTCGAAGGCGCTTTCGAAGTCGCCGAAAGCGCGAAGTCCGCGATGCGATGAAAGACGCGCGGCCACGTCCGGATTCTAACCGAGATACCGTGAGGTCGATCAAGTGGCGCGCCGGCGCTTTTTGTTTGTCACCCCTGAGCATTCTTTAATTTGTCACCCTCTGCATTTGCATTTTTTGGTTTGTCACCCTCGGGCGCTTTTAATTCGTCACCCTCGGCGCTCTTGAGTTTGTCGCCTTCGGGCGCTCTTTTTTTAGTCACCCTCGGGCTTGACCCGAGGGTCCATTCCGATCGATGTCCGAATCGAGTCCGGATATCACAGCGGCATGGATTGCCGGGTCGAACCCGGCGATGACGCCGCCACGGCCGGCCATGACGCGGCGGCGCCGCGCGCTTGCCCGAAAAGCCCGCCCGGCGTATCGTTCGCAGCGTGCCCACCTTCACCAAGATTGTCGCGGCGACCGATTTTTCCGACGATTCCAATTTCGCGCTCGGCTACGCGCAAGAAATGGCGCGGCGATTCTCCGCCGAACTAATCGTCGTGCACGTCGATCAGCCGCTCGCACCGGTGATGATCAGCGAATTGAGTCCCGGACTCGACGTCGGCGCGATGAACCGGATCGCGGAAGAGCAGCGCCTGCTGGCGCTCCGCGAACTGGATCAGGCCACCGCGCGGATGCGCGAGCGCGGGCTCAAGGTTCGCAGCCTGCTGCGGGTCGGCGCGCCTTTTCTTGAAATCATCAATGCGGCCCATTCCGAAGGCGCCGACCTGATTGTCGTCGGCACGCACGGGCGCACCGGTCTTGCGCATGTGCTGATGGGCAGCGTGGCGGAACGGGTGGTGAACAAGGCCCATTGCGCGGTGCTCACCGTGCGCCATCCCGATCGCAAGTTCCGCCATCCCTTGGACAAGCCCGAAAAGGCCGAACGCGTGGAAAAGCCGGAAAAACCCGACAAACCCGCGAAGTAGCCGGCCCCGGCCGCGAACTCGCCAGCGGCGCGCCGCGGCCGATCGTTGCGTCGCGCCCCGGACAGCCTATTTTCCGGTAAAACGCGGCGCGCGCTTCTCGGTGAAGGCCTTGATTCCTTCCTTGAAATCCTCCGAGCGGGTCATCAGCACCGCCGTGCGATCCTCGTCGGCGCAGGCCGTCGAGAGATCGGTGAACAGGTGCTCGTAAACCATCCGCTTGGCGTGGCCGGCGCCGAGCGGCGAGCACTGATTGGCGATTTCGGACGCGATCGCGCGCGCCGCCGGCAGCAACTCGTCGTGCGGCACGACCTTGCTGACCAGTCCGATCCGATACGCCTCGGCGCCGTCGATTAACTTTCCGGTCACAGCCAGCTCGACCGCGTTCGCAAGTCCGACGATGCGCGGCAGCAGCCAGCTCGCGCCGAGTTCGATCGCCAAGCCGCGGCGCGGAAAAATGGTGCCCATCCGCGCGCGCTCCGAGGCGATGCGGATGTCGAAGTGGAGCGCGTGTGCGAAGCCCATTCCAACGCAGGCGCCGTTGATCGCGCCGATCACCGGCTTCTTCATCGCGAGCAGCCACGCGAAACGGCCGCGAAAATTCGGATTGAGGCTTTTTCCGTCCCGCCCTTCGGCAAGCTCGTCGCCAAGGCCCGATTCGGAGGCGATTTTAGTCAGTGCCGCCATGTCCAATCCGGCGCAAAACGCCTTGCCTGCGCCGGTCACCACGATCGCGCCGATTTGCGGATCTTCCTCCGCGTCGGCGGTCGCGGCGCGCAATTCACGCTCAAGCTGCGCGCGCCACGCGTTCATCCGCTCGGGCCGATTGAGCGTGATCGTGGCGACGCGATCGGACTTTTCGTAAATGATGTCGGTGAAGTTCATTGTCGCTCCCTGGGCGCTCGGCTGAGCGCGTCCGGCTATGCGCCGCAAATCTAACATCGCCGGAGCGGCGGCGGAAAGCCTCCTTTTCTTGTGCGGCAGGCGCTGTTAGTTACATCGGGATGCCGACGAACGGGAGCTTCCGGAACGCGACGCCGCGGCGCCGCGCGCGAGTCTTCATCTCATTCATTCTGATCGCCGCATTCGCGCTCGGCCCGGCGCGCAGCGTATTCGCCGCGACCGCCGCGCGCGAGATGGTTGTGGCGGAAAGCGCGCCCGCCGCGCGCGCCGGGTTGGAGATTCTGCGCAAGGGCGGCAACGCCGTGGATGCGGCGGTGGCGGTCTCGCTCGTGCTGGGCGTCACCAACGCGAGCTCGTGCGGAATCGGCGGCGGCGGCTTCATGCTGATTTACTGGGCCAGGACCAAACAGCTTTACGCGCTTGACTATCGCGAGACCGCGCCCGCCGCCGCGCGCGCCGATATGTATATCCGCAACGGCAAGCCCGACGAGGCATTGGCGCGGGTCGGCGCGCTCGCCGTCGCCGTGCCCGGCGAACTGGCGGGACTCGACGCGGCGCGGCGCCGTTTCGGCACGATGAAATTTTCCGCCTTGGCCGCGCCGGCGATTCGGCTTGCGATTTCAGGCTTTCCGCTCAATCCCCACATGGCGCGCGAAATCCTGATGGTTGCGCCGATAATCGGCCAGGACCCGGGCTTCCACGCGATCTATTTCAAGCCCGACGGGACGCCGTTCCACGCCGATGCGATACTGCGCAACCCCGAGCTCGGCAAATTCATGCAAAGCCTCGGCGACGACCCGGTCGAGCGTTTCTACCACGGTCCGATCGCCGAAGAGATCGCGGCTTTCGTGAAAGCGCGCGGCGGCATCCTGACCGCGCAGGATCTCGCCGAATACCATCCGGTCTGGCGCGATCCGATTCATCTGACCTACGACGGCTACGAGGTTTACACGATGCCGCCGCCGTCGTCGGCCGGCGTGGTGCTGGAAATCCTCGGGATGCTCTCGGGCGGCGACGTTGGCGGGCTGGGCGTCGATTCGCCGGCCTATCTGGCGCGGCTGATTGAAGTGATGCGCCAAGGGTTCATCGACCGCGCGCAGTACGCCGATCCCGCCTTCGTCAAGGTACCATTGGCGGCGTTGTTGTCGCCCGCGCATATCGCCGCGGCGCGCGCACGCGCGCTGCATCACGCGCCGCCCGCGCCGCTCGCGGCGGCGCACGATCACGGCACGTCGAATTTCGCCGTGGTCGATCGCGATGGCGACGTGGTCGAAGTCACGACCACGGTCAACACGATTTTTGGCGCCAAGATGATGGTTCCGTCGCTCGGCCTGGTGCTCAACGACGAGATGGACGATTTCGGCGTCGCGCCGGGCGTTCCGAACGCGTTCAAGCTGGCTGGCGAGAAGAATAACGAAGTCGCGCCCGGAAAACGGCCGCTGTCCAGCATGTCGCCGCTAATCGCGCTGAAAGACGGCCGCCCCGCGCTCGCGGCCGGCGGTTCGGGCGGACCCACGATTATCACCGGCGTCGCTCAGGCGACGATCGATTCGTTCGCCTTCCATCTCGAGCCCGAAACGACGGTGCGCGTGCCGCGCGTTCATATGCAGGCCGAGCCGGATATCGTGTTCGTCGAGCAGAGCCTGCCGTTCCATACGCGCGACGCGCTGGCGGCGATGGGCTACCGGCTGAAAATCGTGCCGGAGTTGGGCGCGATCAGCGCGATCCGGATTCGCCCCGGACAATTGCGCGGCGCCTTCGATCCGCTCAAGGGCGGCGGCGCCTTCGGCGACTGAAGCCGCAAGCGGGCTTCGCGCCGGCGCGGCCGGACGTTAAACTTCTCACCGGTGCATCAGCATGCCAAAACCGCCGCCGCTCCGATCGCGCCGCATCCGGAGGATTCGGCCGCCGGCGGCGCCTGGACGCTAACGGCCGCGCTGGGCCTCGCCGCGGCCGGCGCACTCTCCGCCTTGTTGTTTTTCCACCATCTGGGCGCGTACGGCCTGTGGGAGCCGGACGAAAGCCGCTATGCGGAAATCGCGCGCGAGATGCTGGCGAGCGGCAACTTTATCGTTCCGCACCTGAATTACGTTCCCTACGTCGAAAAGCCACCGCTGCTCTATTGGCTGACGGCGCTGGCGATGCGGTGGTTCGGAATCAACGAATTCGCCGCGCGCTTTGGCAATGCGCTGGCCGCCCTGGCTGGCGTGATCATGACGTTCGGCTTCGCCCGGCGCGTCTTTGACGCGCGCCGCGCGGCGCTGGCGGGCGCGATCCTGGCCACGAGCGCGCTGTACGCGGTGATGGCGCAGGTGTTGACCACCGACATGCTGCTCACGGCGCTGACCACGGCGGCGGTGTTCGCGCTTTATCTCGATTGGCGCGAGGGCGGCTACTGGCGATGGTGGGCGTACGCGGCGATGGCGCTCGCGGTGCTGACCAAAGGCCCTGTCGGCGCGGCGCTGCCGATCGCCATCGGAACGATCTTTTTGTGGCGCGAAGGGGCGCTCCGGGGCGCCATCGGGCGGTACAGTGTCATCCCGGGCGCGCTGTTGATCGCGGCGATCGCCGGGCCGTGGTTTATAGTGATGATTTTCCGTGAGCCTGGCTATTTCGACTTTTATTTTATCGGCGAGCATCTTCGCCGCTTTTTTCAACCCGGCTATAGCCATCAGGAGCCGATTTATTATTTCGCGCCGATCTTGCTCGGCGGTCTTCTGCCGTGGACGTTCGTGCTGCCGTTCATCTCATGGCGCGATTTGGAGCCAAATCCGGCGCGCCGCTATTGTCTAATCGCCGCGGCGTTGATCTTTGCGGTCTTTTCGCTCGCACGCGCCAAGCTCGCGCCGTATATCCTGCCAGCGTTTCCGCCGCTCGCCGTCGTGATTGCCGACGGTATCGTGACCACGATCGGAAAAGGCGAATCGCGCCGCTTTTGGTGGATCGGACCGTTGCTCGGATGCGCCGCGCTGACGGCCGTCGCGATTGCGCTCATGGCGGCGCGATTCCGCGCGCCTTATCCGCTGATGGTGCGGCCGGCGCTCTATGCGGCCGGCTCCGTCTTTGCGCTGGGCGGAATCGTATGCGGCGGCGCGTTTCGCCTCCACCGCGCGTCGCTCGGATTCTGCGCCCTGATTACGACGGCCGCGGCGGCGATTATCGTAATTGGATACGGCCGCCTGCTGGCCGAGCCGGAGCGATCATACGCGGCGTTGGCCCGAACGATCGAACGGCTTGAACCGAACGCCCGCCTGGTTTGCTATCCCCGCTATATTCAGTCGCTGCCGTTCTATTGCCGCCGCCGCGTAATCGTGGTCAACGGATGGACCGAGCTGACTTTTGGCGCCGAGCATTCTCCCGACAAGCATCAGTATTTCTTTATCGGGCGGCGCGACCTGATCCGGCTTTGGAACGATCCGCGACCGACCGTTTTCGTGGTCGATCGCAGGGAAATTCCGACCTTGCGCCGGATTTTCGGACCATGGCGGATGATCGCGAGCGACCGAAAGAAAATCGTTATCATGCGCGCGGCGCCCGACGCTTCGCGCGGCGCCCTGAGCGTCGCAGCCCGCGCGCCGATCCGCTCGGAGACGCCGATTAACAAGAGCAAATGAACCGCGCGCCACATCCGGGCAATCCGTCGGAACCGATTTCCGCCGCCGCGAGCGAGCGCCGGCGGAATCCGTACCTCGCGTTCGCGACCCGCGCTGGGGCCGGAATCGTGGTCGTGGCTTTTATTCTGTGGCGCGTGGACGCGCGGCCCGTGTTCCATGCGCTCGCCCGAGAACGCCTTGGATGGTTCGCCACGGCGATCGCGGCCTATCTGGCCATGCAGGTGCTTTCAACGTGGCGGTGGCGATTGCTGGCGAAGATCGCCGCGCTCGGCGGACCGTTTAGCGAATATCTCTCGTATTATTTTATCGGGATGTTCACCAATTTGTTCGTTCCCGGCCTGATCGGCGGCGACGCGGCGCGCGCGCTTTACCTCGGGCGCCGTCAAAGCCGCATGGGCGACGCCGTCGCGTCGGTTATTTACGACCGCGGAATCGGATTTGCCGCACTTTTCTGGTTCGCGGCCGCGATGGCGCTGACGATCCGCGCGGTCACGCTGCCACTCTCGCTGTCGCGCGCGGTTGAGGTTGCGGGGATTGTCACGTTCGCGGGATGGCTGGCGTCGCCAATCATGGCGCGCATCGGCGCCGCTTTCGACGGCCGGCCGGGAAGATTCGTCAAGCCGATTCTGCCGTACCTGCGCAATCCGCTTGCGACCATCCCCGCCGCAATTCTTTCGATCATCCTGCAAGCCTCGATCGCCTTCGCCCAATACCTGATCGCGCGCGGTCTCGGCCTTAACGCGCCGCTTACGGTTTTCCTGCTGTGCGTGCCGATCGCGAATGTCGCCGCGAGCCTGCCGGTCACACTGAATGGACTGGGCGTGCGCGAGGCCGCTTATCTCATGCTTTTCGGCTACGCCGGAATCGCGAGGCCCGAAGCGATCGCGCTCGGCTTGCTCTGGTTTTCGGCGACCACGCTGGCCGGCCTGACCGGGCTGATCGCTTTCATAACAACCAAATTGCCGACGCCAGCCGATGAAACCTTCACGCCTTTTGAAGTATCGGATGGCGCGGCGTCGATTCGCCATGGCCGATAATCATCTTGCAAGCAATGTTCATTTTCGCCCTGTGATCGCGCCATCCGCGAAATGTCCGGGGGCTGATTGCCTTGCCGCGATTGCCTTTGTATATTTTTCGCTAACCTTTCGGACAGGCTCGGCCGGAGAATTGCGCGAATGGATGTAATGAAGACCCTCTTCCTGAATCCGCCCTCGTACGACGATTTTGACGGCGGTGCGGGTTCGCGCTATCAGGCCACGCGCGAAGTCTGGTCGTTCTGGTATCCGACCTGGCTGGCATACCCCGCCGGGATGGTCCCGGGCGCGCGCCTGCTCGACGCTCCGCCGCACGGTTACACGCCGGAACGAACGGTCGAGGAAGCCAAAAACTACGACTTCGTGGTGATCCACACCTCGACGCCGTCGCTCCGGATGGATGCGCGCACGGCGGAGTCGATCAAGTCCGCGAATCCTAAGTGCGTCATCGCCTTCGTCGGCGGCCATCCAACCGCCCGCGCCGAGGAAACGCTGAAGCTCAGTTCGGCGATCGATATCGCGGCGCGCAAGGAATTCGACTACTCGATGGCCGAAGTGGCGCAGGGCCACGATTGGTCGAAAATCGCCGGCATCAGCTATCGCAAAAACGGCGTCATTTCGCATAACCCCGACCGTCCTTCGCTCACCAACGAGGAATTGGACAAACTCCCGTTCGTCTCCGACGTTTACGCGCAAAACCTGGATTACCTGCGCTACAACAGCCCCTATTGCCAATATCCTTACGTGTCGCTGTACACGGGCCGCGGATGCCCCGCGCGCTGCACTTTCTGCCTCTGGCCGCAGGTTACCCAAGGCCACAAATATCGCATACGCAGCCCCGAGAACGTTTACGAGGAAGTCGCCACGCTCAAGCAAAAGTTCCCGAAGATGAAGGAGCTTTTCTTCGACGACGACACCTTTACCGCCGATCCGCTGCGAGCGCGGAAAATCGCGCAGTTGCTCAAGCCGCTCGGGATCACGTGGTCCACCAACTCGCGCGCCAATGTGGACTACGACACGCTCAAAATCATGAAGGAGAGCGGACTCAGGCTCTTCGTCGTCGGTTATGAAAGCGGCAACGCGGAAATCCTCAAGAATATAAAAAAGGGCGTCCGCCTTGACGTCGCGCGGCGCTTCACCAAACACTGCCACGACCTCGGCATCCTGATTCACGGCACCTTCATCCTCGGCTTGCCGGGCGAGACCAAAACGACGATCGAGGAATCGATGGCGTTCGCGCG
Source organism: Deltaproteobacteria bacterium (assembly GCA_021799495.1). Classification (GTDB taxonomy): domain Bacteria; phylum Desulfobacterota; class Binatia; order Binatales; family Binataceae; genus JADMIL01. Next base: position 22,182 of record JAJZAI010000044.1, read on the forward strand.
GGAAATGGATTGCGAAACGATCCAGGTTTCGCTGGCGTCGCCTTATCCCGGCACCGAACTGTTCGAGTACGTAACGGCCAACGGCTACCTCGCCGTCGATCCCTTCCTCGACGAATCCGGTTATCAGAAATGCACGGTGCAGTATCCGGGACTAACCAACGACGAAATCTACGCGGCGGTGGAACGATTTTACCGCAGCTTCTATTTCCGCCCGAAATACATCTTCAAGGCCGTGCGCAAAATGGTCTCCTCTTCCGAAGAGTGCAAGCGCCTGCTCAAAGAGGGGATGCAATTTCTGTCCACGATGCGTTCGCGACGCGCGCAGGCGCGCGCCGCCGCCCATCCGGCGCAGGCGGCTTGACTCGGCGGCGTATCCGAACACGCGCGCGTCAACTGACCGGCGAAATCCGGTGCGAAGCGTCGAGCGGCGGATAATGCGAGGTTCAGGCTTCGCGCCATCCGCAGCAAGTTTCCGCGACTCCGACAATTTCGCCGGCTAGACCGCCAGCGTTTGTCGCAGGCTATGAGATTTATCGCCATCCTCGCGGAAATCTGCGCGCTGATTTCGATCGCATATTATATTGCCGCGGCGTTCGCGGCGCGGCGCTTTGCGGGAATCATGTCCGCGCCGCCGCCGGCGATGCCGGCCTCTCCGCCGCGATGCGCCCTGCTGAAACCGATGCGCGGATTGGGCGCGAACCTCGCCGCGAATATCAAAAGCTACCTGGAACTGGCTTACCCGAACGCGGAATTTTACTTTGGCGTGTCCAACCGCGGCGATCGCGCGGCTGAAATACCCGAATCGCTGCGCGAACAGTACGGCTCGCGATCGATCAATCTCGTCGTCGGCGAGGAAACGGGATGCGAGAACCGCAAAGTCGCGAAGCTTATCAGGATGGCCGAACAGGCGGCCGGCGCAGACGCCTACATTATCAGCGATGCTGATGTCGCGGTCGAAACGGACCATTTGCGCCGGGTCGTCGCGGAATTGTTCTCGGCCGGGCGCGTGGGCGTGGTCTCTTGCCTATACCGCGCCCGCCCCGGCGCGACCTTCGCATCGCGGCTTGAGGCGCTCACCGTAAACACTGATTTCGCGCCGCTCGTGATGGTTTCGGCAGCCATCGAACCGATGCGTTACGCGCTGGGCGCGACGATCGCGATCAAGCGCGAGGCGCTCGACGATATCGGCGGCTTCCGCGCGCTGAAGGATCTGCTCGCGGACGATTTTTATATCGGCAAATTCGCGGCCGATCGCGGATGGAAGGTCAAGCTCTCGTCATCGCTGGTCACGACCCACGCCGCGGAAGAAAATTTCCGCGACTACTGGAACCATCAGTTGCGCTGGGCGCGCACGTATCGAACCACCCGGCCGCTCAGCCTCACGACGATCATCCTGCATGGTCCATTCTGGGCGTCGCTCGCGGTTCTGGCCACCGGCGGCTCCGTGTTCGCGTTGAAATTGCTCCTGGCCGTGCTCGCGGCGCGGCTGCTGACGGCGGCGTTCGTCGCCGTGCGCGTGCTCGGCGTCCGCGAACAACGCCGCGATTTGTGGCTCGTGCCGTTCAAGGATCTCTGCATGACCGGCATCTGGTTCGCCAGCCTGCTCAGCAATCGGGTAATGTGGGCCGGCCGCCGCCTGGAAATCCTGCGCGACGGCACGATGCGTGAAGTTCATGGATGATTCGCACGCGCTCGCGGCCTATCTGGCGGCCGGGGTCGCCGCGAGCGTGCTGATGGCGGCGGGCCTGCTGTTGATGAAGTCGCGCGCCGCGGAATTGCCGGCCGCGCGCGCGGGTTCGATTCTGCGTTCGTTGGGAGCATGGTTGCGCGATCCCGTATGGCGCGGCGCCGTGGCGATTCAGGCAGCCGGCTACGCGCTCTATATCGTCGCGCTCGCGGCGGCGCCGGTTTCGCTGGTGGCCGTGATGATGCAGGGCGGAATCGCAATTTTCGTCGTCTTCGCCGCGGCCTTTCTTCACGAACGCGCGTCGCCGCGCGAGTGGATGGGAATCGCCGCGATCGTCATCGCGATGACGATGCTGGCGTTCTCGCTCGAAAGCGGAGCCGCCGAAGGCGCCGCCAATATCCCGCGCCTGCTCTCGCTCGCGGCGGTCGCATGCGGAGTCGCCGTGGCGCCTTTCGCCTCCGGCAGGGCGCGTCGCAGCGGCGCCGCCGCGGCGATCGCTTCCGGCGTCGCATTCGGTCTCGGCAGTCTTTTCACCAAAGCCTTGACCGATTGGTTTTTAGCCGCGTCGAATCTCGAAGTGATTATCCGTGCGCTCTCGGATCCGTGGCTCTATTGCGCCAGCGCCGCCAATATCGCCGGACTCGTGATGCTGCAGAATTCGTTTCATTCGGCGCGCGGAATAATCGTGATGCCGCTGTCGTCGGCCTGCTCGAATCTGGTTCCGATCGTCGGCGGGATGGCGGCGTTCGGCGAATCGCTGCCTTCCGACCCGCTCGCCGCGTCGCTGCGCGTCGGCGCCTTCGTGCTCACGATCGCCGCGAGCACCAGCCTCGCCACCATCCAACGCTAACCGGCGGTCAGGCGGTGGCGCCGAGGGCGCGGAGTTCCGCGATTTCGCCGTCGCTGTAGCCGGCCGCCCGCAACACTTCGTTCGTATGCTCGCCCAGCCGCGGCGGCATCGACCGCTTCACCGAACGCTCGCCGTTGATGCTGATGGGAATGTCAACGAACTTCATCTCGGGAATACGGAAATCAGGCGGAACCGGCGGAAACATCCCGAGCTGATTGACGTGCGCGTCGGCGAACACCTGATCGAGCGAATTGATCGGGCTGACTGGCACGCTCGCCTCCTGCAGCATACTGATCAGCTCGGCGGTCGTGCGGCGGCGGGTTTCGCGTTCGAGAATATCGTGCAGTTCGAGCCGGTTCGGCACCCGCACGCTGTTGCTGTTGAAGCGCGGATCGCTGGGCAATTCCGCAAGGCCGATGGCGCCACAGAATTTCGCGAACAGGCGATCGTTTCCGGCCGCGACCAGCGCCCACCCATCGGTCGTTTGAAACGCCTCATAGGGCGCCGCAGCCGGCGAGGTCGATCCCGCCGGACCCTGCACCTGTCCGGTCGCCATATAGCTGGTCATCATCAGCGCCGTCCACGTGACTCCGGTTTCGACCAGGCTGGTGCGCACCCGCGAGCCCTTGCCGGTCTTGCCGCGCTCGATTATCGCGCCAAGGATGCCGCTGAACAGCCAGATTCCCGAACCCATGTCGATGATCGGCACGACCACGCGCGCCGGCGGCGACCCCGGATGGCCGTTCATGCTGATGATGCCGGAGTAGGCCTGGCCGAGCGGATCGTAACCCGGCAGATTGCTGAGCGGGCCGCTATCGCCGAAGCCGCTGATCGAACCGTAAATGAGCCGCGGATTTTCCGCCGAGAGATCGTCATAGCCGAGTCCGCGCGATTCGCAGCTTCCGGGTTTCATCGAATGCGCGAAAATGTCGGCCGTGCGCGCCAGCCGGCGCACGATTTCACGGCCGCGCGGATGGTCCAGGTCGACGCAGACCGACTTCTTGTTGCGGTTGAACGCGAGATGCACCGCCGATTCGCCGCGCCATAGCGGAGCGAACCGGCGGCCGTCGTCGCCCTGGCCGGGCCGCTCGATCTTGATTACGGTCGCGCCGAAATCGCCCAGCAGTTGCGTGCAGTAAGGGCCCGCAACGTTCTGCGTCAGATCGATTACAGTCAGCCCGTCAAGTATCGCCGGCATCGGACACCGCCCATCTGTTCAGACGCGCTCGCGCGAGCTATTTGAATTTGGCCTTCGGTACGGCAAGGCCGGGTATTTCCGATCTCGTTTTCCAGATCGTGCCCTTCTTCGCCTTGTCCTCGGTGTTGTCGGCGGTGACGATGTAGAGATCGCTCAAATCTTTGCCGCCGAAGGTCACGCTGGTCACGAATTTCGCCGGAACCTTGAGCCGGAAGTCGATCGTGCCGTTGGGCTTGAAACGCACGACTTCGCCGGACTTGACGGTCGCGACGAAAACGCCGCCCTCCGCATCGACCGCCAGCCCGTCGGGCCATCCTTCGGGCACTTTCGCGAAGATGCGGCGATCGGCCACCGTACGGTCGGCCTTGACGTCGTAAACCCATACCGCCTGTGTGGTCGAATCGGCATGATACAGAAGCTTGCGATCGGGGCTGAAACCGAGGCCGTTGGTGACCTCGATTCCCTCCCACAGTTTGGCGACCTTGCCGTCGGGATCGACCCGGAACAGATTTCCGGGAACCGGCTTTTGATCCGACAGCGCGTCGAACTCCAGCGATCCCACATAGATGCTGCCGTGGTCGTCGGGTTGAAGATCGTTCAATCCCTTGAGCGGACGCCCCTCCCATTCCGTGAAAAGATCGCGGCTCTGACGGGTCTCCTCGTTCCAGTAAATCAGTCCGCGGCCGGAGCAGACCAGGCCGCCGCCTTCGTTGAAAGCGATGCCGCCGACACCCTTGCGATTCGGGATGAGCGTTTCGATTTTGCCGTCCGGACCGCGCCGGAAGACGCCGCCGTTGGGAACGTCGCTGAATACGAGCCGATTCTGATCGTCGACGCGCGGTCCTTCGAGCAGACCGTAACCGCTGGCCAGAAGTTCCATTGTCGCCGCCATCGTGCAAACCCTCCGTCGCGGGTTTACCACGATCCGTGCGAGATCGAAAACCGCCGCGCGCGGATCAGGCGATACCGGCGTCGGGCGACGGAAGCATCGGCGGCGTTCGATCGGCGTCGTCGCGCCGCAATTTGCGATGGCACAGATAAATCAGGACCGGCTGCAGGA
>JAJZAI010000084.1 GCA_021799495.1 Deltaproteobacteria bacterium
CTGACCACCATCAGCGAACATCCGGAGGCTGCCTAGTAGCAACTTGATAATTCAACTGCGCAACTCTCGCGGATCTCGGATGCCACTGCTTTTCTACCAATTGACAGACACCACCGAGCGATGAAGACTCTGTTACTTTTGAGACTCAGCGTAGAACCCGACCGTCAATAAATCGGTCAGCTATGCTTGCTGTTCGAGGTGAAATCATGCCAAAAGCAAAGCCGATCTTGTGATACCCGTTGACGTTCCATGAAGCGCTCAAAAATCTGGTTCGCGTCGATTCTGATCGCGTCGGCCTTACTCCTAAGCGTCGTAAGAAACAGCGTAAACGCATCACCAATTCCAAGCACACGGATTGAGCACTCTGGAGAACAAAGTGTAAGACGCGGCTACCAAAAAAACGCCACACAGAATCAAGCCCAAACCAGACATAACGAAACCATCATTAAATCGGCAGCCGCGCCAAAAATCGAGCAAAAAACCAACGCCAGCGATTCCAGTACACAAAAACAACGGCTTGATGTTTGGAACGTCAGCGACAAGATTGCGGCTATAGCGGCCGGTGCCGCCTTTCTCCAGTTCCTCGCACTGTTGGCCACTATTCGGATCATGCAAAAGTCCGCTCAACGGCAGTTGAGGGCTTACGTATCTGGCGATCCTGAGTTCGTCGTTGCCTTTGACGAAAGCACTCCGACTAGCATCAGATATGCGATACGAAATGTCGGTCAGACGCCTGCGCTGGCGATGCGCCAGTCCGCTGAAATAGTGTTGTGTCCATTCCCACTGCCTACGGGCTACCAGTTCTCACCGATCTTGAGCGAACCGAGTCCACCTATCGTTCTGTTCCCCAATGTACCAGTGATAGGCGTTAAGGAATCGCGACTGTTCTCGACTGCGGAAATTGCCGATATTCGGAACCGCATCGTAAAAATCTACATCATCGGTCGAATCGAATACCAAGATGTCTTTCGCAAAAGGCACTCGACCACGTTCTGCGCCGGAATTGACGCGGATAATGACACCTTGATTAAGTTGACTTCCTACTATAGGCCCCCTGATTTGAAAATTAGCTTCTTTCGCGCGCCTATCGGCAACGACGCCGACTGAATAGAGCTGCCGGCTTCTCATGTGAGCCAGAATTGCCGTGGCCAGAAAGTTGAGTGTCAACTTTAACATAATCGCCAAAGCGATTAGAGCTTACTACAAAAGTCGCTCGCTATAAGCATCGACCAAAATTACACTAATCGATTGTAAGAATTTGTCATTCTGAGCGGAGGTTGCCGGAGCGAAGAATCCCGCGCTGCGGGCGCACCGACGTTCGGGATTCTTCGCTTCGCTCAGAATGACAGACGAACTATGCGGGCGGGCACGGAAAGCGCCGGAGTTGCAAGGAAGGCCGTTGAACGGCAGGCGCGACGCGAAAAAAGGCCGCTCGCGGCGCCGAAAACCAGCGTCCGGAGCGGCCAAAATACAATTCTCTCTGAACGCTAGCGGCCCTTGAACTTCGGCTCGCGCTTCTCCAGAAACGCCTTGACCGCCTCCTTGTGATCCTCAGTCAGTCCGGTCAGCGATTGTCCGTGCGACTCGCGATCGAGGATCGTCCGCAAGTCCGACTTCAGCGCCAGATTAAGATGCGCCTTCATGTATGAGTAGGCGACCGTCGGCCCCGCCGCGATCCGCCGCGCAAAGGCGTCAACCTCTTCGCCCAGCGACGCGGCCGGCACGACTCGGTTCACCATCCCGAGCCTGAGCGCCTCGTCGGCGCCGATCACTTCCGCCGTGAAATAAAGCTCGCGCGCCTTCGCCGGGCCGACCAGTTGCGTCAGCAGATAGGTCCCGCCGAAATCTCCGGAAAAGCCCACCCGCGCGAACGCCGTGCCGAAGCGCGCCGTGTCCGCCGCGATCCGGATATCGCAGGCGAGCGCGATACTCAGTCCGGCACCGGCCGCCGGCCCGTTGATCGCGCCGATCGTCACTTTCGGCATCTCGTGCAGCAGCGCGCTCACCTCCTCCGAGCGGCGCAACTGCATAATCCGCGCGTTGATTCCCGCCTCGCCGGCGGCGTTCGCGCCGCCCTCGTGGCTCGCGGCTTCGTTCCGCTCGCGCATCCGGCCAATATCGCCGCCCGCGCAGAAGCCGCGCCCGGCGCCGGTCAGCACGACCGCGCCGACCTCTTTGTCGTACGCGGCGCGGCCCAGCTCCTCCAGCAGCCCGGCGATCATCTGATCGCTCAGGGCGTTGAGCTTGTCGGGCCGGTTCAGGGTCAGAAAAAGCACGCCGTGGCGGCGCTCGGCGATTAGGTCGCGATGCTCGGCAGCCATCGTAAGAATCCTCCGGAAACGGTCGTTGCAACCCCTACTACTTCAGCACAGCCATTCTGTCGAGGGCGGCGGCGACCGCCTGCGTCCCGTCGAGGTCGTGGCCAAGGGCGCTGGCGGTGTTGAACATCGAGGCCATCAGCTTGAGACCCGGCAACGCGAGCCGATTCTGGGATGCGGCTTCATCCACCAGCCGCAGGTCCTTGCGGATCAGCCTGATAAAAAATCCGGGACGGTAATCGCGCGCGATAATCTTCGGGCCGAGATTCTGAAGCTGCCACGAGCCGGCCGCGCCCGCGCCGATCGCCTCCAGCACGCGCGCCGGGTCGAGTCCGCTCTCGCGCGCGAAAAGCAGCGCCTCGGCCGCCGCTTCGAGCGCCAGCGCGACGGCGATCTGGTTGGCGAGCTTGGCGGTCTGACCGGCGCCCGGCGGTCCCATGTGCGTGATCCGGCGGCCGAGCGGCTCGAGCAGCGGACGCGCCCGCTCGAACGCGGCGGCGTCGCCGCCGGCCATGATCGCGAGCGCGCCGTCGATCGCGCCCTGCTCGCCGCCGGAAACGGGCGCGTCGAGGTAGCCGACGCCGGCCGCGGCGAGCCGCGCCGCGATCTTCCGTTCCGCCTCGGGCGCGATCGTGCTCATATCGATCACGAGTTGGCCGCGCTCCAGCACAGGCTCGATCCGCGCGACCGCGCTTTCGACGTCGGGCGTGTCCGGGACCATCACGAACACCGCCGCGGCGCCGCGGGCCGCCTCGGGCGCGTCAGCGACGACGGTCGCGCCGTCGGCCGCGAGCGCGCGCGCCTTTTCCGGCGTACGGTTGAAGACGCGCACGCGATGGCCCGCGCGGAGCAGCCGGCGCGCCATCGGCGCGCCCATGATTCCGGTTCCGATCCAGCCGATTTCCATCGTTAATCCTCGCTATGCCGCGCGACGGCGTCGCGGTCGCGCGGCGGCGACAGTACGTCGCGGGGCGCCAGATGGCGTCAAGCGGCCTTCGACGGGCGCCCGGTGGCGCGCCATGAAAAGCCGCCGGGCGGAGTCGCGCTGAGCAGGAACAGGGGTATCCAGATGGTGAAAAGGATGCCCGCGAAGACCGAATGCCACATCCAAAAGAATATCCAGACAAGATAAAGGCCGAGTATCGCGAAGTGGAGCGTCACGCGGCCGGCGTCCAGTCCGGACGGCGCCGGACCAAAAAATCGCGCGACCAGCTTAGCTTGTCCAAGACAATGCCACGTATCGTAAAACCGGCACCGACGGCATACGTTGACGCTCGCCTCGGCCCATAGCGCCGCCAGGACAATCAGGCCCAATATCGCGCCCGCGGCGCCAAATGACGCCGCCCGCCGCACCGACGCGATCGTGAATATAGCGAAGCCTCCCAGCCCGACGACGCGGAAAAACGCGGGCGTCTGGATGACATAAACGATCGGTTCGAACGGGCCGGGATTCAGTCGCGCCATCGCGGAATAATTTACGCGCCGAACGCCGCCGCGCAAGCGCCCTACGCGGTCACGCTCCGACCGTGGCCGCCATGCCGGCTTCGGCCGGCACAGTCGCGTCGAACTGCGACATGTCGAGGGCGAACTGGCCGTCTGGCGTATGCGTGGTGATATCGGCCAGCCGGGCGCCCCAGATGATGTCCTCGGCGTTGTAGGAATGGCGCGAATAGACGGTCTGCGAGAAGGTTTCGTCGATGCCGATTAGCGAAATAGTGAGGTCGGCGTCGGACGCGATCAGTTCTTCGCGGGTGGTTCCGTAAAACGGACTGCCGGGAATGATCGGATGCACGGCGGTCCACGAATACGCGAAAATCGCGTTGCGGGTGCGCGAGAGTTCGAGGTCGCGGAAACGCCGCACCTCTTCGCCTTCCGCGGTGCGTTCCTGGCGCGCGAAGACCACGTGGATTTGCGCTTCGACGATCAAATTCGCGCGCACGTTGGCCATCCTGAACATCAGGCTCGGCACCCCGTCGCGCAGCGAGATGACCGCGTTGCGGCTGAAACGGACGCGCGCGCTCGGCCGTGAGAATTTGGCGAAAATCAGTCCGGTAACCATCGCGAGTCCGATCAGTCCGGTCAAAGCCTCGACGCTCATCAGAAGATGCGCCGCCAGCGTGATTGGCGCCATCCGGCCGTAGCCGATCGTCGCCATGGTTTCGACGCTGAAGAAGTAGGCGTCGGAAAAGCTGCCGGGACGAGCGTTTTCGATCCCGGCGTCGAGCCAGTAGCCGAATCCAAAGATGGCGTTGAGGACGGCGAACGCGGTCGCGATCTGGAGCAACAGGGCCGGCCATGATGAATCCAGCAGGTGATGGTAGAAATCGGCGAAATAGCCGTCGCTCCGGCTTGGCAACGAGCGCCGTCTTTGCCGGACGAGCAGCCGATTGCCGCGCGATCCGAAGATTGCCATGCGAAAAGTTTAGCCGACGCGCCCACGCCCGCCCACCGTCGCATCGGCGCGCGGGATCGTTCAGCGCCGTCATTTTGGATGGAACAGCGGCTTATCGAAGACGCGAACGGTCCGGACGGAGCGGCCGATCCTTTCGGATCGGCCGCCGTTGAGGTTTTGCGGCTTAACTCCAAACCGATGGAGGCACCGGAACCGGCCCGCTCGGAACCAGGGTCGCCACTGAGACGTGCGGCCACGTCAGCGTGTTGAAGTTCAGAAACACCTCTTGGGAATATTGAATCTGCGTCGAAAAAACTTTGATCACGCGCGGCGTCGTGATTTCGATCGGCGGATGCACCAGGAACTTCGGCAACGGCTGGCCGGCGCCGCCGCCCTCGGCGTGGATCGTCATCGGCGGCTGGCCAACCTTGAAGATCGGCACGACGATCGTGTGCTCGACCGTCTCGATCCAGAACGTCGCGTTCATCTTCAACGTCTGCGCATTCGGCCCCGCCGGTGCCGGATTCGCCAGCGCGCCGGGATTTCCGAGCAGGAAGGCGATATTCTCGGCGCCGCCGCCGAACAACGGCGAGGCGGGATTGGTCGAAACCGAAATCGTGGTGGTTGAAGTGATCGTCTGCGACGCGATGTGATTGCGCAAGACCGTGTTCGGATCGGTCAGCATCGCCTGCGTAATCGTGCCGGCCGCGATAAACGGACCGAGGTCTTGCGGAATCCGCGGCGTGGTGCTGTTGGCCGCCGTCTGACTCGCGAACGTAATCTTGGCGCTCGGCGAACCCGTCTTGAACGGCGTGATATCGACGGCCGGGATCGTCGGCTTGCCGCTGATCGTCGAAGACGTTCCCTGCGCGACGATCGTCGTGCCGTGCGGGATCGACGCCATCCGCACCAGCGTCGTGCCTTCGGCCGGATCGCTGGTCGTGGGCACGATTACCCAGAGTCCCGGCTCGAGATGGATTCCAGTCGGCTGGGTCGGAATCGTGATATCGGAAATCGATTGCAGGTAGGGTACGCCGTTAAGGAAAACGTCGCGCTGCACCATCCCGCGGTTCGGCACGCCGCCGAGGCTCGCCGAAAACGACAAGGTCTCGGAGGTCAGGTTGAGCTCCAGGATGTTATCGCTGCCGGGTTGCGGCACGGGCAGCGGCGTCGGCGTGGCCGGGTTCTGCGGGCGGAAGATGGTGTTGAAACCATTTCCCGTGAAGGCGCCGGCGAAAGCGGCCAGCGGTCCAAGGCTCGGCGCCGCCGACGGAATCACCTTGAATTTGGTTAGCGCCGAGACCTCGCCAAATCTGAAGCCAGACGGCATCGATACGGCGGACTCGAGTTTCGTTTCGCTCATTTGTTTCTCCCCTTTTGCGGAGCCGTTTTGACGCCCGCCGGATTGCGAGCGTCGGTTTCGATCGCTCCGTCCGCCACTATTGGCAACATCGGCGCCACCTTCGGGTCAGGAAGAAAGGCTCAGGTTTGCGAATGAATTTCGATCGGAGGCGCCAAGGCAGGTTGGCGGCGCCTGCGCAATTTGCATCATACTGCTAGCAAAAGCATCTATTAGACATCGTGGTGATGAAGCATCATTATAATTTTTTGCTGACCTATGCTTGTCATAGCCATCCCGCGCAAATCGGGGTGGTGGTGTCTGTCAATTGGTAGAAAAGCAGTGGCATCCGAGATCCGCGAGAGTTGCGCAGTTGAATTATCAAGTTGCTACTAGGCAGCCTCCGGATGTT
>JAJZAI010000045.1 GCA_021799495.1 Deltaproteobacteria bacterium
TGAAATTCCGCACGTTGTAACGCGCCTGGTTTTGCAACTCGGTTTGACCGAAGGGGCCTGTGACCGTCACAAGAATGACGGGAATCGACGACGACGCGTTGTACTTGAGCACCAGCGGCGGCAGCGTTCCCGGCGGCATCAAGCCCAGGTCGCCCATCGCGAGCGTGGCCAGATTGGCCGCGGCGGCGTCCATGTTGACGTCGCTGTGGAAATAGACCGTAACGAGGCTGACGCCTGGCAGCGACCGCGATTCGATATGCTCGATGCCGCTGCCCAGCGTGAAGAACCGCTCGTAGCGGCTGGTGATGTCCTGCTCCATCGCGAGCGGCGCGTATCCCGGATAAAAGGTGGCGACGACGGCGGCTTTGATATGCAGGCGAGGAAAAACGTCCACCGGCATGCGATTGAAAGCGGCCACGCCCAATATCGCCACCAAGAGCGCGCCAACAACGATGAGATATGGATTTCTGAGCGAGAAACTCGGCATCAACGCACCCTATGATTCATTGGCTCGGCACGACGCTCCCGGTTCCAAGAACCAGTCCGCCAATGAAAGACGCCAGCCCTGCGGCCGAACTCGACAGGCTTTTGCAGCTCCATCGAATTCGCTCGCCGCGAACGGAAAATTTCTGAAATTGAGAAGAGTCGCGCTTGTACGCGCGCGGGTGAAGGATCGCTCAAAGACAACCGCTGAAGGGCGATAAGCAGCTTGCGGGCGCTCACATAGCCAAACGAATATTGGAGGCCAGGAAGGGCGCGGCGTCTCGCCCGCCAGCAAAAGGCGTTCGCGTAAGGCTCGACGCGCACCGCGAAGATGGGTTGCAGCCGCGGCTTTTCGCCGCCGGCGAGCGGCTCGCTAGAGGCGTCAGGCAACTGGCCCATCACGCGCCGCGACGACTCGCGATGCGGCGAATTGCGCGCCGCCGCATGAAACGCCGCTCTCCCGGATAACGCGAACAGAACACAAACCGCCGCGCCAAGAACCAGATGTCCGCCCAGATTGCGCCTGACAACCGCCCGCATTGTTCACATCCACGGCTCGCTCGCGACCTCACTCCTCTCGACACGTTCTCGAGCCTTAAGACGCTTGGACGACGCCGACCCGGAAATTATTCAAATCTTCGCTGGCCAAGAACGCCGCACGATTGTCGCCACAATCGACGCGCCGAGTCGCGCGCATCTTCACCGTTGCCGCCGCCGCTCGGTCCTCACCAGACGGCCGTTCTCGTAGTAATCAACGCTGTCCACAGCGCCATCGCCTACGGAATCGTGCTCGACCATTGCCAATTGTCCCTTACGGTAGGTTTCGATGGTTTCGGGCTTGCCGTCGAAATTGTCGTCGCGCACAACCCGCGACAGATGGCCGTCACGATACTCCCGCACCAAATCGATGCGGCCGTCGTAGTTGCGATCTTGCTCGATCTTGACCAGCGTTCCGTTATCGTAGATTCTGACCAAATCGACTTTGCCGTCGGCGTTGGTGTCGAAAGCTTCCTCAGTTTTCGAGTCGCTGAGACGATAGACCCACTCGTCGATGCGGCCGTCATGATTGCGATCATAAGTCGCAATCGGCGCTGGGCCACGCGCACAGCCGAGCAGTGCGATAATGAGGCTGACACAGACCAGCGGCAGACGCGCTAAGCGCACGAAGATACCATCTATTGCTCGGCGGGCCCTAAAGCAAGCGGCGCTCGCACTACTGGCGTCGTCTATATTATTCCTGCGCCCGCTGCCCCCAACAGAGGCTTCTCACTTTAGCCCGCCAGCTTTGCTGGCGCCGCTCCTGTTCGACCAACTAAGACCTTTATCGCCCGTCTATAAAGCCGCGCAAAAACCTCAATTCGGACACGCAATCGCGGCTAATTCAGTCGGCCGTCTAACAGTCGCATCCCGATCCAGCCGCGCTCCCAAGCCGGCTGCCAACAGATGCGCGGCATCGTTGTGCGGCAATCTTCCCACATCCGGGCTTGCGCGCATCTCCACGCCGCGTGCGCCGCCGGCCGTCTAAATCAGTCTTCACGAAATATTTTTTCAACCCTTAGACGGGATTTCTGATGCGAAATCGCTTCGCGTTGGAGTTCCAGCGCGGCTTCGCGTGAACGATCGGCTCGTGTTTGCCGGCCGATTGCCCGCCGCCTGCGATACGGAGTTAACGAACGTGCGACGAGCTTTCTCATCGCAAAGTCCAAGATTCGCGCGGTCCAACAGGGCCTTGCTAACCATGGCCTTTGCCGCCACTGCGACAATATTAATCAATCGGCCATTCAAGGCCCACGCTTTGGAGTCATGGGGGCCGGCCACCAGCGGCCCAAATTTCACCGGCACGGCCGAGGTCGAGCCCGCCGGTTCCTGGTATTTCGAACCGTGGTTCTATGGCTATCACGATCTGCGTTACGGCACCTGGGAGCTGGCGATGCCGCAGCGGCTGGCGATCGGACTCGGGTACCATCTCGAACTCGATGCATATCCCAACTTCATTCTCAACACGGCTCAGCCGCCTACCACGCCCCCCGGCAAATCCGCCGCCCACCTGGGCGTCGGCAATCTTCATTTCGAGCTGAAATACGGACTCACCAACGACGCCGACACTTATCATCTGTGGGCATTGCCGTCGCTGTCGATCAAAACGATCACCTGGATTCCCACCGGCAACTACCAGCATCTGAGTCCGAGCGCATACAACACGGATCAATTCGGCAATGGCACCTGGAACCAGGGCGTGGGCCTGCTCGTGCGCAAACGTTTCAAACCGTTCGAGTTATACGGCGAATTCGATGAAATCGTGCAATTCCCGACCGAGGTCCACGGTGGTTATCAATTCAATAACGGCCTGACCCAGGTGCCTTTCGGGCAGTCGCTGCATATGACCGACGGCAATTTGCTCTATTGGGGCCTCGCCTTCGAGCACGTGATAAACAGCGAATATGGACTGGGCTATGTGCTGGAATTTACCGGCCAGTCGCAAAGCCGGGACAGTCTGTTTTTCGGCCGAGCCAATGCGCCCGCATGGTCCTATGTATGGGCTTCGCCGACGATTGAATTCACTTGGCCTAACACGGCGACTTTTCAAACAACTTGGGGTTTGGGCGCGGTTTTGCCGGTCTATGAATGGGATTTTCCCCAGACCATCGGCCCCATCTTCACGGTGACTTTTTATTTCAACGGCACGTATGGCCGCCGTGGCGAGTGAAGCTGGCATGCTCCCCACTACCAGTCAGCTCATTAAGTGGAATCGATTGCCATTTTTCCCAGCATAGGGAGGAATCCGCCTCTCCGTATCGCTGACACAAGCCTCAGCGTCCGCTTGAACGGATGCGCTCCATCCGCGCAGAATCATCCAGGATCGATGAAAAAGTCTGAAGCGCGCACGCTCAAATGGATCGGCGTAGCGGCGATTCCATTCGTCGCCGGCATTGCGCTCGGCATAGGCTATCAATGGTACAAGGGAGGAATCTTTCCGGTTCCGTTTTTCGTCACCGCGGCCGACAACGCGGCGCCGGCCGAGGGCGCGGCGCCGTCATCCAATCTCCTTGCGCGACCGGCGCCACGCGCGTCTTCGTTTGCTTCTTCGCCACAAACGACTCCGGAAGCGTTATCGAAGATTCCCGCGCTTTTACCAGCCGCTCCCGCCGCCACGCCCGCCCATAACGCCGTTGCCGTACTGCGCCCCGTCATGCCGCCGGCGGCGCAGCCGCACGGAGCGAATTCACTTACGCTCCCGCAGGCGCAGCAGAGCCATCCGGTGGAGACCATTCCAGCGGTTGGCGTAAACGGCCGCACCATCTGGGTTCCGCGGGCGATTGAAGGATGCTGGCAAGGCAGCGGCGACTCGAGCATCGAATACCTCGGCGGATGCCCAAATTTGGTTTCGGGGCGCAGCACTCCTATCAAGCTCCGCTGGTGCTTTAGCCGGATGGGCGATCAACCGCTCACCCTGACCATGGCGCACGGACATTACGGCGGCAGGGTTGCGCAACGCTGGGACGTGATGGATGCGCACGGAGAGACGATCGAATTACGCGAAACGATCAGCTACATGACCATGATGTTCCTGCATGTCGTGGATGTCGGCTATTGGACGTGCCGCATCACGCCTTCCGATGAGCTGCGGTGCGACGAGCATGAGCTTGCGCGATGCGGCCCTGCCTCATGGATGCAGCCGCCGTGGTTTCGCGCCAGCGGATGGGTCGCGGCGCATCGCGCCGGGCGGTAGCGCGCTCGCTTCCCGCCGAAGTCGGAATATTGGCCGAAAATTCGCCGAGTTGGTTGATGATGAATTGACGGGCTTCGGAGGCGCGAATGATTTCACGCATGCCGGAGAGCCCGTACGACTTGAACCGCGATCGTGAAGCCCGCTCCGTTTATCCGTTAATGATCAAAATCCTTTGCGAATGCGGCCGCCGATCCGGCGTCACTCCGGGATAAATGATGGGCTGCCGGTTTTGGCGGTCTGCCCGCCGTCAGCGACGTAGGCTGATCCCGTCACGAACGAGGCCAGGTCGGACGCCAGGAAAAGAATCACATTGGCCATCTCCTCCGGCCTTCCCAGCCGGCCCATCGGGATGATCTCGCGGAATTTCTCGATCATCGCGGGCTGGGCCGCGCCTGATAACAGCGGTGTGTCGATCGCTCCCGGACAGATGCAGTTGACGCGGATGCCCATCCGCGCGTACTCGATCGCGGCCACCCGCGTCAGGTTGACCACGCCAGCTTTGGCGGCGTTGTAGGCGACGATGCCGTAATCGGCGTAGAGTCCCGAAATCGACGCGGTGTTAACGATTGAGCCGGCGCCCTGCGAGCGCATGATCGGAACCGCGAGCTTGATCGCACGGAACACCGCGGTCAGGCCGACGTCGAGAGTCGCGTTCCACATGCGGTCGTCGGTATCGGCGGTCGCGGCGATTGGCGAGACGCCCGGCGCCGGGGCGAAGCCGAAGGCGTTGTTGTGCAAAAAGTCGAACCGACCGAACTCGCCTGTGGTTCGCGCGAACATCATCTCGAGATCGGCCACGCGCGTAACGTCGGCGGCGATCGCGATCGCTTTTCCGCCGCCAGCCACGATTTCGGCGACGACGCGGCTGGCGTTGTCGCCGTTGATGTCGGCAACGGCCACCGCGCCGCCGCGTTGAGCAAAACCCAGCGCGGTCGCCCTGCCGATCCCGGAACCCGCGCCCGTTACTAAACCCGCTTTGCCGTCGAATCGCATCGCAATTTTTCTCCCTTCAGTTCCTGTAAAGCGGCGGCGCGTCAATGCACGCAGTTAGCCGAAATTTCCATTTTCGCGCCGGGTCAGCCTCGCATTGGACGCGAGGGCTTGGCAAACAAACGTTGCTGGCGCGCGCCGACCTGAGCACTCGACTATCTCTCGCCGATCAACTACGAAAGAAACCGTTCAGCCGAGGAGGACTAATGCAACCAAACCCCGCCTGCCTGAACGGGTTGGATTCAGGACTGGATTCGCGGCGGTTCGCCGATGAAATTTCCGATTGGAAAGTTTGGAGCCGAAATTTTGACCAATATTCGCGGATTTAGCGCCGATACGGAGAAGCAGCCATGAAAGCATTCGTCATGAGACAACTCCATCAGGTTGGTTTCGTCGAAAAACCCATTCCGCAAGCTGGACCGAATGATGCGGTCGTAAAAACCACTCGCGCGCTTATATGCACTTCCGATTCGCACACCGTGCATGGCGCCATCGGTCCAAGAAGCGATCTGACGCTTGGACATGAAGCGGTGGGAATCGTGCACGAGGTGGGAAGCGGGGTCAAGCGGTTCAAACCTGGCGACCGCGTGCTGGTTGGAGCTATCACTCCGGACTGGAACGAACCCGCTTCGCAGGCGGGCCACCCGTCGCAATCCGGAGGGGCGTTGGGCGGCTGGAAATTCGCGAATATCAAGGATGGCGTGTTCGCCGAATACTTTCACGTGAATGACGCCGACGGGAACATGGCACTTATCCCGGACGGCATCTCCGACGAATCCGCCGTCTACTGTGCTGACATGCTCTCAACGGGCTTCATGGGAGCCGAGAACGCAGACATACCGATGGGCGGCGCGGTCGCGGTGTTCGCTCTGGGTCCCGTCGGCTTGATGGCGATAGCAGGGGCGAAGCTGCGCGGCGCCGGTCTTATCATCGGCGTCGATTCGGTTCCCAAACGGCAGGAACTCGGCCGTCTCTATGGCGCCAACGCCATCGTCGATTATTCCCGCGCGGATCCGGTGAAGGAAATTTTACGGCTTACCGCGGACCAGGGAGTTGACGCGGCGATCGAAGCGCTCGGCGCCGACGAAACCTTCCAATGCGCGGTCAAAGTCACGAAACCGGGCGGAACAATCTCGAATGTTGGTTACCACGGGAAAGGCGATTTCGTGCAAATTCCCCGGCTTGATTGGGGCGTCGGCATGGCCGAAAAAACCATCCGCACCGGCCTCTGTCCGGGAGGCCGCCTGCGCATGGAACGGCTTCTCAGACTGCTGCAAACCGGCAGCGTCGATCCGACCCGGATGACCACGCATACGTTCGGCTTCGATCAACTCGAAAATGCCTTCGAGATGATGGACAAAAAGCTCGACGGAATTATCAAACCGCTTATCGCTTTCTGACCGTTGCGGCGGCAAGCATCGCCTTCGGCGCCTGGCTTACGCCTGCGACAGTTCTATTTCCTGCGTTTACAATGGATGACATGAAACCGGAATCAACGCTCAAGCCGAACGCCGGAACGCCGGTACTTGTCGATGTATCCGCCAATCTTCACGTTGCTCCGATTCTGCCTCTCATCGCGAGGCAGGCGGCTGCGGCAGACGCTACCCGGTCGATCGCTCCGGAAATAATCGCCGCGCTCAAATCCAACGACGTGATGCGGATGTCAGCCTCGCAAGAGCTTGGCGAACTTGAAAGCGCCGTGACCGCCATCGGACGAGAATTGGCGGCCGTGGCGGCGGCCTGCACATCGACCGGATGGTGCCTTTGGAATCACCTTTGCGTCTTTCATTTCTACTGCGGCCTGTTCGGTCCCAGGCATGTCGAACGGTTGCGCGATATAACAGCCAATCGGCAGTGGGTATGTCTTCCCGCGGGAGCCGGCACCGGCGTTCGCGGCAAGATGGTTGGAGAAGACGTCGAACTGAACGGCGTGGCGACGTTCGGTTCCGGCGGGCGCTATGCCGATTACGTTGGAGTCACCTTCGTATTTGAAGGCGAGCGCGCGCCTCATCTTGCGCTGCTGCGGACGAATCGCGCTGGAGTCCGTATCGAGCCAACCTGGAAAGCGATGAGCCTGCGGGCGTCGGCGACCGACCATATTTATTACGAAAATACTCGATTGCCGCGCGCTGACGTGGTCCCGTATCCCGTGCCTCATCGTATTTTGTTTCGCGATCCGGCCTATCCTGTAATAAATCGCCGTTATCGTGAAGACTGGGTGGCCCTTTCCGATCTCTGGCTTGGCTGCATGGCGGTTGGCGTCGCCGACGCCGCCCTTAAAGAAGCCTGCGGCGGCATCAAAGGCCGCGTCGCGATTATGGGGGTCAAGGTTGCGGAGCGGCCGACCGTCCATGTGAATCTGGGGCATACGGTCACGTTGATCGCCGCCGCTCGTGCCGCGGTTTACGACGCTTGCGGCAAGACCGACGCCCGTATCGAAGCACGGCGAACTCCCACCGAGGACGATTACCTCGACCAGCTCGGAGCAAGCATGATTGCGCTACGGTTGTGCGACGAAGCGATGCGACTTATTCTTCGCGTGCTTGGCGGAAACGGGCTGCGCGAAGACCAGTCCTTCGAGCGGCGGTATCGCGATTTCCAGGCGATGCCGCTCCATATCAATGCGCATCCGGATCGCGTTAGCGAACAGATCGGACGCAACGCGCTGGGATTGCCTACTGAGAATCCGTTCTGAGTTTTGCTCGTGCGCATCTCACTACTGCCGGATTGAACCGAAAGGAGCTAACACAAACGTGCTGACCGGGGAACAGTATAAGAAATCGCTGAATGACGGCCGTGCAACTTTTTTCGAAGGTCATCGAATCAACGACCTCATCGCGCACCCGGTTCTCGGCCAATCGGTCGATCAAGTGGCTAAAGGCTACGATCGATGGCATCGGCCGGGCAAAGACGCGCGCAATCCCCTGATGTCCGTGCCGCGGTCGGCGGACGAGTTGCGCGAACGAATTCCGATGCAGCACGGGGCCGACATACTCGCGCTGGTGACGTACCAGTCTCTGATGACGCTCACGACGGCCGCCGCCCGAATCGGCGGCGCATTGCCGGAATTCGCCCGGCGGATTCGCGCTTATGTGGAAAACGCCCAACTGAACGACATCCGCATCGTCGAGTGCATCACCGACGCGAAAGGCGATCGCAGCCTCCCTCCGGCGCAACAGGACGACCCCGATGCGTACACGCACGTCGTCAGCCGGACCGACAAGGGCGTCGTCATCCGCGGCGCGAAACTCCATATCACCGCCGCGTCGCTGGCGCACGAATTGATGGTCATACCGACCAAAGCGATGCACAAAGGCGAGGAAAGTTACGCGATCGCGTGCGTCGTGCCGGTCAATGCGCCGGGCGTGAAAATCGTCAACACCAGTTATGCTCCGCGCCTCGAAGATGTGCGGTCGTTCCCGTTCTCCTCGCGAATTCATATGCCCGAAGGATTCGTTATATTCGACGATGTCTTTGTGCCGAACGAACGCGTGATGCTCGATGGACAGACCGAACACGCCGCCGTGTTCGCGCACTCGCTCGGTTTATGGGAGCGCCTTGGCGGACTTTCGGATATGGCGGAGCAGGCCGATCAACTGGTCGGTCTTGCGCAGTTGATCGCGGAGGCGAACGGGCTTGCCGGCGTATCTCACGTCCGGGAAAAGATTTCCGAAATGATCATCCACGCCACGCTCGTCCGCGCCGCGCTCGAAGCCGCGCTGGGCAATTGCGAAATGAGCGCCGACGGAACCGCCTTTCCGAACGAACTGTTCACCAACGCGGGCAAGTATCATGCTGCCGCCAACTACAACATGATGGTGCGGCATCTCCACGATGTGGCGGGCGGATCGATTCTCACCGCGCCCGCGATCAGCGATTTGGAAAACGAATCCACCGGCCAGTTGGTGCGGAAGTACATGAGCACCGGCAAGGGCGTCGATGGCGAATACCGCCTCCGCTTGTTTCACGCGATCCGCGATCTTACCGCCGACGCATACGGCGGATGGCGCCAGGTGACCAATGTGCAGGCCGGCGGCGGATTGTACGCGCAGCGGATCGTGACGCGCAGGCATTACGATCTTAACGGCGCGAAGCGGAAAGCCCTCGAAGCGGCCGGCATCGGCGGCGGCCATCCCGAAACGCCCGGCGCCGGGCGCAAAGCCTGATCCCGCGCGTCCCGCTGGAAACCGCGATTCGACGCTAAACCACCCGCGTCGCCGGCGGGACGCCCTCCTCCGCCTCGACGTTGCCCAACTCCGCGAGCGCGGCCGCGTCGCGCAGGCGTTCGAGGTTGCGCTGATGCGCGGCGCGGTCGATGTTGTAGAAAGTCAGAATAATCAGCGCGATCGCGTTGCAGCTAACCGAAACCGGCACGAAAATCAGCACGAGATGGCGCAGGATTGGCTGAGCGACATGCCCCTGAATCGCGCCCTGCGGAAAATGCGCCCAGCCCAGCATCAGTCCCGACAGAAACGTGCCGAAGCCGGTGACGCACTTCTGCAGCAAACCGTTGGCGGCGAAGATCAATCCCTCCGAACGCCGGCCCGATTTCACCGCGATATCCTCGACCACGTCCGCCATCATCGACGCGACGATGATGAACCCCATGATCCCGAGCGTGTCGCGCACGACGCCGTCGGCGAACAGCGCCGCCAAAAGCGCATCCGTATGATTCGCCGGCATCAATCCGATCAGGCGCAACGGAATTGGAATAGAACCGGCGATCGCCGAGATCGTGAATAACGCGAGCATCGCCTTTTTCTTGCCCAGCCATTTTGACGCGGGCGTCGCCAGCGACACGCCGAGAATCGCGGAAACGAAACCGAAACTCACGAGATAGGAAATCTGTTTCGGCGTCAGCTCCCAGAAATAGGTGGTGACGTAAAGCCCAAGGCCGCTGTTCAGTCCCACCGCGATGCTCGCGACGATGCCCGCCGTCATCAACGCGAAAAACGATCGGTTCGAGAGCGTCGTCCGTATTTCCCGTATTTTGCCGCGGAAATCGTCAGCGTCATTCCGCACGGTCGAAGCGACGCCGCGGCCGTGAGTCCCAACGCACGTCACGATAATCGCCGTGAACATCACGATCGCGGACAGCAGCCCGAACTGCTCGTATCCGTGGCGATTCAGCACGCCCAGCGGATGCGCCGCGTCCTTGCGCAAAAAAATCTGGAAGGCCGCGACGGACATCGCCGTTCCGCCAAGCACGCCGAAGAAGAATCTGTACGCGAGCAGGGAGGTGCGCTCGTCATAGTCGGGCGTAAGTTCCGGCGCGAGCGCGGCGCTGGGAATCTCGTACAGGCTCACCAGCAATCGCACCGACACCAGCGCCGCGAGCAGATAGGCCAGCAGCGCCTCGTTCGACCATCCATGCGGCGGACGCCAAAGAAAATAGAATGCGACCGCCAGTGGCGCCGCCGATGCGTACATGAACGGATGACGCCGGCCCCACGCCGAGCGCAGATGGTCCGACCAATGGCCCAGCAGCGGATCGAAGATCGCGTCGAAAATCAGCGCGACCATGATCGCGGCGCCAACCCACGACGCGGGCAGTCCGATCACCTGGTTGAAATAGAGCAACACCAGCGAACCGAGGGCGACCGACTCGACGCCGAAAGCGACCGACCCCAGTCCGTAAAAGAATTTGACTTGTACGCCAAGCCGAGCCGCGCGCGGCGGTGCCGCCTCCTCGATTTGCGATTCCGCGGAAAGTTCCATCCGAAGCCTTGCGCCGCCGGCCGCGAGCGCAGCAATTCCACCCAATTTCTTTTCAGGCTGAGGCTGTTCTCCCCTGCCCGCGCACGCATGTCAACGCGAAATGATTTCGGCGCTGCGCCGCCGCGAACGGCTCCGTCAAATACGGTGAGTCAAATTTTCCGGCCAATTATTTTTCGGCGGACGCGCATTATAATCGATCGGCGACGCGGCGATGCGGGACGACGATCAATCATGCGATCCTCCGGAGCGCGCACCCGCGCGCGATGAATTCGCGCGGCGGCACGAGCTGCTCGAGGCCGAGCAAACCGAGACCGAAACCACCGGTTTCGCATCGGCGGCGAAAGCGAATTTCCTCGGATTCATTCTGGTTCTCGCCGTGATCGTCGCCGCATTCGGAATCTTCGCGCACTTCTACCTTCATCTCGAAAACAGGATACTGCGCGTGATAGCCCGCGCTTTGCGCGGCGCGAATCTGCCTGATTAGCCGCGCGTTCCACACGCCGGCGCGGCGGCCGTACGCACGCCCTGCCGCGGCCGCGGGGATTGTTCCAGCCGCGATTTTACCGATAATCGTACTGCGCGATTTTCCATGCGAGGTGAACTGCTTTGCGTATTGCCTATATGCCCGACACCCATTTCGGTCCCTACGACGGCGCGCTGCCGCCGCGTCACGAGGTCGCCGACGCCGCCGCTCATCTGCTGGCTGAGGCCGAAACCGCCGAACGCGTCGGATTCGACGCCGTCTGGTTGCCCGAGCGTCACGCCCGGACCGAAACCTATTTTCCCTCGCCCGTCGTGCTCGCGACCGCGATAGCAGCGCGGACCACTCGCGTCCAAATCGCGACGACCGTCATCCAGCCGACCTACTACCATCCGGTGCACCTCGCCGAGCAACTCGCGCTGATCGATCAGCTTTCGCGCGGCCGGCTCATCTTCGGCGCCGGCGTCGGCTATCACGAGGACTATTTCCGGCTGTTCGGCGTGCCGATGAAGCAGGCGGGAAAGCGCTTCGAAGAAGCGCTCAAAGTTATCGAGGGCGTTTGGACCCAGGATCGCTTTTCATTCAAGGGCCGCTTCTTTGAGTTCGATCAGGCGCGCCTCACGCCCAAGCCCTACCAGCAGCCGCGTCCGCCCATCTGGATCGGCGCCTTCTACGACAAGGGAATCGAACGGGCGCTGGATTGGGACGGATGGGTCTGGTGGTTCCCTACGGACCTTGAAAGCGCTTCGCAGAAGATCGAATTCTGGCGCGAAAAAGCTTACAAGAAGGGGCGCAAGCACTGGACGGTTGGCCTCGCCTACGAAGGATGGATCGGCGACGACGAAAATGAGGTGCGCCGCCGCCACGGGCCGCGATGGGTCGAGGAGGCCAAATTCTACGAATCGCACGGCATGACGCCGGATATCGAGGAACTCCCGACCGAGCGCCTTGAACGGTCCTTCCTCATTCTGGGTTCGGCGCAAAAATGGATCGACCGGCTCGGCGCCGTACAGGAACGGCTCAAGCCCGATTACATCTGCCTGCGCACTCGCAATCCGCGCCCGTCGTCAGGCCGCTATCCGGAGAATGCCGAGTTTCTCGACTGCATCCAGCGTCTCGGCGAGGAAGTGGTCAGGCATTTCCAGAAGGGCTGACGCGCCGCGCCAAATGAAAGGCCCGCCGGCGCTTGCGGCAGCCGGCGGGCCTTCTATCTCTTCGGCGCGGAGTTGCTATTTCGTGAAAATGAAATTTTCCTCCATCCGCGCCCGTACGTTTTCCATGTGCGTGCAATAACGGTTGAAGCCGCCGTTATAGTTTCCGTCCTGCCGCCGCTGGAATTCGCCTTCAAAATTGTAATAGCCGGGCGTGCATTCCTGATTACGGCCGGTCTTGCCGCGATTCTCTATCACCTCGTTGACCCACCACTCCTCGGCTTCTGGCGTGGCGTCGATCGTGCGATAACCGTTGCGGCGCGCATAATCGATGCACGCCGCGATGTGATCGCCCTGCACCTGCAGCATGTCGGTCAAATTGAACTGGAATGACGCCTGATAGCCGCCCATGATGAACATATTGGGATATCCATGCGAATGGATTCCAACCAGAGTGCGGATGCCTTCACTGTACTTGTCGTTTAGATCGCGTCCGCCCTGCCCGGCTATCTGGTTGTAGATGCCGGTCTTCTGCACTTCGAATCCGGTCGCATAAATCAGCAGATCGACCTTGTATTCCTTGCCGTCGAACACCGGCCCGTTTTCCGTGATCTCGGTGACGCCTCTGCCGTGCGTGTCGATGAGATGAACGGTAGGACGGTTGAAGGTCGGAAGATAGTCATTGTCGAAGCACGGCCGCTTGCACATGAACATGTACCATGGCTTGAGCGCCTCGGCCGTCGCTTTATCCTTGACGATCTCCTCGATGCGCTTGTGGATGCGCATCATATAGTCGATATTCGCATTCTCCTGCCGGCGGATTTTTTCGTCGCGCGAAACTTCCCGCAATTCGCGCCCCTCTTCCATCCGCCGCGCCTCGGCCCGCGCCCGCTGACGCCGTTTGGCCTGCCATCCGGGCTGCAGCTTCTTCGCCCATTCCGAATCGGTCGGCCAGTCGTCCTTGAGGTCGATCGACGAGGGCGTGCGCTGGAACACGTACAGTTCCTTCGCCGCGGCGCCCAGCCGCGGGATCGCCTGAACCGCCGTGGCGCCAGTGCCGATAATTCCGACTACTTTATCCGCCAGTCCCGACAGGTCGGGTTTCGTGTACTCGTAGTCCCATCGCGAGGTGTGGAAGGAATGGCCCTTGAAAGTCTCCATTCCTTTGATCTTCGAAAGCTTCGGCTTGGAGAGGGTGCCGTTGGCGCAGATTACGAAACGCGCTTTGATCTCGTCGCCACGGTCGGTTCCGATCCGCCACATCCGTTCGCCTTCGTCCCAAACAGTGGAGGTGACGGTGGTCTGAAAAACCGCGAGGTCGTACAAATTGTATTTGCGCGCGATCAACTGGCAGTACGCGAAGATTTCCGGAGCCTTCGCATAATGCCGGGTCGGCACGTATCCGGTTTCGTCAAGCAGCGGCAGGTAGTCGTACGCGACCACGTCGCACGCCGCGCCGGGATAGCGATTCCAGTACCATGTGCCGCCAACGTCCGCTCCGCGCTCGACAATCCTGATACTCTCGACGCCGCATTCGCGCAGCCGCGCGGACGTCAACAGCGCGGAGAACCCGCCGCCGATAAACAGGCATTCCACCGTGTCTTTAATCGGCTCGCGCGACGCCGATTCGCCCGCGTATGGATCAATCTCATATCTTGCAAAGTCGCCGGAAAGGTCCGAAGTGTACTGGCTCAATCCATGGGGTCGATAGCCCAGTCTCAGATCGCGTTCTTCAGCGAACTTGCGCTTGATTTCCTCGTAATATTCCTGCGGATGGCGCGGCGCCGAGCGCGCGTTCATGGTTTGAATGAGCGGTTTATCCGGAGCGTTGTCCATTTTTCACCTGGTTGAATTTCGGCTCGTCCGAGTCCGAATTTTCTGCTGCGCCCGTCTAGATTCGCATCACCGCCGCATAGTTGCAAATCCTTATGCCTGAGGCTCGATCACCCAAATCGCACACTGCCGAGGGGTTCGGTTAATCGGTTGGAATGTTTTTTGGCATCGTGAAAATTAGCCGGCAATCCAATCTTTGAAGATTGGACGCGCGAGGCGGCGAAAGTTGTGATATTCCCAAAAGAATGCGCGGAACACACGGAATGCGCTTGACGGAATGAACATTCATTCATTAACCTTGCGATCAGCGCCGCCGGAGACTTCGCGCGGCCCTTCGATGCGCCACAATACGAGCACGATGTCCAGTATGATGGCTGAATTTTCAATGCCGGGCGGGATTCATCCATGACCGAAGCGCTGCGCAACCCGCCTCTCGACGACGCGCTCGCACGGACCCGGAAACGGCAGATTTTCGTCGCAGTCACGAGGATTCTCGCGCGAAAATCTTTCCACGAAGCGACGGTTAGGGAAATCGCGCTCGAAGCCGGCCTCGCCGCGGGATCGATTTACGTCTATCTCTCGGGCAAAGACGAAATTTTGCTGCTGATCGCGGAATCGATGGTCGGCGAACTGACCGACGCGCTGCCGTCGATCCGCGCCGCAACCGCCGGCGATCCGCGCGGCGAAATTCTGGCGGTCATGCATGCCGCCCTCGGCGTCATCGATCGCTACCGCGAAGCCTTCGCAGTGCTTAATCACGAATTGCGCTACCTCGAACAACGGCCGGAATATCGCGGCCGGCTGCGCGAGGTCCTGCGGCCGTATCGCGCCGCGCTTGCCGAACCGCTGGAACGAGGCAAGGCCGAAGGCGTGATTCATTTCGGCGACCTGCACAGCGTGGTCGAGGCCCTGCACATGCTCTGCTCGGGCCTGGCGATGGGCGCCAGCATGCTGGCCAAGACGGACAAAGAGACCTATTGGCGTGAAATAGCGGCGATCGTCCAGGGCCGGTTTTTCGCGCCATCACCAGATATTCAACCGGATCGAACCGCCGATGCGGATTCGCCATCAAAGGGAGAATCGTAAACCGCCATGGCATTGCATGACCGGCGCACCCTCGAAGGCGTTTACAGCGTCAGGCAGAGCGCCCGTTTCATCATGAATTATCGTTACGCTGAGGAGCGGATGATGCGCATGATGGCGGGATGGATCGCCCTGACGCCGCAATTGCCGGTGAAAATCGAGATGGCGCGTCAGGTCTATGAATGCGCCCTCCATGCCGACGCGCTCGGCAAGCGGCTGGCCGAATTGCGCAGCCAGGCGCAAATCTCCCGCCCGCCCAATGAAGCCTTCGTCGGCTTTATGAATGAGATCGAAGACCAGGAGCAGTGGGAGCAAACGATCGAGCGGATGGTCGGCATCTTCCGCGTCCTGAAGCCGCATTTGATCGCGCATTACAGCAGCCACGTGACGGCGGCCAATCCGATCTATGAACCGCCCACGTTGCGCATCCTGGCCCATCTCGTCGATGACGAAAAACGCCACGTCGAGCGCGGCCTGGTGCTGCTTGACGACCTGCTCGATTCGCCCGAGGCGCATCGGCGG
The DNA here is from genome assembly GCA_021799495.1 of Deltaproteobacteria bacterium. GTDB lineage: Bacteria > Desulfobacterota > Binatia > Binatales > Binataceae > JADMIL01. The sequence goes on from JAJZAI010000045.1 coordinate 15,992, forward strand.
GCCGCGCGATGGCAGGGCCGGCTCGAAGAATTGCTAGCCGCGGCCGGCGGCGTCACCGGTTTTGAAGCGGAAGATCCCGACGCGCCCAAGCTCGGGCGAAGCTGACATGGCCCTCAAAGTCCGTCGCACCGTCGTCCCTGTCGAGCTTAATGAAGCGGTCGCCGCTCACGCCGCGGCGACCGTCGCCAACGACGTGGCGGAGGCGGGCCGCTATATCGACGTGCGCGCAGCGGAGGCGGTCGCGGCCGCGCTCGGACGGGCCGGGGCGTTGCGTCCGTTCCTGCGCTATGAAGTGATAGCCCGCGCCCGTTTGGGATTTCATTATCTGGTCAAAGTCAAGTTTATCGGACAATCCGGCGATCTGACCCTGCAAAATCGCTGGAGCCGCACCGCCGATGGCGATTGGCGGCTCATCGAATGCGATGATCTCGGCGTCAAATCACCCTGGAAAAAACCGGATAAGCCAATTGTGGTGACCGCCGATGCCTGATCTCGGTGAACGGGCGAACGTGATGGGGCCGCAGCCGCGCACGGCGCGCTCGATCGTGCCGCCGGACCTGCTTGAGGCGGCCGACCATGTGCTCGACCTGCTCGCCGCCGGCGATTTCGGCGCGCTGGCCGCGCTTGCAACGCCCGCCGCCGCAGGCGAATTGGATCAGCTCGCAAGGGCGATCAAGCCCGGCGGTTATTCACGCCATCAGATAATCGCCACGGCGCGCCTGAATTATCATTACTATGTCAAGGCGCGGCTGTTCAGAGATCGCGCCGAACCCTTCACGGTTCAATATCGCCTTGGCCGGCAGGACGGCCGCTGGATGATCTGGGAGGCGATGGATTTGAGCGGCGGCAAAACCGCATGGACGCGCTAAGGCGCACGGAGGCCACGAGACCATGGAACGGATGATCGCGGTCGATCGGCTGGCTCGCCCGGACAACCATATCCTCGTTCCGCTCGATCGGATGTTTCAAGCGCGCGTCGATCAGGGTTTTTCGCCGACCGCCGCGATGCCTCACGAAGAGGATTTTCTCAAGGGCCGTCTGCATGGTATCGCCGTCGGCGAGATGCAGGCGATGGAGGCGGCGGGCCGCACACTCTTCGATTTTCCCGACGCGCCATGGGAGTTTCAGCTCGACATGGCGCGCCAGGTATGGGACGAATCGCGCCACACCGAAATCTTCGCCAAGCTGCTTGAATACCTTGGCTCGTATATCGGCGAATTTCCCGAAAGCGAAGTGCTGTGGTCGTGCACTCAGGTGGACGATCCCGCCTGCCGCGTCGCCGGCATCAACCGCGGCCTCGAAGGACTCGCCTGCGACGTCTTCGAGCAGATCATCCGGCTCGCGCAGCGGATGGGCGACGAGGTGATCGAGCGCGCCGTCGATTATGTGCTCGCCGACGAAATCACGCACGTGCGGATGGGCTCGAAGTGGATGCGCAAGCTGACCGAAGGCGATCCCGAGCGCCTCAAGCGCGCGCTCGATTTTCAGGAAAATATCGACAACCTGTTCAATTTTCAGGGCGGCAGAACGACGCAGGCCGGCGCGCCGCAGGCACCGCTCGACGTCGGCGGGCGCGAAATCGATTTCGACGCGACGCTAACGATCGCGCGCGAGGCGCGCCTGCTCGCCGGTTTCACCGACGAGGAAATCGAGCGCCTGCTGCGCAGCGCCTCGCGCAGCGCGGCCTACTGATCGGCGCGACGGGAGAAAATTTGCGATGCAACGAATGATTCCGGTCGAACGTCTGGCGCGCGAAGATCGCTTCGTGCTGTTGCGCGCCCGCAAAGCCCGCGAAATCCGCGAAGAGCAGAACCTCGACGACCGCGTGCTGCCCTTCGATGAAGAAGCGCTGCGGACGCGGATGCATGGAATTTTCTGCGGCGAAGTCCAGGCGATGGAGGCGGCGGGCCGCACGCTCTTCGATTTTCCTGACGCGCCGTGGGAGTTCCAGCTCGACATGGCGCGCCAGGTATGGGACGAATCGCGCCACACCGAAATCTTCGAAGGCCTGCTCGCCTACATGGGCGCGGAACCTGGCGATTACGTCGAGACCGAAGTGCTGTGGCGATGCACTCAGGCGGAAGACCCCGCCGCGCGCGTCGCCGGCATCAACCGCGGCCTCGAAGGACTCGCCTGCGACGTCTTCGAGCAGCTCATCCGCATCGCGCAGAAAAATGGCGACGAGGTTATCGAGCGGGCGGTCGATTACGTGCTCGCCGACGAAATCACGCACGTGCGGATGGGCTCGAAGTGGGTGCGCAAATTGACCGAAGGCGATCCCGAACGGCTCAAGCGCGCGCTGGAATTTCAGGAAAATATCGACGAAGTATTCAGTTTCCGCGGCACCCGGCGGGCGATCGAGGATGTGCGCGACGGCAACGACAATATCGTAACGATCGCGCGCGAGTCCCGCTTGCTGGCCGGATTCACCGAGGAAGAAATCGAACGGCTAGCCGCCGCGGCGCGCAAAAGCGCGGCGTATTGAAAACGCGGAGCAGCGCCGCCGGTCCCCCAGGATACGGCGCGCACCCCGCAGTCGCCGCGGTCGCTCGCTGACCAGTTCAGTTTGACGGGAAAGTCCATCTCGTTGGCCCGGGCCTTGCCTTAAGGCGCAGCCGCTCCAGTCAGGAATTCATTCACGATACAGGAAGCGTGATTTCCGACCATGTCATCGGCGTTGTAATAACGTCCCGATCTGCAGGCGGGGAAATTCGCCCGTTTGGCGAGCAACCTTGCGGGAAGCACCGCGCCGGACGCGCCTGTAGGTCCGGTGTTAAGCGCCGCATTCGCGGCGCTTGAATTGCTTATCATGCGGGCGGCCGGCCGCGACGATGCTCCCGTCGCCTGCGCCGCCGACCACGCCGGTCCGCCCGCGGCGGCGATAAATGCGCCCGCGATTGCGGCCGTTATGATCTGTTTGACCATGTTGTTCATCAATTTACCTCTTTGATGATTCGACGTCAGAATGTGCGAGGCCTTTCCCGTTTCACCTCCGGCGCTGATTGCGGCGGCCTGCCGCGCTGCCGCGGCGCCATGCGCGGCAAACCTTCCGCACCGCCATCTTTTATGACGTGCCGCGCGCCCGGACTATTCATCGCGCCAGCGCGAAGAGCAATTCGCCCGTGCAACCAGGCAATTCCATATTGTGAGTATTGATTTGTTATTTATCTATCCGTCGACTGACTATTAAACGGCTATTGACCAGCCGGCGCATCCCAGCTGCGGCAAATGCCGCACTCTCCGCAATCAAGGCGTGAATGTTGGTCTTGCGAGGCCAGCGATTGTCAATGCGCGCTTCACGGCCGCATTCGTGTCGCCGCGCGGCGCAGGCCGCCGCGGACGTTTCAACTCTTTCGTGATCGGACGGGCAATAACGCGTATTTACGGCTCATCCGCCGCAATTTTTCTTGACGATTTCCATCCAGCGGCGTTCCAGCGAACCATTTGAACCCACCGCGACGCCGCGCATCGGTCCGCCGCCCGGGCCCATCAGCGGCGGAGTCTGCGAGGAGCAAGGCGCCGGTTCGCCGAAAATTTCGGGAATTATCGTTAGTCGCGAATGGCCGCCGCGCTCCGGAACGATGACGAACACCACCCGATAATGGCCGCCGATCCACTCGCCCACCGAGATTCTTTCGGGGCGCGCAATTTTCTTTAAGCCGCCGGCCGAAATCCACTTGAACGGCGTCGTCACCACCAGCCGCTCCTGCTGGCGCATCGACGTGCTCATTTCGCCACGCGCACGCAGCATTTGCTCCATGCACGTGTCTAATCGATCTGTGGCAAGCGCAAAGTCAATAGCCGGCAATGGCCGCAATTTAGCGGCATGAGTTGACACTGCATGCAACGATGTGCATGTTGCGACTCCTGCAAAAAACGGCGTGACAGCAAGAAACAAATGCATCGAAATGACGTGATTCAGCGTAATTTACACCAGAGTCCGGCAATTTCTAAATCTTGAGTGTAATTGTTGCTTCCATTGGGAGGAGACACGTGAATAATTCTAAAACAAAACCATAATCCGACGGCTAGGCCCATTGTCATTGCATTGTTTATGGCGGCGCTCGGACTAGCGTTCGCAAAGCCCACCGACGCGAGCGGCGCGTCCCAGGTTTCAGCCATAACACGCGGCGTCTCGATCGCCTCTTCGCCCCAGTTGACCGGTCAGGCTCCATCGCCGACCTTGTCGGACGAGGCGCGGTCTCATCTCTCCGGCGCCGCCGAATCGGCGTATTTCGGCAAATGGCGCAATAATCCCGATATGCGCAGCCAATACGCGGCAGAGCATAACAATGGCGGCGTTAAGGCAAACGGATTCGTTGGAGCGGTTCTGCCGTTGATCAAAACGCTGTCGACCGTCAACAACCGTGCGCTCGACACGACATTCGCGTTCACCGAAAGCGAAACCACGGTGGCGCAACCGATAGCCAACGATATCGTCGTCGCTTACAACAGCTTCGGCGGATTTCTGGCGTGGCGGAAGTTATTCGGGCTATGCCTATTCGCTCAACGGAGGAAAAACTTTTACCGAAGTCGCAGGCGGACTTCCGCTCCTGAGCGCGCCGAATGGCGATACGGTATGGCCGGCCGGCGACCCTTCGCTGGCGGTCGACGGTCAGGGGAACGTCTTCTACTCCTCGATCGCGGAGGACTTCAATAATGGCGACAGCTACGCGACGGTCTTTGAATCAACCGACGGAGGCCAGAATTTCAGCCCGTTTGAATTAATAACCGCCGCGTCCGGGGATGTGCTGGACAAACCGTTGACGACGGTCGACACGAATCCCACCAGTCCGCATCACGGCAACGTTTACACGGCGATAACGTCGTTCTCGTCCGGAGTGATTTCGCCGATTTATGTCTGCACGATGCCTGCGCAAACCTGCGTGCCAATCGTGCAAGAAGCGGCCAGCGGCGCGATGCCGGTAATCGACGCCAATGGCAACCTGTATGTCGCGTGGGAACAATTCACGACCGGTGGCGGCGCGAACCCCATCGATGCGCTGTATTTTTCAGAATCGACGGATGGCGGCCAGACTTTTTCCTCGCCATCGTTAATTACGAGCGTAAGCCCGATCTACAATCCCGGCGTTTCGGAGCAGATTTGCTTTCGCCCCGCGCTTAAGGGCGGAGTCCGGGTTAACGATTTTCCCTCGATCGCGATCGACACCGGCGCCAAAAGCAAAAACAAAGGATCGATCTACGTGGTCTGGAACGACCAGCGCAACGGCGATCCCGATATCTTCATCACCAAATCGACCAACGGCGGATCGAGCTGGTCAACCCCGGCAATCGTGAATAAAAACGGCGCCGGAACCGACCAATTCTTCCCCTGGGTTTCAGTGCTGCCGAGTGGAAAGGTCGGCGTGACTTATTACGATCGCAGCCGCAACCAAAACAACTGGTACGTGGATTTCGATCTCGCCGTCAGCCTCAACGGCGGAACAACCTGGGCACAGAGTTTCCTTACCGCCCACCCGTTCCCGGTCGTCGTCAACGTCGATCCATTTGTCGCCACCTGCTACATGGCCGACTACAATCAGATCAGCAACAACGGCGTGAACCTGTTGATGGCGTGGGGCGACAACAGCAACGGCGATCCCGACGTGCGATTTATCAGGAAATAAACTGAAACGCCGGCGCGATCGCGCCGTGCTTGCTTCACCGGCGGCGGCTGTTGCGCTTCGGCGCACCGGTCGCCGCTTTGCGCGCACGTCCCGCCGATTCGCCGGCGCACGGTCGCAAACGCGACCAAAATTGAAGAAATCCTAATAGTCGGTAACGCGGATCTGGCCTTTTGCTAATTCCGATGATAGCGTGGTCAGGTAACCTAATCGTAACATGGCGCGTTCATTGGCCGAGCCGCGGACGCGTTAGCGATTGTCCGGGAGAGATCGAGTGACCAGCCATCCCGCCGCCGAAACGTACACCAAAAGCCGCGCGCTCGCCGCCTGGGTCGCGGAATGCGCGCGCCTGACCTATCCGGATCGAATCGTATGGTGCGACGGCTCCGAAGCCGAGCGCCGCCACTTAACGGACGAGGCGATCGCCGCGGGAGTTCTGGTTCCGCTGAACCACGAAAAGCGCCCAGGATGCCATCTGCATCGCTCGAACCCCAACGACGTCGCGCGCACCGAGGAAGTCACCTTCATCTGCTCGCCGACCCAGGACGGCGCCGGCGCGACCAACAACTGGATGGCGCCGGACGAGGCCTACGCGAAGCTCGGCGCGCTGCTGAAAGGCTCGATGGCGGGCCGCACGATGTACGTGATTCCGTATGTGATGGGGCCGCTCGGATCGCCCTTCGCCAAGGTCGGCGTGGAAATCACCGACAGCATCTATGTCGTGCTGAGCATGCGGATCATGACGCGGATGGGCCGCGCGGCGCTCGAGATGCTGGGCGAATCCGATCATTTCAACCGCGGCCTGCACTGCACGCTCGATCTCGATCCGAAGAAGCGCTTTATCTGCCACTTCCCGCAGGACAACACGATCTGGTCGGTCGGCAGCGGTTACGGCGGCAACGCGCTGCTCAGCAAAAAATGTTTCGCGCTCAGAATCGCCAGCGCGCTCGGGCGCAAGGAAGGCTGGCTGGCCGAGCATATGTTGATCGTCGGAATCCAGAATCCGGCGGGCCAGACGCGCTATATCGCGGCGGCGTTTCCGAGCGCCTGCGGCAAGACGAATCTCGCGATGCTCACGCCGCCGCCGGCGCTCAAGGGCTGGAAAGTGTTCACCGTCGGCGACGATATCGCGTGGCTTCGCATCGGCCCTGACGGCGGGCTGTGGGCGATCAATCCCGAGGCGGGATATTTCGGCGTCGCGCCCGGCACCAGCGCGAAATCGAACGCCAACGCGATGCGTCTGGTGGAGCATGATACGCTCTTCACCAACGTCGCGCAGACGCCGGACGGCGATATCTGGTGGGAAGGGATGGACACGCCGCCGCCGGCCGGACTGCTCGATTGGCAGGGACGTGCGTGGGATCCGCAATCAGGCGCCAAAGCGGCGCATCCGAACAGCCGCTTCACCGCGCCGATGAGCAACAATCCGGCGCTCTCGCCGCACGCCAACGACCCGCGCGGCGTGCCGATTTCCGCGATCGTCTTCGGCGGCCGGCGCGCGACCACGATGCCGCTGGTGCTGGAATCGTGCGATTGGGCGCACGGCGTTTTCATGGGCGCGACGATGGGCTCGGAGACGACCGCGGCGGCGGCCGGCAAGGTCGGCGTGGTGCGGCGCGATCCGATGGCGATGCTGCCGTTCTGCGGCTACAACATCGGCGAATATCTCGGCCATTGGCTCGAACTGGCCAAACAACTGAAAAATCCGCCGCGCATCTTCATGGTCAATTGGTTCCGCAAGAGCGCCGGGGGCGATTTCCTGTGGCCGGGATTCGGCGAGAACCTGCGGGTGCTGAAATGGATGCTCGACCGGATCCACAGCGGCGCCGGCGGTTTCCGCACGCCGGTCGGCATCGCGCCGCAACCGGCGGACCTCGATCTCACCGGGCTGGAAATATCGCCGGAGCAATTGCGCCAGGCGCTCGCCATTGACCAGGGCGAATGGCGCCAGGAGCTCGCGTCGGCGGGCGAATTCTTCGACAAGATTGGCGCGGCGCTGCCTGATGCGCTGCGCCGGCAGCATCGCGCGCTCGCCGCCGCGCTCGAATAATCGGCCGGCCGCTCCAACACGCGCTTCACGCCGTCGCGCGCGCAAGGTTATAGTGCGCGCGATGCTGAGCGACAGTTCCGATCGCGCGGCGCCGTCCAGCGGCAAGCGCGGCTTCGCTTCAAAATCCGCCGTTCCCGGCGCAAAGCCGCGCCATGAGCGCGATTCGCCATACGCGTGGCGGATGGTCGCGGCGGGTTTCCTCGCGACCTTCACGCTGTTCGGCGTGGCCTACAGCTTCGGCGCGTTCTTCCGTCCGATCGCGGCGGAATTCGGCGCGAGCCGCTCCGCGACCTCCGCGATCTTTTCGATCACCGCGTTCGTCTATTTCATGCTTGGCCCGATCACCGGCCATTTCGCCGATCGCTTCGGGCCGCGGCCGGTCGCGGCGGTCGGCGCGATCGCGACCGGCGCCGGCCTCATCATGACCGCGTCGATCCATCGGCTGACCGAAGCCTACTTCACCTACGGCCTCGGCGTGGGCGTGGGTGTCGCGTGCTGCTATGTGCCGCTGGTCGCGGCGGTGAGCGGATGGTTTTTGAAGCGGAGGACGACCGCGCTGGGAATCGCGGTGTCGGGAATCGGGGCGGGAACGCTTGCGGTCGCGCCGCTGGCCGCGGCGCTAATCAAGCATTACGGCTGGCGCGAGGCCTACGCGATCATGGGCGTGGGCGCGGCGGCGAGCCTGCTGGCGTGCGCGTGGCTGGCGGAACCGCCGCCGATCGAACTCGATTCGCCGGCGGTGCCGATGCGCGAGATTTTCCGCTCGCCGCCGTTTCGGCTGATGTACGCGGGATGCCTGCTGTGGACGGTCGCCACGGCGGTGCCGTTCGTCTTTTTGCCGTCTTTCGCGCATAGCATCGGAATCAAGCCGATCGCGGCGGCGGCGCTGGTGGGGCTTATCGGCTTCGCGAGCACCGCCGGCCGGGTCAGCCTCGGCCCGCTCGCCGATCGCTACGGAATCATCCGGGCGTTTCAGATCTGCATCCTGGCGCTCGGCTTGAGCTTCGCGCTCTGGCTGGCGGCGGAATCGTATTGGCCGCTGGCGGCGTTCGCGCTTGCGATGGGCGTGAGTTACGGCGGCGCGGTCGCGCTTACGCCAGCGGTCCTTGCGGAACTTTTCGGCGCGCGCGGGCTGGGTGTGATCCTCGGCGTGCTGTACACGAGCAGCGCGATCGGAACCCTGCTCGGCCCGCCGGTGTGCGGCGCGCTGATCGATCATACCGGCAGTTATCGCATCGCGGTCGCCTTCACGATGGCGCTGACGGTCGGAGCGTTCGCGATCATGCTGCCGCTCGCGCGCGCGGAACGAATTCTCGGCGAATAGGCGGCGCGCCGGACCGGCGCGCCGCCTATTCGGTGGGCTTCCGCAGAAACGCCGGAATATCGAGCTTGTCGTCCGCCTCGGCCACGTCGTTCGCGCCGAGCCGGGTTGGCCCCGCATTGCGCTGCTGCTCCGCCTCGCTGTTGCGCCGCTTGAACGCCGGGATATCCAGGCTGTTCTCATCGACGATCAGGCCGAGACGGCGCACCGGCTTGCCGCCGAACGAAGTCGCGTTAGGCGGAATTCTCGGCGACGCCGCCGCGGCCGCCGTGCGCGCCGACTGAACCGGCGGCATCGGCGTCGCTTGCGCCATCGCGGGCTGCGCAAGCAACGGCTGCTGCGGCGAATCCATCGGCCGCGTCATCGCGGATTGCACGGGCGCCGTGATCGGCGCGCCGCCCGGCGAATAGCGCGGCAGGATGCGGCTTTCGAGATCGCGATCGCCAAAGCCGGTCGCAATCACGGTGACGTGAATCTCGTCGCTGATCTTGTCGTCGATCACCGCGCCGAAAATGATATTCGCGTCCTCGTGCGCCTCTTCCTGGATCAGGCTCGCCGCTTCATTCACTTCGTAGAGCGACATGTCGGGTCCGCCGGTGACGTTGATCAGCAGGCCGCGCGCGCCCTTGATCGACACGTCCTCGAGCAGCGGGCTTGAAATCGCGCGCTGCGCCGCTTCGACCGCGCGGTTCTCGCCGCCCGCGCGCGCCGCGCCCATCATCGCCATGCCCATCTCGGCCATGATCGAGCGCACGTCGGCGAAATCCAGATTGATCAGTCCGTGCACCGTGACCAGTTCCGAGATGCCGCGGACCGCTTGCAGCAGCACGTCGTCGGCGCGCTGAAACGCCTCCTTGAGCGACGTGGTGCGGCTCGCGATCGAAAGCAAGCGCTGGTTCGGAATCGTAATCAGCGTATCGACGGCGTTCTTCAGCTCGCGCAGGCCCTCTTCCGCCTGGCCCATCCGCTTGCGGCCCTCGAACTGGAACGGCTTGGTCACGACGCCGACGGTAAGCGCGCCCGACTCGCGCGCGATCCGCGCGATCACCGGCGCGGAGCCGGTGCCGGTGCCGCCGCCCATTCCGGCCGTGACGAACACCATCTCGGCGTCGCCAATCAGCTCGCGCAAGCGCTCTTCGTCCTCGAGCGCGGCCTTGCGGCCGATCTCGGGATTGCCGCCGGTGCCGCGGCCGCGCGTGAGCTGCGTGCCCATCTGGAACCGGATCGGCGCGGAATTGCCCTGCAAGGCTTGCGTGTCGGTGTTGCACGCGACGAACTCGACATTGCGCAGGCCGGCCGCGATCATGTGATTGACGGCGTTGCCGCCGCATCCGCCGGCGCCGATAACCTTGATCCGCGCGCCAGGATCGACATTTTCAACCAATTCGATCATTTCTGAACCTCCTCCACCCCTCTCGCGCGAAGCGCCGCGCTCTCCGCCACTGAAAATTTTCTGGCTCAAAATAAATCCCTCATCCAATCGCCGACCCGCGTACGCAGGCGGCCCCAGCGTCCGTTGCGGGCGAATCCGTTGTGATGGCCGCGGCCGTCGGTCGCGCGCATCAGCAGGCCGGCCGCCGTCGTGTACATCGGCTTCATCAGCTCTTCGGGCATGCCTTTGAGATTGATCGGCAATCCGCGCCGCACCGGCAGCCCGAAAATTCTTTCCGCCAATTCCTGCGTGCCTTCGAGCAAAGACGTTCCGCCAACCAGCACCACGCCCGACGCAAGGCTTTCCGAGGCGCCGGAGCGATACAGCTCGCGCTGCGCGAGCGAGAAAATCTCTTCCATCCGCGGTTCGATGATTTCGCCGAGCAGCCGGCGCGGAATCACCCGCGGCTCGCGTCCGCCGACGCCCGGAACCTGCAC